>JAUXUD010000090.1 GCA_030680835.1 Bacteroidota bacterium
CGGAATTGATACAGCAACAACTGCTATTACTCCTTGTTATGAATGGATTCAGGGAAAACAGATTGCCAGTTTATACCGGGGGAAAAAACATGCCTTAACCATTACCCGACCCGGTACATCCAGTCCGATGGACAGAAAAGCGTGGATTGATTATAACCGGGATGGTGATTTTTCCACAAATGAACTGGTGATGAATGACATGAACGGAACTAGTTTGCAGCGTACCGACAGCATATTAATCAGCAATACGCAACCTATAGGTAAAGCTCGGATGCGTGTGGGCGTTACCTATGCCGGAACGCAACTGGTTTCGAGTGTTACCTTTCTCGGGGTATTTAAAGATTACAATATCAGTTTTCCAATGGACCTGATTAAACCTACAATTACCTTGAATGGGTCAGCAACATTAAATACCTATATTCACGCTCCTTTTATGGATCCCGGAGTTACTGCAATAGATAATATTGAAGGAAATATCAGCAATAAATGTACTGTAATTGGCAGTGTGGATACCAGCAAAACAGGATTCAATTTGTTACGTTATTTTGTTAGCGATTTATACGGGAACACCAGCGATACGCTTTCAAGAATTGTGTTTGTGGTGTTGAACCAAAGCGGACCAACTATTACGCTTATGGGCTCCCAGAATCATTACCTGGAGGTGTATCATAAATACATAGATCCTGGGTTTATTGCAAGAAACAATCTGGGAGCGGATATCAGCAATCTGGTAGTTGCTACAAGTACAATTGATACCGCCCATTTAGGAAATTATACTGTTACCTATGTGGTAACAGATGCTTTTGGCACCGATTCGGCCTTTAGATATATTACCGTAGGAGATACCACCAAACCGGAATTGGTATTACCACCCAATAATATTTATAAGCACCATGTGGGTATGGCAATTGACTTATATAAAATAATAAGTGCAACCGATAATTACTGGCCACCCAATGCCATTACCATTTATAAAATGGGTTCGGTGGATGTGAATACCCTTGGCTTTTATCAGGTATGTTATGATGCAGTAGATGGGAGCAATAATGTTTGTGCAACAACTTGTATCCAGGTTCATGTGGGTGACTTTAAAGCACCGGTTATTACGCTGAATGGACCAGACACCATTAAGGTTGAATTATATTCAGGCTTTATAGACCCATGGGTATATGTAACGGATAATTACTGGGCTGCACAAACCATTACTGTAATCAGAAAAGGAACTGTAAATACCAATATCAAAGGCAGCTATTTATTATGGTATATAGCAATCGATCCATCTGGCAATAAAGATTCGGTGAGCCGTTTAATTAAAGTTATTAATACGACAAAACCATGGGTGAATTTATTAAATGTGTTTACTATTACCTGGCCAAATAATAAATTATTCGTAGACGCACCTGTTTTATTGGAGGATGATATTAATACAGATGCTGAAATGAGACCATTTTTTAATTGGCCGGATTCGGCTATTATCAAAATGGCACTTCCCTACCCACCAGGCTTATATTCCTTGCATTATAAAGTGAAAGATTTAGATGGCAATGTGTCTGATCCAGTAACACGATCTGTTTATATGATAAATACCGGCATTGGGGAGTTAATGATCGAAGATTTTATGACCCTTTATCCAAACCCCGTTGATGGTTTACTATTTATTGCATTAAGAGAATTGCAAAAAGAGGATGTAGAAATTGCCATTTTAGATATGTTGGGTAAGGAATTATTCAACAAAACGATTAAAGCAAACACACTGCAAACCGAAACTCTGGATTTGCATATGGTCCCAAAAGGATTTTATCTGTTAAAGGTTCAAACCGAAAAGAACATATACATGAAAAAATTGCAGGTGAACTGATTGTAAGGATAGGTCGGGTACTATTAATTAATTCTATATTTAATAACTTAATAAAAAAGAATGAAAACTATAATTTATCCAACAGCATTATTAATGATATGTTTATTGGGATTTAATGTAAGAGCGCAATCAACAATGCATTCAAAATTTATATTAAAAAAAGATCCGGCAATTAACCTTATTGGTCAGCAACAAGATTTACAAAAAGTAAAATCGGATACAATTAAACCCGTTGTGAACCTTTTGAATATTACAGAATTGGACCTGGAATGTTGGAAAGAATACACCGATGCGCCGGTACAACTCGTGGATGATGTTAGTACAGATGCAGAAATGAGGCCAAATCTGTTGATAACAACCAATATGCCCAAGAATACAGCCGGTAATTATTATTGCGATTGTGATGGGCCCTACAAAATTAAATATGTAGTTAGGGATATGGCAGGAAATAAATCAGATACTGCAGTACGTACTATATTCTGTATACCGGCATCTGGCATTAAAGATATACTAAATATTGACAACTTAATACAGGTTTATCCCAACCCAGGCGATGGTATTATTTATGTGCGTTTGGCCTACACACAAAAAGAAGATTTGCAGATAATGGTGTTAGATATGCTGGGTAAAGAAATATTACATACCCGCATAAAAGGCAATAATCTGCAAACCGAAGAACTGGATCTGACTGGGGCACCAAAAGGCTTCTACCTGTTAAAGGTTCAAACCGGACAAAGCATATACATGAAAAAATTGCAGGTGAATTAATATACCTGAAAATCCGTATTTTCGCACAATATTTTAAGTAAAATTAAGCTAATTATTGTGCAAAAATATTTGATAAAAGACCTTGCTAAATATGAAGGTCAGGATGTTACCTTAATGGGTTGGGCCAGCAACAAGCGCGAAAGCAAAGGCCTGGTGTTTATTGTTTTACGCGATGGTACAGGCTGGTGTCAATGCGTGGTGAGCCTGGAAACTGTGGGGGAGAACCTGTTTGAAGAAGCCCGTAAAGTGAGCCTTGAATCATCACTGACTATTAGCGGAAAAATTATAAAAGACGAACGCCAGATGGGCGGCTTTGAATTGCAGGCAACGTCTGTAACTTTAATAGGGGAATCGATTGAATACCCGATTGCCAACAAAGAACATGGAGTTGATTTTTTAATGGATAAACGCCATTTGTGGCTGCGTACACAACGGCAGTGGGCGATTATGAGAATCCGCAACCAGATTATTTTTGCCATACATAAATTTTTTCAGGAAGAAGGTTTTGTACAAATGGATGCGCCCCTTTTTACCGGAAATGCCTGCGAAGGAACCAGCAACCTGTTTGAAACCGATTTTTACGGAGATACTGCCTACCTGAGTCAGAGCGGACAATTATACGGGGAAGCCATGGCATTTAGTCTGGGTAAAATTTATACATTCGGACCTACTTTCAGGGCCGAAAAATCGAAGACCAGAAGACACCTAAGCGAGTTTTGGATGATAGAACCCGAAATGGCGTTTTATGATATTTTCGACAATATGAATTTAATTGAAAACTTCCTGAGATACGTTACCACAGAAGTACTTCAGAATTGTGAAAAGGAGCTTGTGATAATTGGAAGAGATACGAGTATTCTCAAAAATATCAGCAAACCCTTTCCACGCCTCTCATACGATGAAGCCGTTAAAATTATTAAGGGGGAGCAGGATGTAAATGGTAAAAATGCAATCACTTCATTAGAAGAAGAACTGAAAATGGTTCAGGCCCGGATGCAGGCAATTAAAGAGGAAATACTGCAAAGAGAAGAGAAGTTAAAAGTACCGGGTATGAAGAAAGGTGAAATAGGTTTTAACCAGGCACAGATTGATAAATTAAAGCAGGAGCTGGCTGACTGTGAAGAACAGGAAAGAAACATTCCGCAATGGTTAAACAGTGCGCGTAATTTTGAGTATGGCAACGATTTTGGTGGCAGCGATGAAACGGTAATAACGCGTTTGTTTGATGTACCGATTATGGTGTATAACTGGCCGCATGCAGTGAAGGCATTTTACTTAAAACGCGATCCGGCCGACAGCAGGTTTGCAAGAGGAGTGGATGTGTTGGCTCCTGAAGGTTATGGCGAAATAGTGGGAGGCGGTGAACGTGAAACCGATGAAAAATTATTGATCGAAAAAATAAAAGAACATGAGTTACCCATGGAGGCATTTGAATGGTACCTCGATTTGCGCAGGTATGGAACCGTGCCCCATGCCGGTTTTGGTTTGGGTTTGGAGCGCCTGGTAACCTGGCTGTGCAAGTTGCCGCATGTTCGCGAAAGTATCCCCTTCCCGAGAATGTACGGACGTTTATTACCTTAATGCGTAAATATATTTTCTTTTTTTTTGTACAGGCTGTAATTGCACATCAGGCAATTGCTCAGGAGAAAGGTAAACTTCTGCGTTTAATTGATAAAACATACAGCCTCATTGAAGGCGATTCTGCCAAACCCAGAAAAAGTTATTTATTTGTATTACCCATCTGGGGCGTATCGCCCGAAACAGGCTGGAGACTGGGCTTGTCGTTTGGATTTTTATATAAAGCAAAACAGGATGGCTTCACCAGGCCTTCGTTACTGCGTTTAAATACCCAGTTTACTCAAAATAAACAATTTAGTATCAGACCCACAATTGATCTTTTTTTTGCCGAGAATAAATACAATTTAAAAGCAGAATTTGTTTACAATAAATTCAATGAATATTACTGGGGAATTGGAAACCTGCAAACAGATACAACTAAAGAATTGTATAATTTTAAACAGAACCGGTTTAACATAAAACTTACACGGCAGTTTGTAAAAAATCTATATTTGGGGGCACAACTAAAATATGATAAATTATATCAGATTGATTTTGATAATCCGGCAAGCATAACGCAATTAAGCGGAGTAAGCGGCATCAATGGTTTTCAGGTTCTGGGTTTGGGTTTTGCAATTACTTATGATAACCGTGATAATATTTATTATCCACTAAAAGGTTCTTATATCGATTTGTCAAATTTAACTTTTCAAAAAGTATTGGGAAGCAAGCAGGCTTTTGATAATTATACCCTTGATGCCAGGCATTTTGTTTGTTTGTGGAAACAAAATGTGCTGGCTGCACAGGTTTTTGGTAATTTTAATTTTGGGGATGTTCCCTACCGGCAAATGGGTACTATGGGTAACGACATGATTATGCGTGGCTATTATAATGGGAGATATCGCGATCATCATTTAGTGGCCTTTCAGGTTGAATTGCGCAAAACCATCTGGGGTCCGGTGGGGATGACTGTTTTTGGAGGAGGAGGAAATGTAGGTGCGAATTCAAAGGATCTTTTTTCAAGGATTAAACCCAATTACGGACTCGGCTTGCGTTGTCTGGTCATCAGAAAAGAACATGTAAATATTCGCATCGATTTGGGCCTGGGAGAAAAAAATATCAAAGGACTCTACTTTACCATGGCTGAAGCCTTTTAAGGAAATGTCAGCTCGAACAGACAAAAATTACCTATTTAAAAAAGAACTTGCATTGATGCCTGCCGAATAAGATCCCAATAAATTACCTGTTGTATCATAGCGCAAAATTTCACTGCGCTGTACAAAATCTTTCGCATCACCAACCAAAATTTCGGCGTTCGCATGGTGATAACCCAGTGCATATAAATTTCTGTTGCCTGTATTAATCCATGCTGATGTTGGGAGTTGTGTGGCATCTGTGTTCATGCTATAAACCTGATTATTGATCCAGTATAGTTTTGTTTTATTTGTGTTTGTTATGAGTTTTAATGGTTTTGCAAGCATTGGAAAATTAAAGGAAGAAATGATACCCAATGTTTGTGGATTGATTACATATAACTGCGGAGGGATGGACAATGAAGTGCTACCTGAAGTTAGAATCCAGATTCGATTTTGAGCATCTGTTAGGATGCATGATGAGCCAAAGCCAATTGCAATGCTGTCGCTTATCTGATCGCTAATGCCATTAACGATGTACAAATATTCAGAGGTTTTATTGCAAACAAAAACACGGGAACCCACAAGCAGCATTTCCTCTGTCCAGCCCTTACAGGGTATTTTGCCCACAACTTTTTTCTGCTGTAAATCAAGTACCGCAATTTGATTGTCGTACAAATCACTCACATAAGCTTTATTGGGGTTGATCCCCAGGAAATATCTCGGAGAACGCAGGCCCGTAATGGTTCCGCTTGAAGCAAACGTTTTTGGGTTCATCATTTCAATTTTACCCGAATTATTTAATACGGCATACATCATATTATTATAAATTACCATCGACTGTAAAACATCACCCAATGATTTATTATTAATGGCTTTATATACATCTTCATACAATACTTTTTTTGCTGTATTATAAAAGCTCATGCTGGCATTATTCCATTGAAAATTGCCCTCATTGCATATAAAGTATCCTGTAGCAAGACTATCGGCTGTTTCAGGTTTAACCTGGCTGCTTTTAGGTGCCTTATCGCAGGCACTTGCAAGAACCAACAGCATTGTATAAAAAATACTTTTCAAAATACCTTGATGCTGAGATTTGTTTTTATTGTGCATTTATTGTTTAATTATAAAGTATTACCTGCGAATCCGGAATTGCATTAAACACATAGGCACAATAGGAAAATACATAGACACATAGTTTTCTATGTGCCTATGGTTTTATCTATGTGCCTATGTGTTTCATTCTTCCTTAAAGTTTAACAAATTTCTCATTTATAAAACCAAGATTAGTTTTTACTTGAACCAAATATACACCTGTTTTTAAACCACCAATATCAACCCGGGAATTGACTTGTTCTATCAATAACTCACCCTGCAAATTTAAAACTTTTACCCACTCCAATTCATGATCCAATATTATGTTAAGCACATCATAAGCCGGGTTGGGAAATAAATTTACTCCCTGAGCAATTTCTATACTTTCAATACCTGCACCTATATCTTTTGTAGTAAAATTATCCATACAAAAATAAAGCGGATTGTTAGGTCCCCAGCTTCCGGTATCCGATGAATAATACGTAAAACTTAAGCTGTCAATATTTCCCAATGAACTCAAATCAACCCATTCCCAGGTTTTCACAATATAATCCTTGCTGTTATCACTGTTGCGATAATCGGCAAGGTAAAATTTAACACTGTCAGATGTAGTAATACTGCCTTTCCAGCCTTTGATACTCACATAAAAATAATCAGGAGTATTGCCTGATGAATCTCCAAATTTTCTTGAAAAAGCAGTTCCGTTTTTTAATCCGTAATACCCAATGGTGCTGTTGGTAATATAAAAACCACTAACTGGTTTCCCGGCAGCAGCACCGGTTAAGCGAATTTTACCGCCGGTATAATTTACGGCATAGGTATTTGAGTTATTATAACCTTTACCGGTAATCGCACTGTATTGATTGGTGTACGATACGGTAGAATCATCGGTGGTTGTTGATGCCGAAAATCCTTCCCAGTAAACCCCGAATGTTGAATCAAAATAATTGGCAAAAAAAGCATTTCCGCTGCTGAACCCTCCCGAATAATCTTTACCGTTCCAATATGTGTTTGTACTTAAATTCAGGTTTTCAAAGCTTGAAATAGTTTGCGCATGCAACGTTCCGGCAAACAGAACCCACAGCAGACAGATTTTTAATTTTTGTAAATGAATGTTCATAATGTTTAAAATTTATAGTTAATTGATATTTGATAATTTCTGAGTGGCATGGGCCGGTTTTGCATTACCTGGTAAGTTTCGTTATATAAATTATTTACCTGTAACTGAAACCCGATGGTATGTGCTTTTAACCGGAAGAATTTTGCAAGACAGATTTTGGCAGTTTGGTAAGGCAGCAGCCAGCTTTGATTGTCGGTGGAGGCAAAACGGATTCCGGTATAATTGTGATAATAGGACAATGCGAAGCCTTTGTAACCAATACCCAACTCAAACAAGTGTTTGATCCTTGGGGTATAAATTAATTGTTTATTGACGGATGAATCATTCATAGATTTTGAAGCTGAGTTGCTCGCCAGCGTCAGGTTATGCATTCCGCCTGCATGGAAATCCCATTTCTGTATATTCCAGTTTATTTTCCATTCGGCTTCTGAACCCCGGCTCCATACTTTGCTAATATTTTGGGGACTTACATTTCCACCGGCATCGGGCACCCAGATAATCCAGTTGCTTATGTTTTTATTAAATAGAGTGATGTTTGCCTGCAAGTGCAGTTTATTGGCAATTGCAGTTTTTCCTGAAAGACTTATTTCTTCATTCCATCCTGATTCGGGTAATAATAAGGGGTTACCATAAACTGCCCAATACAAATCGTTAAAGGTGGGTAAACGGTAGCTACGCGAAACATTGCCGCTAAATTTAATTTTTGAATGGATTTGATATTCTATTCCGTATGCAGGCATCATGGGAATGGTATTTCCCAAAACCCATTCCTGCCTGATGCTGATTTGCTGCTGCAATTTTTGGTTCAGCCAAAGCCATTTAAAAGATCCAAATATGGCCACCCGGTTTTGTTGAACCCACCCAATATAAGATGCATTTGAGGCGCTGTTAAACTGGTTCATTAAACTCAGTTGAAAACTGTATTTGGCAAGCCTGTAAAACTGATCTACATAACTAATATTGCTTTGTGATTTGCTGATAGAAAGTCCGGAGTTTTTATCGTAATAACTTAAATAATCATCAAAAAATCCATGCCTGATATTGATTTCATAAGCCTGTTTTTTGTATTTATATTCTGCGCTTATTTTTCGGGTTTTATCAATTTGCTGAGCCGAAGTATCCGGGATGTTTAAAGCAGGAGGCAGGTTTCTTAGATTGTTCTGAACCCAGCTTCTCAGCATCAATGAATGGTTTTGTTTGGGCGTAAAATCCAGTTCCTGAATCCATGCACGGGTTTCGTAACTGCCGTTTATAGCTCTTTGTGTATTTGCCTGATCTGCATTGATGTGATTACTACCCGTTGATTTTTGTAACAAATCAATGTTTTTGTATTCAAAATTATTCAATGAATTTTGCACAAATAATTTTTGTGTGATTTGCCATTTTTCGGTTCTGTAATAAAGTTTAATTCCGCTACTATAGGTTTGGTAACTGGCTGTGCCAATCATTACTTCACCTTTCAATCCTTTTTGAACAGGAGCCTGTGTTTGCAAATGAATGGTACCCCCCATGGCACCCGAGCCAAAAAGCGCAGCCTGACTGCCATACTGAACAGCCAGTCCTTCCATTAAAAATCCCGGAATCAATGAAAAATCTACTTGTCCGTTCATGCTGCTTTGCAAGTTAAAGCCATTCCACAATACCGGTGTATGATACGCATTACCACCTCTGAAACCAGGTGACGCCAGGGTTGATGGTCCGTATGATTTGATAAACAACTGACTGTGATCGGATAATAATTGAGCCAGTGTGTTTTGATTATTTTGGGCTATGATTTTGGTATTAATAAACTCAAATTTATTGCCGGTAAAAAAGGCAGGATATCTAATATCGGAAATGGTTATAAGAGATAATATTTTAGTTGAATCAGTTTGGGTGGTATCTGTGTTTTGCTCCTGAATTAAAACAAGCGGACACAAAAGGGTAGCAGCAAAACCTTTGCCTGAAAGCATCAATCCGAATACGCATAAAACCAGCCTTTTCAACATAATAGTTTATGTTGCAGCTACAGAAAAAAATGAAACGAGATGATTTGCCCAAACCGACAAATGAAATACAAACCGTATCACCAAGCTCTTTTTCCCGAAAGCTACATTGATTAAAAAATTACTTCTGGCAGGTCTTCTGACTTGCACCATTTTTATCCGGTCTTCCCATCTCGCGTTAAAACGAAACAGTGACAAAGAGAGAGATAAAAATCGACGTCTAATTTGAGTCTGAGCTAGAATGTTCTCTGGCAAGGCTTGCGAAGTCACCAAAAGCGCAGTGTACTGGTGTACTTGAGCATTTTGGGGATGAGCATAACGCAGCCAGAGGACATTATAGACAGACTCACGTCTGGTGCTTACAGCAGCGGGTACTGTCCGGGATTTTCACCCGTGTTCCCTTTTCATTGCACACTTGAATGTACAAACCGAAAGCGTTACAAAAATAGTTTTTGAATGGGATTGCGCAAGTAAAATAATTTTAAATTCCTTAAAGCTCTTATTCTACAGGCAAAGAAATTTATTGTGCTTCATATGCTCCCACTGTTGAAATAATAGAACTGCGGTTGCGGTTTTTAATATCCCGAATAATTCCGCTTATGGGTGAACCAAACCTGCAGGGGGTGCTGCTTTCGAGGTCATAATCGGCGTTTTGTACATCTTTAAACTTCGGGTCTTTGTTCAGTTGATTTTCATTGATGTTGAGTGAAATGTCTTTTGTTTTGATCAGATTATTCTGTAATATTTTTATCCCCAGCGGCAAGCCATCCGGATCAACATAAATACTGAATTCATCATCTAAAGCACCATAAATAATATTGTTTTTGATATTAAAATTCAGGGTAAAATTTGCGGTAATATTTCCATTTTTATCGCGTGCAGGTTCGTTGCTTAAATAAAAGCCGGGATATTTTCTGCCTGCGCTTGAACCCACCGCGGCAAATGTGTTATAGAACAAGTCGTAGGTTCCGCCTATCATACCAAAAAAACTAAAAACCCCGCAATTTGCAATCAGGTTATTTTCGGCATATAGTTTTGATGTGAAATTATAAAGCCCGGCTGCACTCATATTTTTTATAATGCTTTGTTTGAGTTCAAGTCCATAGGTTCCGGTAGCGGGCATCGAATCTATTTCAATTCCGATAAAACCGTTTTTAATAATAGCTCCTGTAATTTTATTGCCGCTGCTTCCCTGTAAAAAACGTATCCCAATCCATTGTCCCGGTACTTCTTTGTATTCATCATCCAGTCTGCTTCCTTCAAATACCACGGGTTTGTCAACCGTGCCATTTACAATTAAAGTACCCTGAACCAAAATGCAGGAAAGGTTAAAATTATGAATACGGGTTCCGGCTTCAATGGTTAATGTGCAGCCTTTGGGAATAAGAATGGAGTCATAAATCACATAGGGTTTATCACTGGTCCATAACAAACTTCCGGTAGTGCATTTCAATACTTCCCCTTTGAAATAGTTAGCGTCCTGCGTCCAAACAACCAGGTCAACATCCTGTTTATTGCCATTGGTTTCAAATAAAATTTGATCGGTTACAATAAAAGGGGTATTGCTACCAACCATATTGATGTATGCCTGCACAAAAATATAAATGCTGTCTTTTCCCCGAATTTCAATATCATTAAAATTTGTCCCGCTACGGCCATCCACATTTATTTTAAATATACCGTAAAAGTTTCCGGCCAGTCTGATACTGGTTTTTACGGCGTTTACGCTGGGATTGCTTACTTTTATATGCAAGGTAACACTGCGGGGTGTATTGGGGTCTGAACCCAATTTCGAAAAAATAGTATCAAAAAACAGTGTATCGGTTGAAAATTGAAGACTTACCGACTCTTTGGTAAAAGTATCGTTTTTACGGCAACTGTTGGCAACAAAAAGGAAAGCCAGCAGACTCAGCCAAATGCTATGTTTAATAATATAATTCAATGCTGCAATAATAAAATAAAATTCTAAATCGCATAACGCTCAATAATCCATTCTGGTATTATAGCCGCTTTTCCGGTATCAAAATGCACCATGGTATAATTAAAATATCCCGAGCATGCCATTTTGTTGTCCTTATTCCTTATAATTTCAAAATTCACCTTTACCCCATCTTTAAATACCTCATCAATAAAAGTAACAATCCGCATTTCATCACCCAAACCAAGCGGACGTTTAAACTCCATGAACGTATTTTTAATTACCCAGCCATAACCATGTTTAATAAACTCTTCCATGGGCATTTTGTAAAATACATCCATTTGTTCAAACCGGGCTGCCAGCACATAATCCATGTATCTGCTGCTATGCACATGCTGCATCATGTCAATATCATCGGGCCTTACTTTTAAAACAGTTTCAAACCGGCTTTTATTTATTGGAATCATTATATGCAATATTACAATTAAATATTTTCTGAGAGGAGCTTATTTGCCTGCCTTTCAATCTTTTTTAACCTAAAGCTGTAAGGCACTAACAAATATCATAAATAACTAAACAATCACAATTATCAGTTAAAATACTGTTATTAAAGCGTAAAAATTACCAATAAGTTTATTAAATTTGAACTTCAATCCGTGAAAAAACTAATTTTTATATTAACATTAATGTTTCCCCTTTTTCTAAATGCAACCCATTTGGTAGGGGGTTGTTTTGAATTAAAGTGGCTGGGCGGAGATAACTACAGACTCATAGTAAAAATTTTAAGAGATTGTGAAAATGGCAATCCGGATGCCTGGTTTGATAGCCCGATAACAGTTGGATTCTTTGAGAAATCTACACATATTAAAAAGAAAGAAGTTTATCTGAACTTTAATACCTTCGAAAATGAAACATTAAAATTTACCGGACCCAATTGTGCAAATATTGTAAAAGGATGTACACATATTGCCACGTATTCGCAGAATATTACGTTACCAGCAGCTCAATACCCGAACAACGGAGGGTATTACTTAAGCTGGCAACGTTGTTGCCGAAATAGTATCATTTCCAATATTATTCAACCCGGTAATGCTGCAATGACTTTATATGCAGAAATTCCCAGCCCCAAGTTTATTAAAAACTCAACACCCCGTTATAGCAGCAGTCCAAATACCCTGTTATGTACAAATAATTTATTTAAATACAACATGGATTTTGTGGATGACGATGGGGATGAATTACGTTATTCATTAATTGAGCCCATGAATGGGAATCTGGTTCCTAATAATCCATCATCTACAACAGCAACTGCCGGGCCGTATTCAAATATTGTATGGCGCAACGGATACAGCAATCAAAACGTGATAACCGGAAATTTACCCCTGGTGATTGACTCGGCTACCGGAGAATTAACCTGCAATCCAAACGCATCCGGTGTTTATGTTGCAAGTATACGGGTGCGTGAATTCAGGTATGGGGTACAAATAGGAGAGGTTCGGCTGGAGCTCCAGTTTACGGTTACCAATTGTCCGAATAACCCACCTATAGCCAGTATTATTTCAATCAATAATCAGCTCATAACAAGCGATACCATTGAAGTTCAGGTACCCGATGAAATATGTGTAAAGATCAGAGGGATGGATCAGACAGATTCAATTTATTTGCGGGTAATTACCCCTTTTTCAGATTCCTTGTATGTTAATTTACCTGTATACGATACTTTAAATGCGGGATATCTGGCAGTAGAAACAAAATTTTGCATACAGTCGGCATGCGAACATGAAAGAGTTAATAAGCCATTTCCGGTTTATGTTAGCATTGTAGATAATGGATGTCCTATTTCAAGAAATGCAGAAGCATACTTTTGGGTCAGAATAAAACCCATGCCTTTGGCAAACCCTACCGATTTATTATGTATGACTTTGGTTGATAACAAGGAAACCTATTTTTATTACGGAGATTCAACCAGCCGGACCAATCCCTATTGGAATAAGTATTATGTATACAAAGGGATTAATTACACAAACAATAAAATCCTGGATTCGATTTTTACCAAGAATCAGAATTTATATCATGACAGAGAAACGCCGGACTATGAAAATATAAATTATACGTATTATATGGTTGGGATCAACAATTGTTTAAAACCAGGCCCAAGCTCCGATACTTTGGGTACATTTGAACAGCTAAAGTTTATTCCTGAGAAGCAGTATTTAAAATTTGTTACCGTAGCCGATAACAACCATCTGGAAATGGTTTGGCCGGCAACATGGGAACGGGATTTTGCCAAATACTTTCTTTATAAATCGGTAAGAGGCAATAATAATTTTGAATTGATACACACATTTGAAGTTTTGAATGATACCGCTTTTACCGATATGCAGGTTAATGTTAAAGACACCTCTTATTGCTACTATCTGGTGATGAAAGATACCTGTGATAATTTGGGTCCGATGGGAAAGGTTGCCTGTTCTGTTGTACTTAAAGGTAATTCAGGCGAATTCATGAACAAACTCAATTGGAATAATTATTTGGGTTGGGAACCGGGTGTGGAGCAATACCGGGTTTTAAGAAGCGATCCATCATCCCCTTTTTTACAGATCGCCAAAACAGACAGCAATTTATTTCTAACAGATGACCGTCTGAATTTAAATGAAGGTTTGTTTTATTATTATGTGGTTGCCAAAGAAAAATGGTCGGAAAATTACCGGTATTTTGGTTCAAGCAGTCAGTCTAATACCATAGAATTATTACAACCTCCGATTGTTTATGTTCCCAATGCATTTACTGCAAATGGCGACGGATTAAACGACCAGTTTAAATGGATTCCTGTTTTTGTAAAAGACTTTAGCATTCAGATATTCAACCGTTGGGGTGAGCTCATATATCAAACCAACGATAAAAATGCACCCTGGGATGGTATATACAAAGATCAGCTTTGTGCAAGTGATGTATATTTCTACAGAATAAGCTATACCGGATGGGAAGGAAGCGAAAAACACAGCTCGGGTAATTTTACCCTGCTCAGGTAATCACCTGTAAATTAGTATATTATAATTCAAGTTCATTTTGGGATTTTTTCTCTGTTTTTAAAAAGAATGACTTGTTCAAATGTTTCCAACTTTTATTTGCCTGAGGTTGAAAAGTATGGGCACCATAACCTGCAATTCCCAAATTCTTTAGCCATCTTTTTACCTTGGATTTTGTAATTTTACACACGAAAAAAGGAATAAGATGAGCAAATTAGATGAAAAACCGGTTGTATTAAGCAAAAGACGTAATATTCAGACTTTAATTGATTATTGTTTAGATCAGCGTGTGGCCTTTACGGTTACTCCCAGAGCAATATCCAATGATGATTTTGAGGTAGAAGTGGATATTGAAGGCATTAAACAGGCAATTGCACTGGGAATGTTTATTAAAGAAAATAAGTTTGATATTACAGGCATGGGGGAATGGGTTAAACCTAAAGCAGTAGCTGCTACAGCAAAAAAGACTGATCCTAAAGAAGTTTCCATAGCTAAACCGGTAAATACAACACCTGAACCTGCGAAAGAAGAAGGTTCATTGTTAAGTTTTGACTTAAATGTTAACGGCAACTGATAAATAAATTTATTGGTTGTTGCCATATTTTAAGTTTCGTTGTTTGTGATAAAACAGCGAAGATTTGATTGATTACACAAGAATAGGAGCTCAGGCTCCTATTTTTGTGTACCTTTGCTGCTTATGCAAGAGAGAGAATTTGAAGATGATTTAGACGCAAACGAAGAGCAGGAACTCTATGAGCATTTCAGGCTGGTGGTTGACAAAGGTCAGAGCATGTTGCGTATAGATAAGTTTTTGGTGAACCGTATTGAGAATGCCACACGATCTAAAATACAGGCCGCTGCCGAAGCCGGGGCAATACTGGTAAATGATAAGCCTGTAAAATCCAGTTATAAGGTAAAGCCATCGGATATAATTTCTATTGTACTTCCAACGCCTCCAAAAAATACCGAAATTATTCCAGAGGAAATTCCAATTGATATTATTTATGAAGACACGGATGTATTGCTGGTAAATAAAGTTCCCGGTATGGTGGTTCATCCCGGTTATAACAATGTTAGCGGAACCTTGGTAAATGCGCTTGCCTGGCATTTACGCAATGTTGAGTTTGTAACCGAAAACAATATCAGACCGGGTTTGGTTCACCGGATAGATAAAAATACGAGTGGTATACTTGTAATTGCCAAAAACGAAATTGCCATGACCCATTTGGCAAAACAATTTTTCGATCATAGCATTGAAAGAAGTTATCAGGCTTTGGTTTGGGGTAATATGGAACAGGATGAAGGTACCATTAGCGGTTTTATAGGAAGGAGTGTAAGAGACAGAAAAGTATTTCAGTTATATGATGATGCTGAAAAAGGGAAATGGAGCATAACCCATTATAAGGTTCTTGAACGTTTTGATTATGTAACCCTGATTGAATGCAAACTGGAAACCGGGAGAACGCACCAAATCAGGGTTCATTTAAAAAGTATCGGACATCCTATTTTTTCAGATAGTACCTATGGGGGTGATTATGCAGTGAAAGGAACCACTTTTACCCGTTATAAGCAATTTGTAGATAATTGCTTCAAGTTAATGCCCCGTCAGGGTTTACATGCAAAATCACTTGGATTTATTCATCCCAAAACTAAGGAGTCTGTTTTTTTCGATAGTGAATTGCCCGAAGATTTTACCAGTGTTTTGGATAAGTGGAGACACTATATAAACTTTATGCCTTTGGAAGAAAATGCAGTTGTAGCGAAAGTTAAAACAGCACAAAAATCGGTTAAAGTAAAAAAATAAAGACTAAAAATAAGGTCTTAAATAATTACCTATAAATAAGGCACAATAGATTCGAGAATTTTTAGGAAATCTACCTTTAATAAAAGCTTTACACCCATAATTAATAAAGTCCAGAAGCAAAGGGAACAAAACATAATAAACTTTATTCGCCATTTATTATGCTCAATGGCAGCTGCCAGTAAAGTACCCACCGGCACGGTTATGATAGGTGTAAGTATTGCAATGCCCCAAACTTCATATTTTCTGATAAAAATGACCAGTCTGCGTTTGAATTTGCTAAACTTAACGGGTTTGGGTTTACGTGGGTAATACTTATGGTAAATTTTTAAAGTTGCATCGCGGGCATATAAGGTAAAAATAACCCCAAGCATACCTCCGCCAACACAAAAAATAAGTATTTCAATTTGGTTTAATCCTGAACCCATGGCCAAACCAATACCAAATAAAAACTTAAAGCTGCTTAAGAAAACGACCGATATTATTTTTAGAAAAAATTCCATGTATTAGATACTTTTTTAAATTACGCTGCACTTTTCAATAATCATTTTGATTGTGCAACTATTGCTTTCCGCACATTTCCATGCAGTTTAAGCAATTCACCGGCCTTTTTTGCATTAATTTTTAATTCTTCCATCAGCATTTGAGTACCTCTGTTTACGAGTTTGTTATTACTCAACCGCATATCCACCATTTTGTTTCCTTTAACTTTTCCGAGTTTAATCATCAGGGAGGTGCTAATCATGTTCAGCACTAATTTTTGCGCAGTTCCTGCCTTCATCCGGGTACTTCCGGTAACAAACTCCGGTCCAACGATTACTTCAATGGGATATCTGGCAACTTTAGCCAAAGGAGAATTTTTGTTGCAGGTAATACATGCGGTATTGATGCCCATTTTGTTTGCAATTTCTAAAGCTCCAATTACATAAGGGGTAGTTCCACTTGCGGCGATTCCTATTAAAAAGTCCTTTTCGGTAATTTTGTATTTCATTAAATCCTTCCACCCCTGGTCCATATCATCCTCTGCAAACTCAACAGCCTTCCTGATTGCTTTGTCACCGCCCGCAATAATCCCGATAACCCGGCCGAAAGATACACCGAATGTGGGCGGGCATTCACTGGCATCAATAATCCCCAATCGCCCGCTTGTTCCTGCCCCGATATAAAACAAGCGACCCCCCGTTTGCATTTTTTTAAAAGCAGCATTTACCAATTTCTCAATTTTGGGTAATACTTTTTCAACTGCAAAAGGCACTGTTTGATCCTCTTTGTTTATTGCCTGTAATAAAGCCCTGGTGGTCATATTATCCAGATTTTTGTGGCGTGAATCTTCTTCGGTTATACGAACTATTTTTTTTGTTACCATGTTTCTATTCTGAATTCTAATTGCACAAAGTATATATTTGCTAAAATACTGTTTTCAAAAATATGTCAAATAATATCAATAAATGGCAACCGCTTATATATGCACTTCTTATTTCACTAGGATTATTGCTCGGAATATACTTAAAGCCTGCCAATTTTGTTCAAAATTTTACAGCTGGAAATAACAAGTTTTCCGAATTGCTTTCAATTATTGATCAATCCTATGTTGATTCAATCAACATTGTTGATATGGAAGAAAAAACCATCAATAATTTATTAAACAGTTTGGATCCTCATTCGGTCTACATTCCGGCATCCCGTTTAAAATTAACAACCGAACAGCTTGAGGGCAATTTTGAGGGAATAGGCATTGAATTTAATATATTCGGAGATACCATAATGGTTGTTTCGGCAATTAGCGGAGGACCTGCACAAGAGTTGGGCATTCAACCCGGAGACAGAATTATAAAAGTTGAAACTTTAAATGTGGCCGGTGTGGGAGTTACCAGCGACCGGGTTTTTAAATTGTTAAAAGGCAAAGGAGGAACTGAGGTAAATATTGTTGTATATCGCCCTTCTTCAAAGCAAATGATTCCTTACAAAATCATCAGAAGTAAAATTCCAATTTATAGTGTGGATGCATGGATGATGTTAAATACAGAAACAGGCTATATTAAAGTAAGCCGGTTTGCCGAAAACACGCATAAAGAATTTTTAAAAGCGTTTTCTGAACTTGAAAAGCAGGGATTAAAGAATCTTGTTCTCGACTTAAGGGGAAATCCCGGTGGTTATCTGAGTGCAGCCATCGACCTTGCTGATGAGTTTCTGGACGATAGAAAGTTAATTGTTTATACTCAGGGAAGAACCAAACCACGCGCACAGTATGAGGCCGAACATGCGGGAATCTTTGAAAAAGGCAAACTTGTGGTTTTAATAGATGAAGGTTCTGCTTCGGCAAGTGAAATTGTAAGCGGTGCGGTTCAGGATTGGGATCGCGGAATTATTGTAGGAAGAAGGAGCTTCGGAAAGGGCCTCGTGCAGGAACCTTACGAATTTAAAGATGGATCAGCACTTCATTTAACGGTTTCACGTTATTATACCCCGAGTGGCAGATGCATTCAGAAAGATTACTCGAATTCTGAAAACTATCAAAACGATTTATTAAACCGTTTTGAAAACGGTGAAATGGAAGACTATTCAAAACGCTTAATTCTTGATTCTACTCCATACCACACAAAAGAATTAAACAGAACAGTTTTCGGGGGTGGTGGAATTTCTCCTGATTTATTTGTACCCCTGGATACCAGTTATAACTCGCATTTTCTTACCCTTGTTGTTTCAAATGCCTTGATTGGAAAGTTTGCCTACGATTACCTGGATAGAAACAGGAATGCAATCAGTGCCATTTCAAGCTTAAAAGTTTTTAATGATACATACCAGATAAGTAACCTTGCCTATAAAGAGTTTATTACGTTCGTGGTCAGTCAGGGAATTTTAGCTCCGCCTGAAACGGACAACAGGCGCTCAGAAGAATTTATAAAGTTACAGATTAAGGCCTTAATCGCACGCCAGATTTGGCGCGATCAGGGTTATTATGCGGTTATTCAAAAAGATGATAAGGCGCTTAAACAGGCATTGTTTGCCATTGAACATTACAAAACTTTACTTTCGGCAAACAAATAATCAGGTAAAGTAAACTTCATATACTTAATGGTTCTTCCTTTTGCCTGAAAAAGTTTTTCATAATGCGTACTAATATTTCTGACAAAAGCATCCGTTTCAGTAGATTGATGAACATCTGAAACAATTTGTTCAGGGATAATATTTATGGATTTAAACAGTTCACAGGTATAATTAAACAAACCGTCATCGTCGGTTTTAAAATGAATGATACCGTTTTGCCGGATTACCTGTTTATAGATTTTTAAAAACCGGGGATGTGTTAAACGATGTTTTTCATGCCTGTCTTTCGGAAAGGGATCCGGAAATGTAATCCAGATTTCATCTACTTCACCCGGTTCAAAATGCAGGTCAAGCTTTTCAATAATCATTCTTACGAAAGCTACATTGCCTCGTTTATTTTCCAGTGCAATTTTTGCTCCCACCCACATCCGGTTCGATTTTAGGTCGATACCAATAAAATTTTTTTCAGGAAAGGCTTCTGACAGATTAACTGTGTATTCTCCCTTGCCGCAGCCCAGTTCGAGTACAATCGGGTTGTTATTTTTAAAATATTCTTTTTTCCATTTACCCTTCAGGTGATAGGGATAATCGAAGCAGTTTTGAAACGTTAGGAATTCGGCAAATCGTCGGAGTTTATCTTTGGCCATTTAAATCAAATTTTAGTAAAAATCTATTTTTCGGATTTCTGTAATACTTTGCTTTTTAAAAGCCATTGCAACATGGGTCCTGCCATAACACTGGTAAGTACTGCCATTATTATGATGGCAACAAATAGTTCTTCACCAATTAATTTGGCCTGCAGGGCAAGTGTAGCAAGAATAATTTCCATGGCTCCACGGGCATTCATACCAAAGCCCACAGCCAGACTCTCTTTTTTATTTAAGCCCCCCAGGTAAGCCCCCAGTGATGCGCCGAATACCTTTCCTAAAATAGCAATTCCAATTACCAGCAAAGTTATCTGCAGATTGAAATGAAGGATAAAATTAACTTTGAAACCGATGGCAACAAAAAACAAGGGGGCAAAAATATTGGTTACAAATTGGTTTACGATGTCTTTGGTTTTTTCGGTAACATGCACCGAATCTCCAAATGCGATTCCTACAATAAATGCACCGAAAATTGCGTGAAGCCCCATGTATTCTGTTAATGCAGCACCCAAAAAAGCAAGACCCAGCGAAATACTTAAAAACCCACCCGGCCAGCTGAAATGTTTTTCGGCCCAGGGTAGCGATTTGTTAATTAATATACGGCCAAATGTCAGCATCAATACAGCATACGTCAATGTGTACATCAGGGTTAAAATAATACTGTGATTTGCACTTCCTTTTAACATTCCCATAGTCATTGAAAACAGAATCCAGCCGATTAAATCATCAATCATGGCAGATGCGATGATGATGGATCCAACCCGGGTTCTGAACAAACCCAGATCCATTAAAGTTCTGGCAATAACCGGTAATGCCGAAATTGACATTGCAGTTCCCAGAAACAATGAAAATGCCAGTATATCTGAACTGTTTTCTCCAAAATAAGGTGTAAAATAATAAGCCGCCACAAAACCAAACCCTAATGGAATAACCAGTCCCAGAGAACTTGTGGTAAATGCTGCTTTACCTTGCTGACGAATAAGGGAAAGATCAAGTTCCATACCTGCAACAAACAACAGCATGATAACCGATACATTTATAATCCCCCCCAAAGCATAGGAAGCATTAATGTTTTTTGTAAAAACAAGCTCACTTAATTCGGGATAAAAATGACCCAGTAATGTAGGACCTAAAACTACACCCGCAATGAGTTCGCCAACTACCAGCGGCATTTTTAATTTCCTGAAAAATTCCCCGAAAATACGGGCAATTATAAGCATCAAACCCATGCTTAAAATCAGGCTGATATTTTCGTTGTGTGTAAGCGTTTTCAAATTGGGTTGTTAGTCTTGCTCTTTGGAATGTACAATTAATAAGTTACAGGGTAGGTCCGAAAGAGCATACTCAATATCATGAGGAAAAACGCGGTCAAGTAGATTTAACTGTTTATCAGGCGAACTAACAACCAATAAATCGGCCTGACAATCACGGGCAAATTTGCTAATTACATAACCGGGTTTTCCTTCAATCCGTTCCACTTTAACTTCCAGGTTTCCGCAATCTGTGCAGCGCAGTATTTCTTTTAGTTTTTCATCTTCTTCTTTCAAGAGCTGTTTTTTTCGTAAGCCGGCTTCATTTTCTTTTAATTCATCGCTCCGTATCAATGCCAGTTTACTCAGGTCTGATTCCTGAATAATATTTACTTTTTTAGCATGATAAGCTTTGGCAACTTCTACTGCAACAGCAATGGTATTTTCGGTTTTTGGGTGGTCGGTACCTTCAACAACAATTTGTGTCAAACCTTTTGGATGGATATTGGGTTCGGTTAACATTAACAAACTGCATTTAACCTTACGGCTCAACTGGCGGGATACACCCCCCATAAAATATTTTAATAAACTTTCTTTTTCCAGTGCACCGGCCACCAGCAAATCAATTTTCTCTTGCTGACAAATTTCTAGAATAACATCTACCGGATCACCTTCTTTCCATATGGTTTTGTTTTCGGGCTGATCCAATCCAAAGCGATGTAAAAGGTGCTTTAAATACAGCTCTTCCTGTAAACTGTTTTTGCCTACATGAATGAAAACCATGTTTGAACCAAATGTTTGCTGCAACAACCGGGCTTCTGCCAATATAGCTTCACAACGGGGTGAAAAAGCTACAGCAACTGCTATTTTTTCAAATATTACTGCGTCACTACTCATTCTGCAATAATACGGAAAATAAAAACAGCAAATAAAATCTAGTCTGCGATTTGCATTTTATTGCCTAAACTTGTACGCGATAAGTATGGATAAAGAAATTCTCTTGGAAGCCTATTCCCATATGTGCGCTGCACGGGCTATGGCTAATATTTACGATGCCAACAGGCCTATT
Organism: Bacteroidota bacterium; assembly: GCA_030680835.1. Taxonomy (GTDB): domain Bacteria; phylum Bacteroidota; class Bacteroidia; order UKL13-3; family UKL13-3; genus B1. The sequence goes on from JAUXUD010000090.1 coordinate 22,282, forward strand.
ACCAGATATGTTCATTCAACAAGCCGCGGCCATGAAGCTATTCAACTGGCTGTTGGGATGCAATTAACGGGTATCGATTACGCAACCCCGTATTATCGGGATGAAAGTATGCTGCTTGCCATGGGCATGAGTCCCTATGAATTAATGCTGCAATTGCTTGCTAAAGCTGAAGATCCCTTTTCGGGGGGCAGAACGTACTATTCCCACCCCAATTTAAAACGGGATGGATTTGTAAAAATGCCGCACCAAAGCAGTGCTACCGGAATGCAGGCCATCCCCGCCACAGGCATGGCCCACGGCATAGCCTATCTGGAAAGTCAGGGTTTGTTCGATGCGAGTGAAAAACCTGTTGTTTTGTGCAGCTTAGGGGATGGTTCAGTTACCGAAGGAGAGGTTTCAGAAGCATTTCAGATGGCGGTTCTTAAAAAACTGCCTGTTTTTTATCTGATACAGGACAATGACTGGGGAATAAGTGCAAGTGGTTCCGAAATGCGGGCGAACGATGCATACGAATACGCAGGAGGGTTTAAGGGACTTCAAAGAATGCGTGTAGATGGAAGTGATTTCTTAAAATCATGGACTGCAGTTTCACAATGTATCGATTATGTGAGACAGGAACGAGCCCCCATTTTATTGCATGCAAAAGTTCCTCTGTTGGGTCATCATACTTCCGGAGTTCGTAAAGAATGGTATCGCAATGAATCGGATATGGATAAACATTTAAAAGACGATCCGATTCCAAAATTATATGCCCATTTAATCAGTCTGGGAATCAGTGCATCAGAATTAACCGAGATTGATGAAATTGAAACCGATAAGGTAACCCAGCAGTTTAAGCAGGCAGTGTCGGCCCCGGAACCTGCAGCCGAAACCGCGATGGACCATATATTTACGCCCAGTGGTTCAACCGAAGAAACAGGAATTCGCAAACCCGAAGGCAGAGAAGTTGTGGTAATGGTTGATGCGGCTTTGCACGCGGTGGATGAACTGATGCGCAAACATCCTGAATGCATTTTTTATGGTCAGGATGTGGGAAGAAGATTGGGAGGTGTATTTCGTGAAGCCGCCACATTAGCAATAAAATATGGCGATGAAAGGGTATTTAACACACCTATTCAGGAGGCTTATATTATAGGTTCAACAGCTGGAATGAGTGCAGTAGGTGTTAAACCCATTGTTGAAATTCAGTTTGCCGATTACATTTGGACCGGGATTAATCAGTTGGTTTGTGAAATAAGCAAATCATGTTATTTAACTATGGGTAAATATCCCGTAAGTACGGTTATTCGTGTTCCCATAGGGGCTTATGGTGGGGGCGGCCCTTATCATTCGGGAAGTATCGAGTCAACTTTGCTAAATCTTAAAGGTATAAAAATAGCATATCCCAGCAATGCTGCCGATATGAAGGGTTTGATAAAAGCAGCATATTACGACGGAAATCCCTGCGTTATTCTTGAACACAAAGGTTTGTACTGGAGTAAAAATCATGGAACGGAACTGGCCCGTTGTATTGAACCGGATGAAGATTATATTTTACCATTTGGCAAGGCTGCTACCATTCTTTTTGCAGATGATGATTCGCTTGAAAATGGTGAAACCTGCGCAATTATAACTTATGGAATGGGCGTTTACTGGGCCCTGGAGGCTGCCAAAAATTTTCCGGGTCAGATTGAAATTCTGGATCTCAGGAGCCTTCAGCCTTTAGATGATGACGCGGTGATGGACACCGTTCGCAAACATGGTAAATGTTTGCTGCTTACCGAAGAGCCTTTGCTTAACTCTTTCACTGAAAGTCTGGCAGCACGCATCATGCAGCAATGCTTTGTATTTTTAGATGCCCCGGTTGCAACATTAGGTTCCAAAAATGTGCCGGCTATTCCATTAAATACAGGACTCGAATCGGAGATTTTGCCAAATGCCGGCAAAGTGACTGCAAAATTGAAAGAACTGTTAAATTTCTGATTGTAGAAAGATTAAACATGCCCCTGAAATTTAAGGAAAGATGCGATATGTTTTTGATTCAGCAGAAACTTTTCGATGCTGAAAATAAAGCACTGCAGGAGCAAACACTGTCACAACTTTTAATGAATGGGTTTAATGGTGAAAAAACAATCATTCAACTGCATCACGCATTGTTATTTACAATAGCCTATCCGGCAAATGCAAGTATATTAAAAGGGGCAAATCTGTTAATGCAAAAATTGGTTCAGGTAGTAACAAAGCAGGTTAAGAAAAATCCGGATTTGTTTTATAACTCGGGCATTACCGGTTCTATTGTATGTGCTCAGTTTGGTTTATTACTGAATCAGTATTTACTACATAAAAATCCAGGTTTGTTAGCGCTCTCATCAATTGAAGGGGAAAATACAGATTTGGTTACAAGATTAACCTGCACTTTGGATTCGGTTGAGCAGGAACTCATGCCCGATGATGCCTGTTATTTTAAGAAATGGCAAAAAAAATACCTGGGCAATTTAAAATTAAGCAATAAAAAACTGCTGAATTATTATATAAATGCATCTATGCAAATGTCCGGCTCCATTTCGCAAAAAGAAGCAATATTTGCAGGCTTTGAATTATACACCCGGTTTTGTCTCGATCCGGGTCTACAGGGCTTAAGTATAGCACGTCAAAGCATTGGAAACATCTATTATCATCCTGATGGTATCCGGAAAAAAGCAGCTATTGAAGAGGTGGTTTCTCAGGGGAAACCCAAATCTATTTTTTTGAGTCTGAGTGAAAAGGAGAATCTGGTAAATCTGGCAAGAGGAACCATGGCCTCATTACTACGCGAAACCGATACGTTTACCTATGCGCAAATCCATGAAACAGAATTGTTCGACATGGGCGAAGGAATTACAATAGCAGTTTACTATATGATTCCTGAACAAAAATTTTTCCTGCAATCCTATATTGGCTTTTTACTATTTAAAAACGGAGCCCCAATGGCATACGGAGGGTGCTGGTTGTTTGCCAGGCAAGCTGCTTTCGGAGTAAATGTTTTACCGCCATATCGTGGCGGCGAATCAGCCCATGTGGTTTGTCAGCTACTCCGTTTGTACTATCACCGTTTTAAAGTTATGCAATTTACAGTTGATCTGTACCAGATTGGAAAAGGAAATGATGATGGGATTTCATCCGGCGCATTTTGGTTTTATTATAAACTTGGATTCAGACCGATGCAAAAAAAATATGCAGAGTTGGCTCAAACCGAAATGCAAAAAATAGATTTGGATAAAAACTACAAAACATCCCGTAAAACTTTAAAGACACTTGCCAATTCAGAATTGTATTGGAAAAAGGAAACAAGTAATCCAGCGTATTATCCATTGATAAAAGTAAGTGAAAACATTAGTGAATTTGTAAATGATAATTATTCCGGAAATAGAAAAATTGCATTAGAACATTCCCTCAGAAAGTATCAAAAACTAACCAAAACCAGGTTACCCAAAGGCTCATTTCTATATAAGCTATTGTTAACATTAGATGCCTTAGGTACATTTGAGAAACTTCATATCAATACCTTAAAAAAGGTTTGTGATGCTTATATTCTTAAAAGCGAAAATGAGGCAAAAGCATTTTTAGATTTAAATAAAATCAGCAGTTATTTCAAACTGTTTCCAAATAATTAATTATTAGGCATTTAAGCATTCTTAAACACAAAATGAATTTATTAATAAAATTTTAATAAATTTTAAATGTTAACTTTGCGGTTAAATCTAAATCTATGAAAAAAACTCAAATATATTTAATCGTTTTATTATCAAGCTTCATTTTTATTAACTCCTGTAGTAAGGATAAAACAGAAACACAGCCAAATACAAAACCTTTGGATATAGGTGTGGATTATCAGGGAGGAAAAATTGCTTATATACTTCAACCGGGCGACCCGGGTTATATTTCCGGGCAAATACATGGTTTAATTGCGAGTCCAGGTAACCTAAGTACAGGCGTAAGATGGCATAATACCACCTATATAATAATAGGGGATACCGCAACTGCACTAGGAGCAGGCATGGCCAATACCAATGCAATTGTTAACAGCCAGGGAGCTGGAAGCTATGCGGCTAAACTTTGTTATGATTTCGTATCAGGGGGTTATAGTGATTGGTACTTACCAAGCAAAAATGAGTTAAACAAACTTTACTTAAATAAAACCGCAATTGGTGGTTTTTCCGCATTCAACTATTGGAGTTCAAGCGAATCCGATGTCAACAATGCAAAGTACCAGATATTCTCTAATGGCTCTCAGCTCAAATACGATAAGAATATTCCCTTATACGTTCGGGCAGTTCGGTCCTTTTAACAATTTAAAAACATCGGTGCAGGCGATTATTAAAAATTGCGGCTCTGATATTCATTTTCCAGCAAAGAGCCATCGAAAGATTCAGGTTAAACTTTGTTCCTTCGTTTCTTCACAGTAAAAAAATATAGTCAACAAATCCCTCCCATTATTTGGCATTCGCTTTATTTATGCGCAAATTTGCGGATTCCAGAAAATAAAATGAGTCAAACACAACCCGTAGGAAATATTGCTACAACAGAACAGGCATTGCAACTTGGGTTGCGGCCCGAGGAGTTTGAAAAAATTAAAGAAATTTTAGGCAGAACGCCAAACTTCACAGAACTAAGTATATACAGTGTTATGTGGAGCGAACATTGTTCCTATAAGAACTCTATTGTTTGGCTTAAAACTTTGCCTAAAGAAGGAGAGAAAATGCTGGCCAAAGCCGGTGAAGAAAACGCAGGTTTAATTGATATTGGTGATGGTTTGGCTTGTTGTTTTAAAATCGAGAGCCACAATCACCCGAGTGCCATTGAGCCGTATCAGGGTGCTGCAACCGGAGTTGGCGGGATTAACCGCGATATTTTCAGTATGGGAGCCCGGCCCATTGCCCAGTTAAACTCACTGCGCTTTGGAAATATTGAAAATGAACGTACCAAATGGCTGGTTCGCGGAGTAGTTAAGGGAATTGGAGATTATGGAAACGCTTTTGGAATTCCAACCGTGGGTGGTGAAGTTTATTTTGACGACTGTTACCAGATAAATCCTTTGGTTAATGCCATGAGTGTTGGCATTGCAAAGGTTGGCAAAACAGTTTCTGCAATTTCTGAAGGTTTAGGAAATCCCGTTTATATATTCGGATCCGCAACAGGCAAAGATGGAATTCATGGAGCTGCCTTTGCCTCAAAAGATATTACCGAAGATTCTGCAAAAGACCTGCCTTCGGTTCAGGTAGGCGACCCATTTTGGGAGAAATTAATTTTGGAAGCGAGCCTGGAGTTGCTGGAAACCGATGCTGTTGTTGGCATGCAGGATATGGGTGCAGCAGGGATTACCTGTTCAACCAGTGAAATGAGTGCAAAAAGCGGCACCGGCATGAAAGTATGGCTGGATAAGGTTCCGATGCGTCAAAATGGGATGAAAGATTGGGAAATTCTGCTTTCTGAAAGTCAGGAACGAATGCTGGTGATTGTAAAAAAGGGAAAAGAGCAAATTGTTGAAAAAATATTTGAAAAATGGGATTTAACCTTTGCCATCATCGGTGAAGTTACCGATACGGAGCGCGTTCAGTATTTTATGAATGGCGAGTTACGGGCAGATATTCCGGGTGAAAGTCTTGTTTTGGGAGGAGGTGCTCCCGTGTATCATCGTGAGTATATTGAACCTAAATATTTTAAGGAGATAGAAAAATTTGAAATCAGTCAGGTTGAAGATTGTTCAATTGAAGAAGCCATAATTATTACAAAATATTTATTGGGTCACCCAAACATTGCCAGCAGGCAATGGGTGTATAAGCAATACGACAGCATGGTGGGAACCATTAACCAAACCACAAATGCGCCTAGTGATGCCGCAGTGGTAAAGGTAAAAGGTTCAAACAAATCCATCGCCATGACGGTGGATTGCAATAGCCGTTATGTTTATGCAAATCCTTTTGTGGGTGCACAAATTGCAGTTTCGGAAGCTGCCAGGAATCTGGTTTGTTCGGGCGCTGAGCCGGCAGCAATTACCAATTGCCTGAATTTTGGAAATCCCTACAATCCGGAAGTTTATTACCAGTTTGTATATGCGGTTAAAGGCATTGGAGAAGCCTGCAAAAAATTTGGTACACCCGTAACCGGCGGTAATGTTAGCTTTTACAACCAAAGCAGTGATGATAACGCGGTTTTTCCAACACCAACAATTGGTATGGTGGGGATTATTGAAGGGCGTAAAAAACACATGACCCTGGATTTTAAAAATGAAGGCGATTTGATTTATATGCTGGGAATTTCAAAAAACGATATCGCTTGTTCGCATTACCTGGCTCATTATAAAAAAGTGGCTATGTCGCCGGCACCTTATTTTAACCTGGAAGAAGAACATAAATTGCATCAGGATTTGCTAAGCCTGATTCATGCGGATTTGGTTCAAAGTGCGCATGATGTGAGCGAAGGAGGCTTGATGATTGCACTGATGGAAAGTGCCATGGCCGGAAACCTGGGTTTTTCAATTATTACCCGGAATGATATCCGTCTGGATTCTGCCTTATTCGGAGAGGCACAAGGAAGAATAGTGGTTTCGGTAAATCCTGTTTTTTGCACTGCATTTGAAGCTCTGGTCAGGGAATCATCAATAGTATGCGAAATACTTGGGAAGGTAACAGCAGGTACAATTGATGTAAATGGCCATGAATTTGGTTCATTAAAAAATTTCAGCAACACGTATGATACAGCTTTAGAGAATTATTTAAGTTAGATAGGTAAGGTTATAAAAAGTAAATGGCATCAGATCAGATAGAAGAAAATACAATCAAGGATAAAGAAATGGGTTTTTTCGACCATATTGATGAGTTGAGAAAACACGTTATCCGCTCGGTAGTAGCTATTTTGGTTTGTGCAGTTGTGGTATTTGTAAACAAAAGCATCCTGTTCGATACGATTCTGTTTGGACCCATACATGTTGATTTTTGGACCTACAGGCAAATGTGCGGACTCTCTCACTGGCTCACCGGGTCAGACCAATATTGTTTAAAAGAAATGGGTTTTGTACTCTCCAACATTGATATTACAGGGCAGTTTACACAGCACCTTTTTATTGCATTTGTTGGGGGAATTGTAATTTCATTTCCTTTTGTGCTGTATCAGTTCTGGGCATTTATCAAACCCGCTTTGGGTGCTACCGAAATACGTTATGCAAGGGGACTCGTTTTTTATAGTTCATCTTTGTTTTTTATCGGAATTTTATTTGGCTATTATGTATTATCTCCGCTATCAATCAGTTTTTTAGGTTCATACCGGGTAAGCGAACTGGTAAGCAATGAGATTAATCTTGAATCGTATATTTCTTTTTTATCAACACTTACTTTTGCAACCGGCATAATTTTTGAGATGCCTATTTTGGTTTATTTTTTAGCTAAAATAGGTGTTTTGGGTAGCAGTTTAATGCGCAGGTATCGCAGGTATGCGTTGGTTGTAATATTAATACTGGCGGGCATTTTAACGCCTTCACCCGATATGGCCAGCCAGATTATGATGGCATTACCTTTATACGGATTATATGAGTTAAGTATATTGGTAGCCAAGGGTGTAGAGAAAAATAAACTAAAATAAATTTTTTATTTTTACGGCTTTAATTTACATTTACCTTAAAATAACGTATCATAAATGAATAAAAATGTCAACTTGTTTTTAGGAGTAATCATCCTTGCAATTTCGTTTTACGGCTGTAAAAAGGCTGAAAAACAATTGCCTTTAACTTCTGATGAGGCATTAATTACATCAAAAGATTGGGTAATGATAGCAGGTGAAATTGCTTCTCAGGGTGGGAAAATAGACTTTTATAGAATTTTACCGGATTGTCAAAAAGATGATTTAACCCGGTATAATGCAGACAATACAACTACCTATAAATCGGGAGCTGTTAAATGCAATCCTGATGAGCCGGAGGTTTCGCCCGGAGGTACCTGGTATCTGGACAAAGAAAAAAAAATATTTATTACATACGACAGCGGGGATACAACCCGGATGGATATTTTAGATTTGACCGCAACAACCTTTATCGTTTCAGAAACCAATAGCACTGGAGGGAACAGTGTTACCACGGTTATTACCTACTCAAGCAAGTAAAACAGATTGAAATAAAATAAATCTTGCAATTCTGATATTTGTTATAACTTTACATTGTTTTTCGACATTAAATTTATCATTTAAATTAAATTAATATGAAAACAATTAAAAGCTTCACCACAACATTTCTTTTTACAATTATCATATTGTTTTCTTCATGTAAAAAAGATGAAACAAAGCCTGTAGAAACCGTTTCAAAAGCACCAACACTCACTGCTAAAGATTGGTTGCTGATTGCTTCAAAAGGAGAGGCCCTGGGTGTTACCATTGATCTTTATGATAAGATGGATGCCTGTCTGAAAGATAATTTAACCAAATACAATACGGATAAATCAATTACTGCAAAGTCGGGCTCAGTTAAATGCTTTCCATCTGAACCCGATTCATATCTGTCAGGTATGTGGACACTGCTGGAGAACGAAACCAAATTAAGGATTATTGATTTTGATACAATTGACTGGAAACTGATAACCTTAAATTCAACCACATTAAAAGTAACATATTCTGATAACAGCGGCAGCACGACCCAAACAATAACCAATACTTTTTCGGCGCAGTAATAGTTACTGCATATATTAAAGCCGCATTGTTACATGTGGCTTTTTTTATTTGTATACATAGATGTAACTTTGAACCATGAAAATAGCAATAGGTTGCGATCACGCTGGTTTTGAATTTAAAGAAGCAATCAAAAAAATGTTGAGCGATGCGGGACATGAGGTAAATGATTTTGGCACCTATAGTACCGATTCGATGGATTATCCGGATATTGCCCACCCGGTTGCAGGTGCTGTAGAAACCAGGGAGTGCGAACTTGGGGTATTGATTTGCGGAAGTGCAAACGGTGTGGCAATGGCAGCAAATAAGCATCAGGGAATCAGGGCGGCAATATGCTGGCAAAATGATTTAAGTTTTTTGGCACGAACCCATAACGATGCAAATATTGTTTGTTTACCTGCACGGTTTATTTCAATTGACATGGCCATTCAAATTGTTCAAACGTTTATCAGCACCCAATTTGAAGGGGGCAGGCATGCAAACCGTGTAAATAAAATTGACTGTTAAGGCTCTCAGATAAACCCGTGCAAAAAAATTTAATAGAAAAAATTCAGGAGGGTGATATGCGGGCTTTGGCACGCTTTATTTCTATGGTTGAAAATGAAGCTCCGGGCTATGAAAAAATCTTATCAACTTTAATTTTTGCCAACACCCCTGTAATCGGAATAACAGGTCCGCCAGGAGCCGGCAAAAGTACCCTTATCAATGGCCTTGCAAGCAATTTATTAAAGCAAAACAAAAAAGTTGCCATCATTGCAGTCGATCCAAGTTCTCCATTTAATCATGGCGCTTTAATGGGTGACCGATTGCGGATGAGTGAACATTTTCTGAATCCGAAGCTTTTTATCCGAAGCATGGCTACCAGAGGCAATTTAGGTGGGCTGGCCCCAAAAATATTTGAAGTTTGTGATGTTTTAAGAGCATTTCACTTTGATTATATTATTATTGAAACTGTGGGTGTAGGGCAAAGTGAAGTAGAAATTGCAGGATTGGCCGACACAACGGTTCTGGTTTTGGTGCCTGAGGCAGGTGATGATATTCAAACAATGAAAAGTGGTGTATTGGAAATAGCCGATATTTTTGTACTCAACAAAGCGGATCGGGAAGGGGCCGATATTTTCTATAAAAATCTGGCAGCATTAGCCCATATCAATGCAAGCGAACAATGGGAAATTCCGGTAATAAAAACCATTGCCAGCCAACAGCAAGGTATTGATTTATTGGTGCAGGCGATTCACAATCACGCATTTATTCCGGTTAACTCTTTCAAAAAAATACATCTTTTGGCCCAAAAAGCATTGGTAATGATTAAAGCATTAAGAACAAATGATATTGATTTTAATATGCTTGAAAACGATTTAAAATCAGAAACCACCGGGTTGAATTTTAATTTATACCGATATATTGAAAAGTATAGATTGAAATAAGAAAAATAATTATGCGTATTACACTTTTATCAGGCTCGGCCCGTTCCAACAACAATACGATCCGGGTTGCAGAGGCCATTAAAAAATTACTTGAACCGAAACATGCGGTGCGTATCGTTGACTTTATGGAATACGATATTCCATTAATAGCCCAGGGCGGTTTGAACCCAGGTACTTTAACTGCTTTTCAGAAGTATTTGATTGATAAATTAGATGAAGCACATATAGTTATATTTATATCACCTGAATACAACTGGAGTACAACACCCGAAATATTAAATATGCTGCACCTGTTGCCGGAACGGCCCTATAATAATATATTTAACAACAAAGTATTCGCATTTGTTGGGGTTTCAACCGGTAGAGGAGGGAAAGCTCCTGCCGTACATCTCATGCAAATTGTAAATAAGCTGATTAGTTTCAGTAACCACGATTCCATAGTATCTGCACGTATATTCGAATCACATGATACAAAGGAAGCACTGGATCATGAAGGAAACAGTTTGGGTAATGAAACCTATAACAAAGGACTCTATGATTTTTGCAACTATACCATCAGAATTGCAGAACGATGGTTTAAATAAATTACTTTACTTCACCAAAGCAGCCTCTTCAATTCTTATCCCTGCTGATTTTACATTCAATAAAGTATCATTACGCATATTTTGTTCCAGTTCAAAACGGTAAATTCCTCTTTCATGAAATTTGATGTTTGGATAAACCTGTATCTGATAATCATATAAATCTCCCAAACCTTTACCCAGCCATCTTCCGCTTTCATCAGCAAGTATAAATTCCTTTCGTTCCTTTAGTGTAAGTTTACTCGGACTGGTTTGATGGAGCATCATAAATAAATTGCAGTATTTATAATCATTGCTCACTCTCAGGTTCACATAAATATTATAAAATTTATTGGTATCCTCAATGTTCACATCAAACAATAAATGGTTTTTATAGTACCATTGCTCGTTTGCAATTTCTTTATTTTCATCAAACAAACGCGCTTTATCGCAGGCTTCAATGCAAAATAAAGCGCATAACAATACCAGATAAATATTTTTCATATACCTGTTCAATTAAGGTTTAGGTTTGCGGTTTTGATTGTTACGGTTTCTGTTAAAATTGTTGGGTTTACGATTTGGATTTTGCTGATTTGGATTCTGCTGATTCGGATTTTGCTGAATTTTATTTTGTTGATTCGGAACCGTTCTGTTCGGATTAACTGCTGATTTATCCGGGGTTTCCGGTGCAGGCTTATTTGTAAAGCCGATGCCTTTATTTTGTGCTCCGCGATTCCGGTTACTCTTATTCCGGTCACCGGAATTTCGTTTGCTTCTGTCGCGTTCATCCAGGCGGGTAAGACTGTCAACACCCATATCATTTTTAAACTCAAGTTCTGCTTTTTCAGGTTTAAGGGGTTTTTTCTCAAAAAGCACCAATTCGGGTTTTTCTCCTTTTCTGTTACTGTCCTGAAATTCTCTGACCTGTTTAACCGGAAAGCTAATCCATTCACCTCCCATTTCCGTTTGAGGGGCGAACCACATCATACGTTTTAGGATATCTGTTTTAACCGAGCGATATGTTTTCTCATTTGCAAACTGGAGTGTAACTGTATTTTCAGTTGGAAATTCGCCCAGGGCTTCCATATAACTGTCCAATTCGTAATTCAAACAGCATTTTAACTTACCACATTGCCCGCTAAGTTTTAAAGGATTCAGTGATAAATTCTGGTAACGTGCGGCATTTGTATGAACAAGTTTAAAATCTGTAAGCCAGGTACTGCAGCACAATTCGCGCCCACAACTACCAATACCCCCTAAACGTGCTGCCTCTTGCCGGTATCCAACCTGACGCATTTCTATGCGTACTTTAAAAGAATCAGCAAGTCGCTTTATCAATTCCCTGAAATCAACCCGATCTTCTGCAGTATAAAAAAAAGTTGCTTTGCGCCGGTCGCCCTGATATTCAACATCGCTTAGTTTCATGCTCAAACCCAGCTCCATGGCGATGCTTCGGGCTTTATACATAGTAGGAACTTCAAGTTCCTGGTTTTCTTTCCATTTGGCTATATCAGCCTCGCTTGCCCTTCTGGTAATCTTTTTAAAATCGGTATCGTTTTCACTCCGGTTAAATTTTTTCAACTGCAATTTAACCAGTTCCCCTTTTAAGGCAACTTTGCCAATGTCGTAACCATTTTCGGTTTCAACAACTACAAACTCATTAATATAAAAATCAATATGATATGAATTTTTATAAAATTCTTTACGTGTACCTTTAAACCTGACTTCAACAATATCGAATGGTTTCATATGAGGTGGAAGATCCATCTCACTTAACCAGTTATAGGTATTTAATTTATTACATCCACCTGTGCTGCAACCGCCACTGCTGCAACCTCCGGTGGTACAGCCGCCTGTGCTGCAACTTCCTGAACCACATCCCATTTTATATACTTCCTGCTCTGATAAAAGTTAAACATAAATGTTGCACGCATGCAATCTCAAATTTTTTTTAAACTGTTAAGCTGCTTTTGCTCCACTCTTCAATTGTCTGCCAATATACAAAGAAAGATTTAAAAACATTATTTTTAGGTTGGCATTCCTTTCTGTAAATATCACAGCCTCATCGAGTGCTTTAGTAATTTCAGGAATGTTTTGCGAATGAATAAAGTTTGTAAACTTTAACAAAAACTGTAATTCCTGATCATTTACCCGTAATAATTTTTGATCCCCATAGCGGTAAATAAACGCGGCACGTATCATTTGAGAAGTATATCCGATAAAGTTTTTTACGTATTCTCTACCCGAACCACTTATTTCATCAACCCATTTCTGCATTTCGTCTATTTTGCCGCTATAACAAAACCGCATCCAGTTGCTGAATTGCAAAAAATAACCATCGTGTTCCATCCCCGCCAAACTCATTGCCAGGTTGTAGTTGCCATCAGCAAGACGTGCAATATCCGTTGCTTTTTGGGGCGTACATTCATGATTTGTAATTAAAGCCTTCTCAATTTCTGCATCCTTTAATTTCGGAATTTTTATCGTTTGAGATCTCGACAGGATGGTTGCAATTATTTTTTCTGTATTGTTTGCCACCAAAATAATTAAAGTTCCCAGGGGAGGTTCTTCCAGTAATTTTAGCAGAACATTGCCTTCGTTTTTTAAATGCTCGGGTTGCCAGATAATCTGCGTTTTAAATTTAGCCTCATAGGCTGTAAGTCCTAAACGATGCACTACATCACGGCATTCATCAATGGTAATATTACCCTGTTTATTGGCACCCGAATCAAGTGTATTGAGCCAGTCAAAATCAGATAGGTACGGATTTTTTATAAATGATTCCCGCCAGTCTTCAGCCAGTTCACGACTTAATTTATAAGGAGAAATTGTGGGTACTGTAAAATGCAAATCCGGATGAATGAGTTTGTCAAACTTCACACAGGAAGAGCACATTCCGCAACTGTCATCAATCTGAGGATTCAGGCAATTTACGTATTGGGCAAATGCAATAGCCAATGGTAGGTTCCCGCTTCCTTCAGGACCGGCAAACAGCTGTGTATGGCTAATTCTTCCTTCGGAAGCCATGTTTATAAGACGGTCCTTTATATAATCCTGGCCAACAATTTGTTTAAATAGCACGGTTGTTTATGTTAAAGTTTGCAAAGTAATACCAAATATAAAATAATAACAGCGCTTTCGATTTAAAATTTAAACACATGTATTGCCCGTTACAGCACCTGTTCCTGATATGCGTATCATTAAAAAGTGTAAAATAAATGTAAATAAAACTTAAAGTTTCCTTAAACAGGTTAATTATTGTACCTTTTCTGATGAAAGGATTAGTATTGCACAAAAATTAATATTGCATTAAAATGAGCAATCAGGTTTTTAAATACCAACTTAATGGACATTGCCCAAAATGCGGTTCCTGGGATATTGAGCGCGTAAAACGTCCTTTTTATGCACGTTACCTGTTGTTTTTTCTAAATCTGAAAAGTTTTTGGTGCCGTAAATGTTTTGTAGTTATATCCTGTCTTAAAAAGGTAAACAATTGATATAAAAGTAATTAACTATTATAACCTCCACTAAAATCAGAAGGTGGGTTTGTTGAGGTATTTTCTTCCAATTGCTTGTGAAGTTTTCTTTTATGTAAAAATTCCTTAAGCCAATAAATTCCTTTTTCTATGCCGAACCAGGCACCAAGAAATCCCAACAGGATTCCATAGAGCACCAATAACTCTGAATTTTCGGGCTTTCCTAAGGCAAATGCTGCTATAGGAGAGAATAAAAACAAAAAAAATAATTTTTTCATGATGATGGCTTATTAATTACAAGTTTCCATTATTCGAAGTTAGTAAAATAAACTTCTAAAATCCAAAATTAAATTACATTTTAAATTGTATAAGGCAAAATAAATCGACTTATTATCAATAAGATATAGCGAAATAAAAAATAATGTTTGTACAATAAATGTATATACATGTAAATTTGTTCCTGCAAATGAATTTAGAAACATCCATAAAGCAAACAAAGTTTAACAGTGAGCATCATAAAATGATGTTAAATCTTATTTACACCGCCGGTACGATTAATGCCCGGCAGATGCGATTTTTTAAGAATTACGATATTTCTCCGCAACAATATAATGTGTTGAGAATTTTACGGGGACAATTTCCCAAACCTGCCAGTGTTTGTTTGTTACAGGAAAGAATGCTGGACCAAATGAGCAATGCTTCGCGGCTGGTAGAAAAATTAAAACATAAGAACCTGGTATCCCGAAAAGAATGTAAGGCCGACAGAAGGCAGGTTGATATAATTATTACGGATGAAGGCTTAAAGCTGCTGGAAAAAATTGACCTGGATTATCAGGATTTCGATGAAAAGATTGGCCCTTTAAACATTGAGGAGGCCAGATTGTTAAATGAATTATTAGATAAATTAAATAAATAGATAAATAAATAAACAAATGAAAAAGTACATTTTTATGTTAACCGTGACAGGTCTGGGAATATCAGTTTTTGCAGCTCCTCCCGTTAAAAAATTAAAAAAAACAACTGAAATTAATTATCAGGTAGATGCTGCGGCTTCTTCTTTAAAATGGAACGCTAAAAAAGTAACGGGCGAACATTCAGGAACTTTAAACTTCGGCAGCGGAACCATTAATATTATAAACAACACATTGGTTGGTGCCTTAATAACAATAGACATGAATACCATGGATGTTACTGATTTAAAAGGCGAATACCATGATAAACTGGTAAACCATTTAAAAAGTGATGATTTTTTTAGTGTTCAAAAATTTAATACAGCTGTTTTAAAGGTAAAATCTGCAAAAGCAATCAAAGGGGATTTTGCTGATAATTATATGATCGTTGCGGATTTAACGATTAAAGGTATCACAAAAGAGATAACATTTCCTGCCATTGTGGTTATTAATAAAAACCAGGTAATTGTGAATACAGAATTTGATATCGACAGAACCGACT
Organism: Bacteroidota bacterium; assembly: GCA_030680835.1. Taxonomy (GTDB): domain Bacteria; phylum Bacteroidota; class Bacteroidia; order UKL13-3; family UKL13-3; genus B1. Next base: position 37,867 of record JAUXUD010000090.1, read on the forward strand.
ATGATATTAAATATGGCTCCGGAAAATTCTATGAAAATATTGGCGATAAGGCAATCATGGATAAGTTTAATATTAAAGTAAGGATTATTGCAAATAAACTGATTTCAAATTAAGGGTTGAGCAAACAAACATACATTTATAACAAGGGATGATGCAGCGTTGCGTCATCCCTTGTTTATTTTACCTGCTCTGTTGTAAAATAAAATGACCGGTTATTTATTGAAAACTTTTCCATGCTTTGAATTTCATAAGTCGACTCTTCAGAAGTAGGATACAGTCGTATAATCCGCCATCCGTCATGAATATCTATTGGCATTTTAAAACCCGGGTCAGTATCCATCCATTTGTACTTCATATACCATAAATTGTTTGCAGGATTTAATTCGGTTTTATATTTAAATCTCGCAGGTTTACGATTGTATAAAAACTGCTTAAAGAACCAGTTATAATCTTTTTTGGTTTTTTCATTCACCATTTCAATAAAGTTTGATGAATTTACTATTGTAAATTTATGCTTGCTATAGAATGATTTCAGGATATCAAAAAATACTTTATCGTTTCCAATAGTGCCCCTTAAACTGTGCAGCATTAAAGCACCTTTCAAATAGGGGTCAGAATCTTTATAATCCCAGTAATTCACATTGCGTGGACCCACTACCGGTTTTTTATTGGCGATGAGGGTGCTGTAAAAATTAAGGTAATTGATATACCGGTCATAGCCATATTTATCCTCAAGAAAAAGGGCTTCACTATAAGTTGCAAAACCTTCATGAATCCAGATATCGGCATAATCGCCGGCGGATACCGCATTTCCCCACCATTCATGCGCTGTTTCATGGAGGATGATATAATCAAATCCATCGGCATTGTTTTTATATTTGTTCCCATAAGCAATGGCTGATTGATGTTCCATCCCGGCATAGGGGCTTTCAATTAGTTTATATCCATCGTTCCAAAAAGGATATTCTCCGTAAATTTTTTCGAAGAACTGAATGATTCCTTTTGTTTGTTTAAAATGTTCCCGGGCTGTTTCAAGGTGGTTGCTTAATACATAGAAATTTAAAAGCTTTCCATTAACAGTATCGTAGGGAATTGAAAAGTGTTGAAAGTCCCCAATGTAAAAGGTAATATTATAAGTATTAATCGGAGCGCTTACATTCCAGCAAAAAGTTTCCCTATTATTCGGTTTGATGACACGTTCCATGAGTATCCCATTGCTCACACAAATGAGTCCAACTGGAACGGTAAAATTTAAGGAAGCACTATCGGGCTCATCCGAATTATGGTCCTTTAAAGGCCACCAAATGTTTGCGCCGATCTTTTCGCATGCCACCGCAATCCAAGGATTTTTAAGCTGATCCTTTTTCCACACAAATCCTCCCTTCCAGGGCGGTCGGGGAGCCTCTACGGGTTTGCCCTCATAAAATACCCGGATTATTATTTTTTCGCCTGCCAGAATGCTTCTGTTAAAAACAACAAACACTGCATCCAGTTTTCGTTTAAAGCTCAGGTTTGACGATTCAAACTGAATTTGATTCAGCTTCATATTATCCCTTAAATTCAACTGAATGGTATCAAGATTCTTTAAAGCCTTAAGATGAATATCAACCGAACCCTTGATTGTTTTTTGTTCGATATTAAAATCAATATTCAGTTTGTAATAATAAACATCAAAGCTATTTCTGTAAGGGTTCAGATATCCCAATAAAGAATCTTTTTCAGTAAATACCGGGTACTTTGCAGCCTTCCGTGCTGCTTTTTTTTTCATGTTGAACCCAAGCAGGGAACAGGAAGTTATTAGTAAAGTAAGAAGGATAAATGGCAGTGTTTTTTTCATTCAAGACACATTCTGTTTGCCTTCAAGTCTTTGTTTCAAATCCAGGCGATGTTTTCTTGCGGTATCAATGGCAATATCGTATCCGGCATCGGCATGGCGTATTACTCCCATGGCCGGATCGTTGTGCAGTACACGGGCCAGGCGAAGCGCAGCTTCATCGGTCCCATCAGCCAGTATTACCATTCCTGCATGAATGCTGTAACCCATTCCAACTCCTCCACCATGATGCACGCTCACCCAGCTTGCACCTCCGGCGGTATTGATTAAGGCGTTTAAAATGGGCCAGTCGGCAACTGCATCACTGCCGTCTTTCATGGCTTCGGTTTCACGGTTGGGTGAAGCTACCGAGCCGGTATCGAGATGATCACGGCCGATTACAATCGGACCTTTTACCTTACCTGTTTTAACCAGATCGTTAAATGCAAGTGCCGCTTTTTGCCTGTCGCCCTGACCGATCCAGCAAATGCGTGCAGGCAGGCCCTGGAATGCGATTCGTTCGCGGGCCATATCCAGCCAGCGGTGCAGGGAAGCATTTTCGGGAAACAGTTCTTTCATCACCTGATCGGTTACATATATATCATTTGGGTCACCACTTAATGCAACCCAGCGGAAGGGCCCTTTCCCTTCGCAAAATAAGGGACGAATATAAGCGGGTACAAATCCCGGAAAATCAAATGCATTCATAACCCCACGCTGGTCTTTTGCCTGGCCCCTCAGGTTATTGCCATAATCGAAAGTTACCGCGCCCCGCGATTTTAACTCAAGCATTAATTTTACATGGTGTGCCATGGTATCCAAAGAAAGCCTGATGTACTTATCAGGGTCTGTTTTACGCATGCGGTCTGCTACTTCTTCTGCCAGGTCTTCGGGATAATAACCATTCAAAGGGTCATGTGCCGAGGTCTGATCCGTTAACAAGTCGGGTGTAATATTACGTTCAATCATGCGCTCAAGCAAATCAATGGCATTGCACACAACGCCTATCGACAAGGCTTCTCCAGCTTCTTTGGCACGCAGGGCCAAATCAATCGCTTCGTCAATATTGCGGCTCATCCTGTCGAGATAACGGGTTTCGATACGTTTTTTGATGCGCCATTCAACCATTTCGGCAGCCAGGCATACCCCATTGCACATGGTAACCGCCAGGGGTTGTGCACCTCCCATTCCACCCAAACCGGCCGTAACCGTTAAAGTACCTTTTAAGGAGCCTCCAAAATGCTGCCGGGCTGCTTCAGCAAACGTTTCATAGGTGCCCTGTACGATTCCCTGTGAGCCAATGTAAATCCAGCTTCCTGCTGTCATCTGTCCATACATCATCAGGCCTTTTTTGTCGAGTTCATGAAAGGTTTCCCAGTTGGCCCATTTGGGCACCAGCATGCTGTTTGATATGATTACCCGGGGGGCGTCTTTATGCGTAGGTAAAATGCCTACCGCCTTACCACTTTGAATAATTAACGTTTCGTCATTTTCCAGATCATGCAGGGCTTTCACAATCAGGTCAAAACATTCCCAATTGCGTGCAGCTTTGCCGATACCACCATAAACAATCAAATCTTCAGGGCGTTCTGCAACATCAGGGTCCAGATTGTTATATAGCATTCTCAGGGCGGCTTCCTGTATCCATCCTTTGCAACTGATTGTATTTCCGGTTGCGGCATGTAAATCTTTTCTGCTCATTTTGATAAAATCGGATAAGAATAAAGTTGAATTCGGGGCGAAATTAGTTTTAAATATTCGTTTACTAAAAAAGTATTTAAATTTTACTGTGAAAGCTTTACGAATAATGATCGGTTTTTAAATCAGGTAAAGTTGAACAGGTATTTGGAATATGTTCAATTATATGCCATTAAATGGACATATAAAAAATATTTGAATAAAAGTGAACATATATGCGCTATGTGTTCAAATTTATGCCAAAAAATGAACATATAGTAAAGAGTAGATAAAAAATGAACACATAATCCGGATATGTTCAAATATTTGATAAAAAATGGACATATAATGTTTTGAAATATAAAAAATGAACATATATTTGTATTGTGTTCAGTAATTGTATAAAAAATGAACATATAAAGTATGGTTAAATACGATCGAAAGAATCCCTTTAATGAGTTGCCTTTATTGCCACCATCTGAATCCATAATGGATATGGAAATATTGATGAAATGGGGTTATGCCAGCAGGGCATTGGCAGAGCTCAATAAAAATATTTTACGTTTACCCAATCCGGGCATGCTCGTTAATACCCTTTCGCTGCAGGAGGCTCGAAGTTCGTCGGAGATTGAAAATATTTTTACTACGGAAGATGAATTGTACAAGGCGATTTCGGAAACCGTGAAAGAAGAGAATGCAAACAGCAGTGTAAAAGAGGTTTTGCGTTACCGGGAAGCCATGTGGGCAGGTTACCACCAGATAAGCAAAACCGGTAAAATTAATGAACGCGCTATTGTTAAAATATTCAGAGAGGTAAAAAATACGAGCGAAGGCTTCAGGCCCCCACAATCTTTGGTGGTAATCAAACGGGGCCAAAGTGAGTTCAGATCGGGTGAAGTGGTTTATACTCCGCCAAGGGGTAAAGGGATTATTGAAAATAAAATGAAAAATCTGGTGAGCTATTTAAATGATCACAAAAAATTTACCGCCGATCCCCTGCTTAAAATGGTTATTGCACACTACCAGTTTGAGGCGATACATCCCTTTACTGATGGCAATGGCAGAACAGGTCGTATTTTAAATTTACTGTATCTGGTAAACCAAAAACTATTATCGCATCCCGTTCTTTATCTGAGTAAGTACATCATCGAAAATAAAGATGAATATTATTTTACCCTCGGTGCTGTTACCCAACGCAAGGCCTGGAAACCCTGGATATTATTTATGCTGGAGGCTGTTGAGCGAACATCCCGGCACAGCAATGGAATGATAGATGATATTGTTGCCCAAATGGAATCAACCTATTTGCAGGGCAGGTCTGCTATTGGCTGGTATTCAAAGGAGGTAAATGAACTGTTGTTTTCACAGCCTTATGTAAAGGCAAAATTAATTGGAGATGCGGTAGGAAAAACCAGCCGGACCACCATCACAAAATATATGAATGAATTGGTAGGACAAGGGATATTGAGTAAAAAAACAGACGGCAAAGAAGTCTATTTTTTGAATAATGATTTGCTACGGATTCTTAAAACCTAAAACCTAAAACCAAATAACTTTATCAATACTTCAGCAATTTGAATGCTTTTTTATTAATCATCAAAATATAGATACCTTCAGGCAATTTACTCAATTCTATTTTTACCGGTTCATCAGCTAAAATATTTTCAGTTGTTTTTATAAGGTTTGAACCCTTCATATTGTTTATTTCAATATTTATACTTTCTGCATTCCTGCCGGCGTATATATATAATATGTCTGTGGCAGGGTTCGGATAAATAATATAATCATCTTCTTTCATGACTTGTGTTAGGCCCACCGTAGTTGCTGAAAATTCATCTGATATATTACTGCAGCCATTGGTGCCAAAAGTTTTAACTTTATAGATCCCATTTTTATTGATGATTAAATACTGACGGGTTGAATCGTATATTAGCGAATTATTATAAAACCATTCGTACGTATGGGCAGGGGAGCTAAAGAGTGTATTATTGGCCAGCATGGTAATTATGGGTTTAAACGGATTTGGATTAACTGCAATGATTCTGAAAGTACTGTCCATGCATCCTTCATTGGCTATCCGCGTTAATTTAACAACATAATTGCCGGGCGAATCATACTTTTTGGCCTGGCTCAACAAAGAACCTGTATCATTCGCACCGGTTCCCAGATTCCAGATTCTTGCATCCTGACTGTGTGCAATGGAGATATCTGAAAAAATAAAATAATTTTCATCCAAACACTGAACGCTGTCATTAATAGTAAATGCGGTTTCGGGTTGTGTGTTTACTTTAATTTTTATAGCAGCAGAAGTATCATAAAATTCGCCCGAGATAACCAGTCTTTTGTACCAGGTATCCGTATCGCTTTTTGTGGGAATATAGTCTTTAATTGTGTTGGGTGCAGGAGCAGGTGAATATCCTGAATTTATTCCGCTGTTTGAGCTTAACCACATATATTGATGTGAAGAATAACCCCCCGTAATGGTTGAGCCATGGAGGGTATCGGGAGTATTCCCCCTGCAAAGTTGCTGGCTGTTTCCAATGGTATTGTTTTTAATCGTTAACAATCCCCCGTTTTTAGTAAAAGCCGCTAAAAAAGCATCATACGCTCCACCACCATATATTGTGTGGTAAGCTCCCGGAGATGCAATATGGTCAGTAGAAGAAGTTAAACCGCATACAAAAATATTCCCCGTACTGTCGCAGGCAATTCCGGTTCCCTCATCGGCATTGCCTGAACCAAAATAGCCGCTCCATAATTTGTTGCCGGCAGAATTATATTTTGCAAGAAACGCATCATGGGTTCCGCCAAAAACATTCTGATGAACCAAACCAGTCACCATGCCTGAATCTGAATTGGTAAATCCGGTAATCAAAATATTGTTTTCGCGGTCTGTGGTAAGTGCAAAAGTACCATCTTCATTTTTTGACCCGTAATAAGTCGACCACAATACCGAGCCGGCAGCATTAAATTTAACCAGATACGCATCGCCCAGGGCAGATTTGATCAATTGATTGCCTCCCGAATAAGCGATACCGCTATCAGAGTTTGTTGACCCGGTCATAAAAATATTTCCGCTCCTGTCAAAAGCAATATCAATTCCATAATCGTATCCGCTACCCCCAAAATAGGTACACCACAATCTGCTCCCTGCCTGAGAAATTTTCAGTAAAAAAGCATCTCCATTACCGCCATATTGAGTTTTAAATGCAGCCGTGGTAACCATCCCCGAATCGCAGTAGGTTATACCCGAAACTGCCAGATTTTCCATACTGTCAATTGCAATTTTACAACCATAATCGGGATACACATTGCCATAATATGTGCCCCATTGCCGGACTCCGGATGCATTAAATTTTGCAATGATTGCATCCGGTCCTCCCGAAAGAATTGTTTGAAAAGCACCGGATGTTGCAATTGACTGGACGGGATAGTCTGATGTTGTGTATCCGGTTAAAAAAATATTTCCGTTTTTATCACATACTATTCCATTCCCGTAATCATCGTTATCACCTCCGTAATAAGTACCCCATAAGCGTGTTCCCGCCGCATTAAATTTAACTATAAATGCATCTCCATAAGTTGTGCCTCCCCCAAAAGTAGTTTGGTGGGCACCCATTGTAGCGATACCTGTTGCGGAAAGTGTATAACCCGTTATTAAAATATTGTCATTTAAATCAACGCTTATATCGATTCCGTTTTCCAAATCGGGGCCACCAAAATAAGTTGCCCAGAGGCATGCCCCTGAGGCATTAAACTTTGCCACAAAAACATCAATATTTCCGCCATAGGTTGATTGGTAGGCACCCGATGTTGCCAGGCCTGAAGCCGATGATGTAAATCCTGTAATTACAGGTTCTCCCAGTGAATTGATGGCCACCCCGTTAGCCCGGTCATCATTATTTCCTCCAAAATAAGTAGCCCAGGGTACCGGGTCGATTACCAGAGTTTTTGTTGTATCAAAATCATTAGCCTGCAACCCAAAAAGGTTCTCTCCTGTTTGCATAAATTTGGTTTGAATGGAACGATTCACTTGATAACTGTATGGGATTTTTTCCAGAATATTCCCAAAAGCCGTTTTGATTAAAATATTTCCATCTTCTGTTAAAACGGTTTTAAAAGCTCCCGCAATTTTTAATTGAATATGATTGATATTACCCCCAGGATGAATGATGAAGTTATACTTAAACCGGCTATGATCGGTTACATCTTTAGCAGGTTTGCCGGAAGTATTAATTAAAAATTCAATATCAATTTGAGGATAAACATTTTTGTAAACTATTTTATGATAATGATTAATGTGTAACTGTGACTTGTTTAATGATTCATCGTTATAGTAATTGATAAAACCTGCTCCGGGTTCAGAAGGAATTATACTGAAGACGCTTTGTTTATTCCCGCTAACCGTTGTTTTTGTATCTGTTGCATTTGAACCTGTAAATGAAATATCTATTCTATGAATAGAGTGAGTGGTTTCAGATTTATTTAAGGGTTTAAACACTTCATAACTAAACCCATTTTGTTTTAACTGAACATGAAATCCGGGATCACTGAACAGGAACAAAACGTCCCTGTTTGTTTTATTATTCTGATCAAAAAACTGGCCTTTATTCTCAATAAATCCGTAAACAAAGGGCTTTTCCGTTGTTTTACCGGCATTCACGATCAGGTGTGAAAAAAACAATGATGCTAATAATAAAAATGAAAATCGCATAAATTATACACAGTCAAAGATAACTTACAATTGTTGAAAAAAGCATGAAGATTTCTATGCCGGGAAATATTTAGAATTAATTATGTTTTACAAGCCTGGTGGCTTTATTATTGAGCAATAAGATATATACTCCATTACTTAATGAACTTATATCCATTTTTACAGGTTCATTAACCAAAATATTTTGTGTTTGTGTGAGCTGTATGTTTCCCTGCATATCAAAAATTTCAATACTTACATCATTCAGGTTTTGGTTCAGAAGAGAGATTAAAAACACCTCATTTCCGGAAGGATTGGGATATATTGAAATTCCTTTGCCACCCCATATTTCTGCAGCGCTTACTTTTGTTGCATTAAAAATATCGGAGGTGCTGCTGCAACCGTTTGTACTGTCAATGGTAACTTTGTAATTTCCGTTTTGACTGATGATAAGTTGTTGCTGATTTGAATTAACAAGCGGGTTGTTATTATAAAACCAAAGATAAGTATGTGCGGGGGTACTTTGCAGCAGGGTACTTGAAATTGCTGTAATTACAGGCTTTGCAGGATTGGACTTTACGCGCAGGGATTGAATCAGACTGTCTTTACATTGATTTAAATCTGCAATGATTAATTTTACATAATAAACGCCTGCCTGGGTGTACGATTTTGTAAAAACAGCATTGGTATTTGATGTTAAATCCCCTGCATTCCAGTAACGCCAAAGTAATCCGGAAGCCGCTGAAGAAAGATCAGTAAATGTAAAGCTGTTGCCGGCCAAACATTGTTCATTGTTGTTGATGGAAAAATTAGCGAAAGGTTGAGGAAATACATGAAGTGTTTTAGATACGGAGTCTCTGCAGTTATTATCTGAAATCAGTGAAAGCTTAACTTCATATATTCCTGCCAGAGAAAAGCTTTTATTAATGTTTGCACTGGTATAGGTTTCAAGTGTACTGAATGACCAGATTCTTGAGAGTGTTCCTGACATATTAATTGACGTATCCTGGAATATAAAATTATTCCCGCTTAAACATTGGGCGAGGTTATTAGCACTAAATCCTGCTGTGGGTTTTGGAAACAATCGAACTGTTTTGGAAGCGGAATCCTGGCAACCATTCACCGACAAGGCAATCAGCCTGATTTTATAGGTACCTTCCTGAATATATGATTTAACAGGATTCGCCTCGGTTGAAAAATTACCATCTCCGTAATCCCATACTCTGGATGCCGTACCAAACGGATAAGTAGAAGTATCGTATAAGAAAAATACGTTATTATTGACACACTGCAGGGTACTATTAATTGAAAAACCAGCAACCGGATTGGGCCGGGTGTTTATGGTTTTTATAAGAGAATCTTTACATCCCGAACTGCCGGTCGCAATCAGTTTAATATAAAATGATCCTGCCGAATAATAATTTCTTTCAGGCGACGGGAGTGAAGAAGTGTCTGTTAATCCCGCACCCAGATTCCATAAGCGGGTATAGGTTCCGGTATTTGCATAGCTTGTGTCGGTAAAAATAAAATGATTGCCGTTTAAACATTGTAATGGATTGTTTATAGTAAAGCCTGCTACTGGTTTTGGAATGATGCTTATAAGTACCGGCTGGCTAGTATCTTTTAAATCTCCGGAGATAACAACTCTTTTATACCAGGTATTGCTTATTAATGAATTTGGAGAATAATTAATAAAACTATTGGGCAATGAAGCGGGAACAAAACCTGAATTTGGGCCATTTACAGAACTCAGCCAAATATAAAATTTTGCAGTATTGCCACCCAGGGGTACTGAACCGTTTAATGACGCCGGATATGATCCCTGACAAATTTGTTGTGAGCTGCCTATGGTATTGTTTTGAATCAGAAGTAAAGACCCGCCCGGTGTAAATGCGCCCATAAAAACATCGTAAACGCCTCCCCCATAATTTGTCTGAAAGGCACCGGGTGATGAAATTCCGCTTGTGGATGAAGTAATGCCGGTTACGAAGATGTTACCTGATGAATCCACGCACAATCCATTTCCCTGTTCGAGATTATCTGCGCCATAATACGTCGACCATTGACGATATCCCAGGGAATCAAACTTTACAATAAAGGCATCAACGTCTCCTCCAAAATCTTCCATATATGCACCGGAAGAAGTGAACCCAAGGCTGGAATACGTATAACCGGTAATTGCAATGTTTCCCTGAATATCTGAACAGATTCCCAGGGCTCCTTCATCATAGCCGCCGCCAATATAACTCGACCATAACCGGGATCCCGCCGGGTTGTATTTTGCAATAAAGGCATCGTATCCGCTCGACTTTACAGTCATGAATGCTCCGGATGATGCGATTCCATTTGTTGAAGCGCTGGTTCCTGCAACGAGGATATTACCCGATATATCAGTAGATACATCGGAAGCATAATCCAGGTTATTTCCACCAATATAGGTACACCAAAGGCGGTCACCAGCTGCGTTGAATTTTACCAAAAAGGCATCTCCATTGCCCCCAAAAGTGGTTTGAAAAGCACCTGATGTGGTGATTCCATAATTAGAAACGGTATAGCCGATCATGCTTGCATTTCCATTTGCATCCGTTGTTACTTTATATCCGTAATCTTCATAGATGCTGCCATAGTATGTGCACCATTGCCGAATACCCGCCGAATTAAATTTTACCAGAAAAGCATCGTAATTTCCGTTGTTTGAAGTCTGAAATGCTCCTGATGTTGCCAGTGAAGCGGAATTTGTGAAACCTGAAATATACAAATTGCCATTGGGTTCAATGGCAATCCCATCTCCATAATCATCGCCTGAACCTCCTATATAGGTTCCCCATTGTTTTACGCCGGATGCATTGAATTTCATTAAAAATGCATCCCCGGTAGATGAGCCATTTCCAAATGTACTCTGATGGGAACCGGCAGTTGCAATTCCTGAAGATGAAAGGGTATTTCCCGTGATAAAAATATTATTGTTCTGATCAACCGCAATATCGTTTCCGTTATCCTGACCAGAGCCTCCCAGATAAGTGCTCCAAAGCCGCATACCCGAATGATTGTATTTTATGATAAAGGCATCAAAGTTTCCCGAAACGGAAGTTTGATAAGCACCGGCAGTAGCTAAACCGGTTGATGTGGATGTTGTGCCGGTGCCCAATATATTCCCATTTTTATCAACGGCAACTTTTGTTCCCCGGTCTTCGCCATTACCACCAAAATAAGTCGACCAGGGGGCAGGGTCTATTACAAGGGTTTTTTGTTTATCATATCCTTCAACGGCAATGCCAAAAATGTTTTCTTCTTTCCTGATGTAATATGCGTTTACACTTTGTTTCTCATTATTCACCAATGTTTGAAAACTGTATGGAATGCTCTCGTCAATTTTACCATTAGAAGTTTCGAGGATTATATGCCCTTCTGCTGTTAACATTGATTTATCTGCACCTTCAAACTTTAATTTAATATCATTGATATTTCCTCCCGGATGAATAATGAAATTATATTTGAACTGCCCCTGTTTATAATCATTTTCTTCATTTGCATCGGGCAGATTTAACAGGAATTCTACATCTATATTTGGATAAATATTCTGGTAAGTAATTTTTTGATAGTGATGAATCTGTGTGACACCGGACTGACCGGTGATGGAAGAAAAATAATTTATGAAATCAGGTGCAGGTTGCTCATGCAAAATGTCCGGGTTTTTTGAGGAGCCTAAAAAAGTAATATCGATCCGGTGAACTAAAAAATTGAAGTTTGTTAACAAATCCGGATTAGCAGGTATCTGCTTATTGGGGGCCTTACGTTTTTGTGTTGCAGTACTTCGATACGTTTCATAGCTAAATGAATTTTGCTTAAGTTGTACATGAATATCCAAACCATTGAACAGGTATAACACAGCCTTGTTTGGTTTGTTAAACTGGTCAAATACCTGTCCTTTATTTTCAATAAAGCCATATTGAACAGATGCAGGCCTGACATCAGAAATATTTTTGTTTTCCGGTTTGTTGGGAGAAACTGCAGTAAGCAGGTACCCGTGTAAAAGTAAAAAAAACAGTATGGGTAGTTTTATTTTCATAAGTTTATTTCTAAATCAAATATAAGTGTTTGATTTTAAAAACAATGGGTTTGCAAAAAATGCAAAACGAATTTTACAATCAAAAAATGGATGATTTATAATATGCTTTAAACCGGTTTTAATCTTAACGAACTTAATTTTCAATTTCTTTTTTATTTACTTTCGCACCCTTGATTGGGAGAACCCCCCATTTCCTGATACAACAAAGCATTCATCGTGACCCGGTAATCAGATATCTTTAATGATTAAAATATTTTATGTAAAAATACTGCAGGCAAAAAAAAACTTTGGTGCATTGGTACTCATTTTAATTTACCTGGGTATGGGTTCAATCAATGCCCAAAATTTGCATTTACAGGTAAAAATTCTTGATAGCCTGAGTATGGAACCATTATACGGAGCCTCGGTAAGCATGCAAAAGCACAGACATTTGCACATCAGCAATCAGGATGGAATTGTAATTTTTGATTCGGTGGAAAACGGACAATGGGTATTGCATGTTTCCTATATCGGATACCACCACCAGGATGTAATGGTAAATATGTTTTTAAACAGAAGCATCACTATTTTATTATGTTCCGAATCATTTCATTTGCATGAAAGTATTGTGCTGGAAAAAGCAGTAGAGAAAGATGCGTCCATGCGCAAAAAAGATATTTTGGATCCAAATCAGATTGCTAAAAAACAAGGTCAGAATATTGCCGATTTGTTAGCCAATATAAATGGGGTTACAACCCTGTCTTCTGCCGGAGGCATTGCCAAGCCTGTAATCAGAGGCATGCACAGTCAGCGTTTGGTAACCATGCAGGGAGATAACCGCCTGGAAGGCCAGCAATGGGGGGAAGATCACGGACCTGAAATAGACCCTTTCTCAGCCAACAGAATTGAGGTGATAAAAGGGGCAGCATCTGTTGAGTACGGTACCGATGCCATTGGGGGCGTAATAAAAATTTTACCGCGACCCTGGTTGGATCAACCCGGAATAAAAAGGTTGTTGCAAACAGGTGTATTCAGCAACAACAAACAGGGTGCCGTATCCTTATTGCTGGAAGGTAGAAAAGGAAAGGAAACATTTGTGGTATGGCGTACGCAAGGCAGTTTGCGAAAAGCAGGTGACAGCCATAGTGCACAATATAATTTAAGTAATACCGGCTTTGCCGAAAATGCGCAATCGGCGGCTATTGGATTTGGCTATAAAAAGATTTTTCTGGAAACAAATCTCAGCAGATATAAAACCACTCTGGGAATCTTATCGGCATCGCATCTGGGGAATTTAGATGATTTAAAAGCTGCACTTAAAGCAAATAAGCCATTGGTAATTTTACCATTTACCTATCAGATCGGAAAACCTTATCAGGAGGTGGAGCATATTTTATTTTCGGTGAAAGGAACGTATCGGTTCAACAAAAGCAATAGTATATCATTAAGTTTCGCACAGCAAGTTAACCGCAGAAAAGAGTATGATGCAGACAGGGTTTATAATCTTGCATTGCAAGGGAAACCAGCCATGGATTTTGAAATACAAAGTGTGAATGGAAATCTTGTTTATGAAACCCGCTGGGCACACCACTGGCATATTAAAGCCGGTACCCACATGATGTGGCAATACAATACGGTGGCAGGTTTGCAGTTTATTATTCCGCCGTTTAAGTCGTTAACCAATGGGCTGTTTGCGGTAATCAGAAAAGATTTATATGAAGGAAATATTGCTTTTGGTTTGCGGTATGATATGCGTTGGCTGGATGTGCCCACTTACACGAGGGTATATAAACAATATACGTATCAAAGATTTTTTAACAGTCCTACGTTGGTTATAAATTACAATAAACTGCTTATACAGAAATTGTTTTTTACTGCAACCCTAAGCTCGGCATGGCGCCCCCCCACAGTAAACGAGTTGTATAGTTATGGATTACATTATGGTATAGCCAGTTTTGAAAAAGGGGATAGTTTATTAAAACCCGAACGGAGTTACCTGGCAGAAATCAGTTTTCAGAGGCAACATAAAAACTGGTTTACTGAACTCACTTTTTTTACGCAGTTTTACGAAAATTATATTTATAAAAAACCATTGGCTGATCCAACCCTAACCATCAGGGGTGCTTTTCCTACTTTTCAATTTACACAGGACAATGTGCAACTATTGGGTTCAGAACTTACCCTAAATTATAAACCGGCAACAAAAATTTATGGCGGCATGATGTTGAGTTATTTGCATGCGCAGAATACAGGCACAGACCAGCCTTTGTTGTTTATGCCCGCTAACCGCTTACAAACGCAATTGGGTTATTTATTTAAAAACAAAACAAAGCTAAAAGGTTTGTATCTGGAGTTGCAATTTATTGCTGTTGCCCGTCAGAACAGGTTTACTCCCGGAGCCGATTATCAGGACCCGCCGGCAGGATATAATTTGTTGCATGTTAACGGAGGTTTCAGTTTTAAACCTTTTGCCAAAGGAAATGCATGGCAAGTGAATATGAGTTTTCAGAATGTATTGAACACAAGTTATCGTGATTATATGAGCCGGTTCAGGTATTTTGCGGATGAAACCGGGTTTAATGCGATTGGGAGAATGCAGATTCCGTTTTGAAGAAGCATTCAGGAGTGTGAGAGGGTAAGAGTGTAGGAGTGTAGGAATTTAAGTATGATAGAAAACTTAGATAAAATAAATGAAAATTAAGTTTGTTTTCCTTTGTTCCTTTGTTTCTTTGAAGCCTTAGGAATTCCAGTTGCTACAAAGTAACAAAGGAACAAAGAAGAAATAATTTATAACTGAATTAAAAAATTTGAAACATAATGAAACGATATTATATAATCATTTATGTATTAACTTTTGTAGGTTTTATTTCCTGCAAAAAGCAACCAACCAACCAACCCCCTGTTGAAGAAAATGAATTGATTACTACGGTAAAATTTACCTTTGTGGATTCACTTACAAGCGATACTTTACGTTTTAAATGGACTCAGCCGGGAGGGCCGGGAACATTGATAACAGCGGATACGATTGAATTGATTACTGACAGGATTTATTTAGTGAGCGTAACGATTTTTGATGAAAGCAAAACACCCATATTTAATGTAAGTGATGAAATAAAAAAGTTACAAAACGAACACCGTTTTTTTTATACTTCAACCACCAGCAGAATGTTAACCCAGATAATAGATTTTGATACGCAAAATCCACCCATGGAACTGGGATTAAGATTTAGGGCAATCACTTCTGCAAACGGAACTGTGACCGGAAATTTCAGGGCATTGTTGAGGCATTATACAGCAAGCTCACCCAAAACGGGAGGCGCAATGGCAGGTACTGCAGATATTGATGTGATATTGCCGCTAAGGGTGCAATGAGGTGAAATCTGGTATAGGCCTTTAGCTGTTGGCATTTAGCCTTTAGCAGATTTGTGGGTGTCGTTAATTTAGTTATTCATTATTTTTTAGTGAATCCGTGAAATAACAAAAGATAGGCAAATTGTTAGCTGAATCCGGCACGACAGAAAAGCCTTTATCACGTTTATTTACCAATTATCAAATATTGGTTTGGCGGGCTCTTTAATTGGCGTTAACTTGGAGGTTTAATGGATAAAGTAATGAGGAAAATATATTATATATTTGGTTTACTGTCTGGGTTTTCAATTTTTTTAGCCTGTAATTCTGATCAGAACAAGATTGTTAAGCAGCCCCGGGTAATACCCATGAAAGATTTTTTCAGGAATCCGGAGAATGCTTCTTTTATGCTGTCTCCCAGTGGCGATTATATTGCTTTTACGAAGCCGGTAAATCAAAGAATGAACGTGTTTGTTACCAAAATTGGTTCAGGCGATACCACACAGGTTACCGCGATAAAAGACAGGGATGTGGCGGGTTATTTTTGGAAAACCGATAAACGGATTATATATGCAAAGGATAACGGCGGTGATGAAAACTTTCACTTGTTTGCAGTTGACACCGATGGTAAAAATGGAAAAGAACTCACTCCGTTTGCAAAAGTGAATACACAAGTTATAGATGATTTGCGGGATAATGATTCGATGATGTTAATTGGAATGAACAAGGAAAATCCGGAGCTCTTTGATGTGTATCGGTTAAATGTTAATACCGGCGATTTAAAGCTTGCGGCAAAAAATCCGGGTGGAGTGGCCGACTGGATTACCGACCATGATGGCAAGATACGGGCGGCCGTGCAAAGCGATGGAGTAAACAACGTGTTGTTATACCGGGATGATGAAAAGCAAAACTTCAAACAGGTTCTGCGCACGAATTTTAAAGAAAGTGTAAATCCCTTGTTTTTTAGTTTTGATAATAAATATGTGTATGCCTGTTCGAATTTAAAGCGGGATAAGGCAGCGCTGATTAAGTTTGATATAGCCAATGGAAAAGAACTGGAGATTTTATTTGAACACCCTGAAGTGGATGTGGAAGATTTGAACTATTCGCGCAAACGAAAAGTACTTACACAAATCATGTATGAAACAGCCAAGCCGGAAAAGAAATTTTTAGATGAGGAAACAGAAGAAATTTATAATAAGGTAAAAGAAAAACTAGGGGAGGATTACGAAATTTATTTTACCAGTGAAAATAAAAATGAAGACAAGTTTATCATCCGTACCATCAGCGACCGTTCGCTGGGAGCTACTTATTTTTATGATGTAAAGCAGGACAAGTTAACAAAAATAGGAGACAGAGCTCCGTGGTTAAATGAAACAGAACTCGCTGTTATGAAGCCTGTAAGTTATCAAACCAAAGATGGTTTAACTGTTAATGGCTATCTAACATTACCAGTAGGGATTGAAGCAAAAAATTTGCCAGTTGTCATTAATCCGCATGGAGGACCCTGGGCAAGAGATAGCTGGGGCTGGAATCCGGAAGTGCAATTTTTAGTAAACAGAGGTTATGCGGTTTTGCAAATCAATTTCAGGGGCTCAACCGGATACGGAAGAAAATTTTGGGAATCAGGTTTTAAACAGTGGGGCAAAACCATGCAGAATGATATTAGTGAAGGTGTTGAGTGGCTGATAAAAGAAGGAATTGCCGACCCTAAAAAAGTTGCAATATACGGGGGCAGTTATGGCGGATATGCAACACTGGCCGGTATTACTTTTACGCCTGATTTATATGCATGTGCTGTTGATTATGTGGGCGTATCCAACCTGTTTACTTTTATGGGTACCGTACCTCCCTATTGGAAACCTTTTATGGAAATGATGTATGAAATGGTGGGTGATCCTAAAAAAGATTCGGTACTCCTGCACAATGCCTCGCCGGTTTTTTATGTCGATAAAATTAAGGTGCCTTTATTTATTGCGCAGGGGGCTAATGATCCCCGGGTGAATAAGGCCGAAAGCGATCAGATAGTAGAAGCGTTGAAAAAGCGCGGGGTAAAAGTTGAATACATGGTTAAGGAAAATGAAGGACATGGGTTTTATAATGAAGAAAATCAATTTGATTTTTACGGAACCATGGAAAAGTTTCTGGCAAAGCATTTGGGAGGAAGAGTTGAGACAAGTAAATGATCCGCTTAAAAAACATCCACAAAACATACTATACCGGGAGCAGCAGTTTGCATGCTTTAAAAGGAATTGATGTATCGATTGAAGCCGGAGAAATGGTATCCATTATGGGTTCTTCGGGAAGCGGAAAATCTACCTTGTTAAATATTGTGGGAATTTTAGACTCGTATGATGACGGCGAATACTGGCTGGCAAATGAACATATTAAAAGTTTGGGAGAAAAACATGCAGCGCAGTTAAGGAATAAATTAATCGGATTCGTATTTCAATCCTTTAACCTGATTTCATTTAAGAATGCACTTGAAAATGTTGCCTTGCCATTGTACTACCAGAATGTAAGCCGAAAAAAAAGAAATTTGATTGCCATGGAATATCTGGATAAAATGGGTATCAAAGATTGGGCAACACATTTACCCAATGAGTTGAGCGGAGGTCAGAAACAAAGAGTAGCCATAGCCAGGGCATTAATTTCTCAGCCCAAGGTAATTTTGGCGGATGAACCCACAGGCGCGCTGGATACACAAACAAGTTATGAGGTAATGACTTTGTTAAAAGAAATAAATGCAAATGGTATTACGGTAGTTATTGTAACCCATGAACATGATATCGCAGAAATGACTGACCGGACGATTCATTTGAAAGACGGAGCCATTGTTTAAAAAAGGAATAATATAAATGTTTGACCTGGATAAATGGCAGGAAATTTTGGGGAATATTGCTAAGAACCGGATGCGTACCTTTCTTACCGGGTTTAGTGTGGCCTGGGGTATTTTTATGCTGATTGTATTGCTGGGAGCCGGCAAGGGCTTGGAGAATGGAGTTAAAAACCAGTTTAACCAGGATGCCATCAACAGTCTTTGGATTAACTCGGGAAGAACATCCATTGCTCATGAAGGATATCAGCCCGGACGGCTGATTCAATTTACGAACGAAGATTATGATTTGTTATCCAGGTCGTATAAAAACATGGAGCACATGAGTGCAAGAATGGACCTGGATGAAATTAATTTAATCAGTTATAAAAGCCGTTGGGGAAATTTTAACGTGAAAGGGGTACACCCGGAAATGGTTTTTCCTGAAAAAGTGAATGTGATCAGCGGAAGGTTTTTAAATGAACTTGATATTAAGGAAGGCAGAAAAGTTGCCAGTATTGGGAAAAAAATAGTGGAAGAACTGTTTCGCAAAGAAGATCCCATTGGAAAGGAAATCAATATAAACGGAGTGATGTTCAATGTGGTGGGGGTTTTCTTTGATGACGGTGGTGACAGGGATATCCGGCGCGCATATATTCCGGTTACGACCTCTCAAAAAACATTTTCCGGAACAAACATTGTCAACCGGATTGTTATGACCATTAATGAAAAAGATATTGATCGAAGCGAGGAAATAACTGCAGAAATCAGAAAAATTCTGGCCAACCGTTTGCATTATAGTCCCGAAGATAAAAAGGCAGTATTTGTATGGAATAATCTGGTTGAATACCGGCGGATTATGGGATTAATGAAAGGCATCAATATTTTTATCTGGATTATTGGAATAGGAACGCTGATAGCAGGTATTGTCGGGGTAAGCAATATCATGATGATTGTGGTTAAAGAAAGAACCAGGGAAATAGGAATCAGAAAAGCATTAGGTGCAACTCCCAATAGTATTGTAGCATTAATTTTACAGGAGGCCGTTTTTATCACTTCGTTATTCGGGTATATCGGATTGGTATCAGGTATATTTTTACTGGAAATGTTCAGAAAAAATGTTCCGGATTCTGACTTTTTCAGCAATCCGGAAGTAGATTTGAAAATTGCTTTTTATGCCATGATTTTACTGGTTGTCTCTGGTTTATTTGCAGGTTTTTTGCCGGCACGAAAAGCGGCTTCGATTCAACCAATAGATGCTTTAAGAGATGAATAGAAATTTACGAAATACGATGTACGATGTACGATGTACGATGTACGATGTGCGATGTACGATGTGCGATGTGCAATGTACCATTTATTATGAGTGAAGTTGGTGAAATAATAAAGAAAAAAAATAATGATTGACGGGGATAGAATCAATGAAATATTTGAAACGTTGAGTAAAAATAAGCTCAGGACCACGCTCACGGCTTTTGGGGTGTTTTGGGGAATTTTTATGTTGATTATTATGTTGGGTTCAGGCAATGGTTTAGAGAATGGGGTGGGAAGGTCGTTTGGCGGTTCGGCAAAAAATGCAGTTTATATGTGGGCTCAAAGTACTACCATACCTTATAAGGGTTTACCCAGGGGGCGCAGATTTAATTTTGAGAATGATGATATACAGGCAATCCGTGACAATATACAGGAACTCGCAGTTTTGGCTCCTTCGGCCCAGTTAGGCGGTTATGGTGGCGAAAATAATGTAAGCCGGGGAATCAAAGCAGGTCCGTTTGTAGTACGGGGAGATTTTCCCGACAATCGTTTTATTCAATCTTTTACCATTACATCGGGACGTTATTTAAACGAACTGGACATTAAGGAAAAGAGAAAAGTATGTGTAATTGCCAGTCGTGTTCAGGAAGTATTATTTGATAAAAAAGAAAATCCGCTCAGTGAATATATTCAGGTGAATGGTACCTATTTTAAAGTAATCGGGACGTTAACAACCGATAAAGCCGGAGAGGATGCAGAGGAAAAAATGCAAACCGTTTATATTCCTTTTACCACCTTTCAACAGGCTTTTAACTGGGGGGGCAAAATTGGTTGGTTCAGCTTAACTGCCAAGCCGGATATTTCGGCATCGCTGGTTGAAAACAAAGTGAAAATATTGCTGGCACAACGGCATAAAATTTCACCGGATGATCCCTATGCCATCGGAAGCTGGAACAGTGAAAAGGAGTTTGCAAAAATACAGGGCTTGTTCAATGGAATTCGTATTTTGGTATGGATAGTTGGTGTAGGTACTTTGTTTGCAGGTGTAATTGGAGTAAGTAATATTATGCTGATTATTGTAAAAGAAAGAACCCGTGAAATTGGTGTGCGACGTGCATTGGGCGCTACGCCTGCTTCCATTATTTCGCAGATCGTTGCCGAATCCATTTTGCTGACTTCAATGGCCGGTTACCTGGGTTTGGTAGCAGGAATATTTTTAATGGAAGGCATCAATAATGCGATGGAGGGTCAGGATACCGGTATGTTTTTGAATCCGGGTGTAGATATTTCTATCGCCATAAAGGCGCTTGTAATTTTAATTGTAAGCGGAGCTCTTGCGGGAATCATTCCGGCCCGGAAAGCTGTTTCTATTAGTCCGGTTGATGCCTTGAGATATGAATAAACAAAATTAATTATTTAGTAAAAGCAGATTATATGAAAAGATTTTTTAGAATATCCATTTTTAGTGTATTGGGTTTATTATTGATTTATACGATTTGGTTTTTGTATAATAAATCTGAGCAAAAACCTGTTATATATAAAACGGTTCAGACATTTAAAACGAATATCATTAAAAAGACGGTAGCCACAGGAGCAGTAGTACCACGAAAAGAAGTAAATATCAAGCCACAGGTTTCGGGAATTATAGAAAAACTATATGTAATTGCCGGAGATAAAATACGTAAGGGAGACATGATTGCGCGGATACGGATTATTCCGAACATGATAAATCTGGCAAACGCCGAAAGCCGCGTAAACAGGGCACAACTGGCGTATGACAATGCAAAAATTGATTATGATAGAAACCAGAAGCTGGTAGATGCAAAAATGATTTCCAATGCCGAATTTCTGCAAATAAAACTTGCATTTAACAATGCAAAAGAAGAGCTGGATGCCGCCGAAAACAATATCCAGTTAATTAAGGAGGGGGTAAGCAAGAGTGCAGGAAAAGTAACCAACACCATTGTTAAAAGCACCATTGATGGAATGATACTTGATGTTCCATTAAAAGAAGGAAGCAGTGTGATTGAAAGCAATACCTTTAATGAAGGCACAACAATAGCTGTTGTGGCCGACATGGGGGAAATGATTTTTGAAGGCAAGGTAGATGAAAGTGAAGTGGGAAAAATAAAACCCGGTATGGATTTAATTTTAACGGTAGGAGCGATAGATATGGATAAATTCTCAGCGCAACTGGAGTATATCGCACCCAAAGGCGTGAAGGAAAACGGGGCCATTCAGTTTCAGATAAAAGCAAAAGTTATATTAAAAGCAAACACGTTTTTACGCGCCGGGTACAGTGCCAATGCCGATATTGTTCTGGCCCGCAAAGATAGCGTTTTAAGTATTCCGGAGGCGGTACTGCAATTTGAAAACGAACGCACATATGTTGAAGTGGAAACCAGTCCCCAGGTTTTTGAAAAACGTTATTTAAAAACCGGTTTAAGTGATGGAATCAATATTGAAATTTTGGAAGGGGTAACTCAAAAAGATAAAATTAAGGACCCGAATATCGCTACGAAAGAAGAGAAGAAATAAGCAAGTTTTTATGCCGGTCTTGTTGTAACCTGTTCAATCCGCTTCTCGTAATCCACTCCTTTAAATATACGGTTCACATAAATGCCGGGAGTATGTATTTGATCGGGTTCCAGTTCGCCGGGTTCTACCAGCTCTTCTACTTCGGCAATGGTAATTTTACCGGCCATGGCCATTAAGGGATTAAAATTACGTGAGGTCGCCCTGAAAATCAGATTCCCCTGGGTATCGCCTTTCCAGGCTTTTACAATTGCAAAATCCGAATCAAAAGCATGTTCCAAAAGATAGGTTTTACCATTAAACTCCCTGGATTCTTTACCAATAGCTACTTCGGTTCCTACACCTGCAGGCGTGAATATGGCAGGCATTCCATAGCCTGTGGCCATGCAACGGGTTGCCAATGTTCCCTGCGGAATTAATTCTACCTCCAGTTCGCCGCTTAATAATTGTCTTTCAAATTCGGCATTTTCACCCACATAGGATGAAATCATTTTCTTTACCTGTTTGGTTTTTAACATCAGGCCAATTCCAAAATCATCAATGCCTGCATTGTTTGAAATACATGTTAAATTTTTTGTACCTTTTTGAACCAGGGCATTTATGCAATTTTCGGGGATTCCGCATAAACCAAATCCACCCAACATAATTACCGCACCATCTTCAATATCTTTTATCGCTTCCTGCGCATTTGCTACAACTTTGTTTAACATGTTTTTCGAATTAATATTTTATTTTATTACTTACAATTTTTCAAACCAGAAATCAATTTAAAATAATATAATTTCTTAAGTGTTCATTTTTCGTGTTCATGTCAAGATTGTTCTCGACTCCGCTCGAACTGACATACATCGTACATCGTACATCGTATATCGTACAATGTACATCATACATCATACATCGTACATTGCCCTACTCAACTACTGCCGAAAGGTCACGGTCACATAAGGCCTGGCAAATGTTTTTCATATCATCGAGACTGCCTGATTTAACATTTGCTTTCCCTTTAAAATGTACCAGCAGGGCACATTGCTCAGCCTGTATCGAATCCTGATCACAGATATCAATCAGGCATTCAATCACCCAATCAAAAGTATTTACATCATCATTGTATAAAATTACTTTATAGGCCGGTATGTCTTCCTCTAAAATGGAAATTTCCTCTTCTTTTTTTGTTACTTCCTTTAACATACTATTTTCATTTTATATTACTTATTTCAGGCTTTTTATTAAAAGTAAATTTAGTTTCGCTGCCGTTTTTTAGTCTTTCAATATTGGTTCGGTGTGTGTATAAAACCATTAAGGCTACACCGATACAAAAATAAATGAAAAATTGTTCATTTGAACCATAGATGAAATAAACAAATATGGGACTGATTGCAGAAGCAATCATTGAGCCCAGTGAAATATATTTACTGAGCCATACCACCAGAATAAAAGTTAGGATACACAATATTGAAACCTGCCAACTGATTGCTACGATAACGCCCAATAAGGTGGCTATACCCTTGCCGCCCCTGAAACGGGCAAAAACAGGATACACATGACCCAATACAGCAAAAGATCCAAACAACATCTGAATTTCTCTGAATTCAGCGGTGTTGGGTATCATGTTTGATTGAAAATAAACCAGGTATGCAGCAGCAAAACCTTTTAAGAAATCTATTATCAAAACGCTGATACCTGCAGTTTTTCCCAGTACACGCAAGGTATTTGTGGCTCCTGCATTTCCGCTGCCATGCTCGCGAACATCAATACCGTAAAATGTTTTGCCAATCCAAACAGATGATGGAATGGAACCCAGCAGATACGAAAAGGATGACCCTAATATTAAAAATAATAAATCCATTTTACTTTTTCATTGCCCTTACAAATTTATTTCTGTCGGAAACGCTTGCAACCCGTATTTTATAATCTACTTTTTCTTTAGAAATTTTGTCAATATTAGTTTTTAATATTTCATTAAACAAAATGTCTGAACTTATCACCGCCATAACGCCTTTTTGATATTTGAAATAGTACCAGCTGCCCCGTGGCTGTTGAATATATAATACAAAATCATCACCCCCCCTGCGATGCGTTATTTCAATTTTACCTTTAATTCTGCGTTCTACCTGGTTTTTTTCTATACTTCTTAACCCCAGATCACCAACACTTGAAAACGAACGGGTAGCGGTGTTCCACGACAAAGTAACATCCGTAAAGAAAAAAGTTTTCTGCAGGTCCTCCATGTTTTTACTGCTTAATTCTTCCTCCATATTATCCCCTAAACGTTTGTATGTTTTTTCATCAACCAATTCGGGGATACTCGATTTAATAACCCTTTTATCATAATAGTCACCCGAGGCTTCCAATGATTGTTCATTAATTGAATCCAGCATTAATTTTAAACCCGCTTCCGGTAATATCATGCTTATAATCATACTCACCTTCATGCCAAAGGAAGTATCAGCCAGATTAAATGTTGAATAGCCGGCCGTTTTTACAGAAAATCCCTCAGTTGCAAAACCCAGATTGAATAGGCCTTCCCCATAAATAATTTTTTTGGTTTCACTCATCGCCATAAAATTCCCTCGTTTTGCTTCACCAAATATTTTATCGAAAGCGCCCAGTCTGAATTCATCAAACTTTTCGTTATAGGTAAATGTTCCCTCGCACTTAAATAATTCCTGATCGCTTTGATTCCGTTTACGTGAAAATAAAGCCGGATATACATGGGTAGAATCGTTTGAAACAAAAAATCCGTTGGTTAATGTTTGCCTGAATAAATTGGTGAGCGGGGGGGTAAGGTTGATATAAACAGAGTCGGGGTTTATGGTTGCAGCTGACCTGAACCAATCTGTTTTGGGAATAAACTGATTATGCATTGCTTTAAAAAATCCGCTGTATTCAAGGTTTTTATTAAAACTATGCAGGATGGCATTTCCCCTGAAACCTATTTTGGGTCCAACTAAAAAATTAATAGTATCCGGAATCAGTGTTTTGCCTTCCAGGAATTTTTTTTCGCTCACATAAATTTGATCGAGATAAAATTTCTGAGGCTTTTTATTTTTATCGAAATAGGTATAGGTACCCGCACCATTGCAATCGGTGCGTCCATTTATTTTAATGGCAACTTTTTCAATACTGTGATATTTGGTAATTGTATCGGCAGTTATTTTAGCGTTTGTGAGCATATCCATTTCTGCATTCTGGCGGATAACTGCCTTCCCATCATCGGGCATTACCCTGCTATCGGCAACATTGATATAGGGAATTTTACCCACCTGCATTACATAATCTCCCAGTGATAATAATACACTTCCTGCAGCAAATTTTAAACTGTCCTGCGAAGGCCGGTTACTTACCAGATAGCTTCCTGCATCTGCAATTTTGTTATTGGGAGGACCTGTAAATTCAAGCGTTTTGGGAATCATCTCCCATTTTAATTTTTCGAATGCGCCAGCATAATTATTTAAAATAAATTTATTATTGAGCCCCGGGAAATTGTTGTAGGTAAATTCTGCAAACTTCAAATCCAGGTTCACATAGGCTTTTACTTTCCCGGTTTCAAACGAAATTTGAGTGCTGTCTTTAGGATTTCTTTGTCTGAATACCGCATCTTCCGAAAGAACTTCTACCGGCTTTAATTCAAACATACTGGCCAGGAGCTCTCCCCCTTCAATATCCATTTTGCCTTTAGCCTTCATCGCCTTAGGGGTTAAAATAATGGTACCGTATAGTTTGGCTCCGTCATAAGCTATTTTCATAGGTTCACCCTTATTGGTAATAAACATGGTATCCTGGTAGGGCAACCAATGGTTAAATACGTTGGGAGATTTAATTACTGTAGGAAACAATGAAGTTCTGTCGTTTTCGAACATATAACTGTTCGAATTCATGGAATCGAGCATAAATTCAAAGCGGTTTGATGAAGTTCTGGATGCCAGATAGGAAAGTTTTCCGGCACCTACCAAACCATCGTTACTCAAACGCAAATCCATTTTTGCACTGCCTTTGCCACCATATAAAACATATTTGCGGGTTGAATCATTGGGGATATAAAACCCAAGTGATTTATCAGGTTGCAGGTATATTTCTTCACGCATTTCGGGCAGGATGCCACCCGAAACAAAGTTACCGGCCAATGCAAGCGTATATAGGTTCAGGTCGGCTAAACTATCCAGTACAAAAGGATCTACATCAAAATGAAAACGGGTGCGGTCGTAGGTGCCTTTCATGGTTGTTGGATAATCATAGAAAACCTGCGATCCCACCTCTGAAGTAAATATCGGATATTTCGCATAACGCTTGCGACCTGATTTATTGTAAGGCTCATCAATTTCCAGGGTGCCGTATATATTTTGAATTACACTTTTTACGTGCATCATCATTTCTAAAGAATCATCCGGGTACAAAAATTTTAATGAATCTACATTGTTTAAACGTATCCTGAATGCACCGTAATCGAATGCAAAATTGTTTCCGTAAAAATCGGCCATACCCGCGCGGAGTTTTCCACTAAAATCCATACTCCGGTTTTTCTTAACTGTAATCATCTGGTCGCGCGGGAGTATATAAACATTTTGAGAATCGCTGAAGAGAAATTTGGGAACACCTTGTACAACGAGGTCGTTGTTAATTAAACTGATATGTGCGTTGGGTACTGCGCTGATGGTTGAGTTAAATGAAATAGCATCATAATCGGAACGGCCATTATGTGCATTTACATAATCAATTAATTTACGTTTAACGTGTACGATATTATTCGGACCATCAAAATTTACAAAGCCCTTATCATTTAAATCGATCATTTGGGTGCGAATAGAACTCACATTACTTTTAAATGTTGCGGCATACGATTCAACTCTGAAGCTGCTTACCTTATAGTCTTCACAATACTTTTTAATTCTTTGTAAAGGATTATATGCCAGTACGCCCCCGATTCTGTCATAGATAACATCCATAAAAAAGTTATTCGACTCGAACTTGGCAGGTACATCACCGGCAATATTGTCCAATTCAATTTTCGGACTGTTTAAATCCCACTTTATTTCATCCACATAAAACTCGAGGTTGTGGTAATAGTCCATAAAGGGAGCAGACGAAATACCCATTTTATTATCGCGGTACAGGGATATATTTTCTTTATCGATGAGGTAATTAAATGCCAGTTGCGGATGATAGATTGAATCTTTATCGAGAAAGATGGTTACTTCTGCTTTTTCAACGGAAATTTTATTTTCGCGCACAAAAAATTCCGGGGATTGAATCCTTAAAAAGGGTTTATTTTTAAAGGTAAACCAAAGTTCCGCTTTTTGTTCCGCGTTTCCTTTTCCCAATACCAGTGCGCCCCGCATTCCAAACCCACCTTTAAATTGGGCTTTCCCATATCTCACACCGGTAAAAGCCGAGAAATAACCTTCAAACTGTGGATAAATAGATCGTTCACCCTGAGACTTCCCCAAGGGTTTGTCGATCACTTTTCCCAGCATCGGTTTCGATTGCAAATCGAGGTTGTAAAACATACTGGAGTCTGCGATTAACTGCCCGTCATTTAAATCTATTTTATAGTTTTTTATCAAGGCATACACTCTGTTTGAATCCAAGCCTACTCGGGTCCAGTCAACCTTACCGCCTTTTCCCACCCATAAATTTTTTAAAGGATAAAATTTTCCGGAGGTATTGTATAATTCAAAAGTATCACCCGGGGTATAACAAAATAAGTTCAGTTTTTTAAATTGAAAAAGGGGTTCTTTTTCAATAATTAAATCCGCATCGGCAGTGCTGGTAACCCAGGTATAGCCACCTAATTGCAGGAGTTTATTTTCGGCAAATATATTTTTTGAAACCAATGCAAATTTCTGAAAATCTTCTTTTGATTTTTTTAAAGAGGCAGAAAGATTTTTATGCCAGCCATCAAATTTTGGCATATAACTATTGCTTACAAGCGCATTGATGGTTTTCAGGTACGCTTCAAAATCGGGACTGATCTGACAATTCGCATCCAGCATTTCATTACACAGTTTTACAATCTGTGTTTTTTGTGGATTACTAAATTTTCCGCTGGTATAATATCCGCTAAATTCTTCTCCCAGATCGCGTACTTCTTTTTTTGTTGAAGAATTGATAAACTTTTCAAATTCATCGAGGAATACGCTTTGGTCGAACGAAAAACTATTGGGTCGTTGTGCAAATGCGAAACCCGACAGATGAATACATAGTAGTAAAAGATATATTTTTTTCATGATTTACAGGCTACGCCATGGCTTTCACAATGTCAACAAAACTACGGCTTTGCAGGGCAGCCCCCCCCACCAATGCGCCATCAATATCAGGCGAGCGGAATAATTCGGCTGCATTGTCGGCTTTCACACTTCCACCGTATTGTATGGTAATACTTTGAGCGATATCTGCATCATATTTTTCAGCAATCAGGCTTCTGATGAAAGCATGAATTTCCTGGGCTTGTTCCGTACTTGCCGTTTTGCCGGTACCGATGGCCCAAACGGGTTCATAGGCAATGACTACTTTTTTCATATCGCTTGCTGATAAATGAAAAAGACCTTCTCTGATTTGTGTATGTAAAACATTAAAATGTGTATTAATTTCCCTTTCTTCGAGGGTTTCGCCACAACAATAAATTGGGTTCAAACCGGCTAATAAAACAGCATCCACTTTTTTAGCCAGCCAGTCGTTGTGTTCATTAAAATACTGCCGGCGTTCGCTATGGCCAATAATCACATAAGTGGCACCGCAACTCTTCAGCATATCGGCACTTACTTCACCGGTATAGGCACCGCTTTTGTGGTTGCTGCAATTTTGTGCCCCACTTTTTAAACGCGGATTTTCTGCAATCAATTTGCTTATGGAATTAATATGTGTGAAGGGAGGAATAATCACCACTTCAGCACTTCCTGTATACTCATCTTTAAGCATATTGCTCACTTCAGAAACCAGGCCCATTCCCTCTTCCAGGGTTTTATTCATCTTCCAGTTTCCGGCAATTATTTTTTTTCTCATGATTGTTATATATATAATTTTTTATTTAGTGAATGGGATCAAATGTATAAAATTGAATTAATAAAAAAATTGACCTTTTATTACATACTAATGATTACCGTAGTTCGACAGGCTCACTATGACAATAAAATTTGTCATGGGTAGCTTGTAGAAGGGACCGATTACATGTCTTTTTTTTCTTCCCAAAATCTAAATTTCACTTCTTGTTCGAACACCACTTTCAACAATTCTTTATCTGTTTCAGTAAAGGCAACATTTCTCCTTTTATAAACCGCATCAGCTGTTTTAAAGAACTTGCTTAATACAAAGGTTTCGAAGCCTTGCGGGCCACCCCAGCTAAAGCCAGGGATAAAATTGCGCGGAAAGCCTGAACCAAAAATATTGGCTCCCACCCCCACAACGGTACCTGTATTAAACATGGTATTGATGCCGCATTTGGCATGATCGGCCATCATTAAACCACAAAAGGTGAGCCCGGTTTTTTCAAATTTCTCTGTCCGGTAATTCCAGAGCTTTACTTCATCATAGGTATTTTTAAGGTTTGAGTTATTGGTATCGGCACCCATATTTACCCATTCGCCTATTACTGCATTCCCCACAAAACCATCATGTCCTTTATTGCTGTATGCATAAAATACTACATTACTTACTTCTCCACCAACCTTGCAATACGGGCCAACTGTGGTGGGTCCATATATTTTTGCATCCATTTTTAAACCGGCATGATCGCATAATGCAAAAGGGCCTCTAACTTTTGAGCCTTCCATTATTTCGGCATCTTTACCGATATAGATAGAGCCAGTTGACGCATTCAAAATTGAGAAATTGATGCTTGCACCCTCTTCAATAAAAATCCGTTCAGGATTCATTACCCTATTCCCTTCAGGGATGGGTTGTGATGTACGTCCGTTTGTTATGAATGCATAATCGGCTTCAATGGCTTCGCCGTTTTTGGCAAAAATATCGTAGCAATAATTAAGCTGTATATAATCGTTTGACTGCGATTCTAATCTATCGTATGATGATTCATTAGTATCAAAGTTTATTGCGTCCTGTTGGTTCAAACAAACCGCAATAAGCGTACTATTATTATAAATAGCTTGCCTGGGTTGTAATTCTTTTACTTGTTTTATTAGCGTACTATTGGGGCAAATGCTGCCATTAATAAAGGTATTGGCTGAACCCAGAGTTAATGGAAATTTAGCCTGAAGATAATCTTGTGTTTTGTAACTATAAGAGGAAATCCCTAATAAGCGGGCCCATTTTTCATCTACGGTTAATATTCCAACGCGTAAATTGGCAACAGGCCGGGTAAAGGTAAAGGGCAATAAATTTGCCCTTTGGGGCTCGGGGTCAAAAAAAATATAGTTCATTTTTATAAAATTATAAAAAAAAAGCCTTTCCACCAAGGCAGAAAGGCTTTACAATATTACTTATAAAATTACTTTTTATCGTAACGTCTTTTAAATTTATCAATCCGGCCTGCGGTATCCACAAACATGGTTTGGCCGGTAAAAAACGGATGCGACTTGTAAGAAATCTCCAGTTTATACAATGGATAATCGTTTCCGTCCTCCCATTTTATGGTCTCCCGGGTGTCAACGGTGCTGTGGCACATAAACATGTGGTCATTAGACATGTCTTTGAAAATCACTTTTCTATAGTTCTTTGGGTGAATACCTTCTTTCATCTTCTCGCAAAATTTAGGACCGCAAAAATAGGCAAAATAAGTGAATAACAAAATTTATAAACAAATATTTTTAATTGTCCTTTTTCACTGCGAATGTAAGAGGTTTGAAGCAAAATCTTTTAAATTGCCATACGAATTGAACTTTTAAAAATTATGAAAACAGAAATTGTCAATCACGCGCAGGTTCAAAAAATCATCAGGAGGATGGCGTATCAAATTTATGAACACAATTTTGAATTAAAGGAACTCATCATTGCTTCCATAAACGGACAAGGAAATGAAGTGGCAAAATTGCTGGAGGAAGAGTTAAAAACAATATCAAAAATAAAAATAAACTCGGTTACCATTTTGCTCGATAAAAAGGCGCATTCAACAGAAGGAGTTCAGCTGAGTGAACCGGGTATTAAGCTTCAGGATAAAACCATTTTGCTGGTAGATGATGTATTGAATACCGGAAGAACTTTAATTTATGGCATGATGCCTTTTTTACATTCGAAAGTTAAGTCGTTACAGGTTGCCGTGCTGGTTGACCGCAACCACAAAAGTTTCCCGGTTGCTGCAGATTACAAAGGCTTATCCTTACAAACTACATTGCAGGAACATGTGAGCGTTATTTTTAAAAATCATAAAATAAATATTTACCTGGAGTAAATATTTCACACAACAAGACAAAAAAAAACCTTTCGCAATGAAAGGTTTTTTTTTGATTTACAAAGTAAAATCTTATTTAATTTTAGCTTGTAAATTTGCACCTGCTTTAAATTTAACAACCTTTTTTGCAGGTATGTTAATTTCTTTTCCGGTTTGAGGATTGCGTCCTTTACGTGCAGCACGTTTGGTAACTGAGAACGTTCCAAATCCTACTAAAATAACTTTGTCGCCTTTTTTCAAAGCACCCTGGGTTGAAGCCATGAATGCATCTAATGCAGCTTGAGCTTGTACTTTGGTTACACCGGCAGCTTTTGCCATTGAGTCGATTAAATCTTGTTTGTTCATAATTGATAAGTTTTTAAGGGTTTTTGCATAACAAACTTACTAATCCCAATCAAAAAGTCAAGCATTTTCAAGGGTCTTCGATAAAAAAAGTTTCTTTTTTATTTCACATGTTTTCAACAAACCCGCAAAGAATCTCAATTTCAGGGTTTAAAATAAATATTTGAAAAGTGTGCAGATGCTTGTGTAGCAAGCGATTTGACCGATTTTAATGGAAGGGGAATGTGTAAGGCTGCCTGACAAAAATATTTCTCCCTTTGGGCAAATAATTTTGTAATTTTTTTTTCAATTTTCTCTTTTTCGAGCTTTTTAAAGAGCGGCCGGACGGTTTTTGACTGAAGAATTCGGCTTTTCAGCAAAGAAACCGACGCATTTAAATAGATACTAAAACCATTTTTGTTAATCCAATCCATATTATTTTCAAACGCAGGAGTACCACCCCCGCATGAAATGACCACATTATTTAACTGTTTTGTTTGCTTTAATATTTTGTGTTCAATCCCTCTAAAGTATGCTTCTCCTTTTTGTTCAAAAATCTGTTCAATGTTCATGTTTTCATTTTCTGTTATCATTTGATCCAAATCAATAAAAGTCCATGAAAGCTTTTTAGCCAAACTTTTACCAATGGTACTTTTACCACTGCCCGGCATACCTATTATATAAATACGTTGCTCCATAAATCAGGTTCAGTAAAAATCATTTATTATTAATAGAACTGTATTGAATCAAACAATCAAACAACAAAACAAACCATGTATTACACCCTGCTTACTTCATGTATTTAAGTACAGTTTTATATCCGGGTAAATTGTAGGCACTCCACTTTTTTATAACGGTTGTTTTTTTGAGAAGTATCAATGCGGGATTTGAACGTGCCATTGATTTTAACGGAGTGACATCCATATTATAATAAGTAAAGTTTAGGTTATGTGTTTTTTTATAAGTATTGGCTTCCGTTAAATTGGACGCAGTTAAGGCCCAAAACTCCAGATTATTTTCCAGGCATTCTTTGGCAAGCGTTTCTATTTGTGCTTCGGTGCCCGGGCGGGTTTCATTTATTTTGGTCTGAACCAGAATTAACTTGTAATTATTGCTGCTGAACAAGCTGTCGGTAAAATCAATTCCATACTCGTCGGCAACTTTAAAATCATGTATTAGCGGTTTAAAAGGTTCCTTAATTGTTTTTTGTGTGCGGTCTATAAACTTATAGCTGTCTAAATCGGCCGGTAAGTTGTTTGCATTGAACTCATATTTCTTTCCTTCTTTTTCATAAATAAAAACAAATTCATACTCACCTTTTGATTCTCCTTCAGGAATCATGCTCAGGGCTTTGATGTCGTTCCCAATTTTGTAGGGAAGAAAATCAATTACCGGTAAAAACATATAGGTATAAATTGTAAATGCAGTGGAAACCAAAAAAGCAACCGACAAAACAATGTTTGAAATAACGATATTAAACAAAGGAGTAATAAGTTTTGTGTTTAAAAAAATAATAATAATAAGTACCATCAGTACAATATCTTTCATAAAACTTTGCATCGGGGTAAATTTTATGGCATCGCCAAAACAACCGCAATCCGTAACTTTGTGGGTAATGGCGCTGTAACCTGTTAAGATAGTAAAAAACACTATCATTAATAAGAGGAGCCAGGCATTTAAACGATTATATATACCAAGCAGTAAAGCGATACCCGACACAATTTCAAAAATGCAGATGAACATAGAAAATGGGACAGCATACGGATCAAAAAAAGGCATTTTAAAAATTTCGAAATATTCAAGTAATTTATAGCTGAAACCTAAAGTATCATTTGCTTTAATAAAACCTGAAATAATAAAAAGTACGCCAACCAAAACGCGGCTTATCTGAGTAATAATTTTCATAATTAAAATATTTAACCGTAATTGTTTTTATTTGTTCGAACGCAAAAATAGGGGAGGAGGTACAATTGCAAGCATTATTAAGTAAAAATTTATTAAATTGTGGTGGAAAGATAATCAGTCTGCACAAACCGTTGGTAATGGGGATACTTAATACCACCCCGGATAGTTTTTTTGAAGGAAGCCGGGTACAAACAGAAACCGAGGTGCTGGGCAGGGTTGAAAAAATGCTTAAAGCCGGAGTTTCCATTATTGATATAGGGGGCCAGTCGACCCGGCCGGGGGCCTTAAACATTACGGTAACAGAAGAAATAAGCAGGGTTATTCCGGTTATTGAGCAGGTACATAAAAATTTTCCTGAGGCAATTCTATCTATAGATACCTTTCGTGCGACGGTTGCCAAGCAGGCTTTTGAAGCCGGGGCTTCACTGATTAATGATATTTCGGCAGGAGAGGCGGATTCTGATATGCTCCTTACCGTTGCCGGATGCAGGGTGCCATATATCATTATGCATAAACAGGGCAATCCGCAAAACATGCAGGAAAATCCGTTATATGATGATATTGTTTTGGACATACTCACTTACTTCACACAAAAAGTTGCAATCCTAAACCGATTGGGTATCGCTGATATTGTATTGGATCCGGGTTTTGGTTTCGGCAAAAACCTGGAGCACAATTACAGTTTATTGGCAGGATTGGATGCATTTAAAATTTTTGAGTTGCCGGTAATGGTTGGTGTTTCCAGAAAATCGATGGTTCAAAAACTATTGGGTGTTAATACAGAAAAAGCATTAAACGGAACCACTGCTTTGCATATGGTAGCCTTGCAAAAGGGAGCTAAAATTTTAAGAGTCCATGATGTATTGGAAGCCATACAATGCATCCGGATAGGCGAAGCACTGGGCTGGTATTGAATTTTTGGCATTTAATTGGGCATTTAATGATTAATTATTTATTATCGTAAAATGTACAGTGAGTATTTTGAATTTGCAGGTCAGCCATTTACATTAATAAATATCATTGATATTTTGCTGGTTTTGCTGCTTTCATACCAATTGTTTAAATTGTTAAAAGGCAGTCTTGCGTTTAATATTCTCATCGGAATTATAACCATTTATATGTTCTGGATTTTGGTGCGGTATTTTGAAATGCCTTTAATGGAGCGCATTTTAGGAGAATTCACCAAAGTAGGAATCATTGCGGTACTGATTGTTTTTCAGCAGGAAATCAGAAAATTTTTATTAATAATCGGCAATACTTCGTTACTTGGAGAAAATAAGCGCTGGTGGAATATTTTTCCCTGGAAGTGGAAAATCAGGGAGGCTTTTAATACTCCTTTCGATGAAATTGTGGAGGCATGCAGGGAACTGGCCGATCAAAAATCAGGAGCAATTATTGTTTTCCCGATCACCTCAGAAATGAAATTTATAGGTGCAAGCGGTGAAATACTGGATGCAAATATTACCAAACGCTTGTTACTAACTATTTTCAACAAATCAAGTCCCTTGCATGATGGGGCGGTAATAATAGCCAACGGAAAAATTAAAGCTGCAAACTGCGTTTTACCGGTGAGCGAAAATCCGTTGGTTATCAATAAATATGGACTCAGGCATCTCTCGGCCATTGGCATTACAGAGCAAACAGATGCAGTTTGTTTGGTTGTAAGTGAAGAAAAAGGCGCCTTAAGTTTTGTTAAAGAAGGAAAAATAGAAGAGGGATTGCTGGCTGAAGAAATTATTGATCGTTTGAATGCATTGTTCTCCAAAGAAATGGTTAGTATTGGCGAGTAATCGGAAGAAGAAAGGTATTTGACATTCAGTAAAATTTTGTTATAAAAATTGTAGAGAAGCGATTTATTGCGTCTTAATTACCATATACCAAATTTTTAACATCAGCTTCTGAAGTTTTCAAACTGAAGCGGGACTTCAAAATTTTGTTGTCTTAAATTCGCAATCAGTTCCTGCAAATCGTCTATTTTTTTACCGCTCACCCGAACCTGATCTTCATGTATTGCAGCCTGTAGTTTATTAAAAGCACCTTTTATATGAGAGACAATTTTTTTTGCCGTTTCCTTATCCAGACCTTCTTTTATTTTCAGGTCTTTTAATACCAGTTTACCACTGGGCCTGGGTTCATCACTTAAATCAATAGTTCGTACATCTATTTGCTGCTTGCTCATTTTCCCAAGAATTATATCAACCAAAGTTTGCATGGCCATTTCCTGCTTTGCTTCCAGTTTGATTATTTTGGTTTTTTTATCCAATTCAATAGTGCACATTTCGTCCTTTAAATCATAGCGGTTTATCAATTCCTTTTTTGCAGTATTAATTGCGTTGTCAATATTTTGTAAATCTATTTTACTTACGATATCAAAGCTTGCCATAAAAATACAATTAAATAAATTTTAACATAGTTTGTGCACTTAAATTTTTAAATTGCAATTGCAAAGGTATTATACTATTATTGATATGAAACTAATTTTATATTTTGAGATAAAAAATTTGATGCTGGAAAAAATAATTCATGGTTGTTTGTTCTTATTAATGCTTGCGATATTGGCGGGATCCTGTAAAAACAAATCATCGCAGGTAATACAGGCTGATATCAATCCCTGGGATACGGTAAATAATTTTAGTGGAATCATAATCCCCGGAACAGGAAAACTGAATTTTAGTTTTTCATATAACTTTAAAGGGCAGGAAATAGTTTTCGGGTCAAAAAACTACATCAATTTAGCAGGTGACACATTTAATATTGAGCAGTTAAAACATTATTTTTCCAATCTTACTTTAATCAAACCGAACGGTGAGAGGGTAAATTTGGGGAATTATCATTTATTGGATGCCCATGTTCCCGGAACATGCAATTTTACCATACCTAATGTGCCGGCAGGAAATTATACCGGCATATCATTTCTAATAGGTGTAGACAGCGCACGGAACTACAGCGGGGTTCAGGAAGGTGCGCTTGACCCGGCCTGGCAAATGTTTTGGACCTGGAATACCGGATATGTTTTTTTTCGGATTAACGGGCGAACAAGTATAAATAAAACGTATGCATTTGACATAGGAGGAATTAACAATTTACTAAAATATTCATTTGGATTAACGGGTTATAAACTCAAAACAATTGAACCTAAATTTACTATTGCATTAGACATTAATGAGATGTTTGAAAATCCTGAAATTTATGGCTTCAAAACGGATGGTTATTTTATACATGATGATGTGAACCTGGAAGTGTTGAAGATAAAAAACAATATGGAAGATATGGTTTCAATTATAAAAATTGAAAATAACCGGTGAAAAGACTAGCTGTAATCCTGTTTTTTATTTGTATAATTATTACTGCCTGTCGCAAAGATTCGCAGATAGGAGACCCGTTTGCTTATGATCCAACTCCATACAAATTTAATATTCCACTAACATATGGATGGTCTTTATTTCCGGTTCCTGCCGATAATCCGCAAACTGAAGCCGGGGTGCGTTTAGGCAGAAAACTTTTTTTTGAACCGATGCTATCAGCCAATAACGGGAAAAGTTGTGCAAGCTGTCACAATCCCGCTTTTGCTTTTTCTGACAATGGCAATGCATTTAGTGAAGGAGTGACCGGTGAAAAGGGAACCCGAAATGCCATGCCACTGTTCAATTTGGGATGGACAGATAAATACAATTTAACCATACACCGCTACTTTTGGGATGGTGGCGCAAATGATCTGGAGCGTCAGGCTATTGGGCCAATTACCAGCCCAATTGAGATGGCTGCCAATTTGAATGATGTAACCCGTAAATTGCAAAATCACCCTGAATACCCAGGGTTGTTTCGTAAAGCTTTTGGTTCAGATAGTATTACAACATCCAAACTAACAAAAGCACTTTCACAATTTGAACGCACCCTTATTTCATCAAATTCACCTTATGATAAAGCTGAAAGAAAGGAACGTTTAAGAACCCAAAGTGAACACAACGGAATGATCATTTATATTTCTGAATCAAAGGGGGATTGTTTTCATTGTCACGGTAATTTAAGTGCACCTTTTTTTACCGATTTCTCATTTCACAATAATGGTTTGGATAAAGTATCTTCAGACCAGGGTTTAGCCAGAATTACAGGGAAAGCTGAAGACATGGGTAAATTTAAAGTACCCAGTTTACGTAACCTGGTTTTTACTGCACCTTATATGCACGATGGCCGTTTCAAAACATTACAGGAAGTTGTTGAGTTTTATAATTCGGGAACCCAAAATGCGGCAACGGTTTCTCCATTTATCAGCAAACATTTTGCGGCCGGAGGCTTAAATCTCACACCCCAGGATAAAATTGACCTGCTTACATTTTTAATTTCGTTGTCAGACACAAGTTTTGTGCTAAATTCAAAATATTCAGAACCCTAATTTGTTATTATAATCATTATTTAATACATTTGGCTTCTAAATAGTTTGAATAATTTTACATTATGAAAAATCCTATACTTTCCATTTCGTTTTTTCTTTTGATATTTTTCAGTTTTAATACATCAAAAGCACAATCACCTTACAATATGTGCAGCGCTTCGGCACCCACCATTTTCGCGCCACTTACTGGTTCATTTTACGATTCCGGTGGACCTTCCGGGAATTATGCAGACAATCAAAACTGCACAGTGCTCTTTCAGGCACCGGCAGGGGGAACAATTACAATGAACTTTTCGATGTTTGCCTCAGAAGCAAGCTGGGATTATATGCAGATTTATGATGGTATCAATATCTCCGGAATTCCGTTACACCCTACCACAGGTGGCTCCGGATTTTCAGGATATGGACCTGGGTATAACGGCACCGTTTCTGCTTTTTCTGTTACCGCATTATCAGGTAAAATGTTTGTCCAGTGGAGAAGTGATGCATCGGTTACTGAAGCTGGTTGGGCTGCAACCTGGGTAATGACAAACCCTTCCAGCGGCGCCATCCTGCCTCCGATAGCCAACTTTTTTCCAAGCCAGGCAACCACATCCTCGGTACCTACCGATACGGTATGGATTAACAGTCCTTACGACCTGGTATCAACGAGCACCAGTACCACCCGCAGCTACTGGGATTTACAAGGCGAAAACCCGCTGAATCCGGGTTATGCCCGATATAATGTTGCCTTTACATCGCAGCAATATATTGATACAGCAAAATACTCACAAAGGTTTAGGTATACATTTAACCGCAGGGGATTCTGGCCGGTAAGATTACTGGCAATTAATGCCTATAAGCGCGATTCACTACGTGATAGTATTGTAAAATATATCTGGGTA
>JAUXUD010000094.1 GCA_030680835.1 Bacteroidota bacterium
ATTGCAATTATTTGTAATTGTTTTGTTGCTGTTCGCAATTACAATATTGTAATAGGTAAACCCTGGAATGTTTTGAGGGCTGCTACTCGTAAACTGTGCAGTACTTAATGAGTCAAAATATGCTTTGTTGCCTATTAACCCACCAATAAAAGTTAATGTAGCATTAGCTTTTACCGCAACAGAATCTGTAAATAAGCTGGTCCCTGATGGAATTGTAAAATTCAAAGCATTAATTCCATCACCAACTACTATAAACGAATTTGTTCCAGAAACAATCCAATTATTTGTTAGTGTAGGTGCTGGGTTATTAGTTACAACATATACCGTATTTGGATTATTAAATGTAGTTGGTGAAGTTCCTGTACCATCTGTGTTTGGTCCCCAGGTTCCGACCAGATTTAAAGCACCACTTGATTTGCTGTAATACACATCTCCAATTGCCTGTGTTATAGCCACGGCTGAACTGGTTAAATAATTACTAAATCCACCTATCCCATTGTATTCATATATAGTGAAATTATATACTTGACCATATGATAGTCCGGTAACGGTAACTGTTGAACCGGTGTCTCCATATACAATGTAATTACTAGAGCCAATATTGGTACCAAAACCAAAAACAGGATTTGCCGTATAAAAACTTGTATCAACCGGTGAAACCATTGCATTAGTACTTGATCTGGCAACCACTAATCTTTTGTTTCCATTTCCTTTTGTAAAGTTTAATGTAACACTGGTTGTAGATGGAATAGCGATAACGTTAGATGAAGGAACTGTTGGTTCATTAGCCAACATTTTATTTTTTAAAACTGAAATATTTTGCGAAGAATAATTAGCTACAATAATATCTGGTCTTAAATCATTGTCTATGTCAGTAGCTGAGAAACCAACAGGTGAATTATTGACCCCATAATATGAAATTCCTGAAAAAGAGGAAGCGGAGATTGAACCAGATGTATGTATATTTTTGAAACACCCTGCGCTCGTCACTCCTGCCATTGATAAGCCAATATCAATTTTACCATCCCCATCAAAATCTGCTGCATCGTTAGCTTGAGGGTAACTACCAGTAGATTTGTCTACTCTAGGATTAAAAGAAATACCACTTGAGGAAGTATTTGAATAAATAGAAATTGAATTGCTTCCCCAATTTGAACATATAACTTCCTTTAATCCATTATTGTCTATATCAATAATTTTAATCCAATTTGGGTTTATTTGCGTTGTAAAAAAGTTAACTGAATTTATTAATGAGAATGAAATATTGCCAACTGAACTTGAGGTATTTCTATATACAGTAATACTATTGGAGCCCCAGTTACTTACTGCAATATCAATTTTACCGTCATTGTCAATATCACCAGATGTAATAGTGCCTGGTGTTGTTCCTGTTGAATAATTAAGCGCAGATGCAAAAGATAATGTACTCAAAGAACTAGTATTTCTGAAAACCGACATGCTTGCGCTAGAACCATTTGCTACAGAAATGTCAATTTTCCCATCCAAATCATAATCAGCCACAGAAACTCCTCCCGGACCTGATTGCGCCGTAAAATCATATTTTGTAAATGAGGAACTATTAAAAGTAGTTCCATTATATTGATTAAGAAATATTGAAAAAAAAGTATAACTTGAATTATTATAACCAACAATAATGTCTGGTTTATTATCTCCGTTTAAATCTGCTGTTGTAACAATTGCTGGTGTAACGCCGCTAACAAGTGTTGTAGCGCATGTAAAATAT
The DNA here is from genome assembly GCA_030680835.1 of Bacteroidota bacterium. Classification (GTDB taxonomy): domain Bacteria; phylum Bacteroidota; class Bacteroidia; order UKL13-3; family UKL13-3; genus B1. Next base: position 1,745 of record JAUXUD010000094.1, read on the forward strand.
GTTGAAAATGAACTATTATTAACAATTCCGGTAACTGTGTTATTTACAAAAATTCCAATTGTATTACTATTAAGGTTCGCCGTAATTATTTCCTTTTTTCCATCATTATTTAAATCAGCAGTAGTTATTCCTTGAATATTAGTACCTGTACTAAAATAAACTTGTGAAGCAAAGGAGTTCGAAGCAAACTGCCCAAAACTAAATTGAAAACTTAGTATTGATAAAACGGTAAAGAGTAAATTTTTATTTTTCATATGCTATTTCTTAAAAAACACGAAGTAAGTCATTTAAACTACATTAAAAAATGCGAAAACTCAAATTACTCTTAAAATGTTGGCAATTCTTTCGGGGCTTCCTGCATTGAGACTTTATTTATAACAGCATATGCGGGAATAAAATACCATACTGCACGTAATTGCACAAAGAGAATCCGGCTGTCGGCAAAAGTTGGACTAATATTTAACTGCGGGATTTTGAAGGCATCCGCCTTCAAAATAAATCCGGATATAATAAGTTCCCGGATTGCCAAAATATGTTTCATCAAGTAAAAGCTGGTTTTGTCCTTTGGGCATTTTACCGAATGAGCCTGATTTTATTTCCCTGCCCAGAATGTCATAAACAACAATTGTTACGGAGGAAGGATTTAATAATTCAAAATCAAGCTGTATTGCTGAATGGAATGGATTTGGATAGCCAACAAAATTAAATTGTGGGGCTTCACTTGCGGGTAATCCCACTTTGGAAAAACCTGTTAAGGGTGCAGTTAACAAATAATTACTATATCCACCAATCCCATTATATTCATAGATTGAATAGAAATAATTTGTTCCAAAAGTTAAACCGGTAATTTTAACTGAAGAGCCTGTATCCGCATAAACTACAAAATTACCGGAACCTATCTGGCTGCCGGTACCAAAAACCGGATTGGCATTATAAAAACCTGTATCTGCAGGGTTTTCATTCACCGGTGCATTTGCTCTAATAATAACAATTCTCCGCATTCCATTGCCTTTGGTAAAGTTTAAAGTTATT
>JAUXUD010000099.1 GCA_030680835.1 Bacteroidota bacterium
TTAAAAAAGGACCCAACCGGCTTCTGGTTAAAGGGTATAAAAAACGCCCAGGGGGCATGTACCACCTGAGCGTTCAGTTTCCGACAAAATTATCGTTTATAGATTTAATTAAGCCCTGATTTTTTCGGATTTTAAGGAAGGAATATTAACCCCTAAAAGGTAAAAACCACCAAAAAGTACGGTGCTATAAAACAAATCACTGATAACAGTATTTTGAAAGAATGCCAATCCGGCAATATAACTGTTCATAATACCGGCTAAATCACGGGTATAAAGCGGCATCATGGTATTGGGGTAAAAAAACACAAAGTTGGTTATTAAAAAGAAAATAATGGATGTTGCAAGGGCTGCAAAGCCCACGCGAATCCAACTTTTATTGCTGCGCAGCACATTTCCAATCATAATGGTAACACAAAATGCACCATAAGTAACCAGCATTTCGGTTCCGCTGTAAAAACCCAGAAACAAATCGCTGATTAACATAGCTGCTATAGGTATTAAAAAGGAATAAAACCGGTTTGTTAAATAAGCACCCCCAAAAAGCGCAATGGCACCAATGGGGCTAAAGTTTGGGGCATGTGGTAATAAACGAAGCAAGGCAGCTGTAAATATTAGAGCCACAATTGCGAGTAATCTTTTGTCCATATTATTTAGTATTTTCTAAGTGTTGCGAAAGTAATGTGCTTTTACAGATAATCCAAAATATTCCTTTCCAGTTATTAACAAAATAGTTAAGATGCAGGAATTATGATTTAGTAAACAGGATACGAATTAGTGGGTTTAGTTACATTTGGTTATTTGATCAAAAAGGAAGCCAGAATGGCTATACTTGAGTTTGATGATTTATGCATAAAGAAGCCTGAAGGGCTTCAACAATAATAGCCCCGGGTGAAACCCGGTGGTAACGTGCGCCCCACATGAATTCGCAACCGGGAGGGGTTGAATGTTTACAATAGATATTTTTCATCAAATGGAATAGAATTCTCTTTTAATAATGCAATTAATTCTTCTTTAAAACCAACCTTTTTGTGATGTTCTTCCTGGGTTTTAACGTAATCCATTAACCTATTTTTTTCGTTAACAGAATACGTAAACGTGGCATATCCTTGCTGCAATGGATAATTCCGACCTGCGGGATTTGTTCAACTCCGTTGGAGTTGCGATTTCGTGCGGGCGTCTGTTACCACCGGGTTTTCACCCGGGGCTATTATTGTTCAATCCCTTCAGGATTGATTGAAAAATGTTCAGCTCCGTTGGAGTTGCGATTTCGTGCGGGCGTCTGTTACCACCGGTTTTCACCCGGAGCTATTATTGTTCAATCCTTTTAGGATTGTATAGGATAAATGCACTATTTATCCTTCATTTTATGTGGTCCATTGTTCAATCTCTTCGGAATTGTATATGCTAAATAGGTTAATCTACTACAAATTTGGCAAAAGAGGGATTGGAATTGTTTTTACATGTTACTTCCAGAATGTATAAACCCGGTTGAAGTATTGAAATATCTATTGAATTTGAGTTGGAAAAGGTTAACATTTCTTTGCCACTTATATCCATTATTTTTCCTTTTTGAATAGGGGAGTGGGTTTCAACGTTCAAAATACCATGGCTTGGATTGGGGTAAACTTTGAGTCTTGATTCTTTTCCACTGTGTTCTGTAATCCCCGTAAAACTTGATAAAGGCCTCGACCATAAACTATTAATGGCTATGTAAATATTTTCTGCATCCAAACTTATTGATCGTATAGATAAAGGTGGTAAATTGTCGCTTACTTCTTTCCAGCTTTGGCCCTGATTGTTCGATAAAAACACCCTGCCGTTATCAATACCAGATGAATTGGAGACTGTCCCAGCGAAAATTGAGCCGCCATAACCAATTATATATCCGATACTGTATTTATTCAAATTTGTATCTGAAACACTCCAAAATTCTCCCGTATCATGCCTCCTATAAATTCCCTTAGCAGTGGCTAAATACATTTTACCATTTATAATTGCCCATTCGTTAATGGATGTTTTCTTTTTAACACTATCCATATTTACGGGCATCCATAATGTGTTTCCAATAATTGTTTTAAAATATTTACCGGAATTGGTTTTTGCATAAATAATATTATTATCAACCTGCAATGTTTTAATAGAGGAATCGGATAAGCCAGTGTTTATTTTTTGCCAGGTATTGCCATTATCACCCGAAACAATTACGCCTCCACCACTAGCAATTCCGGCATAAATATTATTTCCATGTACAAGCATGGTATTAACAGAATTACTAGGAAAACCGGTATTAATTTGTGACCAGTTGTTTCCATTATCGTTCGATTTTGCCATTCCGGAATAGGCTCCTGAGAACAATAATCCTTCTTTTTCAATAAAAACTTTGTAATAGAGATTGGGTAAGCCATTATTTTTACTGAACCAGGTATTGCCTCCATCGGAGGATGAAAATATACCTGCAGCCGTTACAGATGTATATAAAAGAGAAGCACCTTTTGTTATTCCGGATGATCCCATAAGTTTTATACCTTTGTTAATGGCATTCCAACTTAATCCATTATCGCTTGATTTGTATATTCCATGGATACTAGTACCTGCATATATGATGTTATTGTTGGCATATAAGGTGTTAATAGCACTGCCGGGTAAACCACTACCTGATTTTGTCCAACTATTTCCTTTATTGTCGGAGTAAAATACAGTTCCGTTAGTAGTACTTGCAAATAATCTGTTTCCGATTGAAATTAAATTTGTAATATTTGAATCCAAAGGTTGTCCGTTCGTTGCAAGCCAGGAAGTATCAGCAAAATTAAAATAATAAATTCCTTTGGTAGTTAACAAGTAAACGCTAGAATCTATTGTAAATAATTTATTTGTTGTTTTACCAGTGAGCCCTTTATTGGCTGGTTTCCAGTTTACGGAATCTTGGTCTGAAAAACAGATCATATTGTAGGTATTTAGAAAAAGCCATTTACCCAAAGCTGCAAACCCTGTAATTGAAGGAATACCCGGGCCATTAATTCCATTGAGTCCGGTATTAATCTGATTCCAGGTAAACCCGCTATCATTTGAAACAAATAATCCTTGTCGATATGCAGCATCATCAGTACCTGCATAAACTCTGCCATTGTGAAAGTTTAGGTTAACTATATTGGGTTCGCTACCCGATAATACAATTTTAATAGGTAACCAGTTAAAATTAACAGAATCTAAAACATACAAACCTCTGTCAGCAAAGGCTCCGCTTGTACCGGTACTCACCAATTTTTTTGAGCCTATTTTACAAAAAGCATTAATTTTCTTATTAATAGTATATAAACCATTATTTGCTGGGGTCCAATTTTGGCCAAAATCGGTAGAAACAAGAATCCCATCTGAATTGGTGCCTGCAAGTAAGGTTGTTCCATAAGATATAATGGTTCTTATATTTCCCCCATCAATACCAATGTTTTTCCATTGAGCATAAACATTTATACAAAAAAATGCATTAAAAAACATGAGTGTAATTGTTTTCATAATTTTGGCTAACTAATTGGTTGAAAATATACTTAAACGAAGATTAAGCAATAAATTTAATTCCAAAAACGAATTCAATTTTAAAAAAATACGTGGGCATAAATAATCCCAAAAACTGTGTTGTGTTCTGGTTTTACTGCACTCATACAATAAATGATTTTTATCATGTTTTACTGAGATGGATTAATTGCCGCAAATACGCTCCTTCAGCCATTTAAAAAAATATTTGTCGCACTCATAATAAAGTTAATAAATTGCAGAACTCTTTTTGCTTTAAAATTGACTGATTTTATACGCTTCCTGAGCTATGATTTGATTTGAAAACTTATTAAAACTTTAAACAATATATGAAAAAGTCCTTACTGATTGCGGCCTTTGCTGCAGCATTCCTGGGTTCAAAGCCCGGTATTGCTCAGGTGCCAGCCGCTGCAACACCCAATCAAACGGTATTGCTCGAAAAAGTTACCGCCGCTCCCGGTGAGCTTAAAATAGCATACGAAAAGTACCGTTTACCCAATGGTTTAACCCTGATTGTACACGAAGACCATTCGGATCCGATTGTGCATGTGGAAGTAACCTACCATGTGGGTTCAGCCCGTGAAACCCCGGGTAAATCGGGTTTTGCCCATTTCTTTGAACACATGATGTTTCAGGGTTCGGTGCACGTTAAGAAAGCCGGACATTTTGAAATTGTTGAAAGCGCCGGAGGGAGCATGAACGGTACCACCAACCGCGATCGTACCAATTATTTTGAAACCATGCCAAGCAATTATATGGAAACTGCATTGTGGCTGGAAGCCGACCGCATGGGTTTTTTATTGGATTCGGTTACCCAAACAAAATTTGAAAACCAGCGCTCCACCGTAAAAAACGAAAAAGGACAGCGTGTTGATAATGTACCATACGGAAAACTAGGTGAATTGCATGATGCACTCTTGTATCCTGAAGGACACCCTTATAACTGGCCAACCATAGGTTATCTGGAAGACCTGGACCGGGTTAATGTGGATGATTTAAAGAACTTTTTTATGCGTTGGTACGGACCCAACAACGCCTGCCTGGTTGTAGCTGGAGATGTAAATCCTGCTGATGTAGTGAGATTGACAGAGAAATACTTTAGCCCAATCCCAATGGGACCAAAGGTTCTTCCACAAAGAATTGAACCGGTAAGATTACCCGATAATAAATACGTGAATTATGGTGATGAGGTTTTTGCCCCATTGTACCAGTTTACGTATCCTACAGTTAAAAGTTACCACCAGGATGAGGCAGCACTTGATATTTTAGGCAGTGTGCTGGGAAATGGTAATAACTCTATCTTATATAAAAACTTTATTAAACCCGAAAAAGCAATTCAGGCTGCTAGTTTTAACAACGGTACTGAATTGTCAGGTGAATTTTCTATAATAATTGTGGCTGTGCCTAATTTTGACGGTGAAAATGATATCGAGAAAGGTTTGATGGCTACTTTAAACGAGTTTGAAACCAAAGGGGTCAGTGATGATGATATTAACCGTGCAAAAGGACAAATTGAGAGTTCTCTTGTTTTTGTTATGCAAAGTATTGCAGGCAGGTCGGCTATATTAAGTCAGGGTTGGTATCTAAGTCATGCAAATAAATTTTTGGAAAAAAATTACAACCTGAATGATGAACTGGCCCGTTATACCAAAGTCACCAAGGAAGATGTGATGCGCGTTTTTCGCCAATATGTAAAAAACAGGAATTATGCCTGTGTGAATATTTTCCCTAAAAAAGCCAATGCAGCTACTGCAACAAAAGAAGAAGACAAAATAACAACCCCTGTGGTTGTGTTAAAACCCGAATTAGAATACAAAGGTTTGTCGTATACCATGCCTAAAGACAACTTCGATAGAAGTAAACGTCCGGATGCAGGTGCTGCCAAACCTATTGAAGTCCCGAATTTCTACACCCAAAATTGGGATAATGGAATTAAAGTAATCGGAACTGAAACCAAAGAATCGCCGGTAGTTGCCATATTGATTGGTATGAAAGGTGGAAACCTTGCTATTGGAGATATTGATAAAACAGGTTTAGCCAATTTAACTGCAGATATGATGGGGGAGGCCACCCAAAATTACACCAACGAGCAATTTGCCAATGAGTTGGAGAAACTGGGCAGTTCAATCAGTTTTAATGCAGGAACCGACGATAATTCGATTCAGGTAATTTGTTTAAAGAAAAACCTGGATGCCACCTTAAAATTGTTTGAAGAAAAATTAATGCGCCCGAAATTTAACAGTGAGGAATTTAAATTGAATCAATCGTTAAATTATCAGAATGTTAACTCAAGAAAATACAATGCAGCAGCCACAGCAAACCTGGCTTTTGCAAAATTGGTTTATGGTAAAACACTTGCTGCAGAGCCGGTTTCAGGTACCCTGAAGTCAATTAAATCATTCACTATAAAAGATGTACAAAATTATTATGATCGCTTTTATGGCCCTGATTTTGCGACAATAACCATTGTTGGTGATGTAAGTGAGCAGGACGTTTTACCGAAACTCGAATTTTTAAAAAACTGGAAAAAGAAAAATATCGTTTTCCAACCTATAATGGCTCCTCCGGCAACTATTGCTAACAATAACCAGGTACTATTGGTTGATAAATATAAGGCTGCCCAATCTGAAATACGAATTGGATACCTTGGCCAAAAATACGACTGGAATGGAAAACACTTTAAAACAAATGCTGCCAACTTTACCCTGGGTGGTAATTTTAACAGCCGTTTAAATTCTAATTTACGCGAAGACAAAGGCTTTACCTATGGAATCAGTTCTGTTAACCGTGCCTATAAGGATCGCCAGGGTGTATTTGTAATCTCTACAGCCGTACGCACTTCATCTTCAGATAGTTCCTTAAAAGAAATTATGTATGAGGTAAACAATTACCTAAATAATGGAATAACTGATAAAGAGTTGGAAGCAATGAAAAACTCAATTACTCAAAGTGATGCGTTACAATATGAAACTACTTTTGATAAAGCGGGATTTTTATACAGTTTGGTTCAATACGGTTTACCAAGAGATTATGTAAAACAACAAAATGAAATCATTAAATCGCTTACCAAAGAAGAAATTAATGCAATTGCAAAAGAATATCTGCAGCCTGATAAAATGATTATTTTGGTAGTTGGAGATAAAGATAAAATTAAAGTTAATATTGAAAAATTAGGATATAAAGTGCAGGATTACAAAGAAGTAGAAGTTGCGACTTTCGAAAAGCCTAAAGCGAAGTAATACTTTAAATCAGCTTAAAAAAGCAGGCCAGCCTATAGTTGACCTGCTTTTTTTATCACATGCGGTTAAAGCAAGTTGCCTGAACCGATAACGAAATGAAATAAAGCTGCGCGTTTATTCAATAAATTATGATTTAATTTTGCTTAAAATCCAAAATTATGCGTTTATTTTGAACCCAAACAATAATATACTGACTTGTTATTGGTTCAATTCTTGTTATAAAAGACTCATATCAAAAAATCAAT
>JAUXUD010000011.1 GCA_030680835.1 Bacteroidota bacterium
ATGGTTCTTGCAACTTTTAAAATCCGGTCGTAAGCCCTTGCCGATAACTGCATTTTATTCATCGCCACTTTCAATAAATTTTGAGCCACAGGGGTGAGCTGACAATATTCCCGGGCCATGGTGCTGCTCATTTGTGCATTGCTGTAAACGCCTTCCATTCCCTGGTATCTGCGGCTTTGCGACTCTCTGGCAAACACAACGCGGTTGCGGATCAATTCACTTTTTTCTGATTTTCGTGTATCGGTTAACTGATCAAAATCTACGGGCGTTACTTCTATATGAATATCAATCCGGTCCAACAAAGGTCCGGAGATTCGGCTTAAATATCTTTGAACAAGCTGTTGACCGCATACACACTCCTTCTCGGGATGGTTAAAATAGCCGCAGGGGCATGGGTTCATACTGGCCACCAGCATAAAACTGGCCGGGTATTCAATTGAAAATTTGGCACGCGATATGGTAACTTTTCTTTCTTCAAGGGGTTGGCGCATTACTTCTAAAACAGTTCGTTTAAATTCGGGCAATTCATCTAAAAATAATACCCCGTTATGTGCCAGAGATATTTCACCCGGTTGGGGATTGTTGCCACCGCCTACCAGGGCCACATCACTAATGGTATGATGCGGCGCGCGAAAGGGTCTTAAATACAATAAGGATGCATTCCGGCCCAATCTGCCGGCTACCGAATGAATCTTGGTGGTCTCAAGTGCTTCCTGCAAGGTGAGTGGGGGCAAAATACTTGGCAAACGTTTTGCCAGCATGGTTTTGCCTGCACCAGGTGGTCCGATTAATATTACGTTATGTCCGCCGGCTGCTGCTATTTCCAGCGCGCGCTTTATGTTTTCCTGTCCGCGTACATCCGAAAAATCATCTATTATTGTCGCCTGGCTGTCTTCAAATTCTTTTCGGGTATCCACTATATATTGCTTTAACCGGGTTTCATCCCCATTAAAAAAATCTACCACTTCACTTAAATGTTCTGCGCCATAAACCTTTAAATTGTTTACAATAGCCGCTTCACGGGCATTGCATTTGGGTAAAATAAAGCCTTCAAATTCTTCCTTACGTGCCTGTATGGCTATGGGCAAAGCTCCTTTTATGGGTTTCAAGGTTCCATCTAATGCCAGCTCTCCCATGATAATATAGCGCCCAACTTTTTCAGTATTTATTTGTTCAGTGGCCGCCATAAATCCAATTGCCAGAGGCAAATCGTAGGCACTGCCCTCTTTCCGGATATCGGCAGGAGCCATGTTTACAATAATTTTTTGCCGGGGCAATTTGTAATTGTTAAATTTAATAGCAGATTCAATACGTTGCTGACTTTCTTTAACGGCATTATCCGGCAATCCAACCAAAAAATAACCAATCCCATTGCCGGGGGCAGCATTTACTTCAATAGTTATAGTTACGGCACTCACCCCAAAAACAGCGCTTCCAAAGGTTCTTATTAACATGTTTATTTCTCTTTAGTATTATTATTTTATCACTATAAAAACCGGCATTAGCCAATTTTTTCATGCAATGTGCTTTTATTTAAGATATTTGTGCATTCAGGATTTATTTAAAAACAAGGTGCAAGTAACGATTTCTATTTTTAAAATGGTTGATTTCAACATGTGTTTTACCAAAGATAAATCCCATAAATGGGATAAATATTTTATTAACAAAAAAGCGGATGTCAGTATATAAATTTTTAAGCTGATAATGAATAAACTATAAAGATGAAGGATTTTTTAAAAATATTACGATTTGCCAAACCATATAAATCACTTGCGATACTCAATGTTTTTTTTAATATCATATCCATTGTAACAGGCCTGTTTTCGGTTGCACTGGTTATTCCGTTTTTAAAAGTTCTCTTCGACCAAAACCATCAGCCTGTTGTAAAACCGGTGTTCTCTTTAAATCATATTGATAAGTATTTTAACTATCTGGTGTCCGATATTATTCAGAGTTATGGTGCACAATCAGCATTGCTGTTTATTATCGGGGCAGTGTTTATAAGTATCCTGCTCAAGAATATATTTCGATACCTGGCATTGTATTCAATGGTTTCACTGCGCAATTATATCATCCGAGACCTGCGTGAAAAAATGTATAACCGTATTGTGGTTTTGCCTTTATCTTATTTTTCTTCTGAACGCAAAGGCGATTTAATAAGCCGGATGAGCAGTGATATTCAGGATGTGGATGTATCGATTGTGAGTTCGCTGGAAGCATTATTTAAAGAACCGCTCACCATTTTAATTACGGTTACTGTAATGATTTGGATCAGCCCTTTTTTAACCCTGCTCGTTTTTTTAACTTTGCCTCTGGGTGCCGGTGTAATTGCCTGGATCAGCAGATTAATAAAAAAACAGTCGGCTAGAGGTCAGGCAAAAATGGGTCAGTTAATTGCCTTGTTTGAAGAAACATTAGGAGGTGTTCGCATTATTAAAGCATTTAGTGCACAGGCTTTTTTCAATAAAAAGTTTAAACAGGAAAACGGACTCTATACGCGCCTGGCAATTTTTTCGAACCGTTTAAATGATGCAAACTCTCCCATTTCGGAAGTATTAAGTGTAGCGGTGCTGGCGCTTATTTTATGGACGGGTGGCAAACTGGCTCTTGCCAATGATGGCTCTCTCTCGCCTCAGGCATTCATTGGGTTTATAGCAGTGTTCTCTACTATTATTGATCCGGCAAAACAATTTTCACTGTCTTATAGCCGCATGCAAAAAGGACTGGCTTCATTAGACCGGATTGAAGAAGTGATTAACAGTAAAGAAATTATTGAAGAAATACCGGATGCAATTTCCATAACGGGTTTAAAAAGCTGCATTGAGTTTAAAAATGTTTCGTTTAGTTATGAAGGTGAAAAGGTTTTAAACAATATCAATCTTAAAATTGAGAAAGGTAAATCTGTTGCATTGGTAGGCCCGAGCGGCAGCGGTAAATCAACATTGGTTGATTTGGTTCCGCGTTTTTATGACCCGCAGCAGGGCAAGGTATTGATAGACGGTATTGATATCAGGCAGTATAAAATTCTGGAATTACGCAGGCTGATGGGCATTGTGAACCAGGAATCCATTTTATTTAATGATACCATTTTTAATAACATTGCATTCGGACAACAGTCGGTTTCAATTGCTGCGGTAGAGGAAGCCGCACGTATTGCCCATGCCCACGATTTTATTCTGGAAACTGATCATGGCTACCAAACCAATATTGGCGACCGCGGCAATAAGTTAAGCGGAGGGCAACGTCAGCGTTTAAGCATTGCCCGGGCGGTATTAACCGATCCCGATGTAATGATAATGGATGAAGCCACCTCAGCGCTTGACACCACCAGCGAGCGTCTGGTGCAGGAAGCCCTTTCGGATGCTATGAAAGGACGTACCACCATTGTCATTGCCCACCGCCTCAGCACCATCCAGAATGCCGATATGATTGTGGTTCTTGAAAAAGGTGCCATTGTACAAACCGGCACACACAGCGAATTAATTCGCCAGGAAGGCCTGTACCGAGAGTTACACAATATGCAGAAATTAACGGAAGGGTAAACGGTATATAACCTGTAAAGACGCGATTAATCGCGTCTCTACATTTTATGCACCGATTAACTAGCTTCCACCGGTCCCCATTTCCTGACAACTATCATTTGCTAGCTATTTAGAAAAAGTCTAAATTGCCGGCCTTTATGAACCTATCCGAACTACAACGGGGGCAGCAGGCCCGCATTAAACAAGTGAAAGATGGTGAACTGATGCTCAAACTTTTCGAAATGGGGGTATTGCCTGGCGAAACGGTAGTTTTAGAAAATATTGCTCCATTTGGCGATCCGATTGCGGTAATGGTGGGTGAGTATAAGCTATGCATAAGGCTCAATGATGCTGCAAATATTGATATAGAACTAAGCTAGTGGAAAGAACAATCACCATCGCCCTGGTAGGTAATCCCAATTGCGGAAAAACATCTTTGTTTAATGCTTTAACAGGCATGAACCAAAAGGTCAGCAATTTTCCGGGTACAACAGTCGAAAAAAAAATGGGTGAAACCACGATTGCTCCTGGAGTTAAATTAAAAATAATTGATTTACCGGGCACTTATAGTTTGTATCCGAAATCTGCAGATGAGCTGGTTACTTATGATATTTTAAGAAATAAATCGCAGGCCAGTTTTCCCGACCTGGTTATTTTTATTGCGGATGCTTCAAACCTGAAACGCAATTTATTGCTTTTTACACAGGTATGCGATTTAGGAGTCCCTGCTATTTTAGCGCTCAACATGATTGATGTGGCCGAACGCAGAGGAATCAAATATGATATTCCGGAGCTGACTTCCGCCCTCGGAGTTCCGGTATTGCCTATAAATGCAAGGAAACGTACCGGAATCATTCAGTTAAAACAGTTGTTACTAAACAATCAGCCAACATTTAGTGCCGATTTTATTGACTTAACGCATATTGAACCGGAATTGTTAAGTGAATTGGGTAAATTTACCAATAAACGCAATCATTATGCTGCATTACAATACGCAATCAATGCTGCAGATTTATTAAGCGAAAAATCGAAACGGATTACTGAAATATTTCAAAAATACAATTTCAATTCACGCAAGTTCCAGGAAGAAGAAATTTTTTCAAGGTATCATGTAATTGAAAAAGCGGTAAATAAGGCAAGGGTGCAAACCACCCACAAATTAAAAGCTTCATTAACAAAAAAAATTGATGCGGTATTAACCCATCGTTTTTTTGGCTTGCTCATTTTTCTAACGTTAATGTTTCTCATCTTTCAGGCAGTTTTTAGCTGGTCAAAATACCCCATGGACTGGGTTGAAAATATTTTTGGATGGATTGGCAGCTATGTTAAAAATACATTGCCTGAGGGAGTACTCAACGATTTATTAACAGAGGGAATACTTGCCGGATTGAGTGGGGTTATCGTTTTTTTACCGCAAATAATCGTCTTGTTTTTGTTTATAGCCATTCTCGAAGATATTGGCTATATGGCCCGTGTAGGTTTTATTATGGACCGTATCATGCGTCCTTTTGGGATGAACGGAAAATCAATTGTTCCGCTCATTAGCGGAATGGCTTGTGCAGTTCCCAGCATTATGGCCAGCCGGAGCATTGAAAATAGAAAAGAACGATTGATAACTATTTTAGTAATTCCCTTAATGAGTTGTTCGGCACGCTTGCCTGTATATACTTTGCTCATCTCTATGTTTATCCCGGATACTGCAACCTGGGGTCCTTTTAATGTGCACGGACTGGTATTAATGCTCATGTATGTAATCGGTTTTGTGGCTGCTTTGTTAAGCGCCTGGGTCTTCAAACAATTTATTAAATCGGTTCAGAAAAATCATTTTTTAATGGAATTGCCCGGATATAAAGTACCTCTGGCAAGCAATATTTTAACAACACTATATGAAAAAGCCGGAGCTTTTGTTTATGGAGCCGGCAAAATAATTGTGGCGGTTTCGGTCATTTTATGGGTAATGGCTTCAACAGGTCCCAAAGAAAAAATGGAGGCCGTAGGTGTAAAATACCAGTCTCAAATTGCAAAAATGAGTGATGTGCAACTTAATGAAGCCCTGATTAATGGCTTGTCATTAAAGCAGGATGCCGATTTGTTGGAAGCCAGTTATGCCGGGCAATTTGGGAAGTTTATTGAACCAGCCATCCGCCCTCTGGGTTTCGACTGGAAAATAGGAATCGCTTTGTTAACCTCGCTGGCTGCACGCGAAGTGTTTGTGGGTACCATGAGCACCATATACAGTGTAAGTGGCACTGATGATAACCTGGATTCAATAAGAGATGCCATGAAACATGAAACGAATTTGCAAACCGGCAAGCCTGCCTATTCGCTGGCTACTGTTTTTTCATTATTGATTTTTTATGCATTTGCATTGCAGTGCATGAGTACGGTTGCCATTGTTAAAAAAGAAACAGGATCGGCCAAATGGGCTTTAATTCAGTTTATATACCTGACATTACTGGCTTATGGCAGCAGCTTTTTAGTATACCAATTGCTCAGTTAATGGTTGTTTTGGCATTATACTGCCATCTGCCTCACTTTGAATCAAATACATTTAAACGTGTGGACAGTAGAATATTACGAAAAACTTCTTGCTTTTTTGACAGATAAACATAACTTTTCACGAAATTTGCAGATTCTAAAAAAATCAAAACGGGAGCATAAGATAATATGAGGCAGCTTAAAATAAGCAAACAGTTTACCAATCGTGAGAGTAAGTCGTTAGATAAGTACTTAAATGAGATCAGCAAAGTACCAATGATCGACGCACAGGAGGAAGTTGAATTGGCGCGGAGAATTCGTGAAGGAGATCAGGTGGCATTGGAACGATTGGTAAATGCCAATTTACGTTTCGTGGTATCGGTATCAAAACAATATCAAAATCAGGGATTAACATTAGGAGATTTAATAAACGAAGGAAACTTAGGTTTAATTAAAGCGGCAAAACGTTTTGATGAAACGCGTGGTTTTAAATTTATTTCCTATGCAGTTTGGTGGATTCGCCAGTCGATTTTACAGGCATTGGCCGACCAAAGCCGGATCGTACGTTTACCATTAAACAAAGTAGGTTCAATTGGCCGTATCGGCAATACAAGTGCCCGTTTAGAACAAGAACTTGAGCGTGAACCCACCGTTGAAGAAATAGCAGAGGCAATGGATATTCCCATTCAGGAAGTAGAAAATGCTTTGCGCTCCACGGGTCGTCATTTAAGTATTGATGCGCCTTTAACAGATGGTGAAGACAATACCTTATTGGGTATTCTCGATACCAACGATGAACCCAGACCTGATGTTCAGTTGATTAACGAATCGCTGCAAAAAGAAATTAACCGGGTTATTTCAACATTAAGCGAAAAAGAACGCGATGTGTTGAAGTTTTATTATGGTTTAGACGGGGGCCCTGCCCACACACTCGAAGATATCTCAGAAAAAATTGGCTTAACCCGCGAACGTGTACGCCAGATAAAGGAAAAAGCATTGCGCCGCTTGCGTAAATCGAGCAAAAGCAAAATATTAAAAGCGTACTTAGGCTAGATAAAAAAATCCCGGTTCAACCCGGGATTTTTTTTATGCTATTCCATTATGGCTACCATATCAAAATGTTTCCATTGTAACATGTCTTCTTTTTTCTCAATAGGAATAATGGTAGCGTTCACATCAAAATCAGAATAGAAATAAACCGAATATCCTTTTGATTTCAACAAATCAAAATGCATATATCTTTCTTCGGGATTTGTTTTGCCAAAACACTCAGTTATTACCGTTGGATGATATGTATTCAACAAACCCGAAATGGATTTAATAATTTCCATGTCATAACCTTCGGTATCAATTTTTATCAGCTTTATTTTGCCCATAGAATCCGGATAATTTTTTAACAGAAAAGCCTCCAGGTTAATCCCTTTTATTTTAGTACTTAATGAATATTTACCATGCCGGTTTTCCATTTCTCTTGAAATTCCGCCATTGTTAAAAGAAGCTTCCGACGAATTGTAATAAAACGACTCATCATGATCGGTGATGGCAAAATTATAAGGTTCAATACATGTTTTATCAGCATTGAGTTTTGCATTTTCTTTGAGTATTTCAAATACAAAAGGATTGGGGTCAAAACTTAATACCCGCCCTTTTTTACCGGTTATTAACGACATGGTAACCGATATATGTCCGATATTGGCTCCGATATCAATAGCTAAGTCTCCTTCATTTATGAACTTGCGAAAAAAACCAATGAGGTCTCCGGAGATTACTTTGGGAGCTACCAAAGGATTTTCCCAATTCGCAAATTCAACATGACCCATACCTGGGATATTGAAGGTATCCATTTTTACAGGATATTTTTTGGTGACCCTTCTTGCTATTTTTCGTTTAAATGAATGAATTAAATGTTTGATCATGTATTGACTGTTTGCGATTTACAAATTTAGCTTGCAGGGTTTTAACCTGTTCGTAAAAATAATTCAAGTGAGGAAGCAAAAATAGTACAATTGTTTCAAATTGTTCAGCGGAACCGTTTTTGAATCAAAATACGATGAACAGGATAGCTGATTATTTTATGCCTGTCGTTATTTAGATTCGGTTTTAATAAAACTTTTGTAATTTTCCCTGGATTTGATAAATTATAAATCAAAATGTCAAAATCAATTAGTAAGCATTTTTTATTGGTTTCATTTTTATTGTGTTCAGCCCTGAACCCAACATATGCACAAAAAAAAGGTGCATACGATTATTACTACAGTGCAAAGATACAGATGGAAAAGCAGAATTATTCGATTGCAATCTCTCTTTTTGACAGCGCCGAAATGGAAGGTATCGATATATATGACTTGTATAATAACCGGGGTATTTGTTATTATAACCTGGGTCAATACAAGGTAGCCCTTCAAAATTACAAGCGTATTCTCGATGCAACCATGCAATATCCCAATGCAATTATCAATGCGGCAAATGCTGAATATAAATTGGGTTATTACGCGGAATCAGAAAAAAAGGCAATCATATTGCTGAAGCAAAAAACCTTCGAGAAATATGCATATAATACCCTGGGTAATATTTTCTATGATAAAAGAATGTATCAGGAAGCCAAAACCCAATATGAAAATGCCATTCGTTACGGACCGGAATTGCCATCTCCTTATTTTAATATGGGGAATACTTGTTATGAATTAAAGCAATATGATTCAGCCATTAGCTGGCATCTGAAATGCAGGGAACTGGCTCCGGGCGATCTCGAAAACCTGAATAGTTTGTCGCGGGCATACAGTATGAACCGGCAAATTGATGATGCGATAAAAATTTGTTATGAAGTACTGGCCCGGGATTCATTTTTTTACAAAGCATATGCACAGATTGCTTTTTGTTTTATGGACAACCCCAATTACAATCCTGATGAAGTTATTCCTTTTCTTGAAAAAGCAATTAGTATTGAACCCCGTAAAGCATTATACGTTTATGACAATTTAGGCATCGCTTATTTAAGAAAAGGCATGCATCATAAGGTACTCGAATACCATACCAAAGCGATTGAAATAAATCCCAGAAATGTTAAATCCTATTCGGGCCGGGGAGATATATACCGTGATAGTGCACAGTATGAAAAAGCTATCCATGATTACATGATGGCGATATATCTGGATTCAAGCTATAATTATCCGAATATGACCCTGGGAGCCTTGATGATCAGGTTGCATGAATTTGACAAAGCTGAAAAATATTTTGAACGCTATTACCAGCTTACCCCTGATTTAAAGAAAGCAACAGTTGCCATTAATACTACAAAGGCATATAATTATGTGTTAACAGGCGATTATAAAACTGCTATTCTTTCGGCAAATATTACCCTGAGTATAGATCCGGAAAATGCATATAGTTTGAATAACAAAGGCATGGCATTGGCTAAATTGGGAGAACTTGACAGTGCATTTTATTATTTCAATAAGTCGGCACAAATTGATCCATATAATTCGTATGTATTCCATAACCGAGCCTATGCGTATGTTATGGCAGGAAAAAATGTAGAAGCATGCATAGACTTAAATCATGCACTCAATTTAAATTATCCAATCAGGGTAGACAGTATGCTGCTCTTGCTGAACCAAAGAATCTGTAAACTTATTTTCGAAAGTCCTTCAGATTCACTGCATGTGAATTTAAAACAGGTAATGGAAAAAGTTCAGGAAAGCAAGATGATTGCAGCGGCTTTTACTACCCGGGAAGAATTCGAGGGAGAAGAATCATTAACCGGTGTAAACAACATAAATTCTGATAAACTGGATATCCTGCAACAGCTATTTCCGAACCCGGCTTCAGAAGAATTTACCATTCAATTAAAAGGCAGGTTGGGTAAACCGGTTCAGGCTAATATTATTGGTATGAACGGACAAAACGCACGTCAATTTAATTTTACCGATATACAAAAATCAAACTTTAATATTTCATGCCGCGACTGGCCAGCCGGAACCTATTACATTTTATTGATTTCAGAAAATCAGGCAGCAGGAAATGGAAAGATTGTAGTTACGCATTAATCATTTTTGAATTAAATATTTAAACCATGAAAAATTTCATTATTTTATTATGCACCTTGTTTATCTTATCAGGTTTGCAGGGGCAACAATTGCCGTTAAATCCCAATGTAAAAACAGGTAAGTTACAAAATGGGTTAACGTATTTTATTCTTCAAAACAAAAGACCCGAAAAACGCATGGAACTGAGAATAGCGGTGAATGCAGGTTCAACAGCCGAAAACGACGATCAGTTGGGTATCGCTCATTTTGTTGAACATATGGCGTTTAACGGAACCAGGCATTTTAAGAAAAGCGAATTGGTAGATTACCTCGAATCCATCGGTACAAAGTTTGGCCCGCACCTCAACGCATACACCAGTTTTGATGAAACGGTTTATATGATGCAGGTACCCACCGATAGTGCCACACAGGTTAACAATGCGTTTCTGATACTGGAGGACTGGGCCGGAGGTTTAACATTTGATACTACAGAAATTAACAAGGAACGGGGAGTTGTGATTGAAGAATGGAGGTTGGGTCAGGGTGCATTTGAACGCATGAGAAATAAATACTGGCCCGTTATTTTTAAAGATTCGCGCTATGAAGTTCGCCTGCCAATCGGTAAAAAGGAAATACTTGAAACCGTTCCCTATGAAAAACTTATTGCGTTTTACAGGGATTGGTATCGGCCGGATAACATGGCAGTAATTGCTATTGGTGATTTTGATGTAAACGAGATTGAAAAAAAAATAATTGAACACTTCAGCAATCTCAGCAACCCGCAAAATGAACGGCCGGTTCAAAGCTGGGATGTACCCGACCAGCCCAGGCTGGATATTGCTAAAGTTACAGATAAGGAAGCCCCTTATACCATGGTTGAACTGTCGTACAGGCACCCGAAGCAGGAGACCAAAAACGAACAGGATTACCGGAGAAATATAGTTCAAAATTTATATAACGGTTTAATCAATTCGCGACTTGAAGAACTGATCAATAAACCCGATGCTCCTTTTAATTATGCCTTTACATATTACGGGAATATGGTAAGGAATAAAAGCAATTATACCTCATTTGCCATTGTAAATGATAAAAAAATAATGAAGGGTTTGGAAGCCCTGGTTCAGGAAAATGAACGGGTAAGAAGATATGGCTATACACCGGGTGAATTTGAGCGCCAGAAAAAAGAACTCATGCGGAATATTGAAAAGCAATATGCTGAACGCGATAAAACAGAGTCGGCAAATTTTACCTATGAGCTGGTGAGTTATTTTTTAGAAGGCAACCCATCAGAAGGAGCAGAAAAAGCGTATGAACTTCATAAGAAATACCTGGATGGCATTTCGCTGGAAGAAGTGAATGCATTGGCCAGAGAATGGATTTTACCTGAAGGAAGAAATGCCTTTGTGGTAATACAGGCTCCCGAAAAAGCAGGTGTTGTTTTGCCTGAAGATGATGCCATCAGAAAAATATTTAATGAATCGGAAAGGCTGGTATTGAAACCTTATGATGACAAAATATCAAATGCCCCCTTAATGGCAAAAAAACCAATAGTCGGAAAAATAATCAGTACAAAAACAGATACGGTTTTCAACTATACCGAATTAAAACTTTCAAATGGAGCCACTGTGGTATACAAGAAAACCAATTTTAAAAACGATGATATACAATTCAGGGCATATAGCTGGGGAGGCAGTGGATTGTATCCCGTAAACGACGACATGAGCATTGGTATGGCCGGAGGCATCATGGAAAAATCGGGACTGGGCGGTTTTGACAAAACCCAGCTGGATAAATCCCTGAAGGGAAAAACGGTCTCAGTTTATCCGTATATCACCGAAATTTCTGAAAATATTTATGGCAATTCAAGTCCGAATGATTTGGAAACGCTGATGCAGATGGTATATTTATATTTTACCGCCCCACGCAGCGACAAAGGCGGTTACGAA
Organism: Bacteroidota bacterium; assembly: GCA_030680835.1. Classification (GTDB taxonomy): domain Bacteria; phylum Bacteroidota; class Bacteroidia; order UKL13-3; family UKL13-3; genus B1. Next base: position 11,971 of record JAUXUD010000011.1, read on the forward strand.
GCATATATGGAGCAGCAAAAAGGATTTATTGAAAACAGAAAACTGGATCCCGAAAATGCATTTTATGATACGATACAGGTAACCATGGCAAGCTACCACAAGCGCAGAAGACCCTGGACCCTTGAATTACTGAATGAAGTAAAGCATGAAAGGGCCTATGCAGTTTTTAAGGAACGGTTTGCAAATGCCGGTGATTTTACCTTCTATTTTGTTGGAAATATTGATGAAGCCAAAATGAAAAAATTCGCATGCAATTACCTTGCATCATTGCCTTCAAAAAAAATAAAAGAAACATGGAAAGATGTAAATGTTCAAAACCCGAAAGGAGTTGTTAAGAAAACAGTAAAAAGAGGTATTGAACCCAAGAGCAGTGTATCTTTTGAATTTACCGGACCGGCAACTTTTTCAGCAAAGGAAAATATGGATATGAAAGCGCTTGCCGCGCTGCTGAATATTAAATTAAGGGAAAGTTTGCGGGAAGAAAAAGGGGGTACTTATGGTGTAGATTGCTACGGATACATTTCAAGGGTACCGAAAATAGAATATGATCTGGGCATTTCATTTGGTTGTGCGCCCGCCAACGTGGATAGTTTATCGCAAGCTGCCCTGGATGTTATGGACAAGGTAAAAAAAACAGGTTGCGATGATAAAGATCTGACCAAACTCAAGGAGACATTCCGCCGTGAACGGGAAACCAACTTAAAAGAGAATAATTGGTGGATTAATAACCTGATGGCTAAATACAATATGAAAGATAATTTACCCAGTCAGAAGGAACTGGATGATTATTTAGCCAAACTCAATTCAGAAGACTTAAAAGTTGCTGCCAATAAGTACCTGAAGTTGGATAACTATGGGTACTTTGTTCTTATTCCAGAGTAGGGGAAGAGTGTGGGGGTGTGGGAGGGTAGGAGGGTAGGGGATGATAGCTATATTCTACAATCTACTAAATCGACCATTTCTCAGGGGTTTGCTGCATTTTTACCAGCATGCCTAAAATCTCCCCATAACCATCGTCAATCTTTTTGTGATCGGTTTGATTAATATAATCACACGCCAAAGCATAATCTAACCAATTTTGTGTTTCAGCAGATTCGGCTTCACTTTCATTAAGTTTTGAACCAAATGATTTTGGATACTTTCTTCTTCTGAATGCTTCTGCAATATTACTTGATACAGATCTTGATGATCTTCTTATTTGATCAGTTAATGAGTATATTTCTTCATTAGGAAATTTTTTTGTAAGCATAAAAATTTCCATTGAAAGTTCAAAAGATCTTATATAAACCCTAAGTTCCCGATGACTTTTTACTATATTCATTGCGCTATAAAAATTTATTCAATAACAACCATACACCTCCCAACTTCCAACCCTCCCACACTCCCACCCACTTACCCTCCTACCCCCCTAATCATCTTCACCCATCCGTTTAATCTTTAACTCCATACCGGGCTTTAGAACCTGCCCTGGGGCGAGTTCATTCCAGAATACCAGTTCTTCTTCAGTGACATTATATTTTTTTGCGATACTTCTGATGGTTTCACCTTTTGCAACATGATGATGGAGGTCGGCAATTACATCTTCCTTTATAATATTTTCGAGTTTGGTATCGCTTAATTGCAAAGTGTCATTTTTAATTTTAAAAGCCAGGGCACTTGCCATGAGGCGGTCTTTGGGTAAATCGATATAGTATAATTTTCCAAGGGGTATATTGAGAAAAGGTTTGCGAATCCATGGGTTGAGCAGTTTCAACAATTTATAATTGCAGGCATTTTGTTTGGCCCATTCAGCCAGGTCGCTAATCGTTAAATCTGCTTTTACTTTTATGGTTGCAACCGGTTTGTACATATCGCTTAAAGGAATATTGAAACCGTATTTTAAAGGATTTTCAACAATATCTTTGATGGCTATCACACGAAACAGATAACGGGAGGTTTCGGTGTTCAGGTACAAATCAAAAAAGTTATTGATGCCCTGAGCTGCAATCTGACGCTTCACTCCTAAAATGCCCATATTATAACTTGCTGCCACCAGGCTCCAGTCGCCCAGATAGCTATATGCTTCTTTAAAATACAAACAGGCTGCCTGGGTTGCTTTTTCAAGTTGATAACGTTCATCAATTTCATCATTCACTTCCAGATAATAACGCTTACCCGTTTTATCCATAAACTGCCAGAAGCCTGCTGCACCGGCAGGTGAAACCACATTTTGCAAACCACTTTCGGCCAAAGCAACATATTTAAAATCAGTTGGAATATTATTTTGTTTGAGAATTTTTTCAATCAGTGGGAAATACCGGTTCGCCCTTTTTATCATTAATATGGTTTGCGATTGCCAGTAAACATTAGTGAGAATTTCACGGTCGTAACGCTCGGCTACATCAAATTCGGTAAGGGGTATTTTGGTGCCTGCAAAACTTATATTTTTAGGCAAGGCAAGCGAATATATTTTATAGTATTGATTGAATTCATCCTGTGCTTTATCCGTTTCGGTTTTTGAGTTGCCCAAAAAAATAAACATGCCAATAACTGAAGTTAAAACGAATAGAATCGTTAATGTTATTTTGTAGTGCGTCATCATCAGCCGGATCAAAAAAATTAAGCCATGCTTTGTTGAACAAAGCCCTGCATTTGCAGAATATCTTCCACAAATTTTCTGTGGTTACTCAGCCGGGGTACTTTATGCTGACCACCCAGTTTTCCTGCCAGTTTAAGCCATTTGTGAAAGGTCCCCCTGGGCATTGCTTTTACCAATGGTTTTAACATAGCCATGTCTTTAAAGCGCTTGGCTTCATAATCCGAATTTTGTTGTTTTAATGTTTGATCCAGTTCATGCACAAAAGTATCCATGCAACTGGGTTCACGTTCAAACTCAATGAGCCATTCATGTCCGCCTTTAGTCTGGCTGGTAAAATATATAGGCGCGGCGGTATAGTCAGCAAGCAATGCATTGGTTTGAACACAAGCGTGGTTAATTGCAAAATCAGCATTTTCAATTACGAGTTCTTCTCCAAAAGCATTAATAAAATGTTTGGTTCTACCGGTAATTTTAAATCTAAATGGCCGGGTTGATGTAAACTTTATGGTATCGCCAATCAGGTATCGCCACAAGCCTGCATTGGTGCTGATTACCAAAGCATAGTTTTCATTAACTTTTACCTGATCCAAACTGAGCGTTTCGGGAAATTCATTACCATACTCGCTCATCGGCATAAATTCAAAATAAATACCATAATCAAGCATCAACAGGAGTTCATCACGATCCATTCTGTCCTGGATACCTAAAAAACCTTCGCTGGCATTATAGGTTTCAAGATAATTGATATTACTGCCTTTGATGAGCTCATTAAAACGCTTTTTATAGGGAGTAAAACTCACCCCGCCATGCACATACAATTCAAGATTCGGCCAGATATCACTCAGGTTATTTTTGCCGGTAATTTCAAAAAGTTTTTCTATTAAAACAATCGTCCAGGTGGGAACTCCTGAAATATTGGTTACATCTTCCGTTAAAGTAGCCCGGGCCATTTTTTCTATCTTCTCATCCCAGTTATCCATAATGGCAATGCTCAGTTCGGGTGTTCGCAGATAATGCGCCCACAGCGGCATATTCTGCATCATTACGGCACTCAGATCGCCAAAAAAACTTTCGCCACCGGTATGGTTAATCTGATGACTGCCCCCCATAACCAAACCTTTGCCGTTAAACAGCATGGTATCCGGTTTTTGCATCAGGTAGGTTAGCATCACATCTTTACCTCCCTGGTAATGGCATTCTTCCAGACTTTCGTAGGTTACCGGAATAAATTTACTCCGGGCACTGGTAGTTCCCGATGACTTGGCGAACCAGCGTACTTCACTGGGCCACAAAATATTTTGTTCGCCCTGCATCATGCGTTCAATATAATGCTTAAAATCGTCGTAGGTAGTTACCGGCACGCGCTGCTTATAAGTCTCTGCATTGTGGATACTTTTAAAATCATACTGCCTGCCAAACTCAGTAATCTGTGCTGTTCGCAGCAATTTCATCAATTGCCCATGCTGAACCTCCTGAGGATTATTCAGGATTTCTTCAAAAGCCGGAATTCGCCGCTTCAGGTACCAACTCACCAAAGAATTCACTATAGGCATACAGGCAAATTATTTATGATGCCAAGTTGCCTATTTTTCGGCAGAAAAACAAATTTTGTTTTTGCAGATACCGATAAAAAGCCTACTTCCCCATGCGCATGTTTGCAAAATCAACAATCAGCTGGAATGCTTCCGGGTATCGGCTCAAAGTAATAGCAGTGGCTTTGTCGCCTACATCATGGTATTGGTGGTATTCGCCCATTAAGTAAAAGAAAAATGCAGGGACACCGGCTTCGGTAAAATAATAATGATCGCTGTTTTGAGCCTTGCCTCTGGGATTTATAGTAGGCAGATAATTACCGATGCTGTTACAAAATTTAAGCTTTTCAAAAAGTTCGGGGAATTCGGTGGCGTTCACTGCAGTAAGACCTTTATCGCCGGTTGCCATCAAATCAAGGTTCAGCAATAAACAAATTTGCTTAAGGGGAATAAGTGGATTTTGAACGAAATAATAAGAGCCGGCCAAACCGATTTCTTCGCCTGCAAATGCAATAAATAAAACGGAATAAGGAGGTGGGTTCAGGGCATAATGCCTGGCCAAATCCAGCATCATGGCAACTCCACTGGCATTGTCGTTGGCCCCCGGGAAAATTGCATCTTTACCCAGCATGCCCAAATGATCATAATGGGCAGTTATTACAATAAAAGAATCTGCTTGTTGTTTCCCTTTTACATAAGCCAGAACATTTTGTGTCCCATGCACTTTATGCGCCGCTTCTACGGTGCATGTTATCTGCAGTGCCAGCTGTTTATAGGTGCCTTTTTTTACATACAAAATGGGGAAAGAAGCCCATTCCATACTTACCCCCCAGGTTAATGTTTCCTGGTTGAGATATATTAATCCTTTAGCACCCAAAGCATTTTTCAAAACTTCCTTTATTCGTTCGGGATGCAGCACTTTTTTGTCTTTTAATGCATCAACAACTAAAAAATAGTTTCTCAGATTTTGACTTTCCATTTTTTTATAAACCGAAGAATTGTCAATACTGGCCGAATCTACATGCATCAATTTATACGTACCCTTAATGCTGGGGCAACCCGGGTTCAGGATAAATTCTTCACCAGGTTCAATATAATATCCATCTATTTCGAGCCGAACCTGTTCGGGATAATAAATTACCGGAAAACCCAGGCTCTGAAAGTAGTTCTCTCCCAAAGGAATCAACTTGTGTTTCGAAAACTCTTTTCTGATTAATTCGGCAGCTAAATAATCTCCGTTGTTTACATATCCTCTTCCGCTCAAGGCATCACTGCATAAAGTTTTTATCAGGTTTTTTGCATAGGACAAATTCTGCCCTCTGGTGTTAGATAACATACTCCCATAAAGGATAAGAAGTATGAATATTTTGTGCCTGAACATAATTCTTCGACGGTGTTTACATACGTTTCAATGTAAAAGCATAGCTTTCCATAATCAGGTTGGCCAGTAATTTTTGGCATGCAGTATCCGCAATCACGTGGGCATCGGCTTCTGTTTCTGAATCTATTTCCAAGCTGATATGTTTACCGATGCGTACATTTTGAATCTGAGGCAAACCTATATTGGTCATGGAACCGGTAACTGCTTTTCCCTGAGGGTCGAGTAATGCAGCATGTGGCATTACATCAATTTCTGCTTTGAATTTCATTTTTTATGGATGAATAGATTATTGATAAGCGACAAAAGTACATAAAGCAAAATACTCAAACTAATGCCAAAGTAATTAAAAAAGCTTATCAGCAAAATACAGCTTATAATAAAAACAAATCTTATTTTATTGGCTTCCCAGCCGAATGTTTTAAATTTTAAAGCGAAGAGCGGAATTTCTGCTACCAATAAATAAGAAGCAACAAAAGGGAATAAAACAATAAACCAGAACGACTTAAACAAGTGTTCAGCCACTAAGGGACCACTTTCAATTACAAAAGGTATGGAGCAAATAAACAACGCAATTGCAGGAGTTGGGACCCCGATAAAAGAATCACTTTGGCGCGAATCGATATTAAATTTGGCCAGTCTGATACCTGAAAAGATGGGAATTAACAATGAAGTATAGGAAAGCACAATAATAAGCGGAACAAATTGAATAAAATTTTCATCAAAATAGAGATATTTCCCCGATAAGGCATAGAAAATCATACCGGGTGCCACTCCAAAACTGACAATATCGGCCAATGAATCCAGTTGCTTACCCATTTCGGAATAGGCATTCAAAATGCGGGCAATAAAGCCATCAAAATAATCAAGGATGGCTGCTACAACAATATAACCTGCTGCCAATGACAGATTTCCGTCAAATGTTGCAATGATTGACAAGCATCCAAAAAAAAGGTTTGCAGCGGTAATCGCATTGGGGATATGATTTTTCACGATTTTTTTTTGTGCAAATTAAGCGCTTCCGGCCAATTTAAAAATTGTGATTACTTATTAATTCACTTAATTTTGAACCTAAAGTTGATTTCGGTAAGTTTAAAACCTTTATTTGCCTCAGAATCTTCAAATGCGAAAATGAAAAATATTGTATTTTGTTTTTTGACCTTCTTAATTATTTTGAATACAGCATATGCACAAAAAGAGTATGTTGATTTTAAAACTCGCAGTGTTGCTCCTTTAAGAAAATTTGAATACCACCAGCCCAGTAATTTTGAAATCGTAAATGGTAAATTAAATGCTGCAATCGGTTCAGCCAATGGATATTTACTTGAAATAAACGGGATATCATCAAAAAAAATAAAGTGTAAAACCAAACTCAATGGAAAACAGTTTAAAGTAGTACTGATTGATAGCCGGCTCGATAAAACCTTTACCAGCACGAACAGTTATCAGGGTACTTTAAGGATTAACTGCCTTCCCAATGGCGATTTGGAATTAATGTATTCGGGAGAAATATACAGAAACAAGCAGAAAGTTGTAGTTACAGCTACCCTGGTCGGTAAAATAAATCATTCGGTTAACCTTAAAACAAACAACTAAATTAATTCATGAGCAATCCCAGGTTATCCATTTTAGCAATATACCAATTAAAACGAATGTACACATTTCAAAATCGCTGTTTATCCAATATGAAAAAAATAACTACTACTTTTTTAATCATGTATCTGTGCCTGGCTTTTTATGCCGATGCGCAGCAAAAGCGCAATCCTGCTGAAGCAAAAACACCATCAGAACTGGAATTAATTTTTAAGGAAAATTTTATCATCGAACAGGCAAATATTGCTTTAAAGGCTAAAGAACTGAATATACCTGTAAGGGAAATAATGCCAAACGGAGTAGTTAGAGAATTTATAAGAATTTCGCCAACCGGCATGCCTTTGTATTATCAAACCAATAATAACCTCGATGCAGCCAAAACCATTTCAACTAATAAAGTATGGCCGGGCGGAACCCTGGGATTGAACTTAACAGGACTGGGCATGACAAACCGAATGGCTGTCTGGGATGGTGGCGGTGTGCGGTTGAGCCATCAGGAATTTGCAGGAAGGGCCACACAAACCGACGCATCACCGGGTACCATCGATCATGCAACCCATGTTGCCGGAACCATGTGTGCAACCGGGGTAGTAGCAAACGCAAAAGGAATGAGTTACCAGGCTCCGATAAAATGCTACGACTGGAACAATGATGAAAGCGAAATGAGCAATGCCGCAGCTGTGGGCTTATTGGTATCAAACCACTCGTATTCGCTCATTACAGGCTGGGATTATAACAACTCTTTAAACCGCTGGGAATTTTATGGCGACCCCAATATAAGTGCAACCTACGATTATAAATTTGGATTCTATGATTATGGTTGCCAGGAGTGGGATCAGATTGCAGTATCATATCCCAATTATTTACCTTTTGTTGCAGCGGGTAATGACCGGGGAGAACCCGGAACCATTCCTTCAACTTTTTGGGTAAAAAACTCCAGTGGAAGTTTTGTACAGGGAAACAGTTCCAATCCACCTGCCATCGTGGGTCCGTATAATTCGATTGGCGGAGGAACTGCCAATGCAAAAAATGTGATTACCATCGGAGCCGTTAGTAAACTGGTTAATGGATGGTCAAGTCCATCGGGGGTTGTCATGAGCAGTTTTAGCGGATGGGGTCCAACCGATGATGGCAGAATAAAACCCGATGTGGTGGCAAACGGGGTAAGTGTATATTCATGTACGGCCGCTTCAAATACCTCATACAGCACCTATAACGGCACTTCTATGGCATGCCCCAATGCGAGTGGTTCAGCTTTGCTGATCCAACAGCATTACAATACATTAAAAAATACTTTCATGCGGGGTGCAACTTTAAAAGGTTTAATCATTCATACCGCAGATGAGGCCGGAACTTCAACCGGTCCGGATTATACTTTTGGATGGGGCCTGATGAATACAGCCAAAGCGGTTCAAACCATTACCGATTCATTAACCAATACCATTCAACAAAAAAGTGTGAGCACAAATAATCCATATAACTTTACCTTTTTCTCCGATGGAATTAAACCCATCCGGGCTACTATATGCTGGACGGATCCGGCAGGAAACCCGGTGAGCCCTGCATTAAACCCGGTTAATAAAATGCTGGTAAACGATCTGGACCTGAGAGTAAAACGGAACAGCGACAACCAGTTATTTTATCCATATACCTTAAGTCTGGCCAATCCTTCGGCAGCTGCTGCCACCGGCGATAATTCCATTGATAATGTTGAGCAGGTTTATATTGCGGCACCACCTGCCGGAACCTATACGGTTACTGTAAACTATAAAGGATCATTACAAAGTGGACTTCAGAATTTTTCACTGATTGTAAGTGGTGTTACTCCCAAACCCATGGCTGGTTTTAAAGTGGTGAGCAAAATTATTTGCACCAATAAAAGCACACAGTTTACCGATATGTCAACCGGTGCAACCTCACGTATGTGGTATTTTACAGGAGGCATTCCGGCAACTTCAACAGCGCTGAACCCATTGGTTAGCTACCCGGTACCGGGGGTATACCCTGTGGCTTTGCGCATTATCGGTGCCAGCGGATACGATTCAGTATATGCTCCGGATTATATAACCGCGGGTGGTATCGGACTTCCGATAGATGAAACTTTTGAACCGGCATCAACAACCCGTAACCTTTGGACGATAGATAATCCGAATGCGGATACCACATGGAGGTATTGGACTGTAGCCGGAACCATTCCCGGAAACACCGCATATGGAATCAATAATTTTGACAATGCAACCGGAAATCGCCAGGATCGGATTGTGAGTCCGGTACTCGATTTACGCGGGTATCAAAATGCAAACCTTACTTTCCAGTATGCCTATACGCGCTATGATAACAGTGCTTCAGATTCGCTGATTGTTTATGTGAGTTCAAATTGCGGAAATACCTGGATTCGATTACTGGCCATGGGAGAAAAAGGAACCGGGAATTTTGCCACAGCTCCCGATAGTACCTTTCAGTCGGTAAATGCTTTTGTTCCTTCAAAAGCTGCCGATTGGTGCGGCGGAGGTGTTGGACCTGCATGCAAATCTATTGATTTAACTCCCTATATCGGATTGCCGAATGTGCTGGTACGACTCGAACAAAAATCAAACAACGGTTCAAACAATATGTTTATCGACAATATAAAAATTACAGGCACGGGAATGTCGCCGGTAGCTAATTTTTATGCAGTATCAAAAACCGTTTGTACTATGGATGATGTGCAGTTTCTTGATTCATCGCAAAATCAACCCAACGAATGGAAATGGTATTTTAGCGGTACCGATACGTTAACCTATACGGTAAGAAACCCGAATGTTAAATTTTTAACACCGGGAACCAAAACAATCATATTGGTTGTAAAAAATTCAAAAGGTACAGACAGTATAGCCAAAGTTGATTATATCACTGTACTGCCATCACCGGCGCAACCGGGCTTAACCAGCTCAAAGGGAACGGCCTTATGTGATGGTGACAGTACCCTTGTTTCAACCGATGCAGTAAGCAACTTTAGCTGGTATAAAAACAGTATTATTCAGGGCATCACTGCCAGCAGTTTTATGGTTAAAGAAGAAGCCACCTATTTTGTGCGCGTGCTGGGTGCAAATGGCTGCTATGCGAAATCTATTGTGCTGGATATTCTAACAAGTACAACACCCGTTAAGCCTACGCTCACTTCAAACTTATCAGGTAATGCATTTTGTGAAGGAGGAAATTTTAATTTGATTTCAAGTGCTGATAATTTAAATCAATGGATGGTTAATAATGTGTTACAGCCTGGCCAAACCAGTAAAATTTTCAATTATGCCGACTCGGGTAATTTTAAAGTTCAGGTGGGTGAAAAAGGTTGCTACAATTACTCCGACATTTTGCGTATTGATAAATTGCCGAAACCATTGACATCTGAAATAAGCGGTGCCGGATGGGCAGTGAAAGAAGATACCGCAAACTTTTCGGTAACTCCCGGTATTGCAGGGTCAAGTTTCAACTGGACATTTAGCGGGGCAACAATAATTACAGGAAGCGGTACCAGCAGCATCCGTGTGAAGTTCGGATCCAGTGCATTTGCTATCATTAATGTGCAGGAAACTGCTGCAAGCGGATGTAAAGGTTTATTGAAAACCCGGGACATTACTTTGGTTAATACAGGAATCAAAAAGAATCCTGAAACGCTCAATTTAAATATATATCCGAACCCGGCTTCTCAATGGCTTACACTCGATTTTGAACTTACGCAAATGCAGAATGTTCAGATTTCTGTTTATAGTATTTTGGGTCAGCAATTATTAAAAACCGATTGGATTTTAACGGCTGGCTTGAACCAAAAACAAGTGGACATAAGTAAATTTCCGGCAGGAATTTATTTCCTGAAATTGAGTACCGGTGAAAAAGTTTTTTCCAAAAGTTTTGTTAAGGAATAAGATAGAATTAAGAGTTAAGAATGATGAATTATGAAAAAAATATTTTATATTTCATAACTCATCATTCTTAATTTTCTAATAACTCTTAACTCATACCTAATAACTCATACCTCATTACTATTTCTTCCGGTCGATAATAAAAGTAACCAGCTCCTTAAGGTAAGGTATATAAGGGTTTGATCCCATTGTGTCAAGAATAGCGAGTGCCTCATTTTTGTAATTTTGCATTACATTTTTAGTATAGGCAATTCCATCCTGTTCATTTACATAACGGATTACTTCTGCAACCTTTTTGCGGTTGTTATGATGATTTTTTATTGTATTGATAATAGTTCGGCGGGTAGAAGCATCTGCATTGTTTAAAGTATGAATAATCGGAAGGGTCAGCTTTTTTTCTTTCAGGTCAATACCGGTAGGTTTGCCGATATCATCATCTCCATAATCCATTAAATCGTCTTTCATTTGAAAGGCAATGCCAATCTTTTCACCAAATAAACGCATCTGTTCTACCTGTTCAGGAGTAGCACCCGAAGAAGCTGCTCCAATGGCACAGCAGGAAGCAATCAGTGAGGCTGTTTTTTTTCGGATAATATCATAATATATTTCTTCCGATAAATTTAAACGCCTTGTTTTTTCAATCTGCAACAATTCTCCCTCACTCATCTCCTTAACGGCATTGCTTACAATTTCAAGCAAGTGGTAGTCTTTATGCTGAACCGATAACAATAAACCCTTTGACAACAAATAATCACCCACCAAAACCGCAATTTTATTTTTCCATAATGCATTGATGGAAAAAAATCCACGCCTTTCATCACTGTCATCCACCACATCATCATGAACCAGGGTAGCGGTATGCAGCAATTCAACCAAACTGGCACCCCGGTATGTTTCATCGGTAATTCCATTAAATATTTTGGCACAGTAAAACACAAAAATCGGACGAATCTGCTTCCCTTTCCGTTTTACAATATAGGTCATTATAGTATCCAGTAAGGGCACATTGCTTTTCATGGCATCCCTGAATTTACTTTCAAATAATTCAAGTTCTGCCAGAATAGGCGCTTTAATTTCGTTTAGTTTACTCACGTTGGATACAAATAAACAAGATTAAATCTTATTTTGCTACCTGAAAATCGTCAGTTATTTTAAATTAAACTTTGATTAATTTTAAGTTAATCTATATATTTGAACTTGAAAAAGGATTGTCACAATTCAATATTATTAATTTTTTAAAACTTTAAACATAACAATTACAAAAACATGAAAAAACTATTACTTGCCATCACACTGCTGTTATCCATTAACATTTATGCCCAAAACAAGGACATCAAAATGACCATGTTAAAGCCCGGTGCGGGTGATAAAATTATCAATGGACAACCTTTTCAGATTGAATACATTATTACCAATAATGGTACCGTAGCTACTGCAACAACCGACTCGATGATTGTACTCTATTTCCTGAATAACCAGCAGGTTATTGTTGGGGGGCAATCTCCTGCTTTCTATACCAACAGAGTACTGGCTGCAGGTGATACCATTTGGAGAAAATTAACACTTAACTTAACCATTAACGGATTGAGCGGTCCTGCAACATTACCATTCTGTACAAGGGTTTATGCACAAACAGGTAACGTAACTATTGATCCCGACCAAACCAATAATGTAAGTTGTGCAAACATTGTTGCACCGGTAAGCGAGGTAGAAAAAGCAATTGAAAATTTACAGATTTATCCAAATCCGGCAACTCATGTGCTGAACATATCTTTTGATTATGCACAAGCCAAACAAATCAATATTATTGATTTAAACGGCAGAATCGTTGAGCAGGTTCAAATAGAAGGAACAAACACTGCCATTAATACCGGTAACCTGAGTAATGGAATCTATCTGTATCAGATTAATTCAGTTGATGGTTCATTGATTAAATCAGGTAAATTTACTATTGACAAATAAATTAGTTTAATAAGAATCCGGGTTAATTACCCGCAGGAGGTAATCAGTAATCGGCAGCATATGCCGATTATTGATTGCCTCTTTTTTTTGTAACAATTTTAATGTTTCAATCTGCGAATCACTTATTTTGCGTGACGAATGGCAAAAACATCAACAAGCTTTTTCTGTAAGAATTGCGGAGCTTCTTCTCCCAAATGGGTAGGCAAGTGTCCGGCTTGCAACGAATGGAATACTTATATAGAAGAAGTAATACATAAAGAGAAAACAGATTTTAAAAGCACCTGGAAAAAGGATACGCATGGGCGTTCACTCAAGCCTGTTTTATTGGAGGATGTTGAAAAGGGAGGGGAGCAGCGGATTTCCATTCAGGATCTGGAGCTGGCCCGTGTTCTGGGCGGAGGACTCGTACCCGGAAGTGTCGTGTTAATTGGGGGTGAACCGGGTATCGGCAAGTCAACTTTACTCTTACAGGTGGCACTGCAGTTTAAAAATAAAAAGGTTCTCTATATAAGTGGTGAAGAAAGTGAAACGCAGATAAAAATGCGCGCTGAACGCATCCCGTTTTCAAACAATAATTGTTACCTGTTTACTGAAACCAGTACACAAAAAATTGGCAAGGCATTCACCGAAATACAACCCGATATTGTCATCGTGGATTCCATTCAAACCTTGCAAAGCGATTTAATAGATTCAACCCCCGGCAGCATTTCTCAGATAAAAGAAACCGCAGGGGATATGATCCGCTTTGCCAAAGAAACGGGAACTCCGGTTTTTTTAATCGGACACATCACCAAGGATGGAACCCTGGCAGGTCCGAAATTACTCGAGCACATGGTTGATACCGTATTGCAGTTTGAAGGCGATCGGCACCATGTTTACCGCATTTTACGCAGCACCAAAAACCGTTTTGGTTCAACCAACGAAATCGGCATTTACGAAATGCAAAGCGGGGGTTTGCGTGAAGTAAGCAACCCATCCGAAATATTGATTTCACAAAGAGATGAAGCCCTGAGCGGGGTAGCTATTTCGGCCACCCTGGAAGGCATGCGACCCTTACTGATTGAAACCCAGGCATTGGTAAGTGCAGCGGTTTATGGCACGCCGCAGCGGAATTCAAATGGGTACGATGCCAAACGTTTAAACATGTTACTGGCCATTTTGGAGAAAAAATGCGGACTGCGGATGGGCATGCAGGATGTATTTGTGAATATTGCCGGAGGCCTGCGTGTTGAAGACCCGGGCATCGATTTGGGAATTGTGGCAGCCATCGTTTCCAGTTACGAAAACATACCCATAGACAGTAAAATATGCTTTGTAGGCGAAGTAGGGTTAAGTGGCGAAATACGGGCTGTAAGCCGCATTGAGCAACGCATCAGCGAAGCCGAAAAACTGGGATTCAAGACCGTTTATTTATCTAAATTTAACAAATTACCCAAAAGTAAATCAGGACTTAATATCGTAGAGGTGGGCAAATTGGACGAATTATTGGGATTTCTTTTTGGCTAAGTACCGGTTAAATTATACCTTGCAAGCAATGAAAATAGCCAAGGAGTATCAGAAGGAAGTTTTTTGTCTGGAAGGAGATTGGAATAGAAACCTCAAAAAACAAACCAGTATTCAGGCAGCTTTATTATTTTTACGACAAAACCGAAAAATAGATTTTATCCATAGAAACTGCGGTACCCGCGAAAACCTGGCTCACTATCTTCGTCAATGGCAAATGAAAAGGTATTCGCGGTATTCCATATTATATCTTGCATTTCATGGCAAACCCCAACAAATTTTAATCAATAAAACACCTATCAATCTTGATGAGTTGGCCGAGATGCTGGGAGATAAATGTCAGAACCGCATTATACATTTTGGATCCTGTTTAACTCTTAATACTGATATCCGGCATGTGAAACGCTTTCTGCGTAAAACCAATGCTTTATGCGTTTGCGGTTTCGGTAAAGAAATAAAATTTGTTGAAAGTTCGGTCTTCGATATTCTGTTAATAGATTTATTTCAGGAATTCCTTGATGTTTCCCGGGTTGAAGCAACCCTGCGTTCATCGTATGGCAATCTGGTTGATAAACTTCAGTTTCGCCTGGTGCATTTGTAGTGCAGGGCTATTAGCCCTTAGCCCCTGACCCATTTCCCTCCCTACAGCTATCGCATTGGCGTCAACCTAACAAAATAATTCAGCGATTTTGTTAGCATTTGGGGGATACATTAGTTTGCCCTGAATAATTTGTTACAGTTGATTGCTTTTTTCTTTTTGCTTGATCAAAAAGAAACAAAAAATCAAGACTTATTTCAGCGCCTTGCACTTGTAAAAAAGAAATGTTTTGCCACGCAGCCCAAGCCGCAAGGCCAACCGTTGCGACTGATAGGCCTTGCTCGAGGGCCGCTTGCACAAGCCAGCCGCACGCATTTCTTTTTAACAATTGCTGTCGGCACCGAAATAGGTCGGTCCTTCATTTGCATTTGTTTTAAAAGGTAAAATTCAAGAAGCATTAATAGCAATTTTCAAACAAAATTAAACTATCAAGTAATGCAATTCATTAACAATGGTTTGAATAATTTTTAGGCTCAAGCAATAACCCTACATTTCATACAATGCATTGATTAAAGGGAAGTGTTAAAATTTAGAATTCTTCAGGACCGACCTATTACAATAACGCCAGCAAATGTTAAAAGATTGGCCCGTAAATAATCATTCAATGAAGGCAAATGTAGCGGACCTTGAGCAAGGCCTCTTAGTCGCAACGATTGGCCTTGCGGCTTGGGATGCGGGCTAGGCCAAGCTTTTTTACATTTGCAAGTTATTGTAATAAGTCTTGATTTTTTGGGTACCTTTTTGATCAAGTGACTGTTGCACAACTAACATTAGTTGATAAATAATATTTTATGAATTTTTCTGATTGTGGTATTTTTATTACATGCAAGGAAAGAAAGTATATCAGGAGAAACTATTCGTTAGTTTCCAGTTATCCGACCATATCCCG
>JAUXUD010000031.1 GCA_030680835.1 Bacteroidota bacterium
TAACTTAGTATAGAAAGATAAACATCATTAAAACCATATGTTTCATCATATTATCTGCTTAAAGTAAAGAAAGGCAAGATACCGATATAGTTTGGACCTTATTCTTAATTTTTTATTAATGCAATTTAATCTTAGTATTCCTCCATCAACAAAAAATCAGCAATATGTTTATGTTGAATACCTTCAATATTATCTTTCCACAACTCATCCATTGATACCACGTATTTAGGATGTTGATCCCTGATTTTAAGCAATGGCGAATATTCTCTGTCAATAGTCGACTGTTCTGTGATTTTATAAGCCACTTGAATATAAACCTTTTTTTCATTCTTTTCAGCTATAAAATCGATCTCTTTATCATTCAGTTTTCCGACAAAAACCCGGTACCCTCTTCGTTTAAGCTCAAGCATCACAATATTTTCCAAAACACCTGAAATAAGCCGGTCTTTATACCCCATTACGGCATAAAGCAAGGATTGATCGCCTACGAAATATTTTTCCTGAGTTTTAAGTATTTCTTTACCTTTTACATCAAACCGCGGTATCTTGTAAATAATAAAAGCACCTTCGAGTGCATTCAAATAATTATACACAGTATTGAGATCAATTTTTCGTTGCTGACTTTTAAAATAATCGACTACATTGTTAGCTGAAAATTTATTGCCTACATTATCAAATACATATTTTACTACCCGTTCCAAAAGTTCCACATCGCGAATATTGTATCTTTGCACGGTATCACGCAAGATTGCTGAAGAATAAATATCGAACACAACTTTATACGCAGACTCATAAGTGTATTCTGATGTATGAAGAGCCGGAAATCCCCCCATACGTAAAAAAAATTCAAATTCAAGATAACGGTTTGAAACTGGTTTTTGAGTAAGTATGTGTTTAAAAGCATGGCTCTCGGCAAATGAAAGAGGGTATATATAAAATTCTATATACCTTCCTGTTAAAAATGTAGCTAATTCTGATGACAATAATCTGGAGTTAGAACCGGTGATGTAAATATCCGCATTGAAATCAACCAAAAAAGAATTTACTGCCTTTTCCCACGAAACAACTTCCTGAATTTCATCGAGCAGAATATAGTAACGTTCCTTATTAACCATTTTAGCCTTTACATATTCATATAATGTTTCTGCTTTATCAATCTCAGAAAATTCAAAACTTTCAAAATTGATATAAATGATATTTTCTTTCCCCATTCCCATTGCCAACAATTCGTCTTGCAGCAGCAAAAGAATTGAAGACTTACCACTCCGCCTAAGGCCGGCAATAACCTTGATAAATGGCTTATCAATAAATTTCCTAAGCTGATTTAAGTATAATTCCCGTTTAATCATTACGTTTTTAGGGTTACAAGCACAAATATAGAATAAACATTTGAGTTTTTAGGGTTACAGCCACAAATATAGAATAAACATTTAAGTTTTTAGGGTTACAGCCATAAATATAAAATAAACATTTAAGTTTTTAGGGTTATAACCATAAAAATTGTCAATTACCCTGAAATTGATTATTTCATCACTTAAAATTCCCAATTCCTATATCCGCTTTATTTTCAATCGTTCCACCAACTCCTTATATTTTTTTGGGAAATAGGTGAGTAAAATAAGTTTGAACAGAAAAACCGGCGGATTCGCTTTAAATTTTGCAGCAATATATTCTCCGGGAGCATTATAATTGATATAATAGGAATGTTTTTTTTCGATATAGTTTTTTAATAGGTTAAAGTTGGGACTGGTATCTTTATCAACCATAGAAGTTCCGGAAAGTCTGTATAGATATGACTTTTCATTATAATGATGAAATTTAAAACCTTTAAATGCAAGATGCAACCAGAATTCCCAATCCTCAACCCCTAATCGCATCATCTTACTTTCGTCGTAGCCTCCAATTGCTGCCCACGCGTCTTTTCTGAAAACAGCACAAGCATCAATGAAATTACCAATAATTAAATCATGCAAAGTAAATTCTTTTGTAGGCTTTGGTCCTGTCCTGTCACCAAACAATTCTCCATTTCCATAAACGACTGCATAATCCGGATTGTTTTCAAGAAAATTCACAGCATAAGGAATATAATTGGGAAGTATTTTGTTATCGCAATCCAGTGGAAGAATATATTTTCCATTTGCTAGATTTATTGCAGTATTCCTGGCCCCGCTTAAACCCTTGTTTTCCTGTCGCACAACCTGGTAACCTTCTTTTTTTAATTGTTCCAGTACCTGTATGGTATTCGGGTCTTTCGAACCATCATCAACGATAATTACTTCAAATAGTATGTTATCAGGAACACTTATACTTTCGAGAGCTTCCTTTATAAAATGACCATGATTGTAACATGGAATAACTATTGAGATAATTGGTATCATATATTATTTTTTACCAATTGCAACGTAATTCATTGTATTAATTGGGTCGAAATATTTTTTATCGAGCCAAATAAATAACTTGTTATGCAGCCATTTCAATATTTTTGGAAACGTTAGCCAGGTAGGTAAAGTTTGAATAATAACCTGTCCCATTAAAGCCCATTTTCCGCCATTCGGATTAATTTCCACAACAGTAAAACCTGCTTTTTGTAGAGAGTGCGCAAAGCCATGCTTGGTAAAGCGATGAAAGTCGTAAGGTTCTTCATGTAATGGCCAATACATGGGCCCCGAAACAATAAAATGACCACTTGGTTTACATAGACGATATGCTTCATTCACCATATCTTGAAAATCTCCAACATGTTCTATTGTTTGTGTTGAAAAAACAGTTTCAAATGAATTATCAGGTAAAGGTATTTTAGTTGCTTCGCATAACACATCGACGCAATTATTTGAAGATTGGATTATATCGCATCCAATATATGCTTCAATTGTATGGGCAAAAATATCTTTATACGGTTTATTTCCACAACCAATATCTAAAATTTTACCATTTGCAAATTTTTCAATAGCCTTAATTAATCCATCAACGATAAAAGTATGCTCCAAATAATTGATTGCATAAGTTTTCATTTTATAAGAACTCAATCGATTTAAATTAACTTCTCTCATTTTACACTAAATTCTTATTTACGCCGAATGTTGTTTCTCCAATTTCAATAATTTCAAAGTTATTTGATATCAATAATTTATTAATAAAATTTCTGTCAGCAATTTCGTCATGTATTTCAATGGCTATAAATTTTATAAGTTTAAAAACTTCATCAGAAAGCGACCACTCATCAAACAGATTTTTCTCCCCACCTTCAATATCTATTTTTAATAAATCAATTTTCTCCAGTGCTGTTTTCAATAAAATTGTTTGCAGACTATAACCACGTATTAAAAAATCCACTGATGAACTTTCATTAGCCTCAACTAAACTTTTAGCCCATTCGCGTCCATCTCTAAATGTATTATCCAGAACCATTTCAGCATCTTTACCCCAAATCCCTGCCTGCATAGGTATGATTTTACCGATTTTATTATTTATTGATATATTGTCATTAAGAGCAATAAAATTATTTTGGTCAGGTTCTAGACTTACAATAATACTGTTTTCAAATTCTTCTGAAAAAAATAAAGATGTAAATCCTACATTGGCACCGGCATCAATAATATTAAGTTTACTAAAATTCTTATTTCTTGCTTTAACTAAATCTACAATAGGTTGATATTCCTTTTCAAGAATAACCTGGTCAAATACCAAAAAATCTGTTGAACCAACCCTTAAATTGTATTTAAAACCTTGAAATTCAACTTTTAATTTTCCATGGAATGTGGTAATAATACCACCTTGTTTTATTATTTTGACACAAATTTTATCTAGTTCCCTTAGATAACCCGGACATAATTTTTTAAATCTCCAGGGCAATTTAGATACTAAAAGTAAAACTTTTTCTTTGGTGGTAAGCAAGCTTTTATAATTCACAATTGATATAAAGTATAATAATTAATTCATGCGAAAGTAACAATTATTATTCATACAGATTTGAGAATTAGAAGGATTGATAAAAATTGCTCCACCCGGAAGCGGAATAAATACTAATAAATCACAATTTTTTTGTATAATGTTGATACACCACTATTTAATTTCAATATGTATATGCCTGATTCAGAATATATATCAATATGATATTCATTTTGGTTTATTTTATTTACTGAATAACTCTTTTCCAGTTTTTTACCCGATAAGTCAAAAATTGCAACCTGTTCAATGCTTCCTTCATTTAGTAAACATTTAATATCGAAGTTACCATTGTTTGGATTCGGAACTACTTCAATTAATTTATCATTTAGGGCTTCATAAATTCCTACCCCCTGTACACTTAAAGTGGCAATCCGGCTTGTATCAACACAAGTGATTGGAGAAGAAACCAAGCATCGGAATTTATAATTATTCATTGATTGAGTGGTTGAAACAATATTCAATGTATTTGTGTTAGCACCGGAATAAGAGGCGGAATTTTGAATATTGGTAAAACCACTCCCATCATTTAATTGCCACTGGAAATATGCAATGGAATCAATTAATGATTGGGTAATAAATTGAACATTCTGGCCTGTACCTTTTGAAACATCACCTGGCTGGTTTATAATCACCTTACGACATTGTGTATAAATCTGCCAGATTTCATTATTTGAAAGGGCTCTGCTATAAATAGAAATATCATCCAGATTGCCATTAAACCAAAATGGAAAATTGGCCCAACACGCACCAAATGAAAGTTCAGCACCCGAACAAGTATCCATTTCTTTGTATGTACTCTGGTCATTAGAATTAATTAAAACGCCATTGCGATAATAATTAATATACCTGCCATCGTAACTTACGCTTAAAAGTGACCAGCTTAGAATTGGGATTGAACTTGTATAGTTAACAGTTTTCCAACCTTGATCTGTGATGCAATTGCTATTTCGTTTGATATAAAAATCTTTGTTATCAATGGAATACTGTTCGTTGGAAGCATTTTGCCAATTCCTTTTTGTTATAATTTGTGCAATATTTGTATTTGAAGGTTTTATCCAAACATTCACCGTAATATAAGGCGTTTTTAATGAAGCGGAATATGGCACTTTTATGCGGGCATTGGTACCATTAAAGCTATAAGATTTTAATAAATTTCCTACCCTATCCTGGGTTAAAGTAGCCCCAAGTACAATGCCATTATTGCCGTTACCACTTTCATCAATTGCATTTCCATTAAATGGATACCAGGCAACCAAATTGCTATCGGGTAAATAAAATGGAATATTTTTTAAAATCAGTTTATTAACGGTTAGTCTAACTGCATTTGTAGTATCCTTACACCCCTGGCCAGTACTAATTATGCATCGGTAATATGTATTGTTCAGACTTATATCAGCATTATTAATTTGCAGTGAATCGGAATTGGTTCCATTAAAACTTCCTGTATTTGTGAGGTTAATGAAGCTGATCCCACTATTTTGTTGCCATTGATAAGTAACTCCGGCAACAAGTGATTTTGTTTTGAAGCCAGTATTCAAAGTTTCTGTAATTGATTGATTGGCGGGTTGTACTGAAATTAATGGAATACATTCGGAATATATCATTTGAATTTCAGAAGCATTTAGTGCTCTGTTGTAAATTGAAATATCATCTAATTTGCCTGAATAATAAAATGGGAAAGAAGACCACGTAGCACCAAAAATAATATCAGCACCTATGCAGGAATCCATATTTACGTATGTAGAAAGGTTTACACTTGAATTTAATGCTCCATTTAAATAATACTTCATGTTAATGCCATCATAAATAACTGTAAGCATAGCCCATGTTGAAGTGTTAGGTGTATTGTTATAATTTAACTGACTCCATCCGGTTGCTGCCTGGCATGCTCCATTTCGTTTAACATAAAAAGCTTTGGTATCAAAAGAATATTGTTCAGCGCTGGCATCAGACCATTTTCTTCTGGTAACCAGCATTCCCAGATTTGTGTTGGAAAAATTTACCCAGGCATTAATTGATATTATTTTTGTGTTTAGTGAGGCACCAGGTGTAATCTGAATTCTTGCATTTCCGGCAAAATTATATGCCTTGTTTGGAGTACCCGATTTGTCGGACGTAAGAGACGCACTGTATACTGTACCATTATTACCGTTCCCACTTTCATCATTTGCATTTCCGTTAAATGGATACCATGCAGCCAAACCATTTGTAGGTAAAAAAGAAGGGATTTGTCCAAAACAAATATTGAATACAAATAAAAAGGGTAAAATGATTTTTTTCATTGATAATGTGATTTAAAAATTAACCGATGGATTAAAATCTTACTGCTGAATGAAACAAATAATAGAATGTTATTCTTTAATGATGCGCATACTTTTTCTCTCACCATTCAAGCTGGTAGCATTTAAAAGGTAAATCCCTGAAGGAATACTGTTTAATCTGATTTTATCATTCTCCAGTTTAATTGAAATGATTTTCCCTAAGGCATCAATTAACTCAATGGGTTCATTAATATTTATATTTCTTACCTCAATAAAATCCTGAGCAGGATTTGGTCCAACAATCATTTCTTCACTAACATAATTAGAATGAATTAGTATCGTTTTAGAGTAGCTAAATTTACCATCTAAATCAACTTGTTTGATTCGATAATTATATATTTCACTTTTACTGTTATTTTGGTCTAAATGAGCATATGATTTTATCGAACCATTTTTAACTGGAAATTCTTTAGCAATAGATTCAAAATCTGTTTTATTTTCTGTTTTTCGTTCAACTATAAAGTAAGCATTATTAATTTCCTGTACAGTTTTCCAGTTCAATAATACCCCCTCTTCTTTAAGTATACCATCAAAAGAAAGCCATTTAACAGGCATTGGATTCTGTGTAGAATCTCCACCCAGAGTAAATTCGCCAAATCCGCTATAGCCGCTTCTACCAACTACCGGGGCACTTGTTGACCCAGTACCGGCAATTGCGGTTGACCCAGACGGCAATGTCCAGGCACCTGCAGTTTGCCTTTTAATAATACGTAAGTCAGTTACAGCACTAATCCCATAAAATCCGGTACCTGTTAAAGTTAAAGTATAAACACCTCCGCTTGAACCTATCGGATCAATTTTCCAATAACCGTTTACAGCCGCTTTGTTCACTTCAACAAATCCCAGGCTAAAATCATAAAGATACAAGCCACTGTTACCCGGAGGGATTGAAAAAAATTCAGTGGTTAAAGTACCTGCTGCAGTAGGTGCTACGGTAAATTCTACAACTGCCGGACGATAATTGGTTCCAACAAGCATTGGAAACAATCCGCTCGAGCCGGTATTGGTGGCAGCAGCAAACCATCTTTTAAATCTGCCGCTTATGGTACCATTTGCATTCCGGTTTAATACCCCCGGTTGTGAACCTGATACTCCTAAAGTTAATGTGTAGGTTCCCGTATTAATATTGTTAAGCAAATTTAGGGCTCCACGAACATTGCAATTATTTGTAATTGTTTTGTTGCTGTTCGCAATTACAATATTGTAATAGGTAAACCCTGGAATGTTTTGAGGGCTGCTACTCGTAAACTGTGCAGTACTTAATGAGTCAAAATATGCTTTGTTGCCTATTAACCC
>JAUXUD010000040.1 GCA_030680835.1 Bacteroidota bacterium
TTTGAAGCGATTGACCCCAGCAAACTGGTTTACCAGAAAGTAAGCGGCACACTATTAACAGCCGATACGGAAGCGGATCAAAAAATTGAGGAATTGCTATATGCCAAACAGGATGACAAAAGTTTTGTTGTGAAATGGGAACATGCCGCTGATAAACGAACACACAGATACCGCATTGATAGTGTGGCAAGAAAAGCCACAGCAAGTGCGCTCATCATTTCATGGGATGGAAAACCACTCAACCTGGATATTAAAGGGGAACATAAAGTTGAAATTCCTGCCATCGGCGATTTTAAAGTAATGAATGTGAAGGTGGTTAATGATGGTTCTCAATACATATCCGTGTTTTTTTCTGATCCGATTTTAGGCAATCAGGACTTAAATGGTTTAATCAGTTTTGACAAACCAAATACTAATGCAACAACAGATATTATTGATTTAAAATTTACCATTGAAGGTCATGAAATAAAATGTTATCCGGGCATAACGCTAAGTGGTACCCATCGTTTAAACGTTTCACAAGGCATTCAAAATATACTCGGATATAAACTTAAACAATCAGATGTGTTCGACCTTGATTTTGCAGATTTATTGCCCGCTATAAAGTTTTTGGGTAAAGGGGTTATTATGCCAGCCAGCAATAAACTGATGCTGCCTTTTGAATCTGTGGGATTAAATGCAGTTGATGTAACCATCATTAAAATATATGAAAATAATATTGCCCAATTCTTTCAGGTGAATGATTTTAACGGATCCTCTCAATTGGTTCGGGTAGGCCGGCCCCTAATTAAAAAAACAATCCGACTGGATACAGATAAACTCATGGACTTAAGACGTTCAAATCATTTTGCCATTGATCTGGATCATATCATAAAAACCGAACCCGGTGCCATTTACCAGGTAAAAATTACTTTCAAAAAAGCCTATTCATTATATCGTTGTAATGGAGCTTCTCAAACAGAACCCGCACAGGAAGAAGGTATGCAAGCGGTTGAGGAAGAAAACTGGGATGGGGAGAATCAAAAAGATCAGAGTTACTGGGATATGTTTGGAGGTGATGAATATGATGTGGATTATAACTGGAATCAGCGTGACAATCCCTGCCAGAATTCTTATTATAATCAATCGCGTTGGGTCACCCGGAATATTATGGCTTCCAATCTTGGGATCATCGCAAAAAAAGGAACCCATAACGAATATTTATTTGCAGTTACCCATTTAATTAGCACCCAAACCATCAGTGGCGTTTCAATTGAATTGCTCGATTACCAGCAACAATTAATTGGTACCACTTCAACAAACGGAGAAGGAATTGCAAAAATAAAAGTAGATAGAAAACCCTTTTTGGTGATCGCAAAATATAAAGAGCAACGCGCTTACTTAAAACTCGATGATGGTTCCTCTTTGACCCTAAGTCAGTTTGATGTTTCGGGTGATGTGGTTCAAAAAGGTTTAAAAGGATTTTTATATGGAGAGCGGGGTGTATGGCGACCTGGTGATTCATTGTATCTGACATTTATATTGGAAGACCGGAATCAAACCCTTCCCGAAATGCATCCGGTATCCCTTGAACTTTTTGATCCCAACGGAGCTTTATATAAACGCCATATTCAAAGTACATCTGTAAATGGTTTTTATAATTTCAGAACTTGTACCGATGCAAATGCAATAACAGGTAACTGGCAAGCTAAGGTTAAAGTGGGTGGGATCACTTTTCAAAAGAATATTAAAATTGAAACGGTAATGCCAAATCGTTTAAAGATTGAACTGAACTTTGATAAACCCTATCTTGAAAAAGGGGATGCCATTTCAACAACGCTTAAATCACGTTGGCTTCATGGTGCCATTGCAGATGGCCTGAGTGCCAAAGTTGAAGCCACTTTAACTCCTTCAAAAACTATATTTAAACGTTATGCGGAATTCACATTTGATGATCCGACCAAAAGATTTCAGAGCGAATCAAAAACAGTTTTTGAAGACAATCTGGATCAAAACGGAGAAGCAAAATTAAACCTGGATCTCTCATTTGAAAATAGTCCGGCCGGAATGCTGAATGCAAATTTTATTACCAAAGTTTTTGAACCGGGAGGAAGTTTTAGTGTGGATCGTTTTAGTATTCCTTTTCATCCCTATAGCGAATATCTGGGATTGAGATTGCCTAAAGGCGATCAGGCCCGGGGCATGTTATTAACTGATACCAATCACAACGTTCAGATAGTTTGTGTAAACCCGAATGGTTCCCCTGTAAAAGGAACAAAAACCGTAACCGCTCATTTGTATAAAGTAAACTGGCGCTGGTGGTGGGACAAGTCTGAAGCAGATTTAAGTTCCTATGCCACTAACAACGAATATCGAATTCTGGATACAAAAGAAATTCAATTGATTAATGGAGTTGGCAAATATACTTTGCGGATAAACTATCCGGAGTGGGGAAGGTATTTATTAAAAATTAGTGATGGAGATGAAGCGCATTCAACCGGTAAGGTTTTTTATATGGACTGGCCGGGATGGGCCGGCAGAGCCAGTCGCGACAATCCGGCTGAGGCTGCCATGCTCACATTCAGCTTAAACAAATCGGTTTATCAGGTTGGAGAACAGGCAACCCTCACCATTCCCACACCCAAAGCAGGGCGTGCATTATTAAGTATTGAATCGGGTTCTGAAGTGCTGGAAACACATTGGATAGAGGCAAAAGAAGGACAAACCCATTATACTTTTAAAATTACAAAAAGCATGTTGCCCAATGTGTATGCGCATATTACCCTGGTTCAACCCCATGCGCAAATCCTGAACGATTTGCCCATCAGAATGTATGGCATGATGTATCTGAAAGTGGAAGACCCTGCTACCAAATTACTTCCTGTAATCACAATGGCAAACCAGATCAGGCCGGATATTGAAGCAAATATTTCGGTAAGAGAAGCTACAGGTAAAGCCATGACCTATACGCTGGCAATAGTGGATGAAGGGTTATTGGATTTAACCCGTTTTAAAACACCTGATCCGCATGCAAGTTTTTATGCAAGAGAAGCATTGGGAGTAAAAACATGGGATCTGTTTGATTATGTAATGGGAGCCCTTGGAACTCAGTTCAACCGGATTTTAAGTATCGGGGGCGATGAAGGGATTAACAGAAAAGGAGATGCCAAAAAAGCAAAAAGATTTGTTCCGGTTGTAAAATTTATGGGTCCGTTTCATTTGCCTGCAGGTAAATCTGCTCAGCATTCCTTTACCATTACCAACTATGTGGGTTCAGTGCGGGTAATGGTAGTTGCGGGTTATAAAGGCGCATATGGTTTTGCAGAAAAAGCAGTACCTGTTAAAAAACCTTTGATGGTATTGGCAACCCTGCCACGCGTCCTTCGTCCGGGTGAAACCATGAAACTTCCGGTAAATATTTTTGCCATGGAAAATTATGTTAAGAAAGTAAATGTGCAGGTTATTGGAAACAATTTGGTTCAGGTAATGGGTGCTTCCAATAAAATTATTACTTTTAACAGACCCGGTGATGAAGTTATTGACTTCGATTTAAAAGTAAAAAATAATTTAGGGATTGCCAAAGTAAAAATCATAGCAAGCTCCGGAACTGAAAAAGCCGAATATGAAGTTGAACTGGATGTGAGAAATCCGAATCCTTATGCCAGTAATGTATATGAAGGTAGCGTTGAAGCCGGTAAAACATGGGCTATTAAATATTCACCAGTTGGTATGGCGGGAACCAATACCACCGCATTGGAAGTTTCAACTATACCACCGATTAATTTAGAAAACAGGTTGCGTTATTTAATTCAATATCCGCATGGTTGTGTTGAGCAAACTACTTCTGCGGTATTTCCACAATTAGCACTTAATAAATTATTGAATTTAAATGAAGGATGGAAAAGAGAAATTGAAATAAACGTCAAGGCAGGAATCCAAAAACTTCGTCAGTTTCAAAACCCTGAAGGGGGACTGGGTTATTGGCCCGGCGAACATTACGCTGATGACTGGGCTACCAGCTATGCAGGGCATTTTATGGTAGAAGCACAAAATGAAGGCTATTCATTGCCCTTGAATTTTTTGGCAAACTGGAAAAAATACCAGCGTAACAAAGCTTTATCATGGACTCAATCCTCACATTATAATGATGATCAAACGCAGGCCTATCGATTGTATACACTTGCCCTTGCCAAAGCTCCCGAATTAGGCGCCATGAACCGGCTGAAAGAATCTAAAACACTCAGCTATGCAGCACGCTGGAGACTGGCTGCCACATATATAATTGCCGGAAATAAAGAGGTAGCCAATAACCTGGTAAAAGCCGAAAAAATTACAGTTACAACTCAGCCTGCTAACGAAAATTACTATTCCTATACATACGGTTCAAACGAACGTGATGAAGCCATGATGATGGAAACATTGGTTTTGATGGGAGAAAAAGAAAAGGCAAGTGTTCTGTTAAAATCGCTTTGTCAAAAGCTATCCAGCCAAATGTGGATGAGTACGCAAACTACTGCCTATTCATTATTGGCCATTGCGAGTTTAACAGGAAAATTTCAGGGAGATAAAGTGCTTGAATTTGATTATACTTATGATGGAAAAACAACGCATTACAGAGCCAACGCACATTTAGCCAATATCCCTTTTAAAGTAATTGGAACCCGTGGATCCAAAGTTTTGGTAAGCAATGTAAGCGGTCAATTATTATTTACCCGTCTAATTACAAGAGGTCAGCCTGAAATGGGAGAACAAACACCGGCCCAAAACAATTTAAGTATTGAAGTAGTATACAAAACCATGAAGGATCTTCCTTTAAATCCAAATGCTATAGAACAGGGTACTGATTTTAAAGCGGAAGTAACCATAAGCAATCCGGGTATGAGAGGAAACTATGAACAACTGGCTTTGACACAGGTATTCCCTTCCGGCTGGGAAATTCACAATTCACGAATGGATGGAAATGCAACTGACTCAAAATATCAGGTTCCAAGATACCAGGATATTCGTGATGACCGGGTATATTCCTATTTCAACCTGGGCGCTAAAACCAAAGTCACGTTTGTAATTTTATTAAATGCAAGTTATATAGGCAGGTTTTATTTACCGGGGTTTTCCTGTGAGGCCATGTACAGGGGAGAGATTTCGGCAAGGATGGGTAGCACCTGGGTAGAGGTAGTACCAAAGGTCATCAAGGGGGGATTAGGGGCCAAATAAGCGGTTTAAAATTATTTTGTTTTTGTTGCTTTGTTTCTTTGTAGCCTGATAAATTCTATGGCTACAAAGGAACAAAGAAACTAAGAGGAACAAATACGGATTCATGCGAAAGTTTAAAGAATTTATAATAAAAAGAAAATGGTTCCTGCTGATAATATTGGTTGGTGTTATCGCTTTTTATTTTTCATTGCCTGAACCATTATTCAATAAACCATACTCAACTATTTTACTCGACCGCGATGGAAAACTATTGCAGGCACGAATTGCGGCGGATGGCCAATGGCGTTTTCCGGATGAAGGCGAGGTGCCCGAAAAGTTTGCAAAGGCATTGATCACATATGAAGACAAAAGATTTTATTACCATCCCGGAATGGATCCGTTTGCAATGGCCAGAGCATTTTTGCTGAACATAAAACAAAATAGAATTGTAAGCGGAGGCAGCACCATCAGCATGCAGGTTGTTCGTCTGGCGAGGAATAAACCCCGCACCTTTGTCCAAAAATTTATTGAACTCATTTTAGCCTTTCGTTTGGAACTCAGATACAGCAAAAATGAAATACTATCTCTTTATGCAAACCATGCGCCCTTTGGTGGAAATGTAGTTGGATTACAAACTGCATCCTGGCGTTATTTTGGAAGGGATGCCAATCAGCTCTCATGGGGTGAAGCAGCCAGTCTGGCTATTTTGCCCAATAGTCCGGCTATGGTGAGACCGGATAGAAACCGGAATATTTTATTGAATAAAAGAAATTTGCTTCTGGATGCCATGCAACGTAAAGGTATTATAGATAAGGAAACCTGTATGCTGGCAAAGCAGGAACCCATCCCGCAAAAACCTTTGCCATTGCCCGAATCAGCACCCCACTTATTGGGCAGCATGGTTGGAGGATTGTTGAACCCTGATGACAAAATACATCCTGTAATTCATTCAACACTGCAGGCAGGGTTACAGGAATCGGTAAGCCATATTATTGAACGACATCATCAGCAACTCGCAGCAAACGGAATCCAAAATGCAGCGGCTCTGGTAATGGAAGTAGAAAGCGGAAATGTGCTCGCTTATGTTGGCAATGTATATCATCCAAACCAACCTGAAAAAGATAGTTATGTTGATATCATTCCATCGAAAAGAAGTCCGGGCAGCACTTTAAAACCCATTTTATATGCAGCCATGTTGCAGGATGGATTGATCCTTCCCCATTCTTTGCTTGCAGATATTCCCACTCAGATTGCAGGCTATACACCGCAAAATTTCGATTTGCAAAATGATGGAGCCGTGCCTGCCAGCAAGGCATTGGCCCGTTCCTTAAACATCCCTGCGGTACGCATGTTGCAGCAATATCGTATTGAAAGATTTTATACACTGTTAAATAAGCTCGGTATTCACTCCTTAAATAAAGGAGCATCGCATTATGGTTTATCCGTGATACTGGGTGGCGGAGAAAACAGTCTATGGGAACTCAGTGGAATGTACGCAAGTATGGCCAGAATATTAAACCATTTCCCAAAATACAACAGCCGATATGATATCCATGATATTCACGAACCCATTGTTTTGCAAAATGAAAAAACAAAAACAGTAAACAGAAACCGCACCTCATTTTCAAAAGAGTTTGTATTGGGTGCCGGTTCAATCTATTGCACCTTTGAAGCCATGCAGGACATCATGCGTCCGGGTGATGAATATTTATGGTCGCAGTTTATATCATCAAAACATATTGCCTGGAAAACAGGAACCAGTTTTGGTTTCAGGGATGGATGGGCCGTGGGGGTAACCCCAAAACAAGTTGTGGCAGTATGGGTGGGCAATGCTGACGGGGAAGGACGTCCGGCACTTACCGGTATCAGTACGGCCGCACCCATCCTGTTCGAAATATTTAAACTGCTACCCAATGCAGGTTGGTTTGAGCCCCCGTTTGATGATATGCAAAAAGCAATTACCTGTAAACAATCCGGCTTTGTTGCTTCCTCAATATGTGATGATAAAGACAGTGTGTATTGTCCAAAAAAATCTAAAACATTGCCTGTTTGTATGTACCATCAAATGGTTCACACCGAAACAAGCGGAAAGTACCGGGTTAACAGTGATTGTGCATCGCCTTCTGCAATGTTGCACAAATCCTGGTTTGTTTTACCTCCGGCCATGGAATGGTATTATAAAAATCATGATGCCGATTATAAAACCTTACCCCCCTGGCGTGCAGATTGTGTGAATTCACAAAATTCGGGCAGTCCGATGGAAATGATTTATCCAAAAAAATCTACCCGCATTTATGTGCCGGTAGAACTGGATGGTAAAGATGGTAAGTGTGTATTTGAAGTGGCACATAGAAACAAGCAATCAAATATATACTGGCACCTGGATGAAAAGTATATTGGAAAAACCCAAGCGTTTCATCAGTTTGCACTGAACCCAATACCGGGTAAACACAGGTTAACTTTGGTAGATGAAAATGGAGAAACACTGGAACAATATTTTGAGATAATAGCCCGAAAATAAAATGCGTAATCTGTAATTTGTAACCTATAAAATAAATAAAGCTATGAAAAAATTATTTACCCTGCTGTTGTTTCTGTCTATTTGTATCCACACTTTACTTGGCGGGAATTCCAAAAAAGAAAAATTTGGAAAAATTCCGCTTGAATTACTTACCATGACCGTTTATGAAAAGGACAGCAATGCCCATGCTGTGGTTATTTTTGAAATAGCAGAATATAAAGTTAAATATACCGAAAATAAAGGTCTAATATGCCATATTCAACAGCACCTGCGGATTAAAATACTTGACAAAGAAGGATTGGGTTATGGCTCTTTTGAAATACCTGCAGGCAAAAAAGATAAATTGTTTGGAATCAAAGGAATTACTGCAAACTACAATCCCATAACAAAATCCGTTCAAAACATTCCTTACGACACAAAAACGCTGATTATAGATCATGTTAATGATTATTTTGATGTGTATAAAATAGCATTCCCTCAGGTGAAATCTGAATCTGTATTAGACTTACTCTTCGAACAGGAAATAGACAATATCAATTATTTACCGACCTGGCATTTTCAACATAAAATTCCGGCAATAATTAGTGAGATTACTCTTAAAAAACCTGAAAACATTAAGTATACGTTACATGTGGGAGGCCTTTTGACCATTCTGGAAGAACAGGGACCATCAACCTACGAAAGGGTTTGGATGGGAAATGGAAACAATGCCACCTATAAGCAAGATGAATACAAATATTTAATCAAAGACATTAGGGCTTTTAAAACTGAACCTTTTATAGGATGTGAAACGGATAATATGAGTTTATTGGATTTTGAACGGGTGAATGTTCACCTGCCTTCTACCGGTGAACAATTTAAAGAGCTTACCTGGCCTTTGGTTTCAAAATTATTGATGGAAAGTGAACATTTTGGGGATCAAATGAAATTCTTTCGTTTTGTAAAATCAGAACTGGAATTACTGAAACCAAAATTTAAAGATAGTATCCAATTTGCCAATTTAATATTGGCTCATGTGAAAGACAAAGTTAAATGGAATGAAAAATTCAGAATGCTTACAACAAAAGATCTTGATGAAGTTTATGAGGAAGGTATAGGCAATTCAGCTGAAATGAATTTACTGCTTTATTCTTTTTTAAAAACAGCCGATTATCCAGTTTATCCCTTTTTATTAAGTACCAGCGACCACGGAAGGATTAAATCTTTTTCACCTACCCTGGATAAATTTAATCATGTGATTGTGCTCTGGATGAACAAAGATGGGATGAAAATGATGGATGCCACTTCAAAAAATGCGCCCGTTGGGATATTACCCCGATATGACAGAAATTATCTGGGCTTGGTAGTAGGAGACAATATGGGAATGCTTCTCGAACCTGCTCAACTTAATAATCGTAAAACCACTGTTTACAATTTTACGCTGACCCCGGAGGGTAAAATAACCGGAACCATCACCCATTTATATGATGAAGAAAGAGCCTTGTATAAAAGAGATGAACTTTCTGATTCTATGGAACTGGAAATGAAAAGGAAAATACGGAATCGGTTTGAAGAGGCAGAAATAAAAAATTATACAGTCAGCAATCTAAAAGAAATCAATGAAAAACTGATTGAGAAAATTGAAATAAGTATTCCGGATGTCATGGAGAAATCCGGATCGGGATATTTGTTTCAACCTGTACTTTTTAATCCCCTCAAAGAAAATCCTTTGGAAGAAAATACCCGGAATTATCCCATTCAGTTTCCAATCATTCATCACGACCAAATGATCATTACCATTACCCTACCCATAAATATAGTGCTGTTAAAGGCCCCGGAAAACAAATATTTCTATACGGAAGACAAGGGTATGGAGTATAAATACCTTTTTTCCGAATCTGAAAATATCCTCCAGTTCCAGATAG
Organism: Bacteroidota bacterium; assembly: GCA_030680835.1. Lineage (GTDB taxonomy): Bacteria > Bacteroidota > Bacteroidia > UKL13-3 > UKL13-3 > B1. Next base: position 9,598 of record JAUXUD010000040.1, read on the forward strand.
ATCAAAAATTTAACAAAACCTTTTTCGATCCTTCCGAATACAAGGCGTTACAATTAATGTTTGATAAAATTGTTGAAATGGATAATCAGTATCTCATCTTTTCATTCAAAAAATAAACGAATCTTATGACTACCCTTCCAAAAATATTTTTAAGTATTTATCTCGTATGTAACGGGCTGAACCCATTAATGGCAGTAAATGTTATCATCATGAACAAAGATGAACATTTCAAAATAAAGTCGCTAAAAAAGGCTACTTATACACGAACTGTTTCGATGTTGGTTAATAATAAAGAAGGACTTAATAATGCCATCCTTAAAATAAACTATTCTCCTTTTATAACCCTCAAACATTTTGAAGCAAAAGTAACCGAAGCGGGCACTGATAAACCTAAAAAATACAGACTCAAAGATCTGGAAGATCATAGTTATTTCGGATTTGAATCCGGGTTTCATTCTGATATACGGTTTAAATCGTTTGTTCCCGAAATTAAAAATTTTCCTGCAATCGTTAAATATTCTTATACCATAGAGTTAAAAGGGTTTTACACAATCACACCCTGGATACCGGTGCCTGATTTTGAAGTATCACTGATCCACGCAGTTTATGAAATTACCTGCCCTGAAAATTATGCTTTTAAAACAAAATATTTTCAATTTAACGGCAATCCGCAAACAGAGCATATCAAAAAAGGACTTAAGCGGATTGTTTTTCGATTAAACAATTTTGAAGCTTTAAAAAAGGAACCGGACGCACCTCATCCTGATGAACTCTTTCCAATAGTAATTTTCGCATCCGAAAAATTCTATTTCGATAAATATGCTGGCGAAACCAAAACCTGGAATGAAATTGCCGCTTTTAATCAGCGGCTTCTGCAGTTCAATGAAATCGCATTAAGCCCCGAAACCCGGAGGGATATTGGCCTCCTGAAAAATCAGTATCCGGATCAAAAAGAATTATTAAGTAAACTATATTCCTATTTTCAAAACAGAACCCGGTATATAAGCATTCAATTGGGAATTGGCGGTTATAAACCCATGTCGCCCCGTTTGGTAGATACATACGGTTACGGCGATTGCAAAGCCCTTTCCTTTTATTTTAAAACCATCATGGATGAGGCAGGTATTCCATCCTATTACACATTGATTTATGGGGGCAACCATCCGTTTAAACTTAGTGAAGACTTTCCCTTTATGGGTTCATTCAATCATGTGGTATTATTCGGCATTATTCAAACAGATACGCTGCTTATCGAATGTACCAGTCAAAAAGATGCACTGGGCAGTATCAGCAGTTTTACAGCAAACAGAAGCGCTTTACTGATAGATGGAAAAACGGCAACTATCGTTAATACACCCATGCTACCGGAACCCGTAATTAACAACAACATCAGAATTAATATTGATTCCAATAATAAAGCGCTTATAAACTTCAAAAGCAGCGGAAATGAGCTATATCAGGATATCTGTCAAATGAACGCGGGGGATCGAAAAAAATATTTGAAAACCCTGGAAGTATTTGAAAAAATAAATATAGCCGATATTGAATGTAATGCCGGTATTGAAAAAACCATTCAGTTGCATGGTTTCATAAAAAATTATGCAATACATATTGACAAAGACCTGTTGATTCCAATCTTTCCAAATCCTGTTCCGGTACTGGCATCTGAAATGAAAAGAACCATGCCTTTTGAATGTAGTTCAGATCAAAATACCAATGACACCCTTGTAATTGTAATTCCCGCCGGATTCAGGTTAAATGAATTGTTAAAAGGATATAAGCTTAGAAGTAAATTCGGGGAATACCAATGTAATTTCAAAGAATCGGAAAATTCTATTATCATAATCCGTTATTTTAAAAGTAAAAAATCCACATTTAACGCAAGTGAATATACAGATTATGTTGCTTTCTCTAAAAATATTAATGCATTTGAAAAAAAGAAAATAACGTTAATTAAGGAAATAAACTAAACCAGTTTTTCACTTAATAATTCAATCGAATTCTTTGCAGATTTTCCTTCATAAATAATCCCATACACCGTATCCAAAATCGGCATTTTGATATCCATTTTTTGGTTCAGCTCGTATAAATTTTTAGTGGCATAATAACCTTCTGCAATCATTTTCATTTCCAGTTGTGCGGCCTGAACCGTATATCCTTTACCAATCATATTGCCAAAAGTACGGTTACGACTGTGGACGGAATACCCCGTTACCAAAAGATCTCCCAGGTATGCACTGTGATTTATTTTGCGGTCGGTATCGGTAATATTGCGTAAAAAACGAGCCATTTCGCGGATGCTGTTGCTCATTAACACCGCCTGAAAATTATCTCCATAACCCAGTCCGTGGCAGATGCCCGCCGCTACTGCGTATATATTTTTCAATACCGCACCATATTCGGTTCCTCTTACATCACTCGAAACAACAGTACGTATAAAACGATTGTTTAACAGACCTGCAAAATTTCTTACCA
>JAUXUD010000043.1 GCA_030680835.1 Bacteroidota bacterium
TTCCCATTTCACAACAAAACTTTTGTCATCCTGTTTGGCATATAGCAATTCCTCAATTTTTTGATCCGCTTCCGTATCGGCTGTTAATAGTGTGCCGCTTACTTTCTGGTAAACCAGTTTGCTGGGGTCAATCGCTTCAAAAATGGGATATTCAACTTCAAAAGATTGTTTAATTACAGAAAATTGAAAAGCAAATTCTTCCAGATCATCAGGAACCTCTAAAATGTTTTTCAATAAAAATGTTGCTTCATAGTTTTCACCCGAGGGCAAAGGCGCATCCGGTTTAAATTCTATGGTTGAGGCATCAATCCATTTGGCTTCGCCTTTAATATCCGGACTAAAATCAAAAACATTTGTAACAGAACCAATCTTGCTGCTATCTGCAAAATTTCCTGTTAACTGAATGCGGATGCTTGATTCACGTGGGATGGTACCGGCTGTATGCGCGCTGATATAACTTGCAAAAGCAGGATTTATTTTTAAATGTTTTTTGTTTGAAGAATTATTGGAGATAAAATAAACAACTCCAATAAGGGTTACGACTCCGATAACAATTGCGAGGGATTTGCCACTTAAAATTTTAGTGGCAAGTGAAGATTTATTCATGGTGGTTTTTTAAGGGGTTGAAAAGCCACACTAAGTAAAGCATAAAATTTGAATTCCGGTAAAAGGAAAAATCGTTTATCAGAATTTTTGTTGTATTTTAAGTAAACTGCATCTCCGATTTAATTGAATTACCAGTATTATCAATAGTTTTAAGGGTGGAAAAGTAAATCCTATTTCTGGGATTTATTATTATACATGTATTCATTCAGTCGTATAAATTCTGGTGTTCATATAATTTAAGCTCGTATCACTCCCGGTTTAAACTCTTTTGTTATGGGCGCATGATTGGCCGCTTCTATACCCATGCTGATCCATTTTCGTGTATCTGTTGGGTCAATAATTGCGTCTACCCAAAGTCTTGCGGCTGCATAATAGGGTGTGGTTTGTTTGGTATATCGGTCGGTGATATTTTTTAACAAGGCAGCTTCGTCTTCAGGAGTAATAATTTTGCCTTTTGCTTTTAACGAAGCTTCTTCAATTTGTAGTAAAACTTTTGCGGCCTGAGAACCTCCCATTACTGCAATATTGGCATTTGGCCATGCAGCAATTAACCTGGGGTCGTATGCTTTGCCACACATGGCGTAATTGCCGGCACCATAACTATTACCTGTTATAATGGTAAACTTGGGTACTACCGAATTGGCCTGTGCATTTACCATTTTGGCTCCATCTTTTATGATACCGCCTTGTTCACTTCTTGAACCCACCATGAATCCGGTAACATCCTGCAAAAAAACCAACGGAATTTTCTTTTGGTTGCAGTTCATGATAAAGTGGGCTGATTTTTCGGCACTGTCGGAATAAATTACTCCTCCAATCTGCATCTCCCCTTTTTTGGTTTTCACCACCAGGCGGTTGTTGGCAACAATCCCCACAGCCCATCCGTTAATACGAGCATAACCACATAAAATGGTTTTACCATATAATTCCTTGTACTGATCAAAAGAATCGGCATCCACCAAACGGTCTATAATTTCGAGTACATCAAAGGGCTTGGCGGCACCTAAAAATTGGGTTACCGATGCCATATCTTTTTTCGGTTCAACGGGTTCAATACGATTAAAGCCCGCCTTATCAAAATCGCCTATTTTATCCATGATGCGTTTGATGCGATCCAGACAAGCGGCATCGTTTTCAAATTTATAATCGGTAACGCCTGAAATTTCGCAATGCGTCGTAGCTCCTCCTAAGGTTTCGTTATCAACATCTTCACCGATTGCAGCTTTTACCAGATAACTGCCTGCCAAAAATATGGAGCCTGTTTTATCAACGATCATGGCCTCATCACTCATAATGGGCAAGTAGGCACCGCCGGCCACACAACTGCCCATAACGGCTGCAATCTGGGTAATTCCCATGCTGCTCATTACTGCATTGTTTCTAAAGATTCTTCCAAAATGTTCTTTATCGGGGAATATTTCATCCTGCATGGGCAGATAAACCCCGGCACTATCCACCAGATAAATAATGGGTAATTTGTTTTCCATGGAGATTTCCTGAGCGCGCAGATTTTTTTTGCCGGTTATCGGGAACCAGGCACCTGCTTTTACGGTTGCATCATTGGCCACTACAATACATTGTTTGCCACTTACAAAGCCCATCATTACAACTACACCACCACCTGCACAACCGCCATGTTCTTCATACATTTCAAAGCCGGCCAATGCACCAATCTCTATTCTTGGAGCATCTTTATCCAAAAGATATTCAACACGTTCGCGTGCCAGCATCTTGCCTTTTTCTTTTTGTTTGGCTGCAGCTTTTTTGCCACCACCCTCATAAATTTTTTCTAATCTTTGTTTTAATTCAGTTAAAAGGTTTTCCATATCCGGCAATTTTTAAGTATTTATTTCTTTTCATGCTGGAAGCCAGGGGCCAGAAGCCAACAGCCAGAAGCCATTAGCTCGTGCGCGAAAGCTAAGAGCTGTTCCTGCAAAACTATCATTCGTAAACGAATTTCAAAGGGTGTTTGCAAGGTTGTGAAGAAAAACCTACTTTTGTGCCGGGTGAGCCCTGTACGACCAGCTCCCTCTAATCCCCCAGATCAGGAATGGAGCAAGGGCGTGAGGTTGTAGCGGTGCGATGCAGTAAGCTTGCCCATTTTTTTTGCCCTGGCGGGTGATAATAATTCTGTATGAGGGAATTATTTAATTTTAATGAAAACCAGTTTGATATTATTCTTTCCGGTATCTCTTTCATCCACCACAAATTTGTCGATGCTTTTAATGAGGGGTAACATTTTGCTGAACCCATAATTACGGGCATCAAAATCGGGTTGTTTTTTAAGCAGCAGGTTTCCCAATTCACCCAAAAAAGCCCAGCCATTTTCGTCGGCCAAATCATTGATAGAGTCTTTAATAAGCCGGATTAAGCGCTTATCTATTTTGTTTAATGCAGGTGCAAGGGATGCCTCTTTTTTTGCAACTTTGCCATTCGTTTTTACAGGTAGTTCCGTTTCCTGATGTTTCAGGATTTCGATATAGATAAACTTTTCGCAGGCGGCAATAAATGATCCGGGGGTTTTTTTCTCACCAATACCAATCACCCGCATTCCTGCCTCCCGCAAACGGGTGGCCAGCCGGGTAAAATCACTATCACTGGAAACAATGCAAAAGCCATCCACTTTGTTTGAATACAATATATCCATGGCATCAATAATCATGGCACTATCGGTTGCATTTTTACCTGAGGTATAACTGTATTGCTGAACCGGAGTTATGGCATTTTCCAGTAGTACGGTTTTCCATCCTGAAACAGTGGGTTTGGTCCAGTCGGCATATATTCTTTTAAAGGTAGGAGTGCCGTATTTGGCAATCTCTTCAAGCATCTCACGCACGTTGGCATAGGGTACATTATCGGCATCAATAAGCACTGCCAGGCGAAGGTCTTTGGTTGTTAACTGCATTATTGTTTTATAATTTTTCGGGAAATAATTTGTTGGTTGTGGGTTTGAAAAACAACAATATACATTCCATTGCTTAAGCCAGAGATATCAATGCTGTTTTCCGGGTTTTTATAGGTCCGTATTTCTTTTCCTGCAAGGTCGTATAGTTTCATGCTCTCAATAGTATGATCCGATGTAAAATGCAAATAATCGGATATGGGATTCGGATAGATGCGCAAGCTTAAATCTCCTTTAGCATAGGTATCCATACCGATGGGCCAGGTGGCATTTTGTCCAAAGAAATAAAGTACCCGGTACATCTGATCGCTGTGAAAGTGTTCCTCCGAATAACATATATAAATTTGATCTATTATTCTTCTGACAAGAAGTGTATCGGTTGATGGGATTAAAGCATACCAGGAAGTATCGGCGGCAGGATTAAAATTAATAAAACCACTGGCATCCAAATAGCCACTAAAAGCTAAAAAATAGAAGATGCTGTCGGACGTAGCGCTGTCAATTCCGGGAATTCTCATAAACCGGTTGCGGGTTACCGGAAAGGGTTCATTTACACGAAAAGCGGTTCGTATATTTCTTGCCTTTAAAGTATTGTAATTACTGATGCATTTGGTCATCCTTGCCGTATCTGCAACCACATCATTCCGCGAAGGCATCCAATAGGTTGGCGTGATGCTTACATTAAATGTTGAATTGATCCCGGGTGCATCCATCAGACAAATTCCCTTATAGGTTTTTATATTTGCCATCAAAGAAAGAAAGTTTCCACCCTGAGCGAATCCAACTCCAAAAATATGGGTTGAATAATCAATCAAACCTCTGTTGGTTAAGGTATCGATAATCTTTCCAATATTTTTCATGTCGGGGTTTGAAGCCAATGTTAAATTGGTGCTCCACTGCCAGGGCTGTAACTGAACGGTGTCTAAAATACGATCTCTGCTTTCGGTGGCCAATATGGCATATCCTTTGGCAACGGCATAATTTAAAAAGGTTCTTTCTTCAACTCCGGTAAACCAGTTTTTGGCATTGCCCCCGGCTCCATGATAAAAAATAATGAGCCCGCGGATATTGTTTTTGGCAGAAGGGAAATAATAGTAAAACGGACTGCCGTTTACCGAATCGAGTTTTTCTGTCCAGCCCGGAGCGGCAGTATATTTTGGAGTTAACGTAATATCGGCAGTATCCATTTTTACGCGGGTTCCAATACAAAAAGTATCTGATAATTCAGCACTACCCAACCAGCCATCAAAAATAAAATCAGACTTTGGGGGATTGCCTAAAATATAGACACTGTCACCTGTATTAAAGCTACCGGAACCATAACCGTTCACTACAAATAAATTGTGAGTTTGGGAAGTAACATGAAACACGGTGAGTATCAAAAATGAAAATAGTAAAATAAATTTTCTCATAGCTGTTTTATAAATTTTGCCTGAACCCATTGTTTATTGAGTTTTGGGTTCAATAGAATTTTTTAATGGTTTTAAATTGCAAGAATGCTTATCAGGCGAAATTAATGGATTTAGCCGATATAACATAAAGCTGACTCAAGCTTTACATATCAGGTGTCTATCGTTTGGTTGGCTCAAGGCCTTTTGTAGCAAGGCTTATGGGTGAACCGGATACTTCATTAGGTTCAATTTTTAAGATATTTTTAAGATATTATAATACGGATTCATGTAATACGCAATGTGTAAGTATTATTTGCTATGCAACCTGTAGAGACGCGATTAATCGCGTCTTTACCTATTTCCCAGACTATTTCCCAGACGGCAATTTCTTTGCCGGAGGCATGGGGCCACGCAGGTGAATGACCAGGCCATTTAAAAAATTTCTCAGAATCTGGTCCCCGCATTCTTTGTAATTGGGGTGGTCTTCTTTCCGAAACAAAGCACTTAATTCGGCGGCAGAAATTCTGAAATCAACCAGCGCCAGAATTTTAATAATATCATCGTCTCTCAACTGCAGGGCAACCCGCAATTTTTTAAGTATATCGTTGTTGGTCATTTTTTTTATGCGAATATAAGTGCTATGCCTGAATGTTGAAAGAAAATAAACTCCCATTGGAAAAACTGCCAATTAGATTAAATTCGCTTTTATATAGATAGCCTTTCATATTAAAATGAACTCTGAACCTATTGAAAAAAAATCGCAAGTCACAGCGCTGCTGGATGAAGCATATGCCTGCAGGATTAATGATTTAAAACGCAGCACGGAGCTGGCCGGCGAAGCACTCCGCCTGAGCCGTGAAATGGATGATAAAGGTTTAACCGGTAAATGCCTTTCCATGCTATCGCTGTTTACCATGATTATGGGTGAGCATGAGGCATCCATGTCGATGTCGCAGGAGGCTATCGGATATTTTGAAGAGTTAAAGGATGAAAAAGGAATTGCAGATGCTAAGTATAGCATCGCGGGTATTTATTATAAAACCGATAATTATCATTTGGGACTGGTTTATCTTATTGACTGCCTTACAACCTATCGAAAGTATCATGATTACCACAATCAGGCCCGGGTACAAAAATATTTGGGTACTATTTATGAGTATTTCGGGGATCAGAAAAACGCAGTAAAATCTTATGAAAGTGCCATTGATGCTGCGAGGTTGGCAGAGGATTTGAACCTGGAATCAAATGCTTATAATCCTCTTTCGGGTATTTATCTTAATTTGGGTGAAATAGAAAAAGCCGAAGAAATTATTGAAAAATCGATTGCCATAAAAAAGCAAACCGGAGATACCCGGGGCCTGGCTTTTGCGCTTTATGGCCGGGGTAAAATATTTGTAAAAACCGGAAATTATAAAGAAGCTGAAGCCGATTTCCTTGAAGCTTTGCGCATACATCAAAGCATGGGAGAGCGTCTGGGTTCTGGTATGGTATATTATAAACTGGCTGCCCTTTATGTGAATATGGGTTTAATTGATAAAGCAAAGGAAACCCTTCAGACAGCACTTGAATTTAGCACAGCGCACAATATCGTAATTGCAATATTTAATAGCCATTATCTTTTATACGAAATTTACAAAAAAGAGAATAATCCTGAAAAAGCACTTGAATCGCTTGAAAAATATTTAACGGTAAAGGAAGCTGTAATTAATACCCAAACACTCAAGATTATTGAGAATTATGAGTTATTAAATAAAATGGAATTGATTGAAAAAGAAGCTCAGGTTCAACTTGAAAAAGCAGAAATTATAGAAAAGAAAAACCGGGCTGAACAAGCAGCTCAGGTGAAGCAGGAGTTTTTATCAACCATGAGTCATGAAATAAGAACGCCTTTAAATGCAGTTTTAACCATTGCTTCGCTTTTAAGTGAAAAATCGGACCGGGAAGATAAGCAGTTGCTCGATTCATTGAAATTTGCAGGAAATAACTTGTTGTTAATCATTAACGATATACTTGACTTTACCAAACTGGATTCAGGTAAAGTTCAACTTGAATTAAGGCCGGGAAATATTAAATTACTTCTTGAAAATATTAAAAACACTTATGCAAGTCTTGCACGGGAAAAAGGATTAACATTGAGTCTGCATATTGATTCTGATATCAATAAATTCTATGAACTTGATGAAACAAAAATTTCACAAATCTTAGGCAATTTAATTACCAATGCGATAAAATTTACGGATGAAGGGCGTGTTGAGTTGATTGTTGAAATGGTGAAACAGCAGGATGATACCGATGACATTAAATTTAGTATTAAAGACAGCGGAATTGGTATTTCAGAGGTTGACCGGGAAGAAATATTTGTTAGTTTTTTCCAGCCCAAATCAATTACCACAAAAAAACACGGGGGTTCGGGTTTGGGCCTGGCGATTGTTAAAAAACTGCTCGCCCTTTTTGGAAGTACAATACATTTAGAAAGCAAATTGGGCACAGGGTCCACATTTTATTTTGAGCTGTCACTACAAAAATCAAATTCACCCGATAACATCATCAGCAAACCTTCAAATTTTTTAAAAGGGAAAACCGTTTTACTGGCTGAAGACAACATGGTAAATGCAATGGTAGCGGTAAAATTATTATCAAACTGGGAAGTTACTACCGTACATGCAAAAAACGGACTGGAAGCGATTGATAAATCAAGATTAAAGGCCTACGATTTTATCCTTATGGATATTCACATGCCGGAAATGGATGGATTTGAAGCAACAAAACAAATCCGTAAAAGTCTAACCCCAAACAAAGACACTCCCATTTTTGCCTTAACCGCCGATATTACTGCTGAACACCAGCAGGAATACAATACTTATTTTAACGGGTTTTTACGCAAGCCTATTGAAATTGATAAATTGTATGCGGCATTGATCGGAGTTTAGGGTAATTACGAATTACGAGTTACGAATAACAATGTACGATGTACGATGTACAATGTACAATGTACGATGTACAATGTACGATGTATTCATTCATACTTTATACTTCATATTTCATACTTCATACTTCATAAAATTGGTTATACATTTGGGAGGGCAAATGCAATTTGCCCCTACGCAATTATATTTCGGATGTTGTTATAACTCCATGCCCCATGCTCATATCTCATATCTCATACCTAATACCTCATACCTAATATCTCATACCTAATACCTCATACCTAATACCTCATACCTCTTTTGTCTTCAAATCCAAAACCATAAACACATTGCACCCTCCGTGTCCGGTATTTCCTTTTGGGTTCTTAATGTATTGAAATCCGCTGCGTTCATATAATTTGATGGCTCCGGTCATTTGCGTGAGGCTTTCAAGATATATTTCATCAAACCCGAATTCTATAGCTTTGTTTATGCAGGCATCCATTAATAATTTTCCATAACCCTTGCCTCTTGATTCGGGTAGTAAAAACATGCGTTGCAATTCGCAGGTCTTTGAATCCCCTTCATCAAGAAGGTTGATTCCGCAACCACCCATAACCTGATCGTTTTCTTCTATAATATAATAAACCGATTTCGGAGTTTGATAATTATAGTACATGGTGTTTATCGCGGGATCTCCCAGAAAAGTTGTTTTGGGGTCTGCTTTAAATTCAATCAATACCCGTTTTATTATATCCGCAATGATAAAATTGTCTTTTTCTTCTATTGCCCTGATTCGCATTTTTAACATATTATATTAAGAAATCACACCCATTAATGAATTGCCGGGGGGGTACATGTTAATGTACCCTGCAATTATATACAAAATAATTTTTTATCCGTTAATGGGATTAATTGTTTATTTAAAAATCAGAATAATTAACATCTGTTTAATCTGTGTTACCTGCTAAAAAGTTTATAACAAAGTTCTTGTAGTCAAGAAGTAACATTGTAATTATCTCTGTAATTCATAGTAAATAAAATTGAATTTAATTCCGGTATTGATCCTATCCGCTTTTAAAACACAATCCTGATTTCCTTATTAATGTTAATCACCTTTATAATAAGATTTTAACCTAAGCTTCAAAAACGGAAATTAGCCTATTTACACACTTTTTAAATGTAAAATAATAATATAAATTTGAGAAAGAGTTGTTTTGCACACAGCTCAAAAAACAGAAACAGGAAGGTAAATCTAAAGAGCAAATGCATCATAATCCGATGCTTTTTAACTCATTCATAGGTTTGTTTATTTATTATTTGGTAAACAACTTATGATAGAATTGCATTTTCAACAAATATGGATCCGGAATGAATTTAGTAAATATTTTTTGATATGGGAGAACAGGCAAAACATAGGATACTATACGTAGATGATGAAATGGACAATTTGATTGTATTCCGTTCGGCTTTTAAACGGGATTATGAAATTATAACTGCCAATTCGGGATATGAAGCACAGAATTTATTTCAGCAACACGCCATAGATTTGGTGATTACCGATCAGCGCATGCCTGGTATGACCGGCATTGAACTGTTAAAGGATTTACCGGATGAACCGGACAGTATACGAATGGTACTTACCGGATTTAGTGATGTAGAGGCCATTATTGAAGCCATTAATATCGGTAAAGTGTATAAATACATTACCAAACCCTGGGACAAAAACGAATTAAAACTTACCATCGATAAAGCCCTTGAAACCCTTGAGCTACGAAAAGAAAACAGAAGCCTGATTCATGAATTACTGGAAGCCAATGAGCTGCTTGAGAAAAAAGTAATTGAAAGAACCCGGGAAATCCAAAAACAAAAGGAAGAAATTGAAAAACAAAAACAAATCATTGAAACAGAAAAAGACAAGGCCGATAATTTATTGTTAAATATATTACCGGATGAAATTGCTGAAGAACTGAAATTAACCGGAAAAGCAAGGGCTCAGAAATATGAAGAAGTAACGGTTTTGTTCAGCGACTTTAAAGATTTTACTACCATATCTGAAAACTGCAATGCCGAAGTCCTTGTAAGTGAGCTTGACCACTGCTTTAAGGCATTTGATGATATTATTGAAAAATTTGGATTGGAAAAAATAAAGACCATTGGTGATGCATACATGTGTGCGGGAGGTTTGCCCGTACCCGATCGTTTTAATGCACATAAAATGACGCTGGCTGCCATTGAAATGCAAAAATTTTTGAAAAACTTTAACCAGGAAAATACAGGGAATTTATTATCTGAACTCAGAATAGGAATTCACACAGGACCCGTAATCGCGGGAGTGGTAGGCAAACGAAAATTTGCTTACGACATATGGGGTGATACGGTAAATATTGCCTCCCGGATGGAAAGTTGCGGTGAAGCTGGCAAAATAAATATTTCGGATGCTACTTACCAGATTATCAAAGCCGAGTTTGATTGCACGAGCAGGGGAAAAATAGCTGCCAAAGGCAAAGGAGAAATGGATATGTATTTTGTTGATGGAGAAAAACCTCACAAATAAAAGTATATGCAGACCCATGATATAAAACCCAAAATACTTTATGTAGATGATGAGGAAGGTAATTTACTGGTTTTTAAATCCTCATTCCGAAGAAACTATGATATATTAACTGCACTCTCTGCAGGAGACGGAATGAATTTGTTAAAAGACAATTCAGTAGATATAATTATATCAGACCAAAGAATGGAAGGGATTACCGGAATTGATTTTATTAAATCACTTCCAAAAAATCTGAACACCATCAACATGATTTTAAGCGGATATTCGGATGTAGAAGTAATTATTGAAGCTGTTAACTCGGGTTCAGTATACCAATATATTAAAAAACCCTGGAGTAAAGATGAGCTAACGAACATTATTGAGAAAGCTTTGGAGGTTCATAAAACAAATAAAATGCAGGCAGATCCAATGGACTCAAAAATTAAGGATCATTCTGTATCAGATAATCAAAGCAACAAAGCAATTCATCAGAAAACAGAAAACAACATAGAAAAAGAACTGGTAAAAAGCAATCAGGAAAATGCAAACCTCAAAAAACAAATTGATGAAATCTATACACATGTGCATTTACTGAGTGAGCTTGGACAGGAAATAATTTCAAACTTTTCCATAGAATCTATCATTGAAAGCACCTATGAGAATGTAAATTCATTAATGGATGCAACTTTCTTTTATATTGGTATTATTGATGAAAAGGGGCAAAATCTGGAATTTCCGGGAGGTATCGAAAAAGGCGAAAAAATGGAAATGGCTTATGATCCATTGAATGAGTTACGTTTATCGACCTGGTGTTTTCTAAATAATGAGGAAGTAATTATACAGGATTATTATAAGGATTATTCGAAATATATACCGGAGAATTTACCGCCTACAGTTGGAGAAATTGCAGATTCGTTAATCTACTTGCCCCTGATTATAGAAGATCAGCCCATCGGGGTCATAACAGTTCAAAGCCTGAATAAAAATGCCTATTCCAACAATCATATAAAATTTCTCAGAAACATTGCCATATATGTAGCCACGGCACTTCGAAATGCAAAAGCGTATAACCTCATTGAAACCCAAAAACTGGAAATAGAACAAAAAAATATAGATCTTGAAGTTAAGGTTAAACAAAGAACCCATGAACTGGAAGAAAAAAGTGCAGAAATTCTAAAAAAACATAGTGAAGTAGAAGCGACTTACAGAAAAGTAAAACTGCTGAGTGAAATAGGACAAAAAATTACATCAACCTTATCACTTGACAAGATTATTGAAACTGTTTATGATCATGTAAATAATCTGATGGATGTTACCATTTTTAGTATTGGTATTTATAACCCGGTATTAAACAGGATAGAATTTCCGGGTTCCATGGAAAACGGGAAGAGATTGCCACCCTGGTTTGCGACGATGGATGAAGAAAACCGACTGGCTGTGAACTGCTTTAAAAATCAGAAAGACATAATTATTAATGATTATGAAATTGAGTACAATAAATACATCAGTTCCATTGTAAAGCCCAAAGCAGGAGAGTTGCCTGAATCAATAATATACATGCCGCTTATGAGCAATGAAGGACCTATTGGTACCATCAGTGTTCAAAGTTTTAAGAAACATGTTTACAACCACTATCATTTGGATATTCTGGGTTCACTGGCATCGTATATCAGTATTGCTTTGCAAAATGCAGCTTCTTACCGAAAAACCACACAGGCATTTGAAGACCTTAAATCGGCACAGATGAAACTGGTTGAAGCAGAGAAAATGGCTTCCTTAGGTATTATGACAGCAGGGGTAGCACATGAGATAAACAATCCGGTAAATTTTATTTCGGCAGGTATTGAATCCCTTTCAGAGAATTACAATGACTTTAAAACGCTGGTCAATAAGTTTCTTGCATTTGATGGTCTTAATCCCGATAAAAAATTGTGGCTTGAAATTGAAGAATTGAAAAAAAATCTGGCTCCATCCGAAATGCTGGAGGAAATGGATGAATTGCTTTCAACCATAAAAAACGGAGCCCGGCGTACCTCAGAAATTGTAAAAGGATTAAGGAATTTTTCGAGGCTGGATGAAAATGAAATGAAGCTGGCGAATCTGGAAGAGGGGATAGATTCAACGCTGGTGATATTGAATAACCAAATTAAGGACCGGATTGAAATAATCAGAGCATATGGAAATATTCCTGAAATTCTTTGCTATCCGGGTCAGTTGAACCAGGTATTTATGAATATACTGCACAATGCAACTCAAGCCATTGAAGGAATGGGTGAGATTCGGATCATAACGGAAGAAGTAAATAACACAATATGCATTCGTTTTAAAGACAATGGTTCGGGCATGCCCGAAGAGGTACGCTCACATATTTTTGACCCGTTTTTTACGACCAAAGCAGTGGGTAAGGGAACCGGTTTGGGCTTATCCATAGCGTACGGAATTATTGAAAAACATAAGGGAACCATTGAAGTAAAAAGTGAAATGGGAATGGGAACAGAATTTACAATTTCATTGCCACTAAAATCATGATTTAAATTCAAAAAAGTTAAACCAGTAAAACCAGATGGAAATAAATGACCGCAAACCTAAAGTACTTTATGTGGATGATGAGGAAGACAATTTGCATGTCTTTAAATCATCCTTAAGGCGGCATTATGATATTATAACTGCAAAATCGGCCAAAGATGGATTGGATTTATTGAAAGACAATCCGGTTGATCTGGTGATATCAGACCAACGAATGCCTTTAATGAACGGCGTTGAATTTTTATCGTCGTTACCGGATGAGCCGCATAATATACGAATGATTATGACCGGTTACAGTGATATTGAAACCGTAATTCATGCATTAAACACAGGCAAAATTCAAAAGTATATTAAAAAGCCCTGGGAAAAAGAAGAACTGAAACAGGTATTGGATGATGCATTGGCAAAATTTTCTATAAAGGGTTTTGATAAAAATAAAATTGAACTGGAACAGAAAGAACAAACTGAAGCATTGGTTCACGTTGAAGAATCAAATCTTCGAACCATCAACAAGGCACAGGCTGAAGAAATAAAAATGCTGAAGGAGCAGGTAAATGAAGCCTATCAAAATGTGCAGTTGCTCAGCGAAATTGGACAGGAAATTAGTTCTACCCTGGATATTGAAACCATTTTAAACACGGTTTATGAAAATGTGAATCAATTAATGGATGCAAGTAGTTTTGGAATTGGAATATACAATGATGCGAATTCAACCATAGACTATCAGATGGCTATTGAAAAGGGCAAACGCTATAAGCCGTACAGCAGAACCATGGAAGATAAAAACCAGTTCCCTGTTTGGTGTATCGAAAACAAAAAAGAAGTTTTTGTAAATGATGTTTATAAAGAGTATAGCAGATATATATCCTATTTTGAAAAAGATGAAGTTGGGATTCTTGAAGATTCCACCCTGGCCCCACAAACTTTGTCATTTATCTATATTCCGCTATTGATAAAAGACCGGATTATCGGATTGATTACGGTTCAGTCATACGAAAAAAATGCCTACAACACATACCATTTAAGCGCCTTAAGAAATATTGCCATTTTTGTTGCCACAGCTCTTGAAAACTCAAAAGCGTTTCATGTAATCGAAAAACAAAAAACGGAAATTGAACATAAAAACACAAATCTTGAACATGAAGTTGAAAAGCGAACCCAGGAATTACGTATCCAGAAAGATGAACTGGAAGAAACGTTCAGCAAATTAAAATTATTGACTGAAATCGGACAGGAAATTACATCAACCTTAAACCTGGATGACATATTGTATGCCGTATACGAAAATGTGAACCGCATTATGGATGCGAGTGTTTTCGGAATTGGTATATATCATCCGGAAACAAAAATTATAGATATCCGGCTGGCGATTGAAAACGGGAAACGTTATCAGCCTTATCAAAGAACCATGGAAGATAAAAACCAGTTTCCGGTTTGGTGTATCGAAAATAAAAAGGAAATTTTTATCAATGATGTATATAAAGAATATTCCAGATATATTCCACAGCATAAAGAAAAAGCACCGATGCTTGAAGATTCATCCCATGCATCGGATCCTTTGTCGTTAATCTATATTCCCCTGTTGTTTAATAATGATCCTATTGGTATTTTAACGGTTCAGAGTTTCCGGAAATTTGTATACAATCCCTATCATCTGGATATATTAAGATCACTGGCATCCTATATTACCACTGCCATACAAAATGCAAGGTCTTATAGCAAAATGACTGAAGCATTTGAGCAGTTAAAATCGGCGCAAAGCAAATTGGTTGAAGCCGAAAAAATGGCCTCTCTGGGGGTATTAACAGCAGGAATCGCACATGAAATCAATAATCCGGTAAACTTTATTTCAGCAGGTATCGGATCTCTGAAAGAAAATTATGCGGATCTCAAAAAATTGCTCGAACTGATTGAGCATCCCGACCCGGAAAAATCCACAGATGATTTATGGAAGCACATCCGCGAATTCCAAAATGAGATTGAGTTGAAAAGCATGATTGAAGAAATTGAGGTCCTCATTAACACGATACAAAATGGTGCAAAGCGTACTTCTGAAATTGTGAAGGGATTAAGAAATTTTACCAGGCTGGATGAAAATGAAATGAAGATTGCAAATCTGGAAGAAGGGATTGATTCAACCCTGGTCATATTAGGCAATCAGGTTAAGAACCGGGTTGAAATAATAAAGAATTACGGAAATCTTCCTGAGATTTTATGTTATCCGGGACAGTTGAATCAGGTTTTTATGAATATACTG
>JAUXUD010000057.1 GCA_030680835.1 Bacteroidota bacterium
GGATTTATGGACTGCAAAACAGCAGAGCCTTCATTTATTTCAGGTGGGTCAGTTTGCCGCGGAATGGGTGGGTCAATTTGCCGCGGAATCAGTGGACCTCTTTAGTGCGGAATGAGTGGGTCAGTTTGCGCGTATTCTCCAGAATACGAACTTACTCCAGCATTGATTCAAAATATAGTGTTTCAAATGAACACAGATAAATTGATTTTTGGGCAGGAACCAGATAAATCAAGAGTGATGCAATTAATTGAAAAGGAAGTGGAATTTGGTGGCGTTGGTAGGAATAAAAAAGTAGGATTTTAATGATGAACAGGATAAAAATATTTGGGAAGAATTTGGGAAGGTATTTTATAAAAGGAAGCGAAAAGGTGACGAAAATAAAATCCCCATACCTGAAAACCCTTGTCAGATATGGGGACTTGCCTGTATTTTGTCGGGGTGGCAGGATTCGAACCTACGGCCTCCACATCCCAAATGTGGCGCGATACCAGGCTACGCTACACCCCGATTCTTTAGTTTTCTCTGCCTGTTTAAATTTTGTTTCCAATTTACCTGTTGCCAGATTTCTCATCAACCGCTTTAACAGCTTCTTTTAAACAGATGCCCGCCATTGCTTTAGCGAAGGCGGGCGATGGCGGAGGGAGAGGGATTCGAACCCTCGATACACTTTGCAGCGTATGTCGGTTTAGCAAACCGGTGGTTTCAGCCACTCACCCATCTCTCCGTGCCGAATTCTAAAGGACTGCAAATGTAGGACTCCTTTCTTAATTATCAAGCCTTATTTTAATCTTTTAATTTTTTCGTAAAATATTTGTAAACACTTTAATTTGTGTACATCCTAAGTGAATGATTTATAGTCTATTATTTTAAAACTTAAAATTTTAAGATTTTTTTCAGGTTTAGATATACGCTTTCTCTCAGATTTGTTGTTGTATTGATAGTAATTTAAAGATTATGGCTAAGGATCTACCGCAAAATTACAAGTTTAGAGACTTGAAAATTTTTGGCTCAACCGAATGGTTGGCCAATAATGAAAAGAAATATCGCTTGGTATATGATGAGGCAGAATGCACCTTTATCTATTGCGAACTCTCTTTTTTTAATAAATTATTTGATGAGGATGACTGGAATGTACGTATCAGCCTTAAGTGCGTGAACCAGGAAGATGGCAATGAAGTTTGTAACCTAAGTGCTGAACGATCTATATTAAAAGATGAAAATATTGTTTTTGTAAGAGAAGGATGGGGAGTTAAAACCCCCGGCAACTATTGGAAAAAAGGTACTTACCGCTGGGAAGCATGGATTGATGGAATATTTGTGGCCGAAAAAACTTTTTATGTAATTGATATTGGCATTGTTTCCGAAACGGTAAATCCCTTTTTTAATTTTCAAAAAATACGATTGTACGAAGGCTCTGAAGCCAATGTTCCAAAGAAAGACCGTAAGTATTATTCTGTTTTCAGTAGTGAAAGTACCCGTTATGTATGGCTCGAAATGCAGATGGAAAATCTGGTTACCGAACCTGTTACCTGGCCTTGTGAACTGCAGTTTTATTTTAACACGCATACGGGTCAGCTTAAAGGTTCCATAGAAAAATTACTCTTTGTTGAACCATCCGAAAAAACATTTGAATGCAGTATTGGCTGGGGCAGTGAATTAAAAGGTACCTGGGGCATTGATGCCTATTCCATAAGCATCGTATTTATGGATCAGATAATCGCTACCGTTCCATTTGAAGTGGGGGAAGTTTTTATTGAAGAAAATAAAACAGAAACTGCCAAAGCGAAAAGTAAAGATGTTGTGAAACCATTAAGCACGGAAGTGAAAATTGACGATGTACTTAAAGAACTCGATGATCTGATTGGCCTTGATTCCATCAAGAAAAAAGTAAAGGAATATACCACCTATCTCAACTTCCTGAAGATAAGAAAAGAAAAAGGTTTTGAGGATACTGAAAAAATAAATTTACATGCCGTATTTACAGGCAACCCGGGTACCGGAAAAACAACAGTCGCCAAAATGCTGGGCAAAATTTATCATCAGTTGGGATTGGTTTCGAAAGGGCATGTTCTGGAAGTGGACCGGAGCGATCTGGTTGCTGAATATATCGGTCAAACCGCACCTAAAACCAAAGAAGCCATCAAGAAAGCAAAGGGAGGTATTCTGTTTATTGATGAAGCCTATTCACTTGCCAGAAAAAATGATGATTCAAAAGATTTTGGCAAAGAAGCAATCGAAATATTACTGAAAGAAATGAGTGACGGGGATGGTGACCTTGCAATTATTGTTGCCGGTTACCCAACCGAAATGAATAGCTTTCTGGAGTCGAATCCGGGTATGAAATCCAGGTTCAGTATGTTTTATGATTTCCCGGATTATGTGCCACAGGAACTCATGCAGATTGCCAGTTTTACCATGCAAAAAAGAGGCGTACTATTGAGCGCCTCTGCAAAGGATTATTTGTATAAAAAACTTGTAGAAGCGTATCGCAACCGGGATAAAATGTTTGGCAATGCACGTTATGTGAACTCCATTATTGATGAAAGTAAAATGAATATGGGCTTGCGTTTGATGCAAACCATTAACCCTACCGGTTTAAGCAATGAAGAACTCTCGACCATAGACAGCGTGGACATTGCCAAAATATATGAAGGTAAAGTTAAAAACCTTGCTGATATCCCGATTGATGAAGATTTATTGAAATCGGCCTTGTCGAATTTGCACAGCATGATTGGACTGAACGGGGTTAAAAATGAAATTGATGAACTGGTTAAACTGGTACGATTTTATAAAGAAATTGGTAAAGATGTGCGCCAGAGTTTTTCATTACATGCTGTATTTACCGGCAATCCGGGTACCGGAAAAACAACAGTTGCCCGCATTTTGGCACAAATATACAAGGCTTTGGGAATACTGGAAAGGGGTAATCTGGTTGAATGCGACCGGCAGGCTTTGGTAGGTGGATTTGTGGGTCAAACTGCCCTGAAAACAACTGAAGTATTAAACCGTGCCCATGGGGGGGTTTTGTTTATTGATGAAGCTTATGCATTAAGTGAAGGCGGAGAATCGGATTTTGGCAAAGAAGCCATTGAAACCATTCTGAAAAGAATGGAGGATAACCGTGGAGATTTTATAGTAATTGTTGCAGGGTATACCGAAAACATGAAACAGTTTTTGGAAAGCAATCCGGGTCTGCGCTCAAGGTTCGATCGTGAATTCCATTTTGAGGATTATGGTGCCGAACAGTTATATGAAATTGCCATTAAAATGCTTGCTGCAAATATGATTACTCCCGATGAAAAAGCAAGCTCGCACTTAAAAGCATATCTTGGGTTTTTATATGAAACGCGTAACCGCAACTTTGGC
This sequence comes from Bacteroidota bacterium, assembly GCA_030680835.1. GTDB lineage: Bacteria > Bacteroidota > Bacteroidia > UKL13-3 > UKL13-3 > B1. Next base: position 3,367 of record JAUXUD010000057.1, read on the forward strand.
AACGCACGCAATGTGAGAAAAGTGGTTGAAGAAACCATTAAAAATCAGCATTTGAGACTAGCTAAATTAGATTCCAATGAGCGTTCATCGGATATGATCCGCACATTACATATTGAAGATGTTGAAGAATTTAAGATTGATCCGAATGCCATACCCACCCACAGGGGAATCGGGTTCAAGCAAAATTCATAATTTATAATTACAACCTTGAACCTATCATTGGTTAAATTGGAAGTTCAGGTAAATTTTTGATCACAAAAACACTTATAAAATAAAGATTTAAAAAGCTTGATGCGAATTTATTAAACAGCATGGTATACCTGTAGTTTGTCTGTTTGGGATCATTCCATACTTTACCTGCCCACCATAAAAAATAAGCCATTACCGGGAATAAAAAAATAATGAAAACATAAAATAAATGGGATTGATTGGAACCAATAAAATGATATCCCATCAATAATGCAACTGCAGCAAAGCAAATGGCTGAAAACTCAAAAGTACCCCTTATTCCTAGCCACATGCTAAACGATTGGATTCCTGCTTTAGCATCTGATTTGTGCTTATAAACCTGCGATAAGGGATATATTCCGGCTGCAATTAGGGAGCTGATTAAAGCAGGCATTGCATAATTTTCCTGTAAAATGGCTTCACTGAATGAAATGTTTTGGCAAAAAACATAAACAATGCTGAAAATATAAGCACCCTGAAAAAAAACCACTGTTAAAAAGCTTAACAAGGCATACTTTTTTAACCTGATTCCATGCCAGCTATACATGCGTGAAGCCAAAACATAAACCAGCACGGCATAGCATAAACCTGCACTTAAATAATAACAAATCCACAAGCCAATAAAATCAAAAAGTATAGAAACATACAATACTTCTTTGCCTGCTTTGGGTGGGTTTTTTAAACCTCCAATGCTTGATACATCCTGATCCATAAAACTATTATAGGCATTACTGGCCGGATAAATAAACAAATGCAGGGCAATAAATAACAGTATGCTGTTTTCATAATTCCAGGTGCCAGCCATGCTAAAAGCAAATAGAAAAACAGGAGTTAAATAATATGAAACAGGAATCCTTAGTAATTGTATTATGGGGTAAATCTGCATGATACTCTTAATAAATTCTTTAATTTTTCTAAAGTTTATCTTAATATTAAGGGACCAAAATAACGAATAATCTATTGAAAATGTGTGCGAAATTCTGGTTTTACGATTACTTTTAATCTAAATAACGCAATAAAGATAATGATTTTACACAGAAGACAAACAAAATACTATTTAAAGAAGTAAATTCGTATTGTAATAATTAAATTATGAGTTTAGAATCTACACCCCACATATTGATTGTTGAAGACGAAACAGCGCTTTCGGCTTTGCTTAAAGAAAACCTGAAACTGGCAGGATACTCCACCCGTTTATGTAAAGACGGAGAAGAGGGCTGGCAGGTGTTTCAGAAAGAACGCTTTGATTTATGCCTACTTGATGTAAACATGCCCAAGAAAAACGGGTTTGAACTTGCCAAACTGATTAGGGAAGAAGATGCCTTTACCCCCATCATTTTTTTAACAGCCAATACTGCCGAAGAAGATAAATTAAAAGGGTTTGCTTTAGGAGGAGATGAGTATATTACCAAGCCTTTCAGTACACAGGAATTGGTAGCCCGGATAAAGGCCATATTAAAACGCACAAGTGTGATCAAGCCCGATATCAATGTGAAGGAGGAAATTTATCATATTGGCGATTTGAAAATTGATATTCCCAATCATATCATATATCTGAGCGGTGAAGAGAAAAAAATGAGTGGTACCGAAGGTGAATTGCTCAAATTATTTGTTAAAAACAAAAACCAGTTATTAACCCGAAATAGTTTGTTGCTGAGTATTTGGGGTCGTGATGATTTTTATACAGCCAGAAACCTGGATGTTTATATAAACAAATTAAGGAAAATATTAAAAGATGAACCCAGTGTTGAAATCATTAATGTGCATGGTTCAGGCTTTAAATTAATTGAAAATATTACCACTTAATTTGTGAACAAAAGTTTTCACATTCTATTTTATCTGCTTTTTTGTTTCGGACTTAATTGTGTTTTTGCACAACAGGACACATTAACAACCAAAACAAATCTTCGCCAGCTTTTACAGGAAGCACTGCTCAAAAACAACGCGCAACCGGCGCAGGCAACGGGATTATTTGAACAACTGCTGAAACTCAGTGAATCTGAAAAAGACTTTGCAATTTATTGTGAATGTTTAAAACAATTAGCCATTCAGGAAATTGGCCTGGGACATTTTAACGATGCCAAAGGATATATAACAAAAGGCAGTCAGACAGCTGAAACACTCCAATTTCCAAATTATAAAGCCGATTTTTCATACTTGTTTGGAACCATTTTTTATGCCCAGGGAAATCTGCCGGCTGCGGTTCAGAAATACCTGGAAGCATTGCGCTATTATGAAAGTGTAAAACAGGATGCCGGCGCATTAACAACGTATACCGCTTTGGCCGAAATTTATCAGCGGCAAAATAATTTCAGTAAGGCCATAGAATTTAACCTCAAAGCTTTAAAACTTTTTGAACAGCGTAACGACAAGTTCAGGTTATTGAATATTTATGAACAGGTAGGTTCGATATATCACCGCCAAAAAAATACATCCAAAGCAAAAGATTATTATATCAAAGCACTTTTTCTATATAAAGATATAGGCAATCAGGCAGGCGAAGCGGCAACCATGATTAATCTTGCCAATTTGGATGTTGATCTGAATCAGTGTGAACCGGCAGTTATCCGGTATAAAAGGGCTTTGGCAATTGCTGCTAAATTAAATGCGGTTCCTTTACAGGTACAGGCATTAAACGGACTTGCAAAATGTCATGTAAATTTAAAAGATTACGAATCTGCAAATAAAGAGTTCAGACAGGCAATTGTATTGGCCAAACGGAGTGGATTGAAAATTGAACTGGATGAAGCCTATAATGGCTTGTCGGATATTTATAAATCGCTCAATAATTTTGGCAAAATGAGAACTTACAGAGCGTTAAGCACTGAAATCCGGGATTCACTGTTTAACGATTCGGTTTTGAAAAAAACTGCAGATTTGCAGTTGTTGTATGAGACAGAAAAAAAACAGGCGCAAATCGAATTGTATAAAAAAGATGATATTGTTAAAGAGCTTGAATTGAAGCAGACCAGGCAGGTTAAGAATTTTTTTATCGCACTTTCAATTTTGCTTGTATTGCTGGTAATCGTTTTTATTTATTTTATATCTCAAAACCGGAAAATAAACAAGGCGCTTACCATTGGCCTGACTGAACTTGAAGTAAAGAATCACGAAATTGAAGTTCAAAAGGAACAACTCACCCAGTTAAATCAGGTGAAAGATCGTTTTTTCTCAATCATCTCTCATGATTTAAGAAATAATCTAACTACCATGAAATTGTATTTTGACCTGGTAAGCCATAAAGAATTCAATCCCGAATCCCACAGTGAATTAAGCAAACAGGTTGCTTCTTCGGTTCAAAACACAATCGACTTGCTGGAGAATTTACTCGTATGGGCATCTGCACAGATTAAAGGAGTTTCCATTAAACCTGTTAATATCAAATTACATGAACTTGCCGAAGAAAACTGTCAGCTGTTAAGCAGTATGGCTTTTAACAAGAAAATTCAGTTAAGCAATCAGGTTGATGAAGATACTGTGGTTTTTGGAGATATAAATATGGTGAACCTGATATTGCGAAATTTGCTTTCGAATGCCTTGAAATTTACCGCCGAAAATGGCTCAGTCAGTATCATTTCTGAAGATGAAGAAACCTGTATAAAAATATCGGTAATTGATAACGGGGTTGGGATAGCCGAATCAAAAACACAATCCCTTTTTACCGATCATGCAAATACCAGTACTAAAGGAACCGGCAATGAAAAAGGAACCGGCCTGGGTTTGATGCTCTGTAAAGAATTTGTGGAAAAATCTGGTGGAAAAATCTGGGTGGAAAGTGAAGAAAACAAGGGAAGCAGTTTTTGTTTTACTTTACCGAAAAAGGGTTAATTTGTTTCGACCATAGAGACGCGATGAATCGCGTCTTTACAACATATCAACCGATTACCGCTTACCGATTACCGCTTACCGATTACCTCTACCTCGGCCATAGCATGTACCCGATACTTCCATTTTCCATCTTCACTTTCGCATGCTACATAAGTACGTAATTTATTAATCCTGCGTAAAATATTGCCATCATTTTTCATTTTAAACAAAGCTCCGTCAGGCAGTTGCGATAAGGTTACAATATGTGATTTCCGCAGATCATATTTCTTTAAAACTTCCAGCAATTTCAAGTCGGCCGACTGTGAATATTTAGGGTTTTGCATGTGCCGGGCAAGAATGGCCCGAAGGTCGTAAGGGAAAATATCCAGTTCAAAAAACGGTCGCATTACATTTTTAAATTCATGCTTCCATTCAACTCCATGTGCATCATGTTTCGGACCATGTTTTAAATACGTTGTGTGATGTGCCAGTTCATGAATAAAGGTAATCAGGAATTCATACTTACTTAAATTGTGATTCACCGAAATCCTGTAACCCTTTCCCAAATGCGGTGTATAATCACCGTACCTGCCCTTTCTTTCCACTTCAATATGTAGGTGCATTTTGTAGTACATGATGAGTTCGGCACAATAATTTACCGAATTTTCGGGGATGTAATTATGCAATACTTTCATCAAAGCAGCTTTATGTTCCGCTTGCTTTTCGGTGAGCGTATCAAATAATTTAGGGTGAGTCATTTTTAAATTGAATATCCAAAATTAAAAAATAATAATGGAGCAGCTTTGCTTGATGAAGTATATTCTTACAGTGAATTTTTTCAATCTTCCCAGATATTAAACTGCTTTAATTTAACTTTTTCTTCAAAGAAAATTTTACTTGATTCTTCAAAACTTTGGGTATAATCGCTTACATAAAATTGCTGGGCTTTTTTGCCGAGTCCAAACTTACCTGCATTATCTGTATTTAAAAGCTTATGCTTTGTTAATACCTCTTTCACTTCCAGCGCAACAATTTCGCTACTATCTATTACCTCCACTTTTTTACCGTAGTACTTTTTGATTTCATTTTTTATCAGGGGATAATGGGTGCATCCTAAAATAAGCGCATCAATTTTATTCAACCTCGATTTTGACAGATAAGAATTGATAATGGTTTGTGAAATTTTATTATTAAAAAATCCCTCTTCAATCATAGGAGCCAACAGCGGGGTAGCCAGTTGAACAACATCTGCCACCGGGTCGAGTGCGGCGATTCTTTTTGCATACACATTAGAACTGATGGTTCGCTTTGTTCCTATAATACCTATCCTTTCGCGGTAATGATTTTTCACCACATAAGCAGCTGCAGGATCAATCACATTTACAATTAAATCTTTCATTCCTGTATCTTTCACTACAGCCTTAAATCCCGCTGCAGAAGCAGTATTACAGGCAATCACAATCATTTTGCAATTCTTGAATTTTAAAAACTCAGCAATCTTAACCGAATAATGTTTAATGGCTTCTGCACTCTTTTCTCCATAGGGCATATGAGCCGTATCTCCAAAGTAAATAATCTGTTCGTTGGGCAATAATTTAGTGATTGCTTTGGCTACCGTAAGTCCGCCAATGCCCGAATCAAATATTCCAATAGGTTGTGAAGGTTTGAAGTTCGTAATCATACGATGCAAGATACAAAAAAGCCGTTACATATTTTATTCGCAGTATCCCTTGCAATGCAAAGTCACTACAATTAAAATTTGTAACGGCATTAACTATCTTTTTCTAAAATTACAGGATGCCTAGTTTTTTCTTCACTGCGCCCAATACATTGTCTCCTTCAGGTTTGTAAAGGAAACCTGCAACACTGCTGTCGAAAATATAACTATAACCACCTTCTTTTGCAACCTGACTGATTGCATTTTTTGCTTTTTCGATAATGGGTTTCAACAATTCAGACTCTTTTTTTCTTACGTTTTCCTGGGCTGATTGCTGGAATTCCTGAATACGTGTTTGCATATCCTGTAATTCCTTTTGCTTTACTTCGCGAATCGGCTCCGACAAGGTTTTTTCAACTTTTTGAAACTCGGCTACTTTTTTCTGAAATTCTTCACTCATTTTTTTCAACTCATCTTCCAGCGATTTGCCAAAAGCTTCCATATCTGTGTTTGCTTTTTTGTATTCCGGCATCATCTGCATCAGTTCCTGCAAATCAACATAACCGGTTTTCTGTGCTTTCACGCTGCTACCTGCGCCTGCGATAATCAATACGGCTAATAGTACCATTACCGGTTTTAAAATGTTCTTCATTTGTTAATTGTTTAGTGTTTATTAATAGTATTCCTGTTTATTGTGTTCCAATCTAAAATCGTGCCAATTACTTTTCGCCGCCGCCACTGTTGGAAGGTTGAGAATTTTTGTTTTTTTGAACGCTAACCCCTAATTCCAATAACACCTCATCACTTTTATCGTATTTGGCATTGCTGTATAACATAATCATTTCAGCACTTTTGGCAAATATAAAGTCAAGCGCGCTTTGTTTTGCTATTTTTTGACAAGCATCAAAAACTTTATCCTGAATGGGCTTCACCAATTCCTGTCTTTTTTTAAATAAATCACCTTCATAGCCAAATTTTTTATTCATAAACTCTTTTAAATCAGCTTCTTTAGCTTTTATTTCACTTTCTTTCTTTTTCTTGAGTTCTTCTGTCAATAAAATTTGTTCCGCCTGAAAATCTTTTTGCATTTTATCAATTTCGGCTTTTTTTGCTTCTGCTTCCTTCTGCCAGATTTCAGCAATATTATCCAGTTGCTTTTGTGCTGAGCGGTATTCGGGCAACATATCCAGAATGTACTCGGTATCTACATATGCAAAACGTTGTGCGGTTGTAGTGTTCAAACCGAAAATAAGAAGGGCAATAATGCCGGTAATTACTTTTTTCATAATTGGTAAAATTAAAATTGCTGACCCAACAAAAAGTGAAAATTGCCACCGTTAATCTGGTCGGGGTTGGGATGATACGGTGCTTTATCAATACCCCAGCCATAATCCAGTCCGATCATCCCAAACATGGGTAAGAAAATACGTACTCCCAATCCATAAGAGCGGCTTACTTCAAAAGGATTGAAATCCTTTATATCTAACCAGGCTCCTCCGGCCTCAGCAAAAACCAGCGGAAACACCGTTGCCTGTGGATTTAAAGAAATCGGGTACCGAAGCTCCATGGTATAACGGTTATAAATGGTTGCGCCGGTTTGGTTATAACGAAAGTTTATGGGATTAATGGTATAAGGCGTAAGGGAATTATCCTGGTAACCGCGTAAAGCAATTAATTCACGTCCATCAAGATTAAACCCTGTCAAGCCCGATCCCCCTACCCAAAAACGTTCAAATGGGGTTACTCCCCTGTCTTTATTATAGGCACCGATAAAACCAAAGTTTACACGTGTCATTAAAACCAGCGGTTTGGTATTGCCTAAAATTTTATTATACCAGGTAGCATCAAACTTCCATTTGTAATATTCAAGCCATTTGGTTTTATCCAGCGAGCTTGCTTTTGAATAATCCTTACCGTCAATAAGTGAATAAAGGGGTGATGAAGTAAGTGACAATGAAATATTTGAACCGCCACTGGGATAGATAGGTGTATTAATGGAATTCCTGCCCAACACTATTTTAAAATAAAGATTGTTTGATCCATAAGTAGGAATGGTTGAATAAAAAACACTACCGTTAACATCCGGAACATTGTTATAAAACTTGTATCCCAACTCATACTGAATGATAAAAAAATCGTCGGGCCAGCGCAGTCGTTTTCCCAAGCCAACGGATGCACCTGTTGTATATAAACCCGAGCGGTTAATGCCCGATAAACCGTTTGATTGAATGGAATGATAAACGCCAACTGTTAATGCATTGGGTCTTTTGCCTCCCAGCCAGGGTTCTGTAAAACTTGCTGAATACGATTGATAATACGTACCATTGGTTTGGGCCCTCAGCGAAATCCGTTGCCCGTCACCTGAAGGAATCGGTGTCCAGTATTTACGTTGCACGGTTTTACGGGCCGAAAAATTATTCAGTGTCAAGCCCAGAGTTCCTACAACGAAACCTGCCCCCCAACCCCCGGATAATTCAATCTGGTCGTTGGCACGTTCTTCAACTTTATATTCAATATCTACAGTTCCTGTTTGCGGGTTTGGCACCGGGTTTACATTTAAAGCCTCCGGGTTAAAATAACCAATCTGAGAAAGTTCGCGTAAAGAACGGGTAACATCAGAGCGGCTAAAAAGCTGACCGGGTTTGGTTCTTAGTTCCCTTAAGATCACATGGTCACTGGTTTTTGAGTTCCCTTTAACAGTAACATTGTTAATGTATGCCTGCTGACCTTCATAAATACGTATTTCCAAATCAATGGAATCATTTTCTACCAATACTTCAACCGGTTCAACCCTGAAAAACAAGTAACCGTCATCCATATATAATGTACTCAAATCCAAACCATCCGGGCTCATGTTTAATCGCTGATCCAACACCGATTGATCGTAAATGTCTCCACGTTTAATTCTGAGCAATCTCGATAAATCTTCTGATGGGTATTTTGAATTTCCGATAAAACTGATGTTTCTGAAAAAATATTTCCTTCCTTCAAACAGGTTAATATGAATGTTGATTCCTTTTGAATCGCGCCAAACCGAATCGGAAACGATTTGCGCATCGCGGTATCCCAGACTTAAATACTTGTCAATAACGCTTTGTTTGTCTGCTATGTAATTGTCCTCAATATATTTTGATTTGGTCCAAAACCACTTTTTGGCTTTGGTATCTTTCATTACCTTTTTAAGTTTTTTTTCTTTTATCGCTGTAACTCCGGAAAAGCTAATTTCCGAAATTTTTATTTTACTGCCACGATTCACGGTAATACGGAGTTTCACTGTGTTCTTTCTAACATCATCTGGTATCTGTTCAAATACTGCTTTTGCATCCAGGAATCCTTTTTCGGAAAAGTAATTGTGGATTTCTCTTTGTGTACTGTTTAGCACATTTTCGGTAACAATCTGTCCCGTCCTGAGTGTTAATTGTTCTCTCAGGTCTTCGGCTTTACCTTTTCTAAGGCCTTTTATCGAAAAAGTTGAAAGTCTTGGTTTTTCAATCAGAATTATTTGAAACCAGATTTTATCATCTTCTATTTTGCTGATGTTTAATTTGATATCCGTAAAAAGTTTCTGCTTCCACAAATTGCTGATGGCTTTGGCGATGTCGTCAGACGGGACTCTTATTTTTTGCCCAATCTGTAGACCACTTAAAACGAGCAAAACACTTTTATCGTAATATTCGGTTCCAATAATATCCAAACCGGCAATAATATATTGTTTGGGATTTGAATAATTAAGATCAAAATAACTGGAAACATTTCCTTTCACCAAAGAAGTATCCTGCGCCGAAGCGCTTGTATATATAACACATAGTGTCAGGTAAATAAAAATTCTTTTGAGGTTTATAATCATCTATTGCTTACTTATTTGTTCGCTTGTCCTACCAAAGCGTCTTTCTCTGTTTTGAAAATCCAAAATTGCCTGATATAAATCCTCTTTTGTAAAGTCGGGCCACAATTTCTCTGTAAAGTATAATTCACTATAAGCGATTTCCCATAGCAAAAAGTTACTAATTCTTTTTTCACCACTTGTGCGAATAAGTAACTCGGGGTGAGGCATCCAATTGGTAGACAAATATTTATCAACCAGTTTGTCATTGATATCCTCGGGTTTTATTTTTCCTTTTTTGGTATCTATAGCAATATTTTTTACGGCCTGAACCAAATCCCATTTTGCGCTGTAACTAAGGGCCAACACCAGGTTCATTCTTGTATTTTCCCTGGTTTCATCCATCGTTAACTGCAGCTGATTTTGGCATTTTTCGGGTAAATCTGCCAGGTTACCTATAAAGGATAAACGAATATTATTTTTCATCAAAGTTGGAGCTTCCTTTCGCATGGTATCAACCAAAAGCTCCATTAATGCCCTTACTTCTAATTTGGGCCGATTCCAGTTTTCGGTTGAAAAGGCATATAGGGTGAGATATTTAACTCCAATTTCTGCGGCAGCTTCGGTAATGGTTTTTACGGTGCCCACCCCGTTTTTATGCCCAAAAATCCTGAATTTCCCCTTTCCTTTTGCCCATCTTCCATTGCCATCCATAATGATAGCGATGTGTTTGGGCATTTTGCCAGGGTCAATTTTTTCCTTCAAACTCATTATATCTGTTAAATTTCGCTTCTGAATTAATTACTGCGAATTTAAAAAAATCTTGCACACTTTATTCTTGTATGAATTCTCATCGCAATAGAAACGGTGCAACTCATATACCAATCTTTATAATCTGGATTTCCCCTCCGGTAGCCAAGTTTGTTCTGAGGTGTGCCGTAAAGCTCTACCGAGCGATCGGTTAAAATTGATTTCACAGTACCAGCGTCCGATGCGTTCACACCCGGATATACAGTACTCACATCATCAAGATGATCTGTAAAAGTTTTTCTGAACCCTAATTGTCCTTCAATTGCAAACTTGTTGCTGAGCATATATTTTATTCCAATGCCAAAGGGTATAGCCATTGAAAACTTATTATACAGTACGTTTTCAGTTTGATAATCCCTCAAATCGTAATATTTATCTTTTAATTTTGCCTGTGGATTAAAAGTAAATCCGGCAATCCCCGCATACACATAGGAGGTTATTTTTTTATGAAGCACAAAAGGACCATACTTGAGATAGTTAAATTCCAAAATTACTGCCAATTCATTAATTCCACTTCGGAAACTTAAATTTCGGGGGGCATTTACTTCAAAATTTTTGTCGCTGCCGGAAACGGAGTAGTGGTTAAATTCACCTTTCAAAGCCCAGGTATGATTAAAGTTGAGTCTCCCAAAAAAGCCTGCTGTTCCTTTAGTTTCGCTTAATTTTACCTTTGGAGCCAAATCTCCCCAATAATTGCAAATACCTGCCTGCAAACCCAATTCAAATTTTTGCGCCTGAACAATAAAAATCCCACAAAGATTAAACAGCAAAAAAAGAATTTTTTTCATTTAGCTGATTAATAGATTAACGGGCATCCTTGTCCTCTGAATCTTAAAACATATGAAATAGTGATTCCGGCCATAAAATACATGTCGTTTTTGTTAAAGTGCCGGTCGCTTCTTTTATCCCCTTCTGTAAAACCATGCGCTACACCATCCTTATCAATATAAGGGGTCCAGTTCAGGTCTTTTAGCGGAAATTCAGTATTGGGGTCGGCGCCCGGAGTGAGTTCCCAGGTCCTGTCCGACAATAAAAGACCTGCCCTGCCCGTAGCGCCTCCAATTACCGATCTGTCGGCATATTTGCCGCCCACATCATCTAAATAATTTGTATTTGTAAAGCGGATACCCGCCTCAATTCCTATAAAAAAATCATCCCCAATTTTTTGCCGAAAACCCAAACCAAGGGGCAAACAAATGGTTGTTAAAGGGTATTTCTTAAGGTCATTGTATGTAGTAGATCCTTGCCCTTCAGTTCCTAGGGGTTGTAATTCAACTGTTTTCCCCAAAAACTTGGTTTTCGGATTAAAATTAAACATGCCCAGGCCAATAAAAACATAGGGTAAAAAAGGCCGGGTGGTATAATATTTCAGGTTATTGGGCAGTAAATTATATTCAGCATGTATCGAAAATTCATAAATATCACTGTAGAAATTCAGGTTCCGGTATTTATTAAATTCGTAATCCGGTATATTATTATAATCTCTTTTTGCTGTAATAAAATTTTTATCATCGCCCGAAACACGGCCGTACCCAATAAATCCATTCAGGGCAAAACGGGGTGTAAAATTATATCTGCCAAACAATGCAGCGGCAAAATGGGACTCTTTTAACAAAAACGATTCATTACTTAAATCGCCCATATAATTGGAAGCCCCCAAAAGCATTCCCACTTCAATTTGCTGACTTTTTGCAACAAATATGGAAAGGGAGAAAAGCTGAAAAAACAATAATTTCTTTAAACTTAGCATAAAAGCAAAAATATAGAAAAATAGTAAACTGCAAACATTAACGTAAATGATTGTATGAATGGTACAATTTAGGACCCAGGATGAATAACCCTGCAAGTATTGCCGCAATAGAGAATATCAGGACAGCTCCGGCAGCGAAATCCTTAATCCTGCCGGCCTTTGCGCTGATTTCGGGTGAAACCAGATTAACCACCTGTTCTATAGCCGAATTGAGGATTTCGGCCCCAATTACCAGTGCAATACAAATTATTAAAATTGACCATTCTACAGCATTTAGGTTCAAAAATGCAGACAAAAGTAACACAAAAATCGTAAAAAAGGCATGAATACGCAGATTATGTTCACTTATAAACGCATCTTTTATTCCTTTAATTGCCGGCAAAAAAGATTGAATTCGAACTTTAAAAGAAAACGGTTTATGCATACTTACACTCTGAAATTCCGGTTATCGTATCCCCACATTAATTTTTCACGCAGGGTTTTCAAATAATTTTCACTATTCGAACGTATCAGATTCAGACTAAATCCTGCTTTTTTAATAGCTAACTGGGTTTTATTGTCAATACTTTCTGAACGCGAATCCAGGGTTGCCAGAAAGCTGCTGCTTCTGCCTTCAATTTCAAATGAAATTACATTTTCATCTGAAATAATAATGGGTCTAACATTTAAATTATGCGGTGCAATGGGAGTGATTACAAAACTTTGTGATGATGGATAGAGTATGGGGCCTCCGCAACTCAGATTATATCCTGTTGAACCGGTTGGTGTTGAAATGATTAAGCCGTCGCTCCAGTACGAGTTTAAAAATTCGCCGTTGATATAGGTGTGAATGGTAATCATGCTGGAACTGTCTTTTTTATGAATAACAAAATCATTGAGGGCGTATTTTACGCCACCAAACATTTCATTATCAGACTCTAGTTCCAGCACCGTACGCTTTTCAATTGAAAAATGTCCTTTGTCCAGTTCATTTAAAAATCCGGGAGCATCTTTGGCAGCCAGGCCTGCTAAAAATCCCAATCTGCCGGTATTAATCCCAATGATGGGAGTTTCAGCTTCCATTACAAACTCGAGGGTGTTTAAAATGGTTCCATCACCTCCAATACTGATCACATAATCAATACCAGCCGCCGAAAAATCTTTTTCAGTACTAAATGTTTGTTTATCTGCCGGTATTTTTAAACCATATTTCAAACAATCTTCAAAATACCTGTCATAAACAATATAATCCATGTGTTTACTTTCCAAGGTATCGAAAAATTGCTGGATCTCGGCAAACCGTTCATCTTTAAAGTATTTTCCGTATATGGCCAGGCGCATAATCAGGTATTTAAATATTTAACCAACCACTGAAATCTGTCGTCCATGTTTTGATTCGGATCAAGAGCTGAATTAGTGAAAACTATTTTATACCCAAAACGATCCAGGCTTGCAATTACATGACTTAAAAACTGTTTGTTTAATTTAATTGAAACGCGCAGGGTATTTGCTTCATCCTTTAAGGTTTCAACCATTAAATGTATAATTTTTGCATCGTTGCTTTCACAAATTCTGGCAATTTCGGCAACAGAATACTGAATGGCTGATATTTCCAAAACAATAAATGATCCTTCCTGCATGATGGCTGAATTTGAAAAAGACTGCAGGGCTATATCCTGAACTGAAATTACGCCTTTATATAAACCATCAGCATTTATTACTGCAAGCGATGTTAAGCGGTACTGACACATTCGTTGCCATATTTCGTAAACATGATAGTGTTCAGGAATGCAATAATGTGCTATATCCAGTAGCATAAGTTCATCCACTTTTTTATCCGGGTTTTCCAATAAAGAAAGCTCATTTACAAAACCCAAAACTTTTAAATTGTCAACTACAGGCAATTCTTTAACCATCCAATCGCTCATAAACATAAGCGCAGTTTCGGCATTGTCTGATTTCTTTAAAGAAAAAATTTCGCTTGATATATACTGATTTGCAAACATGTTTACTGACCTAATTGTTTTTGATAAAATGCATCCGCATACGCATTGAATTCTTCGGGACATTCCATCATGGGTGCATGTCCGCATTTATCAATAAAATGTTTTTCGGAATCCGGGAAAAGGGTATAAAACTCTTCACAAACTTCCGGAGGGGTAATAATGTCCTGTTTCCCCCAGATTAAGCAAACAGGTAAGTGGAAATTGGGAATATCCTTTCGCATATTATGGCGGATGGCCGACTTTGCCATAGTTAAAATGCGCAATAATTTCCCTTTATCCTGCAAGGCATCAAAGACTTCATCAACCAGTTCTTCTGTGGTTGAAGCCGGGTCGTAAAAGGTCAAACTGATCCTGTCTTTTAGATAGGAGCGATCGCCTTTTCGGGGATAGGATGCCCCAAAAGCATTCTCATACAGGCCGGAACTGCCGGTTAACAATAATGTTTTTACTTTTTCAGGGTATTTCTTAATATAAACGAGGGCTACATGTCCGCCCAGGGAATTGCCCAGGAGGTTTACCCGTTCAAATTTTTTATATTCAATAAAATCATGAATAAAATTTGCGAGACCTTCAACGCTTAACTTTAAAATGTTCATTTCGTAAATGGGCATGATGGGAATTACCACCCTGTAATGCTTACCAAAATGATTGAGTACATCCTTAAAATTGCTCAATGCTCCAAACAATCCATGAAGTAAAAGTAATACCTCACCTTCACCTTCGTCGATGTAATTAAATTTGTTTTCTTTTCTAACTTGATACTCCATGAACCCCTTTTTCAAAGTCAAATATATGGAAATTTAGGAATGGGCAATTTTTTTTACCTGATTAAAGAAGTTTTTCAACAAATTGATCCCAAATTCGGTTTGACAACTTTCAGGATGAAACTGCAAACCCCAAATTGGCAGTGTTTTATGTACAAAACCCATCAATTCATTTTTTGAAGTACAAGTTTGAATTAAAGATTCCGGTAAATTTTCCAGAATCAGGGAATGGTATCTTGTAGCTTTAAACTCACTGGGTATTCCATCAAAAATAGAATTTCCGTTGTGTGTTATCTTGTCGGCTTTACCATGGCGGGGCAGTTTTGATTTTGTTAAGCGGGCTCCGAAATATTCTCCCAGGGCCTGATGTCCAAGACAAATACCCAGAATGGGTTTAAGCATTATCCATTGTTGCAGTAAGGCATTTAGTTTCCCAGCTTCAACAGGTTTTTTAGGTCCCGGAGAAATTACAATCGCATCAAAATTGTTTAAATCAATCCGATCCAAAAGCGGGTCATCATTTCGGTAAACCATACAATCATTGCCGCATTGCTCAATATAATCTTTAAGCATATAGGTAAACGAATCATAGTTATCGAGTAATAGGATTTTCATGCCAATAAATGTATTGTTGCACTCATAACTTCTTCAACTTTAATCTCATCAATTGATGCTGAGGAGCCAAATCTGGTTCTTTCGATTGCTTTTTTTTCGTCTTGTATTAAACTCTGAAATCGTTTGGGATAAAGTGTAATCAGGTTGAGACATGTTCCTTTAGGGTAGGGGGCAAACCTTCCATAATGGCGACCTGAAAGAAGGCATACAGTTGGTGTATCCAATGCTGCTCCTATATGCAATGCACTTGAATCATTTGTAATTAACAATGCTGCTTCATTAATGAATTCTATCAATTGCGGAAGTGTAGTATTCCCGCAGTAATTAATTACCTTTTCTGAGTCTATAGCATATTTAATTATTTCATTGGCCAGTGAAATATCCTGTTTTGAACCGCAAATGTAAATTGGATTAGAAAACTTTTTCCTGAATTCCCTAATGAATTTACCAAAATTTTGTACCGACCATTGCTTTTGTTTTTCCCCTGCTCCAGGAAATAGTATGATTGAATCAATCCTTTTAAAATTAGGTAAGTTAAATGTTGGTTTTTTGATTGAAACCTTTTCATTCAATAGCACTTCAAAAAATATTTTATTTCGATCAAACTCAAAAATTGGTACCGCATTTTTTTTTATCAATGTAGTGAACCATCTATCCGAAATCCATTTGAAAACACCAAGATCATTAGCATTATCACCTACTGAACCGATCCTGTAGGTTGCATTACTTGCCTTTATTACACTATCTCCCCACAAAAACTCGCGCGAGAAATTTGGTTGAACTGCGTACTCAAAGCCCTGTTGAAAGATGTGCATGAAAAGTGATTTTCTGTATGTTAAATCCAAAGCCAATTTCTTTTTATCCACCCAAATAAAGTTATCAATAAATTCCTTATCGAACCTTTCTGCAATGTCTTTCCAGATGACATTTCCACATAAAGTAATATGAAAATCGTGGAACTTTCCGGATGATTTTACGATTGATAAAAAATTACGTACAAGTATATAATCTCCAATAGCTTCAAGCCTAACAATCAGCATAGTTTTAGGTACAATTCCAACAGTTCCTCTTGAAATAAATTCATCCCTGATGGCAAAATATGTACATTTAATAAAATGACGAATTCTAAAGAAACGTTTCCAATTCATTTGCCTCAAAGAAAATGAAATAATTTGAACTTGTTTAACTGTAGATTAAATATTATTTAATGATAGGGACATTCATGCTGTAATACTAAAGGTAAAGTGATGTCTTTAAGTAAATCTATTGGCAACTTATTACTAAGTGATGGCCCCACAAATTCTGAATTCCTGAACTGCATTTTCCAGGATAAGAGGTAAAGAAGAAAGAACCATTAACGGCAAATTTCGGTTTGCGGCAATCCATTATTCAATTTTGGACTCAGGTAAGGAATCCCCATGTTTAATCCTCTCAAAATAAACAAACCTCCAATTAACAATGCCAGATATGGGCTTAAGCGGTTAAGTTTATTTCGCAGGTTTCCTGTTAGGAATTGGCCTGATATACCTACTATATACATAAAAGGCAGCGTTCCCAATCCAAAAAAAATCATAAACAAAGCACCTTCAGGTATTCCCTGGGTGGCACTGGCAGCAATTAAAGCGATATATACAAATCCACATGGCAATAACCCGTTTAGTAATCCAATTACAAACAAGGCGAAAATTGATTTTGAACCAAATAACCCTTGAACCCATTTTGATGAAAACATTTTTAATGGATTAAATGAAACCAGCCTGAACCGGCTTTGGTTCAGAATAACTGTAGTGATAATAATGAGACCCGCTGCGATGCTAAGCCCTTGCTGAATACCCGCCAGTTTTAAACCCAATCCAAATGTTCCGGATATTAAACCCAATAATGCATAGGTAAAAATTCTTCCGGCATTATTAATTAGGCGCCCAATGTAAAATCTTGTCCCATGATTTCTGATACCGGGCAATGCAAATGCAATGGGTCCGCACATACCCGCGCAATGAAAGCTTCCAAACAAGCCCGTAATAAAAGCAGTTACATACAGCATTACAATTCTATTTCCTTTTCAAACAGATGTTTAATATGATTGCGCTCCCAATTCAGGATAATTTTCCATTTGCCTTTTGACAAATTTGTAACATCAAACAATGCGGGAATTGAGTCTATCAACCTGAAGTCCTTGTTAAAATCCATTTTTGCATCAGATGCCCTGTAAAAAAAAGCATTCCCGTAAATTGTATCACCTAAGGTATACTTTTGAAGGAATACCCATTTCGAACTGGAATCAAAACCAACCATACTGATTCTTCCCACAAAAACGTTTATCAATTTATCCGCACCTTTTTTGCGATCTATTTCCTGCTGGTATCCGATTCCTTTTTCGTAATAATTTTCTTCAACCAAAGGAATATCTGTCTGTGAAATCCGAATGACCATAAATACAACAAAACCCATAAACAATATGGCAAAGAATGCCAGTTTGGTGCCCCAGTTTATTTTCATTGATTATGCATTTGCTGGCTAATGTACGAAATTAATGCGTATTCTTAAAAACGGGACCATTGAATTTTGATTGCATGGATTCAATTAAAATACCATTACTGTATACTTCCAAGGTTACAGGTGTTGAATTTTTCCTGATTTCTTTCGGATCAACATTTAAAAAGAAAGAGGTTTTACCGATACTTTCCTTGTGCACAATAATTTTTTCTCCGTCAATAATTTTAATATCGCCTTTTGGTTCAATTAATTTTAATTCAACAGGCAAATCCTTAAATGTTTTATTTACAAACTCAATACTATACATGTTGCTTATTTTACCATCCTGTTGTTTCTGATAAAGCATTCCGGGTGTACGCAACATGGTTGTTTCAATCAGTTTACGTGTAACCAACAGGTATACAAACACACCGAACAAAGCTGCCAATACAATTGTATACGCAACATTTCTTGCATTTAATCCCATTTTTGCCCCTTCGGTAATGCCATTTAAAGATGCAAAGCGTATCAATCCCTTTGGCTTTTCAATTTTTACCATTACTTCATCACATGCATCAATACATGCAGTACAGTTCACACATTCCAGTTGGGTTCCGTTTCTGATATCAATTCCCGTAGGACAAACATTCACACATAATTTGCAATCAACACAATCCCCGTTATTTGTTATCACGTCTTTTTTTAATTTACCTCTGGGCTCACCCCTTACAAAATCATAGGCAACCACCAGTGAATTTTTATCGAGCATTAATCCTTGCAAACGGCCATAAGGACAAATAAAAACGCAAACCAATTCGCGCATTCGGGCATAAACAAAATAAAAAACGCTTGTAAAAATAGCCAGTGAAATAAACTTACCCAAATGAGCCACCGGTCCATCTCTAACCAATAATTTCAATTCGTCAACTCCTATTATATATGATAAGAATGTGTTGGCAATTACAAATGACAGAATCCAGAAAAGTATGTGTTTGCTTGTTTTCTTAAGTATTTTTTGTCCGGTCCATTCCTGCTCATCAAGCTTTATTTGCTGATGGGCATCTCCTTCAATAAAATATTCAATTCTTCTGAAAAGCATTTCCATAAATATGGTTTGCGGGCATGCCCAGCCACACCAAACTCTGCCAAATAATACGGTAAACAATACAATAAACAATATAAAAGAGAGCATCAGAAGGGCAAAGAGATTTAAATCCTGAGGCCAAAATACCATTCCAAAAATGATGAATTTCCGTTCCAGTATATTTAATAAAAGCAGAGGTCTGTCATTAAGTTTCATGTAAGGACCTGCAAACATCAATACCATTAATATCCAGCTGAACCAGATGCGGTAATTATAAAATTTTCCTTTGGGTTTTTTAGGATAAATCCAGAGTCTTGAACCTTTGTGATCAACATTAGAGAGTTCATCTCTAAAATGTTCATTGTCTAATGGATGTGCACTACTCATTCTCTTATAAAATACAATGAGAAGTTAAACAGCAAGTACTTAAACAAGCAGTTTAACTTCTCAGATTTAAACAATTAAAATAATTCTATTGGTTTAATGCAGTTGATTTTGCAACTACCAAAGTATCAACAGGAGGTTTAACAGTTATACTATCTTCCTTAAACAATATCCCTTGTGGTTCCTTGGCATTTGGCGGGTTGGTTCCTCTCAGACTTTTGATAAACGAAGCCAGTTGCTGAATCTGCAATCCACTCAAAGAATTTTGCCACGGAATCATACCCTTTGCCGGAACCCCATATTTAATGGTTTTGAAAATCGATTTCACATCACCACCATGCAACCAGTAGTCGTCGGTAAAATTCGGCCCCAAACCAATTTTACCTTCACCTTTTTCACCATGACAAACCATACATTTTTCCTTAAAATTTTTGGCACCTGTTTCGATTGCTTTTGCATCCTTTAACAAAACAACAGAATTTTCATCAATAAGATTTCCTGCTTTTTTCAAATAGGCTTCTACTGCAATTTTAGATGCGGATACATCACTTGTATATTCCGCCTCCTGTAGTTTGCCAAATTTTAATACATGGTAATTTAACATATATATTACAGCGGCGAGAATGCTGGTATAAAAAATAAAATTAAACCATGGCGGCGGAGGATTATCCAGCTCAGAAATGCCATCATAATCTTCTTCGATTGTTAATTCTTCTTCTGTCTTTTCTGATTTGAGTGCTGCAAATTTATCCCACCAGGTAATGGTTGATTTTTGATCATTGCCTGAGCGTAATTTTTTTACAGCTGAAGTAAGTACAAATAACAATACTACTACAAACAACAGTAAAAGTGCATTTATAAAAATCAGAATATTTGTAACTCCGTATCCCGGATTTTGTGAGTCTATACTTGTATTTTGGGCAAAAAGAGAACCCGAAATCAATACAAGAGCCAATAATATAACTATTTTTTGTTTCATTTTTTTATTTCTTTTTAGTTTTCAAACGGCTTGTTTTTCATGTCTTCTATATAAGCTTTGTCGGCTTTAAATAACCACCAGATAATACCAAGAAAAAAAACGATAAATACGAGCATTGAAAAAATCAGATACCCGCTCTGAATTCCCGGTATATTTTGAATATGCTGTTTAAACATGTGGTTAATTTTTAGTTGATAATTTAATGTCAGTTCCCATTCTTTGGAGATAAGCGATCAGTGCAATAATTTCTTCATCTCCTTCAACCGGATATCCTTCTTTTGTGAGTTTGATTCCAATTCCTTTTGCCTGAGCCACCAAATCGGCCTCTGCCAAATCCTCAAATCCTTTCGGATAAGGTACACCCAGTGTTTTCATCGCAACAATTTTATCCCGTGTATTGCTGATATCCAGTTTATTTTCAATTAACCATTTATAGGAAGGCATAATTGAACCGGGCGACATTAAGCCGGGTTCCATCATGTGATTGTAATGCCAGCTATCCGGATATTTCCCGCCAATCCGCATCAGGTCGGGACCGGTTCGCTTTGAACCCCATAAAAAAGGATGGTCATAAACAAATTCACCGGCTTTTGAATATTCACCGTATCTTTCTGTTTCACTTCTAAAAGGCCTGATCATTTGTGAATGACAGTTTACACAACCTTCCCTGATATAAATATCTCTTCCCTGCAACTCAAGCGGAGTATAAGGTTTTACACTGGTAATGGTAGGTATATTTGATTTAATGGTAAGCAAGGGAACAATCTCCACAATGCCGCCAATTAATATAACCACAATGGTAAGTACCATAAAAGTTAATGGTTTGCGTT
The DNA here is from genome assembly GCA_030680835.1 of Bacteroidota bacterium. Taxonomy (GTDB): domain Bacteria; phylum Bacteroidota; class Bacteroidia; order UKL13-3; family UKL13-3; genus B1. The sequence goes on from JAUXUD010000057.1 coordinate 24,558, forward strand.
CAAATGCCTTATGCCAGTATTTATGTGCTCCATGTGCAACATAATTATTTTCGAGCGGGGGTGCTTCGGCAGCCTCATTGGCAATTAATTTACCGGCACCTGCTGTCTTCATCAGGTTGTATATTAACAAAAATATTCCGCTCAGGTATAAGGTTCCACCAATTGAACGCATGATATACATAGGAATGATCTGCAAGGTTGTTTCTAAAAAGTTTGGATACTTTAACATCCCTTCAGGTAAAAACTCTTTCCACATCATACCCTGTGTAAAACCACTCCAGTACATTGGAATGGAATAAAATAAAATTCCCAGCGTAGCAATCCAGAAATGGGTATTTGCCAGGGATTTTGAATGCAATTTAACTCCGTAAATTTTAGGAACCAGCCAATAAAACATACCAAAAGTAAATAAACCATTCCAGCCCAGGGCACCCACATGAACGTGAGCAACAATCCAGTCGGTAAAGTGCGCAATGGCATTTACATTTTTTAACGAAAGCATAGGCCCTTCAAATGTTGCCATACCATAGGCAGTAACTGCAACTGCAAAAAATTTCAGTACAGGTTCATCTCTTACCTTATCCCAGGCTCCCCTGAGTGTTAACAAACCATTTATCATTCCACCCCATGATGGTGCAATTAACATAATAGAAAAAACCACACCCAGTGATTGTGCCCAGTTTGGCAGCGATGTATATAACAAATGATGAGGTCCTGCCCATATATACAAAAATATTAAAGTCCAAAAATGAACAATAGAAAGCTTATAAGAATAAACAGGCCGGTTGGCAGCTTTTGGCAAGAAATAATACATCATACCCAGATAGGGAGTGGTTAAGAAAAAAGCAACGGCATTATGACCGTACCACCACTGAACCAGCGCATCCTGAACACCGGCGTATAACATATAACTTTTAAACAGGCTCACCGGCAATTCAAATGAATTTACAATATGCAATATTGCAACCGTAACAAATGTTGCGATGTAAAACCAGATTGCCACATACATATGTCGTTCACGGCGTTTGATAATGGTTCCAAACATATTTACACCGAATGCTACCCAAATCAATGCAATAGCAATATCAATCGGCCATTCAAGTTCGGCATATTCATGTGAAGTTGTTAAACCTAAAGGCAGTGTAACTGCTGCGGCCAATATGATTAACTGCCATCCCCAAAAGTGAATATTACTTAGTAAATCACTATATAATCTTGCTTTACAAAGTCGCTGAAGGGAATAATAAACACCTGCAAAAATTGCATTTCCAACAAAAGCAAAAATTACAGCATTGGTGTGGAGGGGCCTGATTCTTCCGAAGGTAGTATAGGGTAAATTAAAGTTAAAAGCAGGGTAGTATAATTGAATGGCTGCAATTACACCTACCAGCATTCCAATAACTCCAAACACTACGGATGCAATGATAAAGTTTCGGACAATCCGGTTGTCGTAGTTAAATTGTTCGATTTGCATAGGGCACTTATTAAAAATTTTGAACCCAAAAATAGGACCTCAATCCTATTCAGAAAAATGATATTTTACAGCTCGGAAATTGATATACGTCAATAAACATATTAGTAAAATAACAGGTATGTATATATTTCCATTGCGTTTTAATAATTTATTGTTTATATCGCATCCAAATTAAATAATAATGAATATCCGATTTGTTTTGTTGTTTTTCTCTGTGAGCGCTTTAATGAATCAAAGTGTAAATGCTGCTTTAACTGTAGAATCGAAAAATCTCGTAGTGGACTCAGCCAACAATGCAGTGAATGTCACTTTTGGACCCTTTGTATCTCCCTTTTTCACTTTTAACTACTTTCCCAACGGTGCATTTTCCATCACAGGTAAACTTTCATCAGAGTTTAACAGTACGCTGGCTACAAAATCGGTTGGCGGGGTAAACTATACTCCTGTTAAAATATACAACAACAAAACTTTTGATAAATTAACAGTTTGGCAAAAACAACCTATATTTTTTCACAATCCGGTTTTAGGTTTTACAAGCGATTTTTTAGGCAAAGGCAATCAATACATTGGAGCCAAAGCCATTTTGTCAAATAGCGATATACTCTATTTCTGGATGCTTGTTAATCTGGACGCCGGCGGTAAAAAGTTAACGATTCTTAAACTGGGTTTCGAAGATGTTCCCGGTAACCCGGCATTAACCGGAAACGAAGGGGAAAACGCAGCAGGTATTTCAGAATTGTTTTTGCCTGATTTGAATATTTTCCCGCAACCCGCTAAAAACATATTGACTCTTGACCTGGGTTCCGATGTGCAGGTTGCTTACCATATTTACAATTTAAACGGTCAATTGGTTCAAAAAGGAGATGCATTTATCAGAAAAGAAATTGTTGTTTCTGAAATGGAAAAGGGGATTTATTTACTTGTTCTGACGAATGATCATGCACTTTTAATCCGAAAAATAATTATAGAGTAAAATTTAATTTACGGCTCATTAACCGGAGCTTATTGATTGTCCTTTTTGGATTCGTCCGTTGTTGGGTTGTCTTCAAACAATATTCTTACTCCCGGGGTATAGTCGTCATCCATCTGCCCTGATTTTACAGACCAGATAAATGCAGCGAGAAAACCCAAAGCCAGAGTGAGGCTGCATCCTATAAGTAAATACATTATCTGCATGGTTATACCAACTATATAATTTTATTTTTAATTGCATACAAATACGTTGCCGCAGTTGTAAACAAAATAACACTGATACTGCTCAAAGGCATTAAAATTGCAGCCATTACCGGAGATAATACACCTTTAACGGCAAAACTTAAACCAATCACATTATACAAAAGCGAAATTACAAAACTTATCCGGATTACCTTAACCGTATCTTTGGCATAATTAAAAAAATCGGGTAATTTTTCAAATACTGCTGCATCCATAATCACATCACTTGCCGGCGAAAAATGTGCAGTATTCTCAGTAACACAAATTCCCAGATCAGCAACTTTCAGCGCTCCGGCATCATTTAATCCATCTCCAATCATTGCTACTTTAAATCCATTCAACTTTTGCGTATCAATAAACAACATTTTATCAGCCGGAGACTGATTAAACAACATTTCACCTGTTTCCGGGAAAAACTGTTTCAAATTGCTTCTTTCTGCATCCCGGTCGCCTGAGAGTAAACTCAATTTCCGGTTTATACCCATTTTGTGCAGTACAGGTTTCAATCCATCCCGATAGGCATGTTTGATACAAAAATTGCCGATTGTTTTATTGTTATAACTCAGATAAACATAACTAAGCAATAAATCCGCCTCGGGTTTTAAATACATGCCGTCAATAAATACATGCGAACCAGCCCTAAGTGAAATCCCGTTTACAATTCCCTCTATTCCCCTTCCGGTGATTTCCTTAAAGTCGTGAACCGAAATCTTTTTTAGGGAGTCTGATCCTAAAAAATTTGCAATTTTTTTGCTTAATGGATGCACAGAGTTGGAACACAAACTATAAAACTCAAGCTTTTGCTGCGTGCTTAATTCGGCTCCCTCGTAATAAATTGTTGAGCCTGCCGCCTGGGTAATAGTGCCTGTTTTATCAAAAACAACCGAATCAATCTTTGCCATGTGTTCTATATATCCAGGCGATTTTAGATAGAACTTACTTCGGCTCAGCATGCGCAAACTATTTCCCAAAGCAAACGGACTGGACAATGCCAGCGCACAGGGACATGCAATTATTAATACTGCGGTGAACGCATTGGAACTTAAGGAAGGATCTTTGATGAACCAATATAAAGCTGCTGTAAAAGCAATACATAGGAGTACAATCGTAAAATATTTACTTACTACAGACTGAAATGTTTTTATACTGCTTTTGTTCTCCTTGGCAAAATGTTCGCTGTTCCATAATTGGGTAAGATAACTTTGAGAAACCGATTTGCTCACTTCCAACTCCAGGGTTCCGCCCACCTGCCTGCCTCCAGCGTATATGATTTCCCCAAAGACTTTCGATACAGGAAGACTTTCGCCTGTTACAAAACTAAAATCAATCAATGCTTCTCCACCCAGCAAAATGGAGTCTGCCGGTATTATTTCATTGTTGTGGATGATAATCCGATCTCCTATTTTTAATTTGGTAACGGGTAACGTAGTCTCTAAATTATCTTTTAACACAGAAACTGCTACCGGGAAATACGATTTGTAATCGCGTTCAAATGATAGCGTTTCAAAAGTTCTGTTTTGAACCCATTTTCCAATCAACAAAAAAAACACAAGGCCGGCAAGGGTATCAAAAAATCCGATTCCCGTGTGTGAAATTACCTCATAACTGCTCCGTACAAACATTACCAGGATGCCCAATGCAAGTGGAAAATCTATATTGATAACTCCTTTGCGCAGACTTTTAAAAGCAGCTATAAAATAGTCGCGGGCACTGTATAAAAACACAGGCAATGCCAATGCCATATTAAGGAAGCCGAAAATGCGGGAGAATGACTGCTGCGAAAAACGATCCAGCCCAAAATATTCAGGAAAGCTAATGAGCATGATGTTTCCAAAACAAAAACCAGCCACACCAATCTGGTATAAAAGCCTCCTTCCATTATCCTTTCTTTTTGCTTCATCCAGATTGCTCAGGTTCAGGGCCGGTTCATAACCCAGTGAAGAAAGCATTTCCACCAGCTTGCGAAGACTCAGTTTGTGGTGATCGAAAGAAACAGATAATTGCTTCTTTAAAAAATCAACCCGGTTAAATAATATGCCCTTTTCGAGTTTATATAAACTTTCAAGTAACCAGATACAACTGCTACAATGCATGGAGGGTATATGAAAAGTAACTTTCGAAATTTTTTCATCCCTGTAATCAATTAATTGCTTTTGAATCTGTTCATCGTCGAGGTAATTAAATTTCACCCTGGAAACCGGATTTTTCAGACTCAGCCCCGGATTTGAATCAAGCGTATAATAATCACATAAATTATTATCTGCCAAAATCTCATAAACACCCCTGCACCCGGTGCAGCAAAAATGTTTATTATCAAAATTTATTGGAAAATTACCGGCATGATCTCCGCAGTGGTAACATTTAATTCCTGCAATTACCTTTTTGTTCGGCATCCGGTACTATCCTAAGAATATAGAACGTTTGCCATCCATAAAAAATGAATTGTTCTTGTTAAAAATAAGATCTTCAATTATTTCATTCCTGTTAACACCGGTTACCAGAAGAAAAGAACTGAAATCTCTTAAAAGTACCAGCAAATCTGAGAAATAATTTTCGGGGTAAACCCGGTTAATTGCAAAATGCTGTTTATAGTTTTTAAGATAATTGATAATGTTTTTTTCCTGCGAATTGGAATTTTCTGTAACCACAATATTCAAAATTACATTGCAGTTATCCATTTGGTCGGCCATTAAATACATAAACAGTTTAATTGCCTCAAACGAACGGTTGCTGCCATCATACAAGAGTATAATATTTAGAAATTCTACCTGTTCACATGATAAAAGTAAAATCGGGCATTTGGTATTTCTTAATACAGTTTCAATGGAATAAAAGGATTGTTTGTTTATGTTTTCCTTTTTAAAAATATCTTTTCCAATTACAAACAAATCATTGTACTGACTTTCATTTACCAAATCTTCATTCAATTCAATACCCGATAAATATACCTTTGTTTTTAAAGATAACTCTTCGCATTTATGTACAAATCTTTCAATAAATTCATTGCTGTTATGAAGGTTTGTATGCAGTATTTTTTCTATTATTTCTGAACGTGTATACTGTGAATTCAAAAATTCGGGACTGTCAAAAACCTGGTTTAAATTACCTGTACTTATTCCTTCAACAAAAGCACCGTTAAAGCGGTCCTGACTGTTGTGAAAAATCTTAATCGAACAATCCAATAAACGTTCCGAATAATCCGAACCGTCCATCAATATCAACATATGTCTAACCACCTTTTGAAAAGTTTTTATAGTCATACAAAGCTATCTTTAAATTAATTTTAAAACATGACCATACTCATTGGCTCAGATGACTTTTGTCATAATTTGCAGGCGTTTTAAGAAGGGATTAATTTAACGTTCAGACAAGGATTTATACGGATGCGTGTGATATTTTTTCGAGTGCTTTTCTGTCCAGAATTCTTATCTTTTTGCCTTCCATATCAATGATTTTATCATTCTTAAATTCCGACAAAAGTCTGATTACAGTTTCTGTTGCAGTACCAACTATATTGGCAATGTCTTCTCTGGGCAATGTTACCGAAATTAATGCGATATCTATATCTCCGTTATTCAGAAATGTTTGCTGTAAAAACAATAAGGTTTCGGCCAAACGTTCCCGCACACTTTTTTGAGCGAGACTTTGAATTCTTTCATCCGCCAGACCCAAATCGTGACAAAGCGCCTTGAGCATATATTTATTCAGACCTGAATTATTTTCAAGTACTTCCATAAAAATATTTCTGGGAACAAAACAACAAATGGTATCCTCGATACAGGTTGCAGTGGCAACCAATGGCTCATCAGCTATTAAAGCACGATACCCTAAAAACTCACCATCACGTGCAAAACGAATTATTTGCTCTTTGCCATCTTTATTTGAGCGGGTTAATTTAATTGCACCTTTACTAATACAATATATACCCAGAGGTATATTGTCTTCATAAAAAATTGATTGCCCTTTTTTATAGTGACTGCATGATTTGCCCTGACTTACTTTTTCGCACTCCTCTTCTGTGCAGTATGATAAAAAAGAAATGCTCTTGGCATCACAATGTTGGCATTCAAGGTGTATTTTTTGCATTTTTGAGTTCTTTATTTCGGAGCCGATTCTAAAAATTTCTGCGAAACTATTATAATCCACCCCATATTTCAAATAAGTATTGCTGAGCATCATTTATATTGCTCATTTTCAGTAGTTTCACATTTTGTTCGCCTTCTGAATTTTCTTCAAATATATAGGTTAACCCAATATCCTCCAGTACCCGTTTCAAATACTTTTCAATATTTCCACTTCCATCAATCACTTCTTCAAAATAGGTATCAAACGAGATTCGGCCTGTTTGCTCTAAAAAAGTTTTGTAAAGCTCTTTGGTATATCCAATTCCCTTTTTAAATGTTTCTTCATATAAAAGCTTCATTGCCTGGTCAAGACGTGCATTGCCGTTTGTTGCTTTCAGTAACATGATATCCGCTATCAGAGCTGCCAGCATCCCTTCCATATAAATTGAAACCTTTCGGCCTTTCACCCCAGGTACATATCCATCCAGCCAGGTATCAAAACTTGATTGTGCCACCGAATAATTAAAACGTCCGGGATTGTCAAAATGTTTTTGCAGCACTTTGTTAAAGCTCAATTGGTATTGCGAAAAGTTCCAAACCCTGCTCCGTAACAAAATCAAATCGCCATAATATGTGGTAACTCCTTCATAAATATAACCAAGTTCAGAATAATTTTCTTTGCTGAAGTCATAGGGAAGCATCTCTGCCGGCCTGATTCTTTTAACATTCCAGAGATGGAAAAGTTCATGGGAGCTGATTGCCAGAATATCATTGTAAAATGCATGATTTCCCCATTCTGTATCCGGTCCCATTGCAATTACAGTTGAATCGGTATGCTCCACTCCATGCCTGAACTGAAAAGGCAGAATGAGATATAAAAAATGAAATTCCCTGCAGGGTAAGTCTCCAAAAATTTCTTTCTGAACCTTAATGTAAGAGCTGGTATCTGAAATTAACTGATTCATATCCGGGCAAGGTACACCCTGAAACCAAAAGTGAATTCGGGTCTCATCTACTTGAAAAGTATTTTGGGTTAAGCTTGCACTTGCCACAAAAGGACTGTCGGCCAGTTGATCGAAGTTCTGGGCATAAAGTAATTTATCCTTTGCGGGCAACTGGCATGCAATTTTATAGGATGAAGGAATATCCAATTCCACAACAATGCTTTCACCCATCCTATCAACTACATACATCAGGCAATTAACCGGATTCACATACAATTGCTGCTCATCAACAAAACTTGCCCCGGCATCATATTGGTTTGCATAGTACTCATATTGAACCAAAATTTCATTCTGACCCTCAGAAAATACCTTCCATCGGTCTTTTGTAATTTTTTTAAATAAAATATTTTCGCCTTTATTATTCTTAACAGAGAACAGGCGAATATTTTTTGCATAGTTGGCAAGCTCATATCTGCCGGGTCTCCAGGCCGGTAACTGGAGCTCAAGGGTTGCCTTCAATTCGTTTTTTATCAGCCATTCAACACCAATAAAATGTTCGGCAGGGTTTGAAATAAAAATTTTGTAGTGCATATTCGCTGCAAATATGAACATTGCATACGTAGTTTCCATCATTTCGGTATTACTTTTATTGGTTTTTGGGATTTTATCTTTCTTAAAATCCTCAAATCCCAGGATTCAACTTTTATATATAGTTGTTGCCACATTTACTGTTGGTGTTTTTTGCAGCATCATTCTCATTAATTTTCAGTCAAAATCAGTAATAATCTGGCCCTGTTTAATTTTAATCCATGTTATTACAAAGGTTCGTGAATTAATGAAGCGCTTGTAAAACAAGATTCATGCGTTTAATCCAAAGACGCGATGAATCGCGTCTCTACATGAACACCTATCACGAATCTTCATACACTCCTATCTTCATACCCTCCTACACTCATTCCCGTTACATCTCCCCTTCAACCCCCAATCCAAAAAGGGCAAAATCATACTTAACCGGATCATGGGCATCAAACCTTTTAAGGTTATGGGTCAGTTCAAGGGCTGCTTTCCAATCGTTTTGAGTTCTTGTTAATAAACCGAGTTTTCGTGCAACACGCGCCACATGTAAGTCCAGCGGACAAATCAACTGTGCCGGTTTTATTGTTTTCCAAATACCAAAATCCACTCCGGTTTGGTCCGTTCTTACCATCCACCTCAAAAACATACTGAGTCGTTTACAGGCCGAATTTTGCAGAGGGGATGATATATGCTTAAAGGTCCGGGGTGGTGCATCAGGCAAGCTAAAAAAGTAGATCCTGAACCCATTCAGGGATGATTGAATGTTCTCGTCATTTTCGGAATAGCCTTTTAAAAAAGCAGATTCAAGTGACCCGGATTTCTGATAATGGGATTTTAAAAAAGCTATAAAATAAAGCAAATCGGTGTCATTAAATGTACGGTGTTTGAATCCTACCATATTTTTTAAATCCTGTTCCTGATGATTTACCATGAAATCATAAGGCCGTCCATCCATCCTTGCTATAAGCTCTTTGCTTTTCTGAATTATGGTTTTTCTTTGACCCCAGGCAAACAGGGCTGCAAAAAAGCCCATTATTTCAATATCCGCATTTTGGGAAAATAAATGCGGAATTCCAACCGGGTCATTTTCGATAAACCGGGGAATTTGATAGTGCTTTACCTGCTTGTTTAAAAACAATTTGAGTTCTTTATGATTCACGCGTGCAATGAAAAGAAAATTTTTGATTTTTATTGAAATGGTTTTATAAAGCAGAATAATGCATTGTATTTTTAAAGGTTAAATAAATTAATTTATCAAACCATTAATCCCATTTAACTACCATTTATTTCATATTTCGGCACCTTTGTGCTTAATAAAGCAAATGTCATTAGCAGATTGGGAGCAAGTTTATATATTTGTTCAAATTTAAAGGAACTCAACCATGAATATTAAACAAACTTTTATGTACACAGCCCTTGGTGCGGCAGCATTATTTAGCAGCTGTTCAAACAACGGACCTAAAACCGATGAGAAAGAGAAAGCCTCAGATTTTGAAGTAAATTGTGACCAATTTGCCGATTTGCAGGTATTGCGTTTCGAAATTCCTGGTTTTAATGAACTTTCGGCGCAACAAAAAGAACTTGCCTATTATTTATATGAAGCAGCCAATTGCGGCAGGGATATTTTTTACGACCAGCGATACAAACACAACTTAACCATTCGAAGAACCATTGAAGCCATATTAAACACCTATAAAGGCGATAAAAATTCTGAAGACTGGAAAAAATTTGAAGCCTATGCCAAAAGGGTATTTTTCTCAACCGGAATTCATCACCATTATTCCAATGTGAAATTCCTCCCTGATTTCAATGCCCAGTATTTCGAAAAATTGGTTTACGAGTGCGACCCAAATGCATTGCCCCTTGACGGGAAAACCGTTGAAAATTTATTAACTCTTTTAATGCCGGTTATTTTTGATCCAAAAGTAGATCCGAAATTGGTTGATCTTACCAAGAATATTGACAATGTGAAAGCCTCTTCCAATAATTTTTATGAAGGCGTCACCCAAAAAGAAGTTGAAGATTATTACAATGCAAAAACAGATATCAATGATTCGCAATCTGTTGAGTGGGGCTTGAATTCCAAACTCGTAAAAGAGAATGGAAAAATTATTGAAAAAATCTGGAAAGTTGGCGGAATGTATGGTCCGGCTTTGGAAAAAATTGTTTTCTGGCTTGAAAAAGCCATCAATGTGGCTGAAAATGATAATCAAAAAAAGGCACTCCAGTTACTGGTTGAATATATGAAAACCGGTGACCTGAAGAAGTGGGATGAATATAATATTGCCTGGATTCATGATACAGAAAGCCGACTGGATGTGGTAAATGGTTTTATTGAAGTATATGGAGATGCGATTGGAAAAAGAGGAACCTATGAATCTGTTGTGAGTTTGAAAGATATGGAAGCTACCAAACGCATCGCTGCGATCGCCAAAGAAGCACAATGGTTTGAGGATCATTCGCCGATAATGGATTCCCATAAAAAGAAAAACGTAACCGGCATTACGGCAAAAGTAATTACTGTTATTCAGGAGTCAGGAGCCAGTTCTCCTTCAACTCCCATTGGAATTAATTTGCCGAACTCCGATTGGGTTCGACAAAAACATGGCTCTAAATCGGTATCTCTGGGCAATATTGTGCATTCCTATAATATCATCAGCGCAAAAAGTCCGATGCTCAAAGAATTTGCCTTTAGCGAAGAAGAAATTGAACGCAGTGGTAAATATGCTGCATTAGCCGGCGACCTGCATACCGATATGCATGAAGTTATTGGACATGCATCGGGACAATTAAACAAAGGCGTTGCAGGTCCCGATCAAACACTGAAAAACTATGCAAGTACCCTTGAAGAAGCCCGTGCCGATCTGGTAGCTTTATACTTTGTAATGGATCCAAAACTGGTTGAAATGGGAATCGTGCCGAATTTGGAAGTAGGTAAAGCTGAATATGACGGCTATATCCGGAACGGCTTAATTACTCAATTAACCAGAATACAATTGGGAGATAACCTGGAAGAAGCACACATGCGCAACCGCCAGTTAAATGCTGCCTGGGTATTCGAAAAAGGCAAAGCCGAAAACGTGATTGAAATGATTAAAAAAGACGGTAAAACTTATGTTCACATAAATAATTATGAAAAATTACGTGAGCTGTTCGGACAACTATTAAGAGAAATTCAGCGCATTAAATCGGAAGGTGATTTTAAAGCGGCTACCGAATTGGTTGAAGGTTATGGCGTGAAGGTGGATCAGGTACTTTTAAAAGAAGTGAAAGAGCGCTTTGCAAAATTAAACCTGGCAGCCTATAAAGGATTTATTCAACCCAAATTAATTCCGGTTATGAGCGGAGATAAAATTACAGACGTAAAAGTAGAATACCCGAACAATTGGCTGGCAGACCAGTTGGAACGCAGTAAAAACTATTCATTGCTTCCCAATAAAAATTAATTTTTATGCATTAAATCCCTCTCATAAATTATGGGGGGGATTTTTTTGTTTATAGGAATTTGAATTTTTATTTAGATTTGTTATAAAATAAATACAATATTTAAATTAAACTCCAATGAAAAAACTACTTACTTCAATTGCTTTTCTATCTATTGTGTTTTATGCAAACGCCCAGGAACTGGAATTTGGAATTAAAGCAGGAATTAATACCGGTAAAGGAAGTGTTTCTGAAATCAAAAGCTGGTCGAATGACCCACAAACTTTTAATAGTTTAAATGGGGGTGTATATGGGCGGTTAAAAGTAATGCTGGTAGGGTTGTATGTGCAACCTGAAGTTGTTTTAAACAGCCGCAGCGGGGTATATAAGTTTTCTGATGCCACAAATGGTTCAATTAGTTTTGAAGCAACCAATAAAGCATTGTATGTTGATGTACCCGTTTTGTTGGGTTTAAAAATGTTAAAACTCTTCAGGGTTTATGCAGGTCCGAATTTCCAGTTTCTGGTGAATCAGGAAACTACTTTTTCAAACATATCAGGCGGTGTCCTTCCCACAAAAAAAGATTTAAATAAGCAAAATACAGGAGTGCAAATTGGAGTGGGTCTGGATTTATGGAAACTCCGATTAGATGGAAAGTGGGACTGGAATCCGGGAAGCATGGGAAACTTTATGGAGTATAATAATAATGCGCCCACTTTAAAAAACAGTATGTTCACCGTGCAGCTCGGTTTTAAACTCTGGGGGATTTTGTAAATGCATATCGAACTGCTCAGGGAGCACTGTATCAAAAAAAAGGGTGTTGAAGAAACCTTTCCTTTTGGTGAAGACACCCTGGTGTTTAAAGTAAAGGGCAAAATGTTTTGTTTAACCGGTTTAAGCGAACCCGATAATTGTAATTTAAAATGTGATCCCGAAAAATCTATTGAACTCAGGCAGCAATATCAGGCGGTAAAACCTGGTTTTCACATGGACAAAAAACACTGGAATACCATCACCTATAACCTGGATTTAAGTGATCAGGAAATTTTAAGACTTGTTGACCATTCGTATGAACTGGTTGTGGCCGGGATGCCTAAAAAGGTGCAACAGGAGTTGCTTGATAGTTAATGAGGGTAAGAGGGTAAGAAAGGAGGAGTGTAAGAAGGAAATGGTGAATGTGAATAAAATTGGTATTAAGTGACGTCCGGTTTTTATTTTGATAAAACGGCCTGCTTATGTTATTTTACAACCATTACTTTTCTGTAAATTTTACTTTCGTTAACTTGTACTGAAATCAAATACATTCCGTTTGACATATTTTTTGTATTCAGATTAAAAAGCTGTTCATTAGTTTTATCGATGTGGGTATCTTTAATAAGCATTCCTTTGGCATCATATAATTCAAATTCAGGGTTTTTAATTTGTGTTTGAAATGAAATATTGATGCTTTCGTTTGCAGGGTTTGGGTAAACTGAGACTGCCGAATTTGACAACATTTCATTGAGTCCATTGCTCTGATTGGTAATGGTAATATTTATAAATGCGGTTGCAAGGCTGTTATCTGCAGATGTGGCGGTAACTTTTACTATTCCATTAGATAAAGCTGTTACCAAACCGTTTGAATCAATAATTGCCTTGCTCAAATCACTTACATTCCAATTTACCTTTTTATTAGGCGCATCCACAGGAACAATAATTGCGGTTAATGAAGTTTGCCCTTTATTAATATCAATATAACTTTGGCCGTCAATGATTAGTGATTTTACATACATATACATCACTGACTTTTTAACATGTATATATTTTTGACAGCTGGAAGGCCCACTACATGTGGTGAAATTGCCTGCTGTAATCACAGAGCTATCATTTGTATAAATGGAATGGTAATTTTCATAAGACATATTTTGTCCTTGATTTCCGTATAATACAGTATCCTTCCAAATTATTTTAAAATCAGTATCAACCATTATCACATTATTAGATGTTAGTATTAAAGTTGTATTATTAGGGGCAGCATTTAAATCATGAAGCGGATATACAACATAGTTTAGAATCGAATCTTTTATTTTTATTCCATCTAATGTATACCTTGCCACATACATTCTATATGTCGGATTAATTGGCAACGATGAATACAGAATTTCGGTTGAATCAAAGTTATAACATGCATATTTTTGATTAGATGACCCGTTATAAGCTAAAGTATAATAACTGCTTTGAACATTTCCAACATCATCAATTGTCAGGTTAAACAGGCTGCTGCCTTCAAAACCTATCAAATTTATTTCATTCGGCGATTTTTTATACACTTGCTGTATATAACCATTGGCACTGGCGTTTATAAAATAATACTTTTGAAGTATGGTATTGCCAAGTGAATCTGTAAGTAATATGGTTGCTTGATTGTTCTTTGTTCCGGCAAATAAATATCTATTATTACCTAATTTAATAAAACTATAAGTGCTTAAATAATTTGTAGAATCTCCAACTTTTATTTCCCATTTTTTTATGCCATTTTTATCCAGTTTTATTAAACGATTTCCATTAATTAATAAGGTAATAGTTGCACCTTGTTCTTCAAATACCTTTGTGTCATACACAGTAAGATAAGGAATTGTAGAAGTATCCTTATACGTCCATAAAGTATTTCCACAAGTATTTATTTTAACAAAATAAGGACTGTATTTTATTGGGTCTCCACTATATGATTGATATGTGGTTCCTGCAATTAAAATATTCTTATCACTTAATTGAATAAGTTTCCTGCCTTCCGTTTTATCATAACCGAAACATCCATATGGAGAATCAAATTCGCATCTGGCTTGTGCCTGTATTTTTGTATAACCACTTGTTAAACAAAAAAGTACTATTAATAAAATAGCGTTTTTCATAAATTCTTGTTATTTAAGTATTTGGCTTACCAAATATAAAAAAAATAACGAATATTATTGGCATATTATGGTAAATTATTTCTAATAATTTCAACATCCTGCCAACCCGAACCTGTATATTGATAACTGCTTATTTGTGTGCAGTCTATTGCCAGGCTTTCATTTCCATTTTGAATAGGCGAAAGTCCATCTCCACTTGATATTTCAATATTTACAAATTTTATATCCAGTAAAGAATTTGCTTCAATACTATCATAAAAATTTGCCTGAACCAAACAATAACACCCCGACATATCTATATTAAATGTATTGGTAGGTGGTGATGTTATTTGCCTGTTGCTCTCAAATGTAAGTTTCGAATATGAATTCCGTAATCCAAATAAAGTTAAATTTCTATCATCAGATGGCATCATGTAGGGAGTATTACAAGCCAGATCAACATTTCTAAAATACATATTTACATTTCCTAATAATTCTATTTGACCAACTTGTGCAATAGGTTCTTCAACCCAGGTACCCTCAAAGAAAATTCTTCCTCTTGGCTTGTTTCCATCAGTGTCATAACTAGTAATTAAAATATCGCAATTTTGCAAGGATACTATTTCCAGGTTTTTATATGCTGCTCCTTCATTAGGTAATACTGATTCACCTATAATAGGTGCTCCTTTTATATAAATTGTTTTAACAGGATTTAAGGTACTTTGATTATGAACCCTTACTAAAGCAGCGTCAAATGTTCGAACAGGATCTTTCTCATTAAAGCCATAGTTTTCATCATTACCTGGGTATGGATTTGTTGAACTGTTAAAAGCACCATTTGGGTTAATATACACAGCTCCATAGTTTTGTCCAATGGGGCTTTCGTCAATAAAAACAATGTCAGGAGAATAATATCGTTTTGCATTAAGTATGGTATTTGCAAAAGAAATAACTCTAATTAACTCGCTGCTGTAATTGTTCACAAAAAGGTCTGTGGTAGGAACATGAGGATAGGTAGTGTTAAACGTTGGCTTTACACCACTAATTCTGGCAAAAACACCATTTCCAAAAAAGAAGCAGATATTTAGTCCGGCATCTGTTGGAGCTGCAAATAACAAACAATTTGCGTCTAAAATTCCCAAATAACCATTGTTAGCCGTAGATTCAGATGCACATACAATTGAATACTTAGTTATTTTTTCAAAATATAAGCCACGCAAAGATGCACTCGATTGAATTAAAACCAAACCATTAAATATTCTTTCCCAAACAGTATCTGTAATGCTTAAGTTTTGTGAACCGGCTGATAAAATGCCACATCTGCCTCTTCTTACATTGTCATTTAATTTTAAATTATTTTCATAATATGACAGAGACTGAATAAATCTAGGAACAGGATTTAGCTCGCCTTCCGGATAGAGGGTGTTGTTATTGGCAAAACCATTTATTACCGTATTACTTATTTGAACTACGTTACATCCAATTACTAAAATGCCCCATACATCTATTTTCATCCACACATGATCTAATGAACAGGCACCAAAACAATTGGAAAGCATAATTCCAATACTTGCCCCGGTTGGTACATTGGGATTTTCATAATTCGGCAGTATTTGAATATTACGGATTGTACTACATCCTGACCCAGATAACTTTATTCCACCTCCTTCAAATTGACCATAAGTGGGACGGATTGCTAAATTTTCGATAATTATTCCCTCGCAATGAGTTATATAATAAAGATCAAAATCAATATTCTCAGCATATTCATCCCATCTCAGTGGATCTCCTGGAATGTGAGGATCTGGTATACCTGAAACAGTATTTGTAAAACATGCAGCTGATTGTATGGTCCAATAATAATTTGGATCCTCTATAAAACTTACAGTGTAATCTGCACAAATTAAGGACCCTTTATAGTTATATGAACTATTATCCGTAATGTTAGGGAAATCGAATCCTCCTTCATTTGAAACCCCCATTAACCTGCAATTTTCTCCAACAAGTATGTTCTTGGTTATTCTGTAGACCCCTTCCGGGAAAAATACAGTACCTCCTCCATTTTTATTTTGTGTATCCGTTGTACTATTCCAAATATCTGCGTAGTCGGTTTTACTTACCCAGTTTATTGCCGACTGAATGGCAATAATATCATCGGTAGTTCCATCACCAATAGCACCAAACCATTTCACATTAATATATCCATCATAAATTCTTTTAAAAACTTTTCTATCCGCGTTTGCAGAAGGCAAGGGGGGAGATGTTAGAATGGTGCCTGTATTATCAATAGAAACAGTATCAATTCCTGCATAATACCATTCCCCTTCTTGCCCAATATCAGTTGTATAATAAACTCCACCGATCGTAAATTGTGTTAAAGCATTTCGTATTTGATTTATTGAAGTTTCAATTCTATTATAAATTTTCTTAAACCTCATGTTTGTACTTGTACTTCTAATTATTGTGGTTCCATTATCACTGCTGGTTGTATCAGATGGATCATAATACCATAAACCTTCAAGTCCTGAATCAAGGATGTAATATTTGTCTGCGGTATTTGAAGTTTTGGCTCTTAAACCGGCTATAACTGTTGTTTCTACCCCATCAAAAATTCTTTTAAATGTAAGCTGGGGAGCAGTTGGTGCAACTATAATGGTGTTTCCATTATCCGGGCTTGTGGTATCTGTATTGTCATAAAACCAGGTTCCCTTTTGTAATATGTCGGTAGTACAATAAGTGTTGTTTGTTGTTGCAGAAGTTTTGCCTCTTAAATCTGCAATCGTTAATGTTTCAATGGCCATAAAATTGTTATTAAATTTGGATAGATATTTAAGAAATTTTGTTTTTGTATGTTTAATTTATCACATAGTTTATAATTTGTTTTTATGAAATTAATTCCTGTTTAAAATACTATTAATCAAAGTTTAACAATATATTCGGTGGCATTTTAATTTTTATATAATCGGAAATGGGGGGTAAGAGGCTGTTTTACTTATATAAGCAGTAGTATTCAATTGTAATATTTTTGACTGTAAACCATTAAATACTACAAGTCATTATCATTTAACACCGGTTTCATTATTAATTAATGCCTGATTATATTGCTGAATCATACTTTTTAGCAGGGAATCCATATTTAATTTTTGTAAATTGTATTTGTGATTATTCAGCAAATTCTGATTCATGAATGAATCTGTTTCAATATTAAAGAATCCCATTTCTTTTCGTCCGTCAAACTGATACACATAGGGCCATTGCACAAGCTGATAATATTGATCCTGGAATTGCATAGCCCCGCCCTTATTTTCTTTATCTGCGGGGTTTAAATAGGTTCCAAAGCTGAAAAAAGGTTTATCATAATGAGCCTCTGATAATATGATTGGCATAATGTCCAGTTGCGAAACTGTTTTTTCAATTTCATGATGCGTGGTCTGGCCTCCTTTATAAACAAATAAAGGAATCAAATATTTACCCTGCGGACTTTGATAAAAGGACTCCTGGTTTTCGGAACTGTGATCGGCTGTTATGATGAAAACAGTATTTTTAAACCAGGATTCTTTTTTCGCCATTTCAAAAAATTGCTGCAAGGCAAAATCGGTATATTCAATGGTATTGTGAATGGGTAAACTTCCTTTTATAAACTTGTTTTTATATTTCCCAGGAAGTGAATACGGATGATGTGATGATAGTGTAAAAACCGTACTGAAAAATGGAGTTGGTTTTTTATTGAGTTCTCTGGCAAAATATTTTAAGTAGGGTTCATCATAAATACCCCATTTGCCATCAAAATCGGCTTCATCCTCATATTGGTTCAATCCAAAATAGGCACCTCCTTTACTGATTGCAATAAAATTATCAAAACTCATGGTACCATTCCTGCCTCCATGATAAAAGCTTGTTTGATATCCCATTTCATTTAAATAAGCACCTGTGCTGTTTAATGCATTGCTTTGGTAATAGCTGCTTAAATAAGGCGTATTGAGCCAACTGGGCATCGAAGCAAGTATAGCAGGTATGCCCTCCACTGATTTTTTGCCACTGCTGTATGCATGTGAATAAACCGTACTGAACTTCATAAGTGAATCTAAAAACGGAGTATATCCCTGCTTATTAAAGTATCCTACATATTCCTTTCCCAGGCTTTCAACAATTATTAATACAATATTGGGGGGTGTTGCTATAACTTTTTGAGAATCGTTTACTTGTTGTACCGGACTAAATAATTTTTTTGCTGCTTCACCAGAAAAATAAGAAACATTTTGTAATCCGCTTTGCTGGGTACTGATGATCATATTAAAGGGTGTGTTCACCACCAACGGCACCAATTCAGGCCGTGTTTGACGTGCGGCATCAAAGGTGTTTAGCGGCAATAAACCAAAGCTTCCCCTGGCCCCGATAAAAGAAATTCCTGCTGTTAAAATCCATACCAATATGTATTTAAACCAAAAGGGTTTTGCTGAACCCACCTGCATGGAGGTTGATTTTTTATAGGTTAAAAGATACAAGCAAACCATTAAACCCAGTAATAAAAATAATATTACATACAAATACCAGAAATCAATTAAATAAGCCGTTTTTAATCCCTGTAATTCATCACCCATTTTAAACAAATCCATTCCGCTTCGTTTGCCGCTAAAGGCAAAATAACCTGTATCGATTAAATTTAAGAGGATGGCCGTTCCATTTGAAATTAAAAACAGACCCATTAAAATTTGCTGAAATCCCTTTTTATTTTGCAGGGCTAATGGCAATAAGTGCAACAATATAAAAAGGGCATTCAGGTATATAAGTGCCGAAAAATCGTAAATAAAGCCATATAAAAATGCCTGAACCAAAACCAAAAAACCAAAAGAAAAGAATACCGGATTAAAAATTAAAAAAAATAAGCGGCACAGAAAAGCAAGAAAAAGGGCTAACAGGAGCCTTTGAATCAGTATTTTAATGTTTGGAAACTGGGTAAACATGCGGGTGCGAAAATAGTTTAAAATTTTTTAGTTCTTTTTTTGAAATGCTTTTGTTTATTTGTTGCCGTGCAAAATATGGTTATTTATCAAAACATATCTTTAAAACCTTATAATACTTTTGGTATCGATGTAAAAGCCGACCAATTTGTAGAAGTAAAAACCATTGAAGAGGTTCAGGTACTTTGTACCACCTTTATTCTGGCCGAACGTAAAAATCTGATTTTAGGAGGTGGCAGCAATATTTTGCTTACCAAAGATTTTGATGGCATGGTTATCAAAATGAATCTGAAAGGTTTGGACATCATTAAAGAAGACGAAAACCATGCATGGGTGAAGGCCATGAGTGGTGAAGTATGGCATGATTTTGTGATGTACTGTGTTAACAAAAATTTATCGGGTGTAGAAAACCTTACACTTATACCCGGCTGTGTGGGAGCTGCCCCCATGCAAAATATCGGTGCTTATGGTGTTGAGATAAAGGAAACTTTTGAAGAACTGTTTGCCGTTGAAATGGAAAGTGGCAAACTCGTTAAATTTACAAATGCCGAATGCAAATTTGGTTACCGCGAAAGTATTTTTAAGCATGAGGCAAAAGGAAAATATATTATTGTAGCAGTAACATTTAAACTATCCAAAAAACCAAATTACAATCTTAGCTACGGTGCGTTAAAAGAAACTTTGGCCAATCAGGGTATTGTTGAACCCAGCCTGAAAGCAATCAGTGATGCCGTAATTGCCATACGGGTAGCAAAGCTGCCTGACCCAAGAGAACTGGGCAATTCGGGTAGTTTTTTTAAGAATCCTGAAATCTCATTGGCAGAATTCAATACCTTGAAAGAAAAATTTCCTGAAATAAAAGGATTTCCATTACCCGATAATAAAATAAAAGTGCCTGCAGGCTGGCTCATTGAACAATGTGGATGGAAAGGCAAAAAGGTTGGTAACACAGGTGCTCATAAAAACCAGGCATTGGTTATTGTAAACTATGGCAATGCCACCGGAGAAGAAATCTGGAATATGGCATTAACCATTCAAAAATCGGTTCACGAAAAATTCGGAATCAAAATTGAACCCGAAGTGAATGTAATCTGAGGAAAGCAGAGGGCATGGAGCAGAGAGCATGGAGCAAATCCGTTTTCAGTGTAAGTGAAGTCCCCTGTAAGTTCGAGCGTAGTCGAGAACAGCATTGAGTGAAAGCAAATTTTTGGCTGATAAGTAATAATTTGTCTTCAATAGTAGATAATTCTCGACTCCGCTCCTGAAATTAAATCAGCTATCACTGAATCAATGGTTCGGCAAGCTCACCATGACAATGTCCACCAGAGTTTTGTCAAAAATAAAATGGAGAAATAATTTTTTGCTGGCAAAAAATTATTTCTCCATTTTATTTTTGACCCAAAGTACAAAATATGGGTGTCATCCTGAGGGATTACTTATGGGTCAACCCATAATTTTTGAACGTAATGACATCCAAATGAAGTGCTTGTTTTTCAAACACATACAAAAGATGTCATTGGTAGCTTGTCGAAGGATCATCTCTCATCTCTAGCCCCCGCCCTGCTTCTCGGATGAAACTGCGTAACCACATCACGCAAATACTCCCTGTCGATATGCGTATAAATTTCGGTGGTGGTAATGCTTTCATGCCCCAGCATTTGTTGTACTGCCCTCAGGTCGGCACCGGCTTCTACCAAACTCGTGGCAAAAGAATGGCGCAAGGTATGCGGACTGATATTTTTTGCGATGCCGGCATTGGCTGCAAGACTTTTCAAAATATAAAAAATCATGACACGCGATAACTTGCCGCCCCTTCGGTTCAAAAATAAGATATCGTTACAACCTGGTTTGGGTGTTACGTGGTTGCGTACGCCCTCTTTATAATATCCAATATATTTTAATGCTGTTTGACTTATCGGAACCAATCGCTCTTTATTGCCTTTCCCGGTTACTTTCACAAATTCATCGTCCGCCGAGATATTGGTAATTTGTAATCCGGTTGCTTCACTAACCCTGAGTCCGCAGCTAAACATGGTTTCAATAATTGCCCGGTTGCGTATGCCTTCATTTGTAGATTCATCAATCTGTTCCACCATTAAATCTATTTCATGTACATCCAAAACATCGGGTAGTTTGCGGGTAAGTTTGGGGGCTTCGAGCAATTCGGCCGGACTTTGTTTCAGTTCATCTTCCATGAGCAGATACTTATAAAAGGCCTTGATACCAGAAATAATACGAGCCTGGCTGCTTGGGTTCAAACCGAGCTGAGAAATGTATTTTACGAAATTACGCAGGTGCTGCAATTTGATTTCGGTGGGTGCTAATTGCAGGTTTTCAATGGCAAGGTATTGAACCAATTTCTCTACATCATGCAAATAGGCTTCAATAGAATGCCCAGACAAGGATTTCTCCAATTGCAAATAAACTTTGAATCCTTTTAGGTAAGGTTGCCACATGATATTTCAAACATAAGCAAAAAAAATCCGGTACCTGCGGCACCGGATTTTTAACAATAAATTTAATTTGATTAATCCCAAGCTTTGGCTTTACCAACTTTTACAGTCTGTACATTATAAACCTTGCCACCTGGGGTATGTACAAAAGCAATCATGCTGCAATTTTCTTTGATACATCCGTTGTAGCTGAACATTCTGCTAAATTCTATAACTTTTCCTTTTTTGGTCAGAGCCGAATCCAATAATACTCCCTGAGGCGAAGGATATAATGCCCTTCTTAATACGTGGTTATGTTTGTAACCTATCAACACAGCAGGTTTGCTATAAAATGGGCTGCTCTCATAACCGGCCCGGCCCGAAAGAAAATTCTTTTGATCATATGTAGAGCCTGTTCCGGATACACTATCCTCAACCAGATATACACCCACATACAAAGGTACTTTTACGTCTTCAGCAAATGCAATTTTTACTTTGGGAGTAACTGCACTAGGATCTTCAAGGAGCGTAGCATCAATAGATAAACCTAAAGAAGCTTTAGCCATACTGGCATTAGCAACCGGTGTATTCCAGGGGCGGTTCATAACAAATAATCCTGCAGCATTTTTAATACGCTGAACTGCTGCCATCGGAAAACCTGTTACTTTAAAAGTAGGATTAAAATAGGAAGCAAAATCGGAGGTTTCCATTGCATCGCCCTGATGTATCAAAATTGGAACCAAATTCGGATTAACCTCTGCAATTTGTTTCACGTTATAATGTCCGTCTACACACCAGCCGCACCATGCACCTGTGTATTCTTCAAGCATTACCTTTTGTGTAAACGAAGAAGGAACCGTTGGGTTGTTCGGATTATTCGGATTGTTCGGGTCAACAGGATCCGTTGTACTCGATTTTTTACAGCCTACAACTGTTAGTGATACGCCAATTAAAATGGCAAAAGTAGTTTTGAAGAATTTTTTCATATTATTTTAATTTTGGGTTTGTTGCGAATAATTAACAAATATTTAATAAAAAACGATAAAAACAAAATAAGTTTTCACATTTGTTTTGCAATATATGCAAGTAGTTTAGGAGGAAACACGAAGGCTGAGGTCCAAACTTTTTGATGAATGGGTTAAAGCACCCACAGAAATATAATCAACCCCGGAAGCTGCATAATCTCTGATGGTATCAATGGTTATGCCTCCTGACGCTTCTGTTTCAAACTGTCCGTCGATTAATTTTACCGCTTTTGTTAACAAATCGGGATTAAAATTGTCGAGCATAATCCGGTTTATGCCCCCAATACCCAAAACTTGTTTTACCTCATCCAGGGTTCTCGTTTCAATCTCAACCTGCAAATCAAGTCCTTTAAACTTTAAGTAATTATGCGTTTTCTCAATAGCTTGTGCAATGCCTCCAGCAAAGTCTATATGATTGTCCTTAATCATAATCATATCATACAAGCCCATTCTGTGATTACTGCACCCTCCCAGTTGTACCGCCCATTTTTCAAGCAAACGCATTCCGGGTGTTGTTTTTCGGGTATCTAAAACCGTAGTGTGGAAATCTTTTACCAGTTCACTGATCATTTTGCTTTGGGTTGCAATGCCACTTAATCGTTGCATAAAATTTAATACCAGTCTTTCGGCAGTTAATATGCTGATATCGGCTCCATAAACATCAAAAATTTTATCTCCGTTTACAATGGAATCTCCATCCGATTTATGCGGTACGTATTTAATATCCGAATCAATTCTTTTAAAAATATAGGCGGCTAAATCAATCCCGGCAATCACCCCATCCTCCTTTGCTACACAATATGCGTGCCCTTGTTTATCTGATGGAATACATGCCAGTGAACTGTGATCCCCGCTTCCAATATCTTCCCGAATCGCCAATTCAACCAGTTCCTTGATGTCAGGGTTATGCAATAATTCCATCTTAATTTATTTTATAGTTCTTCAAAAATTCAATACTGCTCATGATGTCATCATGCAAAACACGATCGTTTTCCAATGCTTTCACTTTTTTTCTGTATGCCTTTAAAATCACTTCAATAACTGATGACGATTTTAAGGGTCTTCTGAACTCAATAGCCTGAGCAGCATTCATGAATTCAATAGCCAGAATTCTTTCTAAATTGTTTAGCACCTTCAGGCATTTGGTTGCGGCGTTTGCCCCCATACTTACATGGTCTTCCTGTCCGTTGCTGCTTACAATACTATCAACACTCGCAGGGGTACAGAGCTGTTTATTCTGACTCACAATACTTGCAGCGGTATACTGAGGAATCATGAAGCCTGAATTTAAGCCCGGATTTTTTGTTAAAAAAGGAGGCAGATTTCTTTGTCCCGAAATCAGCTGATAAGTTCTCCGTTCCGATATGCTGCCCAGCTCTGCCAGGGCTATGGCTAAAAAATCCAATATCAGCGCAAGGGGTTGTCCATGAAAATTTCCTCCCGAAATAATCTCATCCGATTCCGGAAATATATTGGGGTTATCCGTTACAGAATTAATTTCCGTTGATACTACCTTTTTACAATAGTTTATTGTATCCAAACTAGCTCCATGAACCTGGGGAATACATCTGAATGCATAAGGATCCTGAACCTGTACCTTTTTTTGTACAGCAATTTCACTGTCTTTCAAAATCTTCCTTATGAATTTGGCTGTTTCCACCTGCCCGGCATGGGGTCTGATCTCATGCAGTATTTTATTGAACGGTTCAAGTCTTCCGTCAAATCCATCCAGTGAAATGGCCGCAATGGTATTGGCCCAGTCACTTAATCGGGTTGATTGCAATAAAATATAAACTCCGTAAGCACTCATAAACTGGGTACCATTTATCAATGCCAATCCCTCTTTGGATTGTAATTTAACAGGTTTCAATTTATGCTGAACCAATACAGATTCAGAGTCTTTAATTTCATACGAATTGCCTTTTTTTACAAATACTTTTCCTTCTCCCAATAAGGGCAAACTCAAGTGTGCCAACGGTGCCAAATCGCCACTGGCTCCCAATGAACCCTGCTCGAAAACAACAGGTAAAATATCATAGTTAAAAAAATATATCAAACGTTCAACCGTAAGCAACTGAACCCCGCTGTGGCCAAAAGCGAGCGATTGAATTTTTAGGAGCAGCATGAGTTTAACAATCGCCTGTGGCACCATGTCGCCCGTGCCACACGCATGTGAACGCAGCAAATTTTCTTGTAAAGTACTTAAATCATTATCAGATATTTTTGTGTTGCATAAAGAACCAAAACCTGTATTTATACCATAAAATGTGGCTTCTTTATCTGCAATTTTTTTATCAAGATATGCACGGCAATGTTTAATTCTTTTTACTGCCTCAGGTACAAGTTTTAGCTGTAAATTTTCTTCAACAATTTTATGTATGTCTTCCGGTGTTAAAGATTTATTTATTATAAAATATTTATTTTTCATTCAAAAAACTTATTAATGTTTCAAGGGACATTTCATCCTGCGTACCTTTTGTAAGGTTCTTTACAACCAGTTTTCCGGTTTGCATTTCATTTGATCCAATGATGCATGCAAATGGGATGCTGAGCTTGTTTGCATAATCAAGTTGTTTCCCTATTTTCTTTGTAATTTCCGGGTAAATTTCGGCAGGGATTCCTGCCTTTCGCAACAATGCAACTGCATTTAATGCATATACCTGAGAGGGTTCATCAAAATAGCAAAATAATATTTTTGTATCACTTGCCTTAATGTTATCAGGAAACAGCTTAAGTCCTTCCATTACCAGGTATATGCGGTCAAGTCCGAAAGAAATACCTACACCCGATACATTTGGCAATCCAAAAATTCCGGTCAGGTTATCATATCTTCCGCCTCCGCCAATACTTGATTTAAATTCGCCTTCATAGGCCTGAACTTCAACAATGGCTCCGGTATAATAACTCAGTCCGCGGGCAAGTGTAACATCTAATTTTACCGGATTATTTAAATGTAATATTCCAAGGTATTCAAAAACTTTTTTCAATTCATCACAACCTTGCAACCCTTCTTTCGAATCAACAAATAACTGTTCGAGTTCAATTAATGCCTGATCACTTTTGGCCAGTGCTAAAAATGTTAAAATTTGTCTGGTCTGATTTTCATCAAGCCCATTATTTTGAAGTTCTGTGCTAACACCGCTTTCGCCAATTTTATCCAATTTATCAATCGCAACAGTAATGGTATTGAAGTGCGCTGAAGCTCCTATTAAATCAGCCAGGGCAGATAATATTTTGCGGTTATTGATGCGTATCAGAACCGGTATATTCAGATATGTAAAAACCTCATCATAAATTTTTATCAGCTCCGCTTCACTTATCAAACTTTCGCTGCCAATTACATCGGCATCGCATTGCCAGAATTCCCGGTAACGCCCGTTTTGCGGCCTGTCGGCGCGCCATACCGGCTGCATCTGATAGCGCTTAAACGGGAATGCAATATCGTTCCGGTTCATTACCACATAGCGGGCAAAGGGAACCGTTAAATCATAGCGCAATCCTTTTTCACACAAAAAAGGCAAAGCTATTTTGGCATTCAGGTTATTTACTTTACCATCCAATGAAGGCAGGTACGTTTTATCCAGTTCTTCATGTGCCAGAGCTTTGTTATTATATTCAATCAGTTTTTTAAAATAATCGCCCGAATTCAATATTTTAAATAATAACTGATCTCCTTCATCACCATACTTACCGGTAAGTGTACTGAGGTTTTCCATGGCAGGTGTTTCCAGCGGCATGAACCCATACTTTTTAAATACACTTTCTATGGTGTTCAAAATAAATTTGCGCCTTTGCACCTGAGCAGGACTGAAATCGCGGGTTCCCTGGGGGAGTGTTGGTTTTTGAGCCATAATTGTTCGCAAATGTAGGGAAAAAATATGAGGGTAGGAGGGTAGGAAAATGGGAAGGTAAGAAGATAGTACCCCCTTCCTTTCTTACACTCCTACTCTCCTACCCTCACACACTCCTTATCGTATCCGGTCAGCACTCCGCACCAAATCTTCATCCTTTCTGATGAGGTAATAAACGCGAATAATGAGGTATAGGCAAAATATAAATAATGCAATTCCCCAAACCGAATTGAGCATCATTTTATCAGAGCTGAAATTGGGTACAAACAAAATGGCTTTAACCGAAAAAGTAATTATTAAAAGTATAATGAGTATCAGATTAATGAGCGTAAACTGCATCTGCCGGATTCTGTTTTTAAAACTAACAAGGGTATATACTGATAAGCCCATAATCACAGATGCAAGAATGATCAGCGGCAATTGCAGGTTACTTTCCGTAAGTACACCATTTACTTTTACATTAAAATAGAAAAGGTTCAGAAAATACTCGGTAGTTTTTTTATCGGGTTCAACATATACCAAATGTAACACATCAATGCCGCAAAGGGTTGCAATAATAATAATGATAAGGGCCAAAAAAACCGATTGTATGCGTTGTATCATAAGTGCAAAGAAAAGCTGAAATTGTTAAACCTCAAAATTAAACCTGAACACCTATTTCTTTCTGAGTTTATCGCCGAAAACTTTTTCAAATTTTTCGAGTTTGGGGGCAATTACAAACTGGCAATAAGATTGCGAACTGTTTTGATTATAGTAGTTCTGATGATAATCTTCTGCTGGATAAAATTTTGTAAAGGCGGCAATTTCGGTAACAATCGGATTTTTAAATGCACCGCTGTTGCTCAACTCTTTTTTATATTTTTCAGCTACCTCTTTTTGTTGTTCAGTAGTATAAAAAATTGCGGATCTGTATTGCGTGCCCAAATCATTGCCTTGTTTGTTTAGGGTTGTAGGATCATGCGTTTGCCAAAAAACAGATAATAAGGTTTCGAATGAAACTTTTTTGGGGTCGTAAATCAACATACAAACTTCTGCATGTCCGGTTGTGCCCTCACAAACCTGTTTGTAAGACGGATTTTCAACATGTCCGCCACAATATCCCGATATTACTTTTTCAACCCCATCAATGCGCTGAAAAACTGCTTCCACACACCAAAAACACCCTGCACCAAAAATGATAGTATCTGATTGTAAGTTTGTATTCATTGAATTTTGCATAATTATTTTTTTAGGTTCCTTCTTTTTTACCGGCTGAGATTCACAACTAAGCCAAAGCAAACTTAAGGCAATAAGAATAATTGATTTATATGTGTCAATTGTGAACATTTTAGCTTTTTACATTTCCTTTTTTCAAAGCCAAAATGCTGTAATCTGTATTTTCCTTTTTAATGGTATTGTTTAAATGACCCAAACCGGTAATCTCCATTTCAACCACATCTCCATCCTGCAGCCATTGCGGTTTAAAATTTTTATCTTTTAATAATCCCGTTCCGTTTAATTCAAGAAAACAGCCTGTTCCAACCGTGCCTGAACCAATTACATCACCGGGTAATATGTCAACCCCATAAGCGCAGCGTTCTATTATTTCAGCAAAGGTCCAATCCATATCACCCATATTTCCCTCACTAACCAAAACGCCATTAACCCAACATTTCATATTCAGATTATAATTGTTCCCTATGTGTCCGGGTTTGGGGTCAATTTTATATGATTCCAACTCATCAGGTGTTACAAAATAAGGTCCGATTACCGTACTGAAATCTTTTCCTTTGGCAGGGCCCAGGTTAAGCAGCATTTCCTCCATTTGCAATGTACGTGCACTAATATCATTCATAATCATATAACCGGCAATGTATGCATCTGCTTCAGTTGCCCTGACATTTCTGCCTTTTTTGCCAATAACAATCGCTGCCTCCAGTTCAAAATCCAGTTTTTGAAAATGGTCGGGCATACAAAGTACTTCACCGGGTCCCTGAATGGCATTGTGGTTTGTAAAATAAAAAATCGGATATTGATCAAATTCTTCAATCATGGGAACTCCTCTGTTTTTACGTGCTGAGGCTACATGCTGTCTGAAAGCATATCCATCACGGCAGGAGCTGGGATGCGGAACAGGAGCTTCCAGTTTTACTTTACTCACCGAAACAGAATGTCCCAATACTTTTCCGGCTTTTAACTTTTTATCAAGCTTCATTGCCTTTTTCATTGCAGGTGCCCCGGCTTTGAGAAAATCCTGCATATTATCAGGCAGAGAATTATCCAGTTTATTTAATGACCAGATTTTTCCGGCTATAAAAATGCCAAGCCGGGTATTTTTTTTTGTTGTATAAGTAACTAATTTCATAATTTTTGTAATTAAAGCAGCGCATTTAAAGCCTGGGGAAGTTTATTTTATCGGGAATAATAAGAACCTGCCCGTATGATTTTTGCAATTGCAGATACATTACCTGGGCTTCAATCATGTTTCTGAAATCACCTGCCCGGAGTTTATAATAGGGTTGCTGATAAATGAGGTAAACAGGGGCTTCAGGGAATTCAATTTTAAATTTAGTTTTAATGGCATTCGCCTGTTTTCGGTCTGAACCCGAGAAAATCTGAATCCGGTAGCCATCCATAGAACTGATGTTTTTATTGATTTCAATATTATATTGAATCAATGAATCAAGCTCCGGATTGCCCACAATTTTAACTTCTGATTTTTGTGCAATTGCAGGAATACAAAAGCTAAAAAAAGCAAACAGGATGAAAATATAAACCTTCAAATTCATGATCATTACTTCTCATTCTGTACTTCAGTATCAAGTACCAGTTTTACTCCCGATGAGGTACCAATCCGGTCTGCCCCTGCTTCAATCAATGCCCTGGCAAACGCAATATCCCTGATTCCTCCGGCGGCTTTTATTTTAACCTGTTTGGGTAAATATTTTCGCATAATCTGCACGGCTTCCACTGTGGCTCCTGATGGTCCGTAACCCGTTGATGTTTTTACGAAATTCGCTTCACAATCTGCGCATAACTTGCATGCAAATTTTATTTCTTCATCCGTTAAATAACATATTTCAATAATTACCTTAACCAGTTTATTTTGCAGGTGACAGGCTGTAACCACCGACTGAATATCGTTTTGAACCGATGCGATGTCGCCGCTTTTAAATGCAGCAATATTCATCACCATATCTACCTCATGTGCCCCCGCGGTAATGGCCTTTTTTGTTTCTTCCACCTTGCTCGAAACCATATTATAACCAAATGGAAATCCCACAACCGTAACTATTTTTACATCACTTTTCTTGATGGTTTTTTTTGCCAGCTGCACAAAATAAGGGGCCACACAAACTGCGTAAAATCCGTGTTCAACGGCCTCGTTGCAAAGTGTAATAACATCGGAAGCGGTACATTCCGGTTTTAAATTGGTGTGTTCAATATGGATAGCAAGATTCATAGTGTATAAATTAGCAAGTGTTACATCATTTCTTCTTTCCCGTGACAGGACTTATATTTTTTACCACTCCCGCAAGGGCAAGGATCATTTCTTCCAATCTTAACCACACCTTTTATTTGCTGTTGCTTTGCAACCTCGTTGCCACCCTGTGCCGCAGCCTGATTATTGCGTTGCGATTCGGCCAAATCGTCGGTACGGGAAGTTTTTAACTTGCTCATATCCTGTTTACGCGGCTGTTCGGCCTGCTTTACATCACTGGCACTTTCAACCGGAATAAATCCTTTAAACAGCATTCCCAAAACTTGTTTATTGGTGCGCGATAACATCGATTTAAACAAGTTAAATGATTCCAGTTTATAAATTAGCAAAGGATCTTTTTGTTCGAACACTGCATTTTGAGAAGATTGTTTCAAATCATCCATTTCACGCAAATGCTCTTTCCAGTCGTTATCAATTACATATAATGCGGCAAATTTTTCATAGGTTTTGCTAATCTCTTTACCTTTCGAATCATATGCTTTTTTCAGATTTACCGGCAATTGCATATTGTGAATTCCGTCGCTCACGGGCACTGCAATCACTTCAAATTGCTGACCGCGGTTTCTAAACACATCGCTGATTACCGGAAATGCAATCCGCGACATATCTTCTGTTTTATGCTGATAGTGCGCCTGCAGTTCTTCAAATAACTGATCTACAATTTTTTCATGTTTTTCCCCTAAAAACGATTCTGCATCTATCGTAGTTTCATGCGCAAAAATACGCATCACTTCAAATTTAAATTCCTGATAATTTCGGGTCTCCCGGTAGACTTCAACCAGTTCTTCGCAGGTATCGGCCAGCATATTGCTTAAATCGAGTTCAAGCTTTTCTCCATACAATGCGTTTCTGCGTTTGGTATAAACAACTTCACGCTGCGAGTTCATTACATCATCATATTCCAGCAGGCGTTTACGAATTCCAAAGTTGTTTTGTTCAACACGTTTCTGTGCCCGTTCAATATTTTTGGTGATCATGGAATGCTCAATATTTTCGCCTTCCTTCATCCCCAGTTTATCCATTATATTGGCAATTCTTTCTGAACCAAACAAGCGCATCAAATCATCTTCGAGTGAAACATAAAACTTGGAAGAACCCGGGTCACCCTGGCGTCCTGCACGACCCCGCAACTGCCTGTCAACCCTCCTGCTCTCATGTCTTTCAGTTCCAATAATCGCCAAACCTCCCACTTCTTTTACACCTTCTCCGAGTTTGATATCCGTACCCCTTCCCGCCATATTGGTGGCAATGGTAACTGCACTTTTCTGTCCGGCTTCGGCTACAATATCCGCTTCACGCTGATGTTGCTTTGCGTTCAGCACATTGTGTTTTATTTTACGCATGGTGAGCATTCTGCCCAGCAACTCACTTACCTCAACCGAAGTGGTACCCACCAACACCGGCCTTCCGGCTTCTGTTAAGCGTACAATATCATCAATTACCGCATTGTATTTTTCGCGTTTTGTTTTATAAATAGAATCTTCTTCATCTTTCCGCGAAATCGGCCGGTTTGTAGGAATCTCAACCACATCCAGTTTGTATATTTCCCATAATTCTCCGGCTTCTGTTGTTGCTGTACCCGTCATTCCGCACAGTTTGTGATACATCCTGAAAAAGTTTTGCAGGGTAACCGTTGCATAGGTTTGTGTTGCTGCTTCTACCTTTACATTTTCCTTGGCTTCTATCGCCTGGTGCAATCCATCACTGTATCTTCTGCCATCTAAAACACGACCTGTTTGTTCATCTACAATTTTTACCTTGGCATCCTGTATAATGTATTCAACATCGCGTTCAAACATACAATATGCTTTAAGCAACTGATTGATGGTGTGAATGCGCTCCGATTTGATGGTAAATTCCATCATCAAATGCTCTTTTTTCTTTATCTTTTCATCTTCGGGCATGGCCGATTTTTCAATTTCGGCTATCTCTGAACCTACGTCGGGTATTATAAAAAAATGCGGATCTTCACCTGAGTTGGTAATGAGTTCAACTCCCTTTTCTGTTAAATCTACCGAGTTTATTTTTTCATCAATAACAAAATACAAATCAGCATCCACCTTATGCATTTCCTTTTGCTGATCCTGCAGGTAGTAATTTTCTGTTTTTAGTAAAAGCTGCTTCATACCCGGTTCACCCAAAAACTTGATTAATGAACTGTTTTTAGGCAATCCTCTCTGGGCCTGAAGCAGTTTAAATCCTCCGTCTTTTTCGTTCCCTGCATTAATCAGTTTTTTAGCATCTACCAAAGCTGTATTGGTGTATGCTTTTTGTGTGTTTACCAGTTTTTCGATACGCGGTTTCAGCGCATAAAACTGCTGGTCGTCACCACGAGGTACCGGACCTGAAATGATTAAAGGTGTGCGGGCATCATCCACCAAAACCGAATCCACCTCATCCACCATGGCATAATGATGTTTGCGCTGAACCAGTTCATCTAAACTATTTGCCATATTATCGCGCAAATAATCAAAACCAAATTCATTATTGGTACCGTAAGTAATATCTGCCAGATACGCTTTTCTGCGCTCTGCCGAGTTGGGCTGATGGTAATCAATACAATCTACTTTGAGTCCGTGAAATTCAAATAAAGGTGCGTTCCATTCACAGTCGCGCCGGGCCAGGTAATCATTTACGGTTACTATATGTACGCCCAAACCTGCAAGTGCATTTAAATAAGAAGGTAAGGTAGAAACCAGTGTTTTTCCTTCACCCGTTGCCATTTCCGATATTTTACCTTTATGCAGAACAATGCCCCCAATTAACTGTACATCGTAATGTATCATATTCCAGGTAATCATTCCACCCGCTGCTTCCCAGGTATTGCTCCATATAGCATTTTCACCTTCAATGCGAACGGGTTTTTTAGGTCGTGTACGGGCACTTAACTCTTTATCAAAATCGCTTGCCTTTACAATAAGTTCCTTTTTTTCAGAAAATCTTCGGGCAGTTTCTTTCACAACTGCGAAGGCTTCGGGCAGTAATTCCAATAAAATGATTTCTAATTCTTCATCTCTTTTTTTAGCCAGTTTATCAATTTCTTTAAAGAGGTTATCTTTCTCTATTAAATCGATATTTTCAACTTCAGTTTGTGTTTGCAACGCAGCAACTCGTTCATCTATTTCCGAAAGATGCGCCGAAATTTTTGCCTTTAATTCAGGTGTTTTTGCGCGTAATTCATCATCGCTCAAACGGCTTAATCCGGCAAATATTTGATTTATCGGATCCACCATGGGATTCAATTCTTTTAAATCGCGGTCGGATTTGCTTCCGAAAATTTTTGTTAATCCCTTAAAAATACTTCCAATCATGCTGTTTATTCGTTCTCTTTTTGTACCTGTTGCGAATGCGCAAAGGGCGGTAAATTTATGCTTTTTTTTAGCTTCAGCACAAATTAATCCAATATCTCATCTTGCCAAATTGGCACTACCCTCTATAAAACACCTTATACGCCGGCTTCGTTTTCGGTTTCCATTCTAAAACCCAGATGCTTACCTGTTGGAACACCCCCACTAAAGCTCATTAAATTCTTTTGCTCCACTGTAATATAGTTAATTGCGTCCAACGGAGGTGCCAATAAGTCAAAATTAAGGCAATAATACATCGCTTCAATAATCACATTTCTTAAAGTAACTTCATTAATGGTACAGCAGGCAAAATCGTTATACAAAAAAGCCAATGGCCTTTTTCCCTCAATAAAAAAATGTTTTTCCTTGTTTACAAAAATTCTTCCAACCAAAAAACCCATATCTCCTTCGCGGTTATATTTAATTGAATCCGCTAAAAAATTATATATCTGAATCATGCCGCAAAATTCACGCATCGGATCTTCTTTAACATAACTGGTTTTTTGAATATAATGATTGGGGTCAAAATCAAAAACATTTGTATGCATCATAAAAACGAGAGTATCCCCGCTGAATTTAAGATGAAGTTCGAGTTCACCCTTATCATAAAATTTAATTTCAACACTTGGATCCACTTTATAGATTTCATTGGTTAATTCATTGGTCAATGATTTCATTATTTCTTTTAACTGTTCAAAAACCTGTTTGGTATTTCTAAAAACCAATTGTTTGGTTGAAGATTTTTCCAGTAATATTTTTTTAATGCTTTCCAGTTTTGATTCCATCATGTGTTGTTTCAGGTATTTAAATAATTAATTTAGTAAGCTCTTGCAAACAGAACCCTTTGGGTTGAAGGCTTGCCGGTTAAAATACATTTTCCTGCTTCCTTATGATTATTCAATGGAATACAACGTATCGTGGCTTTCGACAAATCCTTTATCTTCAGTTCGGTTTCAGCGGTTCCATCCCAATGCGCACTGATAAATCCTGCTTTGTTTTCAAGGATATCCATAAATTCATCCCAGGTATCGGCTGCATACATATTTTCACTTCGGAAATCCAAAGCGCGCTGATATATATTGGTTTGAATCTGTTCCAGTAAATGTGGAATTTTATGTTCCAGATCAGCCGCACTCATCACTTGTTTTTCTTTGGTATCGCGGCGTGCTACTTCAACGGTTTCATTTTGCACATCTCTGGGTCCTATTGCAATTCTAACAGGTACTCCTTTTAATTCATACTCTGCAAATTTAAATCCTGGCGACTGGTAATCGCGGTCATCCAACTTTACACTGATGCCTTGTTTTTTAAGTAATGCAGTATAGGCTTCTGCTTTTTCCATTACTGCAATTTTTTCTTCAGGCTTTCTGAAAATAGGTATAATTACCACTTGTATCGGTGCCAGCCGGGGTGGCAATATCAGTCCTTCATCATCACTGTGGCTCATAATTAAAGCGCCCATTAAGCGGGTTGAAACACCCCATGAAGTAGCCCAAACATATTCCCTGCTGTTTTCTTTGGTCACATATTTTACATCAAATGCTTTGGCAAAGTTCTGGCCTAAAAAATGAGAGGTACCCATTTGCAGTGCTTTTCCATCCTGCATGAGTCCTTCAATACAATAGGTTTCTATTGCACCTGCAAAACGTTCGTTCTCCGATTTAACTCCTTTAATTACGGGTACCGCTAAAATATTTTCTGCAAAATCAGCATACACATCCAGCATTTGCTTGGTTTCTGCAATGGCTTCATCGGCGGTGGCATGTGCAGTGTGACCTTCCTGCCATAAAAATTCGGTTGTTCTTAAAAATAAACGGGTACGCATTTCCCAACGTACCACATTGGCCCATTGGTTTAACAAAACCGGCAAATCGCGGTAGCTTTGAATCCACGAACGGTAGGTATTCCAAATAATGGTTTCGCTGGTGGGGCGAACAATTAATTCTTCTTCCAGTTTTGCTTCCGGATCCACAACTATCTCTTTGGTAATTTCATCAACCTTTAAACGGTAGTGGGTAACCACAGCACATTCTTTGGCAAAACCTTCAACATGACTTGCCTCTTTGGTAAAAAAGGATTTTGGAATAAATAGTGGGAAATATGCATTCTGGTGTCCAGTTTCTTTGAACCTCCTGTCCAGTTCCGCTTGCATTTTTTCCCAGATGGCATAGCCATAGGGTTTAATAACCATGCACCCTTTAACGTCTGAATGCTCAGCCAAATCTGCATTTTTTACCAAATTATTGTACCATGCACTATAATCTTCACTGCGTTTTACTTTTTTAATATCCATGAATTAAAATTGGAATAATATTTGAACTAATAATAAAGAACAACAAAAATACTTTTTAGTTGTTACTTTGTTAAACGAATTAAAAACCACTGTGATGAAAAATTCAAGAATCTATTTTTTCTCCCTGTTAATGATAGGATTAGCAGCATGCGGAACTCAGAAAAATTTTGATGCAAATAATAGCACAGATGATGTTTACTGGTCGAAGGCCGATGCGTTAAAAAAGCCATTGACCGTGCAGGACCTCGAAAAAAATGAAAAGTCTCAAAAAGGTCCCTCGTCAGATTATTCCAATTATGAGCCCACAAACCAAAATCAACCTGCAGGTTATGATAACATGCGCGCCCAATCTGCTTATGATACCTGGGATAAACAAAGAAATTTAAAAACCGGTTCCGATGATTCAGTCAATCAGATAGATTCCGGCTACAATCAAAATTACACATTATCAGATTACAAAAACGATGAGCGGGATACCCGGCGTTTGGGTGCTGAACGTACTTATTATTACGATGATCCCTATTACAATTCACTTAGTTCAAACTGGGGATGGACAAGCTTTTATGCACCCATATACAGACCCGGATTTTACAGTTGGGCACCCGGATGGAATATTGGATTTGGTTATAATAGTTTTTCGGGCTGGGGCGGAGGTTATGGAATGAGCATGGGTTATGGCTATGGAATAGATCCTTTTTGGGGTTATCCCTGGTATAGCCCGTGGTATGGATATGGGTTCAATAATTTTTACAATCCATGGGGTGCTTATTATGGTTATGGATACGGGTATCATCCTTACGGCTACTACCCATACGGGTATTATCCATACGGATGTTATCCATATGGATATGGCGGATATTACGGAAATGATTACGGTTATTATGGAAAAAACAGAAAAGGAAATATAACAGGCCGCCCGATGTTACATCCCAGAAATTCTGTTGGTTCAGACATCCCCGCCGGAGGGCGACCTGCTAATTATGTACCCGATGTGCAAAGAAACAGACCCGCGACTGGTGTTGTAAGTGGAACTGTGAATCCAGATGTACGAAATAATCAACCCATACAGTCAAATCCGGCAGCCATTGACGCGGGTGTGAATGTGAGACCAACAAGACCAGCCAATACTGTGGGTAATAATACCGGTTCGGTAAAACCCGGTGGCGAATTGATTAATGATGCCAGTAACCGGCCAATATATATTGCACCTAATAACAGACCCTCAAACAGCAATAATCCGAATAGTGTTCGCACAAACCGCCCGGGTGGAGATTTAATACCCGGATCCAACGGATCTCAAATTTACGTTCCAGCCCGAACCAGTGCTACTTACGAAAACAATAACGCGCAACCATCATACAACTCGCAACCTGACCGGAACAGGAATACTCCATCCAATTCCGCTCCGGCCTATAATCCGCCTGCAAGATCATATTCAGCGCCCTCAAGATCCAATGCTCCGGCATACAGTGCGCCTTCCCGGTCAAATAATATGCCTGCACCTTCTTATAGTGCACCATCCAGTCAACCTTCAAGTCAACCTTCAAGTGCCCCCTCAAGGTCCTATAGCAATCCAACCCCTTCTTCGGGCAATACGCCCTCAAGAGGCGGCGGTGGCGGTGGAGGTACAACACCCCGATCAAGACCACGTTAATTAGAGTCCGTCTATAATGTCCTCTGGCTGCGTTATGCTCATCCCCAAAAATGCTCATGTACACCAGCACACTACGCTTTTTGGTGAATCGCAAGCCTTGCCAGAGAACATTCTAGCTCAGAC
This sequence comes from Bacteroidota bacterium, assembly GCA_030680835.1. Lineage (GTDB taxonomy): Bacteria > Bacteroidota > Bacteroidia > UKL13-3 > UKL13-3 > B1. The sequence goes on from JAUXUD010000057.1 coordinate 62,291, forward strand.
TCCTGAATATATGAACAAATACTAAATTAATTAAAAACTTAAAACTCAGTTTATGAAAAAGACAATAACAGGGATTTTTATGTCGTGTTTTTTATTAAATGTACACGCACAAAACCAGTTGGATATTTTCAGATACAGCAATCAAAACATTAGCGGATCAGCCAGAACGCTTGGACTTTCGGGAGCCTGGGGTGCGGTTGGTGCCGATTTATCGGCTGCCGCATTTAATCCTGCCGGACTTGGATTGTACCGAAGGAATGACCTGATGGGTGCATTATCTGTTACATCAACCTTAAGTAAAACCGAATACAGTAATAATTTGATGAGCGATTCGCGAACCGTATTTAATATTCCGAATCTGGGTGTTGCGTTTAACTGGCTCAATCAGTATAAAGGCAGGGATCAACAGGTTGGCGTAGTGAGTTTAACAGGTGCTATTGGGATGAATCGTGTTAATGATTTTCAATCCAATATTATTTATTCAGGAAACAATTCAAACACATCCATCGCGAATTATTTTGCAAAGCAGGCCAATGGAACGGATACTTCCGACATCAATAGTATTTATTACGATAACGAACCTTTTGCTCAGGCCTGGCGCGCCATTTTAATTGATAACCCCAGCTCACCAAATAAATTCAAATCTATTTTCGAAGCCATGGGTGATTCATTGTATACCGTGAGACAGGGGCAAAGTATTCAAAACCGTGGTAGAGTAAATGAATGGTACATAGGAGGCGGAATGAACATCAGTAATTTGGTTTATCTGGGAGCCTCTCTGGTATTTGAAGATGTAAAGTTTTCGAGAGAAAAATCCTATAATGAGTCTGTAATCTCAGCTACGCATACCGACTCATTTTACAAATCCATGAACATGAATGAACACTTGATTTCAAGCGGTTTTGGGGTGGGTGGAAAATTCGGAATTATCATCCGGCCGTTGGATTTTTTCAGGTTTGGGTTCTCGTACCAAACTCCGGTTCGTATCCGTTTTTTAGATTCGGTTACCAATTCATTATCCATGAATTACAACAATGGCTGGACCCCTGTTTATTATCCCGGTTATTCTGAATATACACGTTATCAAATTGTCACTCCTTCGCGTTTTGGAGCCTCTGCAGCCTTCATTTTAGGCAAGTTGGCGGTTATTGCAGCCGACTTTGAAATGGTTGATTACCGGGAAGGGCGTTTACAGGGTACCAAAGATTTTAATTTTGATTACTCCATTAGAAACAGCAATAACAAAGCAATTTATGATGTGGGAAGAAATTATAAAATTGGTGCTGAAATTGCGGTGGATTTTGTAAGGGTAAGGGTTGGTTATGCAATGCTTGGAAGTCCGTATAATACCAATGTTATAAGTAAAGCAGATGGAATGAAACACCTGATTAGTGCAGGTTTCGGATGGGTGTATGAAGGTGCTTATTTCTTTGATTTTGCCGTAAGCGACAGAATAGGAAAAGATATACTTACACCCTATGAAGGAAATACCTTATCGGCTACCCATACTTCCCATAAACTGAACTTTGTTATTGGAGGAGGATACCGGTTTTAAAGGCATGGGGCATGGGGTTATAAAAAAAGCCTGTTCAAGTAATTTGAACAGGCTTTTTATTGATTCAATAATTTATTATTCTGATTTAGTAAATGGTTTTGAAATAATGTGGTTCCCTTCACGGAACCGGATGAAGTAAATTCCATTTTGCAAATCACCCACATTGATATCGCTCTCGAAACCGGTGTGGGTAAAGCTTTTTACCTTAGTACCCAAAACATTATAAATATCAATAATAAGGGCATCTTTGGTATTGTATTTAATCTGTAAACGCTCTTTAACCGGGTTGGGGAAATAGGCAAATTCTCTTACCACACCATTTTCTTTAATGCCGGTTGGCCATGCAGTTATTTGAAAAATGATGGTATCTGCGTTCGCAGGTATGTTTTTAGGGTAAATAGAAACTTTAGCTGTACCGAAACCTGATTTGCCTTTTATTTCAAAATCACCTGTAAACTGGCCGCTTTTAGTTGCAGCTACTGTAAAAATGCCGGTATTGCCTACTTTTAGGTCTGTTAGGCAATTTAACGGATCACACATGCCAAACGCCCATTCTGTTGGCGCAACTATTTCAAGAATCTTCCATTCAAATTCCACTTCCGTTCCGGTATTGGTAAAATCAGCAACTGTGGCAATGGTAAGCATGGTATTTGCACCCTGCCCTTTTGCAATTTTAGGATTAATTGTGAAATTTTGCGCTGTTGCAAACTGAAAAATGCAAATCGCAAAAATATATAGTAGTAGTTTTTTCATTATAGTATAGTTTACTTGCAGCAAAATTAACGAAAATATTTTCAATATTTAAGATTTTTATATGAAAATCATGATAATTAATGGCCCGAATCTCAATTTATTAGGAGTGAGAGAGCCTGAAAAGTACGGAAAGTCCACTTTTGAAGACTATTTTAATGGATTAAAGGCCATTTTTCCACAAATACAGCTTGAATATTTTCAAAGTAATGTGGAAGGCGAGCTGATTAATTGTTTGCACAGGGCAGGATTTTCTTACGATGGAATTATTTTGAATGCCGGCGGCTATACACATACCTCGATTGCCATTGGTGATGCAGTAGCGGCTATTCAAACTCCCCTTATTGAGGTGCATATAACAAATATATGGGCCCGTGAAGATTTCCGGCAGCAATCTTTTATTTCGAAAAATGCAGCGGGAATCATTAGTGGCTTTGGATTAAAAAGTTATGAATTGGCGATACATTCCTTTTTATGAAACCCATACAAAAACAAATAGATTATACCATTATCAGAGAAGCCAGCATAACCCAAATGCTTAAACAATTTAAGCTTATCCGGCAGCTTAATCCGAATCTTAAATTGGATGCGTTTAATAAAATGATACCTGAAATGGCAAAGCTCAACTATAAAATGTTATGCATTTTTGATGGTAAAAAATGTGTGGCTGTTTCGGGTTATTGGATTGGCGTTAAAATATATTGCGGCAAATACCTGGAGCTGGATAATGTAGTGGTCGATGAGTCCTATCGTTCAAAAGGTTTAGGAAAACTTTTGTGTGATGAATTGTTGAAAATTGGCATTGAAAACAACTGCAATGTCCTGATGCTGGATGCATACCTGAGTAATGAACCGGCGCATCGGTTTTATGAACGTGAAGGGTATGTGAAGAAGGGGTACCACTTTATTAAGAAGGCTGGTAAATGAGCATGGAGCAGTGGGCATGGAGCAGTGGGCTTGGGGTTTATGTAAGATGTACAATGTACGATGTACGATGTACGATGTACAATGTACAATGTACAATGTACAATATGATGTGCGCGATATAATGCAGATAAAATCCTCTCTTCTTATATTCATATAATCCTACACTCTTACCCTCCTATACTCCTACCCCAACTCTAATACTCATACCTAATACCTCATACCTCTGGATTTATTTTTGCCACGAGGGCAATTTGAAGGTATAGGGTATCGAATTGGTTGGTGAGGGTTAGGAGGCTAAAAATAAATGCGAGCAATTGATATTTTATTGATTTGGTTGGGTTAATTCCTTTGATCATTTCAACCTTGTAACCACATTCTTCAAATAATTTTTTTGAACTTTTTTGGGTAAAAAACCTAAAATGGGTATAGTCCAGAATTCCGGAATCGGTATACTCCCATTCTCCTTTAACCGCAACCTGAAACAAATTTTTTATATATCTGAAGTTGGGGATTGAAGTGATGATTTTACCCGATTCACTTAATTTTGATTTTAACAATTTTAAATTATCCTTCGGATAAAGCATGTGCTCCAAAACATCATTAAATATGATTACATCAAAGTAATTTTCGGGAATCTGGTGTATTGCATCTTCCAGTTTCGCGTGGATTACCTTAAACAATTTTGAAGCAGCACGTTCGGCAGATGCATCATCTGGTTCAATTCCCCAGCATTCAATTCCCTGAGCGATTAATTGCTTCGAAAAACTGCCTTCACCGCATCCTATTTCAAGAATTTTTTGGGCAGTAAGTGGTATAAATGCAAGCATTTCGCTTCGGTTGCTGCCATAATAATCTGACCTGATGTGTTCCATTATTTTTGCTCCCGATAATTATTTTTAGTCAGTTTGCTTTTTGATCTGTATTTATTTGTCATGCGTCTTTTTTAACTTATAGGGTACATAAATAAAGTGTGCACTTATTACTGTTATCAATAAAATACAAATAAATTCTTTCGGATTTTTATAATTTGCTTTAAAATCGGCTTCGCGTTCAGGCAAAACCAGTTTATGCTGAACCAATTCTTCTAAAGTGCTTGCATTAATATTAAAATCACGGGCATAGTCCTGAATGAGTAAAATAGGTTCTCCCACTTTTACTTCATGCTGATGTGCGATAAAAACAGGATATTTTGTATATCCCTCTTTTATCATTTCCAGGGCAACTTCTTTAATCATGTCGCTGTAAAAAATGAGGTCTTCCCGCAACAGTTCCAGCAACTTTTTTGTTATATCCGGATTTTCCATGCTATTTCAATTCAAGTAAGGCTATATTTTCAACATGATGTGTATGAGGAAACATGTCGACCGGCTGCACTTTTGAAACCCTGTAATACGCTGTCATCAATGCAATATCCCTGGCCTGTGTTGCCGGATTGCAACTCACATAAACTATCCGTTTGGGTTTTATTTCCATGAGTTGTTTTATCACGTCTTCATGCATTCCGGCCCTGGGCGGATCGCTGATCACAACATCCGGATACCCGTGTTTATCTGCAAAATCCCTGCTTAACAAATCTTTCATGTCCCCTGCAAAAAACGCAGCATTGGTAATCTGGTTCAGGTCTGCATTTTTATGTGCATCTTCAATGGCCTGCACCACATACTCTATGCCGATAATATTTTTGCAATGTCTGGCAAGAAATAATGCGATGGTACCCACGCCGGTATATAAATCATAAACCAGTTCCTTGCCTGTTAACTGAGCAAATTCTCTTGTTTTTGCATAAAGGTTCAAAGTTTGTTCTGTATTGGTTTGAAAAAAGGATTTGGCTCCTATTTTAAACTGTAAATCTTCGAGACTTTCCAGAATAAAATCATCTCCAAAAAATACTTTGATTTCGAGGTCGTGAATGGTATCGTTTTTTTTATCATTGATTACATACATCAACGAGGTTATCTGAGGAAATGTAATGTGTATATAATTTAAGAGGGCAGTTTGCTTTTCTGTATCTTCATATCCAAAGCTCACAATCAGCATCCATTCACCTTTCATATTATTTCGCAATAACAGGTTTCGCATCAATCCGGTTTGTCCGTACAGATTAAAAAAATCGTAATCGTTTTGGGTGCAAAATTCTTTGATTCTATTGCGAATCTGATTTTGCAGATCATCCATTAAGTAGCAGGTATCCACATCAAAAACTTTATCAAATCTGCCCGGAATATGATAGCCCAAACCTGCATTTTCGGCTTTGGTTAAAGAGCCAATATCCGTAATTTGTGTCAGCCAGCGGCGGTCGGTAAATGAGTATTCCAGCTTGTTGCGGTAATATCTGGTTTTGGCTGAACCGATAATGGGTTCCAGAGTCGGAAACTCAAATTTACCGATTCTTTCAAATGCGTCAAGCACTTGCTGTTGCTTGTATTTAAGTTGCACTTCATAGCTCATTTGCTGCCATTTGCAGCCACCACAGGTTCCAAAATGCATGCAAAAAGTTTCTACCCGGTCGGGCGATGGTGTTATTATTTTTGTAATAACGGCGGTTTCAAAACTGCGCTTTTTAAAAATTACCCGGGCATCAATGATATCTCCCGGGACTGCGAATTCCACCATGATTACCTTGCCATCTATCCGGGCTATGCTTTTGCCTTCGCTGCCGGCATTGGTAATTGCCAGATTTTCGTAGAACTTTGGTTCTCTGTCTTTTTTTCTTCCCATTGTGTGAATCTGCGAATATCCACTAATCAAGGATGCAATCAAACATATTTCAATTAAATATTGTTAATTTGTAATTATGAATCAAGTGTTTTTAGTGGCTATTGGAGGTGCCCTGGGCTCCGTATCCCGCTACGTATTAGGCTGGTTGATTAAACTGGTATTTCCGGTTCAGTTTCCGCTTTCAACTTTATTTGTCAATATAATTGGCAGCTTTTTTATCGGACTTATTTTTTCAAGCTTACAACACCACAGTAGTTTTCCAATTATCAAGCCGCTTATCATCATTGGTTTATTGGGAGGCTTCACAACCTTTTCTGCTTTTTCGTTTGAAGTAATTGAATTGATTGAAACCAAGCAAATGGTAAAAGCCCTCCTGTACATATTGTTAAGTAATGGATTAGGCATCACGGCAGCCTATCTGGGGTATAAAGTGCTCGCATAAATATGCAGGGAATTGTAGTAAAATCAACAGGCAGCTGGTATCAGGTTCGAACAGAAAAGGGCACAATTATCCTTTGTAGGTTAAAAGGCAAATTCAGGTTAAGCGGAATCAAACATACGAATCCGGTTACGGTTGGCGATGTGGTGGATTTTGAAATGGAATCCGAATCGGAGAATGGGGTCATCCATAAAATTTATGAGCGCAAAAATTATATCATCCGTAAAGCAAATAATCTCTCCAAACAAACACATATTATTGCCAGCAATCTCGATCAGCTGATGCTTATTGCCACACTCGCTTTCCCTAAAACCTCATTTGGCTTTATCGACAGAATTCTGGTAACTGCAGAAGCTTATCATATTCCTGCCATTATCGTGTTCAACAAGGCAGATCTCATGCAAAACGGGTTTGATCAAATGCTCTCTGAAACCATACAATTGTATGAACAGGTAGGATACCCTTGTTTAAAAACTTCGGCAAAAACGGGTGAAGGGCTTGAGGAACTGAAAGCCATGTTATGCAATAAAACCACATTACTTAGCGGTCATTCGGGTGTGGGCAAATCAACCTTGTTAAATACCATTGAACCTGCATTAAATCTAAAAACAGGAATCATCTCCAACTACTCTAAAAAGGGTCAGCATACCACCACTTTTGCCGAAATGCATCACCTGAGTATTGGCGGGTTTATTGTTGATACTCCAGGCATTCGTGAATTTGGACTGGTTGATTTTGATCTGGCTGAAGTTTCACATTATTTTAAAGAAATGCAACCCTTAATAGGGCAATGTAAATACAATAACTGCATGCATGTAAACGAACCGGAATGTGCCATACAAGCCGCAGTGGTAGCCGGACAAATCAGTGAACAGAGGTTTAGCAGTTATCTGAGTATTATCAGTAATCAGGATATATACGAATAAAAGGGAATGTACGATGTACGATGTACGATATACGATGTACGATGTATGATGTACGATATACGATGTACGATGTACGATATACGATGTATGATGTACGATATACGATGTACGATGTATAATGTACGATGTTATTTCAATATTCAAATACTTCAAATGTTTTCCAGCCGGGGGGTGGACCGTTTTGAGCATGGGTTTTACTTTGATTGAAATAATATTCTATGACACCATCGTATAATTTTGTTTGTATAAGTTTTTCAAATATCTCTGAAGCCTCGGCAAATTTTTGATCGTAAAACAGGGTGATGGCTTTATCAAATTCATCAAGCAATTCAATATTATTTTGATTGTCAAAAAATACTTTGTATAATTTTGTACTGATAGATTTTCCCTTTACCTGTGCGGTACCGATAAACCGAATATAACTCACCAGATCGGAACCTGTCTTTTTAAAAGTTTCTTCACTGATTATAATGGGTGTTTTGTAAAATTTGGTAAGCGATTCAATTCTTGCAGCCAGGTTTACGGCATCGGCAATAACTGTAGTATCCATTCGCATGGGTTCACCAACAGTACCTAAAATACACATTCCGGTATGCATCCCGATTCCAATGTCAATGGTTGGCTTATTATTTTTTTTATTGTCTGCATTAAACTTATCCAAAGCCAGCATCATTGATTTAGCTGCTAAAATTGCATCATTCACATTGTTTGGAAACAAGGCCATGATTCCATCACCCATGTATTTGTCGATAAATCCGCCGTGTTTTCGAATGATAGGTGCAATTTTTTTCAGGTATTCATTGATAAAAGCAAAGGATTCGGAAGGACTTAGTTTTTCGGAAATAGATGTGAAAGCCCGTATATCGCTGAACATGATGGTCATTTCCCGTTCGGCATTGTTGCCAAGGCTTACTTCCGTAATACTTTTTTTATTGAGCAGCCGCATAAAATCTGTAGGTACAAAACGGGAAAGGGATTTGTTTAAATCGCTGAGCGACACAGAAAGGTTAACTATTTTGCGATTATCGGATGCACTTTTAAAAGCAAGAAAAAAAGCCTGACAAACGATAAAACTTACAACGCCGTATATGATAAAATTATCGGTATTTATCTTGTTTTGAACATGTAGAATATCATTGATTAATGCAATGGCAAAAATGAAAAACCCTGAAAAAATTATGCGTGCACCGGATGCCTTTTTTACCAGCGCTTGAAACAGTCCGCTTGAAACGATAACAATATAAATAATTAATACATAATGAAATATTTCGAGTGTATGGCTGAACACCAAAGTTTTTGTGAACAGGGTTATACCAATAAAAATAAGACTTATTGTAATGGAAGTGATTTTGAAGAACCTCTTAAATTGTTGTGGGAAGGAACGATAAAAGAAAATATAAAACAAGGGTAACGACAGGTATAATGCGGTGTACTCTATTTTATTACCCAACTCCCAGTCAAAATCTTTTAAAAAATAATTTACCAGTCTTGCCCTGAATGATAAAAAAATAAAAATATCAAAACAGAAGAGTCCAAAATTTAACCCAGGTAAATCTTTTTTGTTTAATAAAAACAAACCAATATGATACAATCCAATAATAAAAATAATTCCCAAACAAAAGTATGTTCTCAGTGATTCGCGTTCGTGCTGGAGTTTAACCTGACTTGTTTTTACCAGGTTTATATGCGTTTTAATCCCTCCTTTATGCTGATGAAAATTGGCAACTTCAATCACAATCTCATAAAAGTTGGTGTCCCCGTGCAGCTCCCGGGTTACTTTTTCGTACATTGGAACCGATAAGCTGACAAGGGTATCAACAACACCCACCTGATTCATCAACTCATTATTTATCCATAATTTATAACAACTCGAAATATCCTTGAGCATTAAGGCATAATATTCGTTTTTATCTTTTCGTAAAATCATCCGGTAAGAGCCATATCCCAACCCATTTTTTATCAGGCCTGAACCCGCATAATTATTCCAACTGTCGGGAACTTTAACATAGCTGCATTTTGGCAGGTTCTTATTGGGATAGGTTTTAATGAGTTGTCCTTCGTAAAACTCCCATTCGCCATTTAATTTTAACATTCCCTTTCCACCTGTATGATAACCCTGCACATTTAAATTCCCTTTTGAAACCAAAGGAATTGCAGCGGTACTATTTTTCTGACTGCAAGAAATAAATAGTAAAAAAATGATAATGAGGTATTTCATGGCTTTTTAATAATGAGGTAAATTTATAATATAGCTGATTAAAAGGCAATAGCGAAAATTATTTATTTTGTATACCTCTGACTAATGTGTTATCTGAAGTGCAAAAAAAATCAGACTAACATACGCATATAGCTTTTGGATTGTTGTTTTATTATCTTGCGAACATGGAGGAAAAGAAATTGTTTTTACTGGATGGCATGGCTTTGGTTTACCGCGCTTATTTTGCGTTCAGCCAAAACCCGCGTATAACCAGTTACGGGTTTAATACTTCAGCTATTTTTGGATATGTTACTACCTTACTCGATGTGCTTAAAAGAGAAAAGCCAACGCATATCGGTGTATCGTTTGATACGGCAGAACCAACAGCCCGTCATGTTGAATTTGAAGCTTATAAGGCACACCGGGAAGAAATGCCCGAAGATATCAGCAAGGCTTTGCCTTATATCAGGCAGATTACTGAGGCACTAAATATTCCCTTATTAATTATTCCCGGTTTTGAAGCGGATGATATTATTGGCACCCTTGCCAAAAAAGCAGCAATGCAGGGATATACGGTTTATATGATGACTCCTGATAAAGATTTTGGGCAATTGGTTGATGAACATATTTTTATTTATAAGCCCGCCAGGCTGGGTAATGGTATTGAAATAATGGGTGTACCCGAGGTGCTGAGCAAATGGGAAATTAAAGATGTAAAACAGGTAATTGATATCCTTGGATTATGGGGCGATGCCGTTGATAATATACCGGGAGTACCGGGTGTGGGTGAAAAAACGGCGAAGTTATTGGTTCAAAAATATGGAAGCATGGAAGGCCTGTATGAACATACTTATGAGCTAAAAGGAAAGCAAAAAGAAAATGTTGAAAATTTCCGCGAACAGGCTTTTCTCTCAAAGAGACTTGCTACCATTGACGTGAATGTACCCATTGAATTTGATGAGAAGAGTTTGACTTTGGATCCACCGAACAGGGCAGAAACAGAACGGATATTTGCGGAACTGGAATTTAAAACTTTACTGAAAAGGGTTTTTGGGGAACCGGCCCAGGTGACCGCTCCTTCATTATTTAATCAGGCTCCGGCATCTTTCGATTTGTTTAACCAGGGCTCTGCCAAAGCATCCGCTACTGAAGTGTTACAAGAAACCAATCTTGAACCCATTGAAACTGCAGAAGAAAATTTAGTTACCCACCTAAACATTGAACAGGTACCTCATACTTACGAATTGACAGATACATTTGAAAAACGGATTTTATTATTGCAGTTATTATTAGCCCAGAAAGAAGTTTGTTTTGATACAGAAACCTCACAACTGGAAAGTACTGAAGCGGATATTGTAGGCCTGTCATTTTCATATGAAGCACATAAGGCATATTATATTCCTTTCCTACAAAATTTTGATGAAGCAAAATTGATCTTACAGGAATTCAGACCTGTATTTGAACATCCGGAAATTATAAAAATTGGCCAGAATATCAAATACGATTTAAACATCATCAAAAACTATGGTTTAACCCTTAAAGGCCCGATTTTTGATACCATGCTGGCGCATTATATTATTGAACCGGATTTACGACATGGAATGGATTTTCTCTCGGGGATTTATTTAAACTATGAGCCGGTGAGCATTGAAACGCTGATTGGCAAAAAAGGTAAAAACCAACTGAGCATGCGCGATGTGTCTATCGAAAAAATAAAGGAATATGCAGCCGAAGATGCCGATGTTACCTATCAGCTAAAGCAAAAGCTGGAACCTGAATTAATTGCTAAAAACGGAGAAGATCTTTTAAATAAACTGGAGCTTCCTTTAATAGATGTGTTGAGTGATATGGAACTGGCAGGAATCCGGATCAATGAAAAGTTTTTGAATGATTATTCGAAAGAACTGGAGTCGGAACTGGCAACGCTCGAAAAGAAAATAATTGAACTGGCGGGTGTGAATTTTAATATTTCATCGCCCAAACAGTTGGGTGAAGTATTGTTTGACCACCTGAAGCTTGACCCTAAAGCAAAAAAGACCAAAACAGGCCAGTATCAAACCGGTGAAGATATTCTGCAAGGCCTCAGTCAGCACGAAATTATTGGATGTATTTTGCAGGTGCGCCAGTTTCAAAAGTTAAAATCAACCTATGTAGATGCACTGCCCACCATGATTAATCCAAAAACCGGCCGGGTACATACCTCATTTAATCAGGCAGTGGCTGCAACGGGGCGGCTGAGTTCAACAAATCCCAATTTGCAGAATATTCCCATACGTACGGATAGAGGGAAAGAAGTTAGAAAAGCTTTTATTCCGCGTAATGAAGATTATCTGTTATTAAGTGCCGATTATTCGCAGATTGAGTTGCGTATTATCGCTTCGATTGCGAACGAAGAGGCGATGATACAGGATTTTAAAAACGGGTTGGACATACATGCAGCTACAGCAGCCAAGGTTTATGGAAAATCGCTGGAGCAGGTAAGCAGCAGTGAACGGCGAAATGCCAAAGCCGTAAATTTTGGTTTGATCTATGGTCAGTCGGCTTATGGATTAAGTCAGAACTTAGGTATCCCGCGCAAAGAAGCTGCACAGATAATTGAAGAATATTTTAAGCAGTATCCACGCATCAAAAACTATATGGATGATACCATCAATTTTGCAAAAGAAAATGGGTATGTTGAGACCTTATTGGGCCGAAGGAGATATTTAAGAGACATTAATTCTGCAAACTTTACGGTTCGTGGCTTTGCTGAACGCAACGCCATCAACGCACCGATACAGGGCAGTGCGGCAGATATGATCAAGGTGGCAATGATAAGGATTCACGATGCAATTAAAGACCCTGCTAATGGAATCAGATACTCGAAAATGATTTTGCAGGTGCATGACGAATTATTATTTGATGCACATAAAGATGAAGTTGAAATATTAAAAAAACTTGTGGTTAGAAACATGGAGGAAGCTATGCCTTTGCTGGTTCCGGTAAAGGCAGAAGCGGGGGTGGGGAATAACTGGCTGGAGGCACATTAAGGAATTTATGATGTACGATGTACGATGTACAATGTACGATGTACGATGTACAATGTACGATGTACGATGTACAATGTACAATGTACGATGTACGATATGCAATGTACGCCCCGATAGCTATCGCGGTACAATGTACGATGTTAATGAATAAATAATAATATTGATTTAGATTAGCAAGATATGAACCCATTTTGGAAATCGATTATTACCCGTACTGTTCTTCAGGATAAGAAACATGTCAAAACCGATGTTACATCTGAATATAAGATGGCCAAGGGGTTTCACAAATTTAAGATTGCAGTTAAAAGGCTTTCAAAAGATTTTATTTTAATTACCGTTGGTATTTTTTCTGCGGCATTTGGGTTAAAAGGATTTTTATTATACAATCATTTTATTGATGGGGGTGCTACAGGAATATCTCTGTTAATTTCGGCATTAACAAAAATTCCTTTATACCAGTTAATCATCTGTATAAATATTCCATTTGTTTTTTTAGGTTATAAAATTATTGGGAAGGCATTTGCTGTTAAAACTTCAATCGCCATTTCGGGGCTTGCCTTGGTTTTAGCAACGGTTCATTTTCCTGAAATTACACATGACAGTTTACTGGTTGCCATTTTTGGCGGCTTTTTTCTGGGAGCAGGCATAGGACTTTCAGTGAGAGGTGGAGCAGTAATTGACGGAACCGAAGTATTGGCCATTTTTTTAAGCCGCAAAACCGGTACTACCATTGGTGATGTCATCATAGGAATCAATGTGATTATTTTTATGACCGCTTCTTATTTTCTTTCTATTGAGATCGCGATGTACTCGATGATTACCTACCTCTCTGCTTCAAAAACACTTGACTTTATCATTGACGGTATTGAAGAATACACAGGGGTTACGATTATCTCTGCATACAGTGAGGATATCCGTAATATGATTATCAATACCATGGGCCGGGGAGTTACTGTTTACAGTGGGAAAAGGGGCTTTGGCAAAAAGGGAGAGACTAAAGATGTTGACATTATTTATACGGTTGTAACGCGTTTGGAACTCAACAAGCTGTATGCAGAAATACAGAAAATTGATTCTTTTGCATTTGTGGTGATGAGCAGTGTGAAAGACACAAAAGGTGGTATGATTAAAAAACGGCGTTTACATCATTAAACACGGAGCTGAATTCATACTTTATGAACACCTATATATCCATTTTAAGAGGAATTAATGTGAGCGGCCATCGAGTCATTAAGATGGATGCATTGAAAAAACTATATGCTGATTTGAACCTGAAAAATATACGGACTTATATTCAAAGTGGTAATGTTGTTTTTGAAGAAAAAGATTCGAATCCTAAACTCATAGCAAAACTAATATCTCAAAAAATAATGAAGGATTTTGGGTTTGAAGTTCCGGTAATCGTATTGGATTTACCGGATTTAACAACGATTCTGGAAAATAATCCGTTTGTAAATGAAAGAGCAGAGGATGTTAAATTTTTACATGTAACCTTATTGTCGGATTATCCGGATCCATCAGATATCGATAAAATTAAAGCCGGACCATACGGTGCTGATGAATTTATTGTTTCGGGCCGAACCCTTTATTTGTTTTGTCCTGCGGGGTATGGAAATACGAAGCTGAGTAATACTTTTTTTGAAAGCAAACTTAAGGTAAGTGCTACGACCAGGAATTGGAAAACCATGAATGAATTGTGGAGGATTGCAGCGGGGAATTAAACACATAGAACATAGATTCACATAGAATACACATAGAAAAATCTATGTGTATTCTATGTGTTTTCCTATTGTGCCTATGTGTTTTATTTTCATTCGGCTAATAGCAATCATCTAAAAGTTAAACAAACTCAAAACCGGAAATAATAATTACACTATTCACATTACTTGCTAATGTAATTTCAAATTCCTCCTCAATATCTTCAATCACGAAACTCATTCCTTCAGAAATTTCAATTTGCCGTTCTTTACAAGTTAAAACAGCATTTCCCCGGTACGCATAAAAATGAAGCAGTTTTGTTGCGGCTGAAAATTGAATTTGTTGCGGCTCATTTGCCTCCAGTTCAATGGCATTCAATGATGATTGAATATTCCCTTTTGTCATTACATTATAATCCGCCCCGGTTCCTTTACATAACGTATTCCAATCGCCTTGAAAGGTGTCGGTATCATAAGGCAGCAATAAGGTGGTGTAGCGGGCCGGATGTTCAATTAGCAGTGCGCCTTCGAGAACCAATAGTTTACGGTCAATATCGGGTAATGAAGTAAAAACAGATTGAATTCTTTCGATGCTGGCCCTGCTGATGCGGATAGAAAAGTTTTTTTCGGTATATGTTGACTTATCCGGATAAATGTAAAGTTGCCATACCGAGCCACCCTCCCATTTGGTTTGCGTATAGTGTTCAGCATTATATAAGGTAGTTTTCATCTAATTTTTTGTAATTATATATGCGTGTGTTACCAATCTGCATCAGTGCAAGGTTGACTCTGCAACATATAAAAATTTTAACAAAAAATTAAGATTTTGAAATTGAGTTATCCACGGGCAGTATGTGTAAGCGATCTTTCCTACTGGTTCAGCCAGTTTTTAAAGTCGTTGGCTTTTTCGCGGCTAACGAGCACTTCGTCATTCACATCGGGTTTAAGCTGCACTTTTAGTTTCCCGTTGAAATACGAGTTGATGGATTTAATACTTTCGATATTACACAAAAATTGCCGGTTCAGATGAAAGAAATTTTTAGGATCAAGCATCTGGCTTAATTCTTCGAGGGTATGGTCGATAATATATCTTTTACCTTCTTTGTTAACCAGATATACTAGTTTATCTGCAGCCATAAAATAAGCAATTTCAATGCAGGGAATGGATTCCAGTTTATGACCTATTTTTATCAAAAATCTTTGTTTATAGGACTGCACCAAATCTTTTTTGAAACTATTGAGTAATGCACCGATGTTAACAATCTGCGTTTCCTGTTTTGTTTGTTGCAGGGTATTGAATTTATCAATTGCCTGTTTCAGTTCTTGAGGATCAATTGGTTTTAACAGGTAATCGATGCTGTTTACCTTGAAGGCTTTCAATGCAAATTCATCATACGCAGTGGTAAATATTACCGGACAGGTAATTTGTACCTGATTAAATATTTCGAAGCTTTGTCCGTCTGCCAGTTCAATATCCATCAGCGCCAATTCTGCTTCAGGAAATCTATTAAACAAATTAACAGCCGAACTGATGCTGTCTGCTGTACCCAATATTTCAATATTGATATCCAGTTCTTTCACCAGTTTACGAATCCGGTTCAAAGCCGGTGCTTCATCTTCAATAATTAGGATATTCATATTGTTTTAAATTTTATATTTTATAAATCTAAAATTCGTATCGGTGTAATTTTGTTGCCTTTTTATTTATTACCTTTTGATTTGTTGCCGGGATACAGGGTCAATGCAATTGGCCCCTACGGGCGTTTACATGATATTCTGTTTTCAAATAAGTGGCACACAAACTTTAAAAGTTTTTCCATTGTTTTCAATTTCAACTGATTTTTTGCTTAAAAATGCATACCTGCTTGCAATATTATTTAATCCAATGCCATTGCTTTCGGTTAAAACTGTTTTGGGTTGCATATTATTGCTTACACAAATATGGTTCCCTTCACTTTCAATACGAATGGTTAACGGATTGATTTTACTGATAACATTGTGCTTGATGGCATTTTCAATAAGTATTTGAAGCGTTAATGTTGCCATTTCTCTTGATAATAATTTTGGATCCACTTTTATATCTACAATTAAATTTTCACCAAATCTGATTTTGTTTAAAAATACATACGCATTTAAAAAATCGAGTTCTTCATTCAGACTCACTGTTTCCTTGTCTTTTTGGGTCAGAACATACCTGTAAACACTTGCCAGTTTTTGAACAAAATCTGTTGCCAGTTTGGGTTCATCCTCTATTAAATTGGTTAATGTATTGAGCGCATTAAACAAAAAATGAGGATTCACCTGGTTTTTTAAACTTTCAAATTCGGCTATGGTATTGTTGTGCTTCAGCGATTCCTGTTCGGTTATGGAGTTTCGCCAGTAAATAAAAAATTCTCTGGCGGCAAAGATGGCATTAATTAATAAAGTTATGGTTACCGAAACAATCAAAGAAATAATGTTCTCTTTTGAACCGATATCACAAGGTTTCGCATGAATAGATGGGTAGAAAAACAAACAAAATGCAAAATGAACAGTTACCGGCCATGCCAGGGCAACAAGTGTAGCTATGCTGATCTTGATTTTGGTATGCTTTTCCCAACTTAATTTATCATGTGGAATAAGCCCGTATAAAAGCATATTTCCATTCCAGATGATCGCTATATAAATGAAATTGGAAACAATATTCCGGGTTAATTCGCTTGTCCAGATAAAGTAATTATGTTCCAGGTAATATACAAGGGCACTTATAGCACCAAAAAATAGTGCTATCAATGCGATAATCAGATGCCTGATCATAATATTCCGTTTATCAAAAAATCCTAACATGATTTGATTTTGTTTATTGTATTAATTAAAAATAAATACGATAAAACGGAACCGGGAATAATCCGATCTGATAATCGGTTTGTAATTTCTTTGTTTGTGGATTCCAGTTTTGCTGCAGGATATTTTGGGTATTAAACAGGTTTTGGATATCCAATGCCCACTCCTGGGTAAAGCGTTTGCTGTTTTTCCTGAAACTGATTTTGATGTCTGTTCTGAAAAAATCTTTCTGCCGGTCCTGATACGCATTGTATGTGTCATATTCTGCCTCTCCACTTGCTTCCGATTTTACCAAATCAATGGGTACAAACCTTCTGCCACCCGCATAGGTAATTTTTAAATTAATGGCCAATGTATTGTTTTTTGTTTTGCCTGTTTTCCATTCTTTACCGGCAAGGGCATTAACCACAAAGTTTCCGTTAAAAGCCGTGTTACGCCACACCAAATCGCTTGCCCGGTATTTACTTTCATAAAACGAAGCGGTTAATAAATAATACAATCCCTTATTATAAAACCGTTCAATAGTTACTTCAAATCCATAGTTTTTACCTTTGCCTTTATTCACCATTGAATCGGCATATACCGGCACAAAATCCGCTCCAAAATTTACCGTTGAAAAAAATGAAGGATTTTGAGTTACCGGTAAATCGTATAAGTATTGATAATAGGTTTCTACTTTAATGCGTGTATTTTCAGTGAGCATCATATCGTAACCCAAAACAAAATGTTGTGCCTGACTCATCCCTACATTTTTATTGGTTTGTGCATATATATTATTTGGCGTATCAATAAGTGTACGGGTATAATACGTTAAAAGCGGTTCCATCTGACCATGTTTGCCGTAACCTGCACTGATGGTTTGTTTGGGTGTAATTCTATAATTCATGCTCACTCTGGGATCAATAGAATATGTATTGTTTAAATGCAGGTAATTTGCGTGTATGCCTGAATTAAAAGTGAGCTGCTCGTTAAAACGGTGATTTAAATTTATATAGACTTGAGATTGCATGGTGTTTTCAGTAAAATCGAGCCGTTTAAACCATCCGTTAATCTGATTGCTCCACATACTGTCTTTCATGTTTCCACTTAAACGTGAAACAATAATGCCTATTTTCAGCGCATTTTTTGTATTAAACTTCCGGTTATAAAAAGTGTGCAATGCAATTTTACCACTTTGTGTATTCCGGTTCAGGAAATAAAATGAATTGTTTAATTTATCAAGGGTATCTACCCGTGCGCGGTTTCCATCACCCGACGCAGTGAGTACACTTTTAAGATATGCTTTTTTACCTATGGGAATCAAATGACTGATACCCACTACTCCCATTTTGCTGCTATAGTCAACATCCTGCGGGAATGGTGATTTTTCTCTTTCTTCCTTTGTTTTTTTGCTGTCCAATAATTGAGTAGAACTATTACCTCCCATTCCAAATAATGAAATACTGCCCAAACCGGTTTTTGGGAAATTGAATTTATAAGAAATGTCCTGATAATTTGGAATTCCTGAATTTCCAAATTTTATTCCCACTGCATCAAAGAAACTCAGGGTTGAGTAACGGTAGCTGATTAAATAGGATGAGCCATTTTTTTTGCTGAATGGACCTTCGGCAACCAACTCCACGCCACCAAATCCAATCTGGCCAATGAACTCACGTTTTTCATTATTTCCATTTCGCATTTTTAAATCAAAAACACCGGAGTTTGCATTGCCATACTCAGCGGGAAATGCCCCTGTTAAAAAATCGGAATTGGCCAGCAGGTTATTGTTTAATATGCTAACCGGACCGCCATTGGCACCCTGACTGCCGAAATGATTGGGATTGGGAATATCGGCACCTTCAAAGCGCCATAAGAGGCCCATGGGTGAATTACCACGGATGATGATATCGTTGCGCTGATCGCTGCCCCCACCAGCCACACCGGCAAAGCTTGAGGCCATGCGGCTGGGATCACCAAAACCACCTGCATAGCGCTGGGTTTGATCAATGGTAAATGAACGGCCACTAACCAAAACCAGTTCATTATTGGTTGATGCCTTGTTAATTTTGGCACTTACAACCACCTCTTTGGCAGTCAATACCTTTTCGATCATGTCAATGTTTAATACCACTTCCTTGGCGGAATTAACGATGATATCACTTAAAATACGATCCTCATAACCTAGATAAGTTACTTTAATTGTTTTTCTCCCCAGAGGTACCTGATTGATTCTAAATTTACCATTTTCATCGGCAATGGCTCCTACTGGTTTTGTGCCGTTTAATACCATAATGGTTGCTCCCGGCAGGGGTTGCCGGGTATCTTTATCAATAATGGTACCCCTGATGGTTTGGGTAATTTCCTGTGCAAAAGCTGCTGTACCCAAAATACATAAAAAGATAAAAATTATACTGCGTTGCATAAAATTGAATAATTGAGGCACAAAGGTTAATGAACCCGGTGTAATCATAAAAGAAAATTAGATTGAACCTGCAATTTTACGGATGAAATGTGAAAAATAGAGGATGAAAAGTGTGAACCTAAACATGCACTACTACTTATAATGGCATCATAAATCACAGATTCTACTTCCCGCATTCCTTCATCTCCACCCAAATTAAGCTATCCGTAAAATAATGCGTTTCATCTAAAAATTTCTGATAAACATAGGTGGCAATATTGGCGATTTCCTGGTTTGAGAGGCTTTTGTTGGCAGGCATTGCAAGATTAAACATCTTGTTATTTACGATAATATTTCCCGAAATTCCTTTGTGAATAATACAGGGCAATGATTTTTTATTGGCTTTTAAATAATCCGAATTCTTTAAGGGTGGCATTAAACTGGCTAAACCCGAACCATCTTTTTGGTGGCAGTTGGCGCAATACTTTTCATACAATTGTGCTCCCCGTGCCAATTGGTCCATGGATGCCAATTCCGTATCGGAACAGGCTGAACATACCATGATAAAAACAATAAAAAAAACAGCAGCAGTTGATCTCATTCTTCCTTTAACAATATATCCATATCCTTCATCAACTGATCTACTTCCTCTGTTTCGGTTCCATCGTAAATACCCCTTACATGTTGTTGCTTATCAACAAGTATAAAGCCTCCGCTGTGAATAAAACCACCCGGTTCGGTTGAATCGGCCAGGGCCGTTGAATAATATCCTTTCTCTGCGATTTCATATATTTTCTCTTTCTCTCCGGTTAAAAACATCCACTGTTTTCCGTCTGAACCCATTCGCGTACAAAAGTCTTTTAAGAGAGCCAGCGTATCGTGTTCGGGGTCTATGGTATGCGATATCAAAATTATATTGGGATTGCCCTTATATTTTTCATAAACCCGCAGCATTTCCCTTTTCATTATGGGGCAAATGGTTGGGCAGGTGATAAAGAAAAAATCGGCTACATAGATATTGCCTTTTAAGCTTGCATTGGTTATGTTAACACCATCCTGATTCAAAAATGAAAAAGGTGGAATGCTTTGATAAATGGTATCCACAATTGTTTTTCCATCTACAACTTTTTCTTCCGCCACCCGTTCACCCAATATCGGAAGTTTTCTGTTTTCATTGCAGCTCAGTATAGTCATCGTTAAAACCAAACCCAGGCTTATATTTATTAATTTCATTTTAGTTTATTTATTCATTTTAGATTTAGTTACAATTGAGCATAGTTCTCGTCCCGATAGCTATCGGGATCGCTCGAACTGACAGCAATCCTACCCTCCTATTTTCCTACCCTCTTACCCTCCTTATTCACAGCTTCAGCGTTTTCAATACTTGAATAAACCTGTCTCTTCAACTCAGCAATCAACTCCAATTGCCTTTCCAAATATACAATCGAACTATCATGTAAACCCGGTTTCTGATACTGGTGCATCCAGGCCATCATATCGAGGTCGGATTTGGTCAGTTGATAGGATAATTGTTGTAAGGAATCCTTCCATGCCTGATTTTTGCAAGTATCTATCTGTGCATTGAGCTGTTTTCTTAAGGAGAGTACTTTGCTCATTTTGGGCATCACTTCATCATGCATTTTCAATACCGCTTGTTCCCGCTCATCTATATTTTTCTTCAATAGTTTCCGGTCGTTTTTACAGGCAAAAAATATCGGAATCATAAATGCAAAAAGGAGGCATACTTTATTGGTGGAAAATGGTATATGAAACATTTTTATTTACTCTGAATTGAAGGTGCAAGTTTAGCGAATTACTCACAATGTTTTTTCAAATAATCCCAGGCTTCACCACATCCCAGTTCAACGGCTTTTTTAAAGTCGTTACAGGCTTCTTCCCTGTTATATTTGCTGAGTTCGAGCAGGGCCACTCCCCGGTTAAACCAGGCAATCCCCAATTTTGGGTTCAATGCAATGGCGGTATCAAAATTTGCTTTTGCGTTGGCAAACTGTTTGAGTTCAAACAAAGCCCTGCCCCTGCTAAAATAGGCATTAAAATTTCCGGGTTTATAAAACAATGAACGGTTAAACATATTAATGGCTTCCTTATTTCTATGTAAGCTGATTAAATTCAAACCTCTCAATAAATACAATTCGGGATTGCGTGGTTGTATTTTTAAGGCCGAATCATAATCATAAATGGCCAGTTGAAACGCTTTCTGAATCCCATACGCATCTGCCCGGTTCACAAACGCATCATAGTAACCCGGCTGATAAACGAGGGCTTCGGTATAATTTCGAATGGCTTCCTTCCACTTCAGTTCCTTGCTTAATACACAACCCAGATTGAAATAGTACAATGGATTTTTGGTATCAATGGTAAGGGCAAGGATATAGTTTTTTCTTGCAAGCCTGTAGTCGAGGAGCTTAAAATAAGTGTAAGCACTTAAGGCGTAAGCACTGGCCAGATTTTCATCAATCTCAATGGCAAGTGCATAGTCGTGCAAGGCATCGCGGTAATGTTTATTTTCATGATGTGCCTGACCTCTCAACAATAATGCTTCTGTATTTTTTGGATTTTCGAGTAGAAACTGAGTTGCTTCCGAAATTGTTAAAAAGTAATCATTTTGCAAAAATGCCTGTTTGGCGTTTTGTAAATGGTTCGCTACCTGTGCCCATAAAATTTGAGCACTTATAAAAAAAGCGATTAGAAAAATTTGTTTTTTTCTGAACCAACCGCGCATGTGGTTTTAATCAATTACCGCAGTAACTTTTATTATTTGCGGAATGGCATTTCTGATGCCGTTTTCTATCCCTGCTTTCATCGTCATGCTGCTCATGCTGCAATTGCTGCAATTACCCAGCAAACGCAGCTTCACTTCCATTTCATCCGTGAGCTCAATCAATTCTACATCTCCACCATCTGCCTGAAGGAAGGGGCGCATACCATTTAAGGCAATTTCAATTTTTGCTAATAGGTCCTGATTCATTTGTACAATTATAGGTGATTCTGTGAATATTAACTACTTGTATAGGTAAAAATTGGTTTACAGGGAAATATTTGGTGAACTGTAAATATCAATAAATTGGTATTCCCAAATTGATTTGCTTGTACCCCGGAGACGCCATAAATGGCGTCTTTACCGGTTATAAATTACAGATTTGCTGGTTCGGGTTTGAGTGAATTTAAAATGGCTACCTGCTGGGCAACATTTTCGGCGATTGAAAAAAATGCTTTTTGAACCGAGGTGTCGTTTTCAATTACCGCCGGATTGCCTTTGTCGCTGCCTTCACGAATGCTCATGTATATAGGAACTTCTCCTAAAAAGGGAACTTCCAATTCATCACTCATTGTTTTTCCGCCTCCGTTTCCAAAAATAAAATATTTGTTTTCGGGTAATTCAGCAGGTGTAAAATACGACATGTTTTCAATAATCCCGATAATTGGAACCTTTAAAGGGGTCATGGAAAACATGGCTGAAGCCTTGTAGGCATCTGCCAGCGCCACAGCCTGAGGCGTTGTAACCATTACCACTCCGGTTAAGGGAACCACCTGCAACATGGTTAAATGAATGTCGCCGGTACCCGGAGGCAAATCCAAAATTAAATAATCCAATTCGCCCCAGTCGGTATCGTTTACAAACTGACGAAGTGCTGAGGAAACCATAGGTCCGCGCCAAACCACCGCCTGATCCGCTTTAATTAAAAAACCGATGGATAACAATTTGATGCCGAATTTTTCAATGGGAACCATCAGTTGCTTGCCATCCACATCGCGCATTTCGGGCTGTCGGTCCATCACACCAAACATAATGGGGATGGAGGGACCATAAATATCGGCATCCAGTAAGCCTACCTTTGCGCCTTTCATGGCCAGAGCCACTGCTAGGTTGCTCGAAACGGTTGATTTACCTACTCCGCCTTTGCCACTTGCTACTGCTATTATATTTTTAACTCCGGGTAAGGTTAATTTATCAGACCTGTTGGTGCTTACATTGGCCACCATTTCAATCTGCACTTCCAGGTTTTCATCCACCAGGGTATGTATTGCTTCTGTACAATCCTTTTCTATTTTCTCTTTAAGCGGACAAGCAGGGGTAGTTAATACTACTTTAAACTTTACCAACTTGTCATTGATTTCAATATCCTGAATCATTTTCAGATAAACCAGGTCTTTCTTTAAATCGGGTTCCTGTACGGTGGAAAGGGCCTTTAAAATATCTTCTTTGCTTACACTCATATTATTTTGCTATTTGGGAAGGGGCAAATATCGTTTTACTTTTTTGGAAATATTGTTAAAATTTTTCTGTTTGATGAATATCAGTATTCATGGGTGGGATTTGTTATAGTTGACAGCGGGGAATTAAACACATAGGCATATAGATTCACATAGGTTTCACATAGTTTTTCTATGTGAAACCTATGTGGTACTATGTGTTTAAGTGTTTATTTTTTTACAAATAACTAAGCCACCAATGTTTATTTTTGGTTTTATAGTTATTATACCAACTGCAAATTGGATACAATACAATGATTAATCCAATCCAGATTGCATACACAAAATACAGGTTAAACCCTAATGTAGCCGGCCTGAACAGGAATGGGGAGCCGGGAGTTTGAATATCCGCAGTTGAAAATCCGGTAGCATAAAAAACAATAACTGTTATTAAGTGAATCACGTAAATGTGAATGATATAATAAAAAAACGGGACCCTTCCGAACACAGCCATTTTTTGGGTGAATGGGTTGCGCAGATTTTCTGTTAATGAAATTAAAATGAGTGCAGGCCCGAGTGTTAAACAGGTATACATTAACGAAGGAGGATATTTGTTTACATTGATAAAAGATAGAAACGTATAGAACGAATTTTTTTGAACCATCCAATAAGCAGGATCCCCATAGGCATTGATTAAACGCAGTGCTATAAATAAAATAAGCAGATTGATACCGGCATACAAAAGTACTTTTTTCCGCTTTCCCGGATACTGATTCGGTTCAAAAAGCTTACCTACACAATAGCCGCAAAGCATGATGCCGGTCCAGGGCAGAAAACCATAAATAATAAGCAGGGAATGATTTTGGGTAACAGGAAACACAGTGAAGGCATGGCCATGCATTAAACTCCCCATCAGACCTAATATTCCTTCCATTGAAAATTCAATATTGTCAAGCAGGTTATGTCCGAATACCAGAGCGATTCCTATAATAAAAATGAGGGTATAAGGTAATCGCACCAATAAGCCCAAAATAAACATGCTCATGCCAATGGCTCCAATTACCTGAAATACAAATATTTTATAATGAAGATCGAAGGTCCAGCCCAAACCCACTATTGCAAATTCAATAAAAATAAGCCATAAACCCCTTTTGATTAAGAAGCCTGCCAATTCAGCCTTGTTCTTTTTTAAACCCATTAAATAGGCAGAAACGCCACTCAAAAAAACAAAAACAGGTGCACAATAATGGGTGATCCAACGGGTAAAAAACAATAAGGGTGTTGTGCTCGTCAGGTCAAGGGGTTCATGCAAAAAGGCATCATTGTGCATAAAATCACGCACATGGTCGAGGGCCATTAAAATCATTACGATTCCGCGCAGGAGATCGATGGAGAAAATACGGTTTGTGGTTTGGGGCATAAAGTAAACTCTTTAAGGTAAACATACTTTTTATTTTTTAAAATGCCATGATTATTTTGTGGTTGATTTAATATTTGATGAGTCCATCAATATTTATTATATCCTGGGGAGGGCAAATGCAATTTGCCCTTACATGCGAAAACATTTGGATTTTATTACATTTAATCATTTATTCATTTAATGTTGAAAATATTTTTACAAATCCTCGCAATACAATTGCAAATTTGGCTCAATATAAAATTAGCATGAACCAATACGAAAATCTTCTGGCCCATATATACAAAAACGGGACCTTTAAAACCGACCGTACCGGAACAGGCACTCGCAGTATTTTTGGGGCGCAGATTCGCTTTAACTTAAACGAAGGCTTTCCATTAATCTCTTCAAAAAAGGTTCATTTAAAATCTATTATCCACGAATTGCTTTGGTTCATAAAAGGAGAAACCAATACCCGTTACCTCAACGAAAATGGCGTAAGTATCTGGAATGAATGGGCAGATGCCAAGGGTGACTTAGGTCCGGTTTATGGCTATCAATGGCGTTCCTGGCCGGCTCCCGATGGCAGGCATATTGATCAGCTCACGGAAGTAATCGAAACCATCAAAACAAATCCCGATAGCCGCCGCATGATTGTAAGTGCATGGAATGTGGCCGATTTATCAAAAATGGCTTTGATGCCCTGCCATGCGTTCTTTCAGTTTTATGTGGCCGATGGAAAATTGAGTTGCCAGCTTTACCAGCGCAGTGCCGATATGTTTTTAGGTGTTCCTTTTAACATTGCGAGTTATGCCTTATTAACGCATATGATGGCCCAGGTATGCCATTTGCAGGTGGGCGATTTCATCCATACTTTTGGCGATGCACATATTTACAGCAATCATTTCGAACAGGTGGAACTGCAGCTTTCCCGCGAGCTCAGACCTTATCCTACGCTAAAAATAAATCCGGATAAGAAATCCATTTTTGATTTTGTGTTCGATGATTTTTCTTTTGAAAATTACAACCCGCATCCCGGTATAAAAGCGCCTGTGGCGGTGTGAGCTTGTCATTGGTAGCCTGTCGAGCTACTCCCGTTCAATCCTGAACTCATTAACCTGCAATCCATTGCCATTGTCTTTCATAAAAATATAGGTTCTGAATTTGCCGTTGGTGGACTCGTAAATGGCAATTGCATATTTTGCGCCCTGAGCCGATGAGCCCCGATGCTGAATACTAACTGATTTTGGAGGATGTTGCACAAAAAAATTCTTTAACATTTGTTCAGCCTGTAATTTGCTATAAATACCTTCATTATCGAGCAAGGTAAGTTCTACATTGCTATTAAAAAATTTGGTAACCCCTCCTGCCTGACCACTTTTCATTGCCAGCATTAAATCGTCGAAACCGTCAGCCCGCAGGCTTATGGGTATTAGGATCAGGGCAATAAGTATCAGTTTTAAACTTTTCATTGTATCTATACCTGGGGAGGTTCCAAAAACCATGCCAGCCGGTTTATTCGTAAATAATTACTCAGCCAAATTTAATACAAGTTTAATCAAATGAAAGCAATATTTTTGCAAACATGAACAAACGTGTTATTCTCTTGATTTTAGATGGCTGGGGAATTGGAAAACCCTATCCCGGAAATGCAATAAACCTGGCTCATACCCCCCATTTTGATGCCCTGATTAAAAAGTATCCCGATAGCCAATTACATACTTGTGGCGAATGGGTGGGATTGCCTGATGGGCAGATGGGAAACAGTGAAGTTGGACATATGAATATTGGTGCCGGAAGAGTTGTTTACCAGCAATTGGTTTTGATTAATAAAGCCTTTAAAGAAAAATCGGTTTATCACAATAAAGTATTGCTCGATGCCATTATATATGCGCGCGTTAAAAATAAAAAAATTCATTTAATCGGACTGGTTAGCGATGGCGGCGTACACAGCAGTATTGAGCATCTAAAAGGTTTGTGCAGTATGCTGCATGAAAAGCAATTCAATAACTTTTTTGTGCACGCCTTTACCGATGGCAGAGATACCGACCCTAAAGGCGGACAACTTTATTTAAAAGACCTTCAAAATCATTTGGTTCAAACCGGCGGTAACATAGCAAGTGTAATTGGCCGCTACTATGCCATGGACCGGGATAAGCGCTGGGAACGTATAAAATTTGCCTACGATTTACTGGTAAAAGGCAAGGGTGAACCCACAACTGATTTATTAAAAACAATTGCTGAACACTATGCAAATAATGAAACCGATGAATTTTTAAAACCCATTATTTGTTTAAACGAACATCAAAATCCGCTTGCTGTTATTGAAGATGGCGATGTGGTTATCAATTTCAATTTCCGTACCGACCGTGGCCGCGAAATAACCACTGTGTTGACACAACAGGCATTTCCTGAACATGAAATGACTCCCTTGAATCTGAATTATATTACCCTGACCGAATACGATAAAACCTTTAATCATGTAAGCATTGTTTTTCCAGATATTGAATTAAACAATACCCTGGGCGAAGTGCTTGAACAGCATAATAAAAAACAGGTTCGTATTGCCGAAACCGAAAAATATCCGCATGTTACTTTCTTTTTTAGTGGCGGTCAGGAAAGCATGTTTAAAGATGAATCCCGCTATATGGCACCCTCACCCAAAGTGGCTACCTACGATTTACAACCCGAAATGAGTGCCGAACAAGTATGCCGGTTTACCCTCGATGAAATTGAAAAAGCCGAAGCTGATTTTATCTGTGTAAATTTTGCCAATGCCGATATGGTTGGACATACGGGTGTAATTCCTGCCGAAATTATCGCGGTACAAAAAGTTGATGAATGCCTGGGAAGAATTGCAGAAGCTGCTCTGGACAAAGGTTACAGCCTGCTGGTAACTGCCGATCATGGCAATGGCGAATATATGATAAACGAAGAAGATGGAACGCCAAACACCGCACATACCACCAATGATGTACCCTTAATATTAATTGAACCGGGTCTCGACTACGCTCGACCTGACAAGCAAAGGATAAAAAACGGAAAGCTGGCTGATTTGGCTCCCACTATTTTGGAGTTGATGGGCATTGATCAGCCTGAGGAAATGACGGGGGAGAGTTTGTTGGAGAGGAGGGTAGGAGGGTAAGAAAATAGGAGGGTAGGAAGGTGTGAGCGTAAGAAAATTTTTCATTGTAGATCATACCATCCTACACTCTTACACTCCTACCCTCCTACGCTCTTATACTCCCAATTTGTCATTGGCTTTATGCCTTTCAGAATCGCGTTGGGTTTTCTTAGCCATATTTTTTTCAAACGCTTCTGTGAGGTTGATATTGGTTTGATTGGCCAGGCAAATCAGTACCCATAAAACATCAGCCATTTCATCGGCCAGGTCAATATTGTTATCGCTGCCTTTAAATGATTGATCGCCATATTTACGTGCCATAATGCGGGCCACTTCGCCTACTTCTTCCATTAAAATTGCGGTATTGGTAAGTTCACTAAAATACCTTACGCCAATGGTTTTTATCCAGTTATCAACCCGTAACTGGGCATCTTCAATGGTTATACTCATGTTTTGTTTTTTGAATCTATAAAAATAGTAACCGGACCATCATTTACCAGCGTTATTTTCATATCCGCACCAAACTCGCCTTGAGCAACCGATTTGTCAAAATAAAGTTCCAGTTGTTTGATAAATTTTTGATATAAAGGGATGGCAATTTCGGGTTTAGCTGCTTTGATAAATGAAGGTCTATTTCCTTTACGCGTATCGGCATGTAAAGTAAACTGGCTCACCACCAATATATCACCAGAAATATCTTTTACGCTCAGGTTCATCAAGCCATTGGCATCTCCAAAAATACGCAGGTTAAGCAGTTTGTTGGATAGCCAGGTAATGTCTTCTTCTGTATCAGAATCCTCAATTCCCAAAAGCACAAACAAGCCCAATCCGATTGAAGCAATTATTTGTTGGTTCACCCTAACTGTTGTTTCAGTAACTCTTTGAATAACTACCCGCATTGAATATTATTTTGCTTACTTAAAATTTATAATACACTTTGAGATTTATCAAATTTAAGTGCTGTTTACTTTAAAAACTAAAATAATATTTCTAAACAAAATGTATAGCGTAATTTTAGACACGAGAAGGCGAGAATCGAGAATCGAGACTAAAAAATAAAACCAAATTTCTTGTCTCGTTTCTCGTATCTCGCTGTCTCGTTTCTATATATTCAAAGGCTTACGGACTAACTTGAAAATGAATCGGCAACCTTAACCGAACGGCAACCTTATTTCCATTTTGACTACCCGGTATCCAGGTGGGCATTTCCTTAATTACCCGAATGGCTTCATCATCACAACCAAAGCCGATGCCTTTTTCAATGTGGGTCATATCAATACTTCCATCAGGCATGATTACAAACGATATAATTACTTTTCCGCTAATGCCGTTTTGGAGAGCCACAGTCGGATATTGAATATTTTGGTGTATGAAATTGTCCATGGCTCCTGCACCACCTGGAAACTGAGGCATATCGGCTACCCAATCCGTAATGGTATTTGTTTTACCTGTTCCCGGAATCGTCCCGCCGCTGCCAATCATTCCGGGGTTGCCAATTACCGGCAATGTTAACTGCAAATTATTAGCACCTGAACCTACTTTAATTCCTTCAATGGGTTTTATAATATCCGGTTTTGTGGTTGTATTCTGAACCAACTTGTCTCTAACAATTTTATAAATGGGGTTCAGCGATTCAACCGCACTGCTCATTGCAGGCATTATAATTTCAATATTTTTCAATCGGATGGGACCCTCATCAACCGGCCTCGCATCGATGATAACAGGCTTTATTGATTTTGGAATAATGGAAACCGGATGGAAATAATTCCAGGCAATGCTTCCCAATACCATCAATACCATGGGTGCAATGGTTAATAGCATTCCATGGTTAACATGACTGTAATAAGCTTTGCGGATTGCATACGCACCGTACGATTTGTTGCGTTGCTCAAAAACAACTTCATCGAGGTCGCTTTTGAATGTATTAAATAGGGTCATGGCTTAATATATTATACCCTATTAACCACTATGTTTTGCCAAATATTGCCGGGGAAATGTAATGTTACTTTAATTTGACAAACGTTGCAGAAATTGAAAATTAATTATTGGCCGCGCAATAACAAATTCTTGTATAAAAATGTGTATTGCGCGGCCATAAAATTCCGATTCTTATATACATTTGTGTTGCCGCGCCGGAAATTAACTGGGACATTATAACCATGGTGTTGCCTCCCATGGCTATAATAATGTCACCCCTTCGGGGTTTTGAACAGCTTTAGATTGAAACTACGTTTTTTGAATCTAAATTTTCTTTAAACTTTAGCTAATGTTTGGACACCCTTTAGGGTTGGGGCCGTGATAATCTCTGGACAACCTTTAGGACCTGCCTTTTGGCAGACAAGCCGAGGTAGAAACTAAGCATCCTTTTTAAACCACGACTTGCAATTGCCTTCTGGATATACCGGACCTTTAAATAACTGGCAGCCCGGACAACCGTTTGGCTGGGTACCCAATTGCATAAATCTGCAGTTGCCGCAGAATTTATCGGGAGTTACTGATTTGGTAACATACTCAACCGATTCTCTTTGTTTTTTTTCGGCATCGGTTAATGCACTTATATCGTTACAATCGGCTCCCGCTGGTATGCTGGCAGCTGCGTCGGTGCCGGTAGCAGATTCTGTTTTAGGTGCGTCGCCACCACATGCGCTGAGTAAAATTCCGGTTGATGCTACACCAAATGTTAATGTTTTTAAAAAAATCTTTCTGTTCATAATTATTGTTTTATAAATTCCGCTTTCAAAAGTAAACCCTTAAGCCAAATCGCATCTTAAATTTTTGTAAAAAAGCTTATTTAGAATTGAACTATATAACGAGGATTATTTCGCACATACGATACGTAAACAGCTATTTGTTTGGCACAAAGCTTTCAAGCTATCAAAGCAAGTTAAATGGCAAGCTGGAGTTGTGGCTGATTGACGGGAAAAAAATACTGAACAGCTCCAATGCCAACCTGAGTTATGATAGTTTGCACCGGGTGTTTCAACAGATTTTTCGCAAAATAAATATTCAGAATAAACCTCCTGAACGCGTGCTTTTACTCGGACTGGGAGGCGGAAGTGTGCCTTGTATTTTATTGGAGGAGCTGCAGTTTAATTGCAAAATTACGGCCATTGAACACGATCCGATGATGATTGAACTGGCTATTAAAGAATTCAATATAAACAGGTTTAAATCGCTTGAAATTGTTGAGATGGATGCCTATGAATATGTGACGCATTGCAACAAAAAATTCGACCTGATTATTGTAGATTTATTTTTGGATGACTATGTACCCCTTCCATTTTGTGAAGAAGAATTCAATACTGCACTCATTAAATTGCTGGATCCCGGTTATATTTTGTTTAATTTCATCAACAAGAATCTGGCTCAGGCTAACCAGTTTGAAAAGCTTCAGCTCATGTATAATTTACAAAGAAACCTGCTGGTGAGCAATTACCATCTGGATGGAAATAATGATATGCTGGTGGCAGAAAAAATAAGGAATTAAAATTGCGGTATACTTATTATTTCAATGCACATAGGCGTAAACAAAATAGGCAATTGTAGCAAAAGCAGCCAGCCATATTAAATTAATCATTGCTTTAATAAGAGTACTCACATAAACAATAATGCTAATGCCTAAAAAAACAACCCCAATGCTAAGCAACTGATCCTGGTATGACGACAAATAATGGATATCATTTGTTTGAATCGTTTTCATCAATTCCTTACCAAATGGATAGCTGGGTTTGTGCTCCATATATTTCACACACACATACTCAAAAAATGCCTTCCCGCTAATCACCGGTGCCACAATCATCAAAATAATAGATACTATTTTTCTTAACACATTTATTCAAATAAAATTTCTTATTCCTATTTTGATTCCGGTACTTAGAGCCGATAAGCGCGAAGCGAGACTATATTTGTTTTGGTCTCGGTTCTCGATTCTCGATATCTCGTTTCTACTTATGAAATAAACGCTTCCACCTTCGCCACCAATGCATCTGATTCCGTTTGTGTTTTATTCATAACAGCTTTTGCTTCACTAATAATATTTTGAGCAAAGACTTTGTCTTTTAAACCCTTTGCGTTCACCAATACATTAAAGTATGCGCCTCTTACAGCAGTTTGCACGCACAATACGCCAACGCCTGCATCTGTAATTGAATTTTGATTTCCTTTTTCAATCATGGGAGCCAATAACTCTAAACTGCTATAGGCCAATTTCATTACTTTCAGAGGCACTTCACAGGCAAATTTGGTTGCAGTTTCAATGGCCTCGGTTCTTGCTGCTTTTTCTGCATCATTGCCTTTTGGTAACGCAAAGGCCAGCATTATTTCATTAAAAGCTGCGGTGTCTTCATCTACTGATTTTAACAAAGCGTCTTTTATTTTCTGACCCGATTCAGCCATTTCGCTAAAGAATGAAAACTGCGCTTCCCATCCTCTTTTGCCGGCTGATAAATTGGCAACCATGGTTCCCAATGCGGCACCCAAGCTGCCTACATAAGCTGAAATAGAGCCGCCTCCTGGGGCAGGACTTTCGCTGGCTGTTTCATTGGCAAAGGCAATGAGGTTCATTCTGATCAAACGTTCATTTTCGGTATTGCGCAATTTGTATTCTATGATTTTTTGCTGCGGATCAAACTTTGAAAGTTCATCGAGTCCCAATGATTTCATGGCAATCTCAACCAACTCTCCTTCACTCACGCCTGTTGATCGTTTTTGTTTTTGGAGAAAATATTTACCCGCTTCCAGCATGGCATCCAAAGGAATTAATCCCACCAACTCACTGCCTGTAACCCGCAATCCCCTGCTATCGGCACTCTTGCACACTTCTTCAAAGGCTTTGTGCACCGGAGTAATTTTATAATTGGTAAGGTTCATGCTTATTTGCGCAATACCATACTCTTGTATATACCAGCCTATTGCCTTGCATGCTTTTAGGGTTCCCGGTATGCGTACATCATTTCCATCTGCATCTTTTACTACCTTGCCGGTTACGGGATTGCCTTCGCGTTTTACACGTCCGGCCTCGCGCACATCAAATGCTACCGAGTTGGCCAAACGCACCGATTTTGTATTGAGGTTGATATTATACGCAATCAAAAAATCTCTGGCTCCAATTACAGTTCCTCCTGCTTTTTCATTAAAAACAGCCGGACCAAAATCGGGTTTCCATTGCGGCAATTTTATCTTATCGAAGAAGCCTTCATACTCGCCACCACGAATAATGGAAAGATTATTACGCTCCTTGTTTGGCTGTGCATATTCATATAAATATACCGGAATTGCCAGCTCCTCACCCACTCTTTTGGCAAGCTTCTGCGCATATTTTGCAGTTTCTTCCATACTGATTCCGCTTACCGGAATTAAAGGACATACATCGGTAGCGCCCATGCGTGGATGCTCCCCTTTGTGCTTACGCATATCAATGAGTTCGGCTGCTTTTTTGATGGCTAAAAAGGCCGCTTCAATCACCTTTTCGGGTTCACCCACAAAGGTTACTACGGTGCGGTTGGTTGCTTTGCCCGGATCTACATCCAGTAACATTACGCCCTCTACACTTTCTATACAATCTGTAATTTGCTTTATTAGCTGCATGTCGGTGCCTTCACTAAAATTGGGCACACATTCAATTAATTGGGTCATTCTTATTTTAAGATTTTAATGGAATATTACTTATCGTTTATTTTGTTTGTTCTTCTTTGTTTCTTGGTTTTTTTGTAGCAATTGGTAAGTTAAAGGGCTACAAAGAAACAAAGAAACTAAGAAAATTAAAGTTAATTTATGTAATTGAATGGATTGGTGGATATTGACTGAAAAGGAATAACATACCAATCACTTAACCAAAACATCGTCTATAAAATCGCAGTTGAGTTCTTTGTTAACCAAATCAATAATGGTTTTGCGCTGATACTGAAGCTCGTTTCTCATGGCAGGCGAGCCAATATGTATAATCAGTTGTCCTTTGAATACATGAATTTTTTCGGTGTTTTTGGCAATCAGGTCACCCACAATTTTCGACCAGCTTTCAATCAATTGGGCTTCTAACAGCTTAGGTTTTAGTTTGTTCTGATCAACAAATTTGTTAATCATATCCTTCATACTTAACTCGTTGTCTATACGCATTTATTAGAGAGTTTGAATGCCCAAATATCAGTAATTTTGTGGTCTTATTATTGATTTTGGAAAATATTGTTATGAACAAGTGGCTATAAATCAAAACAATTGAGTATCTTGCAAGCCACAATCTTAAATATGGCTATAATAAAATTTGATAACAGCAACGCTCAGTTTTTTAATACTTTACGGCAACGGGTTGATGAATATTTCGTTACAAAAAACATCAAAACAACAGGTAATTTCAGACTTTTTTTAAAGACCGGTATTTTAATCAGCATTTTGGCTGTTTGCTATACCATTTTGGTGTTTTTCACTCCGGAGTCGGGTTGGTTAAGTTTGGGTATTTGTGCCATAATGGGTTTTGATATGGCTGCCATTGGCTTTAATGTAATGCATGATGGCGCACACGGAAGTTATTCGAGCAAAAAATGGGTAAATGAAATGATGAGTTACTCCTTAAATATTATGGGTGGAAGCAGTTATATGTGGAAGCAAAAACACAATATCAACCACCACTCCTATACCAATATTGAAGGCATGGATGATGATATCGACATCAAACCCTGGATTCGTGTTCACGAAAATCAACCCCGTCACTGGTTTCATCGTTTCCAGCATGTTTACGGCATGTTGTTATATGGCATGACGTATTTATTCTGGATATTCATGAATGATTTTACCAAATACTTTGGCGGAAAAATTTCGCAGCATACTACCATGCGTAAAATGATACTCAGCGAACACATTATTTTTTGGATTACCAAAATCGGGTACGTGGGTTTGTTTTTAATTCTCCCTTTCTTTTTTGCAGGAGTAATTAATACTTTAATTGGTTATGCCGTTACGGTTTTTGTATGCGGACTGGTAATCGCGGTTGTATTTCAACTGGCGCATGTTGTTGAAGATGCTCCTTTTATTGATACCCATGGAGAGAGTACAAAAATTGAAACCGAATGGGCCATACATCAGTTAAATACTACATTTAATTTTGCCACCGGCAGTAAAATTGTAGGCTGGTTGCTGGGCGGATTAAATTTTCAGGTTGAACACCATTTATTTCCACGCATCAGTCATGTACATTACCCGCAGTTAAATAAAATTCTGATGCAAACCTGCAAAGATTTTGGGGTAGCATATAATGAATTTCCAACGGTTATTTCTGCATTGCGTTCACACCTGATGCACTTGAAACAGATTGGAATGACAGCATAGGTATGAGGTATGAGGTATGAGGTATGAGGTATGAGTAAAAGATTCATTACATAATTAAACATTCACTTTCTCACTCATATCTAATAACTCATACCTAATACCTTCTTAACTCAGTTTTCGTTGTACTATAGATCTTCCTCGTATTTTATTAATGGTTTGAAATACCAGCAAAGCCTTTAAATAAGTTTGCATATCGCTTAAATTATTATCGCCGTCAAAGCGATGTACCATATTCGGTACCATGTCTTTTTTGAGTTTTTGTGAGCCAAAAAGCAATTCAAAAGGTGCTGTTTTCTTTAGTTCATTAAAAAAACGCATGGGTGTTTTGATATCGGTAAACGGAAATGAAAACGTACGGTGGGTTTCATTAAAATGTTCCTTCAGGTACTGCATGGCCGATTCGGTTTGATGTACCTGTTCATCCGTATCAATATTCCAGTATTCGGGGTGCCACTCGCTATGGCTGCCCAGTATAAATCCTTTGTTTTTTAAGTCCTGAACCTGTGTGGTGTTCATGTAAGGTTTATGCTGCTTTAAATAGGCTTCAAACGAGTACTCAATCGCATGCGCAATGATATCATATACCTGTCTGTTTTTATAGTTGATACTTTTTATTCCTTTATAATAATCCGGCTGTATTATATTATTTTCAATTAATATTTCCTGAACCTTTTTTATAAGGCTTTCGCTGTTTTGTAATTTAATATATTCCAATAATATACTGGCCTTATACCGGTGCAATAATGCCTTATTATCAATCACAGCGGTATTCAGATAAAAGATGGCCGGAATGCCTTTGCGCAACATGATTTCCGGGGCATTTTCATAGGTTTGTCTCAGGCCATCATCAAATGTAATGATGAAACTTTTAGGTGGAACCGGCTTATTCTCACGGTAACAGGCTAACAAGTCATCATAGCTTATGGGCTTTAAATTCTTTAACAACAAATCCATATCCTGTTCAAATTGTCTGCTGTTTTTTGAACCATACGGCAAAATATGTTCGAGGTGAATTAAGCGTTCTTCGGTTATTGCATGATAAATGGGAACAAACAAACTGTGTTGTTTATTTAAAGCGGCTAATGGAGTGAAAGGAAGCCAGGAACAGGCTTTAAAAAAATATTGTTTTTTACTGGGCATTGGGTTTAATATTTTCCATAACCTCCTCAATACTGATCACATGAGAATGGGAAGTATGGGTATGCTTTTTTGCTTTACGCACTTTCATCATAGCCAGCATTTGTAAAACCACAAAACGCGGAATTTTAGGCAGTACCTGTACCACGCGCTTGTCGTTTGCATAAGTTAAAATAATTAAAACAAAGGAAACAAAAAATGCGGCAATAGAACCGAGCATGATGTATGCAAGCAGCGGGTCTAATAATAAATCAAGCACAATAAACGCAGCAGCAGCAGGGAATAGCACCACCAAGGGTGGCCGCATATGGTTAATGCCATAATATATTTTATCAAAACTTAAAGAAGTAATGCCTTTTAAAACCACACCTACTCCCAGTTTGGCATACCTGAAATAGCCATACAGCCATTTTGATCTTTGTTGGATCAGCCCGTCTCCGGTGGATGTTTTTTCATCAAAAACAATGGCCTGCGATTCGTAGCCGATTCTGTCGACAAGCAGTATAGCAGTTGCCTGCAATTTTTTATCGAAGCCTGATAAGTAAACATCGAATTTAACCTGTTTAAAAACCTCCAGATCAATTACAAAACCCAGGCCCCAGATTCCGGATGAGAGTCCGAGTTTGCTTCTGCTGAATTTGTCGATAAAGGTATAATACGTTTCATTGGCAGCATCCATGCAAGCGGCATCGGTATTGAGGTTTTTAGGCGCAATGCGGCCCTGAACCATTTTATAACCTTTGTTAAAATAACGGTTCATCAGGTTAAAATATTCGGGGTGAACCAGATTGTCAGCATCAAATACCGCAATGGCATCGTGCGTTCTTATAAAATTATCGATGGCCAGTTTAATGGATTTGGTTTTCGCATTTAAATCATGTTTCGGTTTTAGTATCGTAACATTGGGCGCATTTAAATATGACAGGTCTTCACGAACTTTATCGGCAACTACATAAATATGAATGTTCTTATAAACCTGTTTTTGCAGAGAATCAACCAGGGGTCCGATAAAAATAGGTTGCTGGTGCGCACACACAATAGCTGCAAAATCATAGTTTTTTGCAATCACAACCGGCTTTGATTTACCCGGGAATAATAAACGCTTCAGGGTTACCAGAATATAGGCAACAAAAGGCACCAGCAGGTAGAAAATAATGAGGCCCTGGCCAATAACAAGTAAGACTCTGATCATAAACCGTATTTATGTTACGAACATAACAAAAAAATAATTTGTTTTATCCTTATTTTTGACCCCTTACACATGTTGAAACCGAACTCAATTAAAATAGGCAATGCTTTTAACTGGAATTTATTTGGTAAAATATTTTCTCTGGCTTTACCCTTTAAAAAACAATTTTACCTGGCCGTATTTTTAACGCTGGGCATGTCATTTTTGGGGCCTTACCGCCCATATCTCATACAATATGCCCTTGATCATTATGTTGCTTCGGGCGATGCAAAGGGTTTAATGTGGATGAGCTTGCTCATTTTCGGACTTTTGTTATTGCATTCTGTAATGCAGTTGGGAAGCACCATACTGGCCAATTTTTTGGGTCAGAATATTATTAAAGACTTACGCAATAAAGTATACAGGCATATCATTGGCCTGCAATTGCGGTTTTTTGATAAAACACCGGTAGGCACGCTGGTAACCCGGAGTATCAGTGATATTGAAACCATCAGTGAAGTTTTTAGTGAGGGGATGATAAATATTGTGGGAGATATTTTTCAAATCGTTTTTATTCTGATTTTAATGTTTGCAACCGATGTTAAATTATCGCTGGTAAGTTTATCGGTTATACCTATCTTGTTTTATAGTGGTTACCTGTTTAAGGAAAAAGTAAAAGAAAGTTTTGAAGATGTAAGAAACCAGGTTGCCCGGCTCAATACATTCGTACAGGAACATATTACCGGAATGCATATTGTGCAGCTTTTTAACCGGGAGCAACGCGAACTGGAATCGTTTAAAGCAATCAATAAAGTGCACAGAGACGCGAATATCAAATCGGTATTTTATTATTCGGTATTCTTTCCGGTGGTGGAAGTTTTATCAGCCATTTCTATTGGATTAATTGTGTGGTATGGTTCAAAAGGAGCCCTCGAAAATCATATTTCCATTGGAACCCTGATTGCTTTTATTATGTATATCAACTTATTTTTCAGACCCATCAGGCAACTGGCCGACCGATTTAACAACCTGCAAATGGGAATGGTTTCGAGTGATCGGATTTTTAAACTCCTGGATCAGAAAGAAAATATTGAACACAGCGGTATACTCACACTGCAAAGACCTTTGGGCAATATTGAATTTAAAAATATCTGGTTTGGTTACCAACCCCATGAACCCGTTTTAAAAAATATAAACTTCAGGGTGAACCAGGGGCAAACCATAGCAATTGTAGGCGCAACCGGGGCAGGCAAATCGAGCATTATCAATTTGCTGGGGAGATTTTACGAAATTGACAAGGGAGAAATTTTAATTGATGGCCGGAATATTTATGATTACACCAATCAAAGTTTACGCAAATACATCAGTGTGGTATTGCAGGATGTATTTTTATTCAGCGGAAGTATTATGGACAATATTAAGCTGTACAATCAAAATATTGATGAAGAAAAAATAATTGCCACAGCAAAACTTTTAGGTGCCCATGAGTTTATAGAACAATTGCCCAATGGCTATCATCAGCAGGTGCACGAACGGGGTGCAAGCTTATCAGTAGGGCAACGCCAGCTTATTTCTTTTGTGCGTGCCATGGTAACCAATCCGGCCATTCTGGTTTTGGATGAAGCCACTTCATCAATTGATCATGAAACCGAAGAAATTATTCAGAAGGCTATTGAAAAAATGCGTAAGGGCCGAAGCAGTATTGTTATTGCACATCGTTTAAGTACCGTTATTGATGCCGATGAAATTATTGTTTTAGATAAGGGAATTATTGTTGAAAAAGGAAACCACTTTGAGCTGCTTCAAACAGAGGGTTATTATAAAAGATTGTATGAACACCAGTTTGCAGTAAGTGGCGGGGGACAAACCTGAAATATATCATAAATTCCCATTTGAATGTTATTGGGTAAATTCATACATTTGAAAAGGACTTCCGGTTTTATTTTGCTGGT
The DNA here is from genome assembly GCA_030680835.1 of Bacteroidota bacterium. Classification (GTDB taxonomy): domain Bacteria; phylum Bacteroidota; class Bacteroidia; order UKL13-3; family UKL13-3; genus B1. The sequence continues at coordinate 102,044 of JAUXUD010000057.1, forward strand.
TAATCTATAGAAATTGTTAAGCGGCTTACAGAACGGGCAATCCGGATTCGTTTTTTGAAACAATTTATCCAATCTTAATTTTATCTATATGAAAATTTATGATGAAAAACACATTAAAAACGTAGTGCTGATTGGCGCCACGAAAAGCGGCAAAACCACTTTTGCCGAAACCATGCTATTTGAGGCCGGAATTACTAACCGGCGCGGAACTGTAGAAGAAAAAAACACCATTTCCGATTACCATGAAATTGAACATGAAAGAGGCAGTTCCGTTTATGCCACTACCCTACACACCGAGTGGCGCGATTACAAAATAAATATTATTGATACCCCCGGACTTGACGATTTTATCGGGGAAGTAGTTTCTGCAGTTCGGGTATGCGATACCGCCCTGGTATTACTGAATGCACAAAACGGACTGGAAGTAGGCACCGAATTGCTTTGGGATTATGTAAACAAGTTTAATAAACCTACCATTATAGCCATTAACCAGCTCGACCGGGATCGGGCGGATTTTAACCATACCCTGGAACAATCGAAAAAGTTTTTTGGCAATGCCGTTACCGTTATGCAATATCCATTAAATGTGGGTTTAAGTTTTAACTGTATTGTGGATGTATTGAATATGGTGATGTATAGTTTTCCCGAAACCGGTGGTAAACCCAAAAAGTTACCCATACCGGAGGATGAAATGGAAAGGGCCGAAAAACTACACAATGATCTGGTAGAAAAAGCAGCTGAAAATGATGAAGAACTCATGGAGCTTTATTTTCAGAAAGGCAATCTGGATGAAGATGAACTCAGAAAAGGGCTGAAAATAGGCATGATGAAACATCAGATTTTTCCTGTTTTTTGTGTATGTGCGCGAAAAAATATGGGTGTTGGCAGAATCATGGGTTTCATTGATAATGTTGCCCCTTCGGCCATTGAAATGCCTCCTGAAGTAACTGAACAAGGGAGCCCTGTTCCCTGTGATCCGGCTAAACCCACCCGCTTGTTTGTTTTTAAAACTCTGGTTGAACCGCATCTGGGACGGCTTTCATTTTTTAAGGTATTATCCGGTGAAGTTGCAACCGGTATGGAACTGCAAAACGAAACCACTTCGGTTACTGAGCGTATTGGACAGTTATTTATTGCAGATGGCAAAAACAGAAATCCGATTGAACGTTTGAAAGCCGGAGATATTGGTTGTACGTTAAAACTTAAAAACACAAATGTAAATCATACCCTGAACGGTAAAGGAGCCAAAGACAATATTGCGCCCATACAATTTCCTGAACCTAAAATACGGGTTGCCATACTTACCAAAAACAAACAGGATGATGATAAACTGGGAGAGGTTTTAAGTGAGATGCATCAGGAAGATCCTACGGTAATTATTGAATACAACCGAGAAGCCAAACAAATCATTTTGCATGTAATGGGTGAATTGCATCTTTCGGTAACTAAATGGATATTGGAACATATTTACAAAATTCCGGTTGAGTTTACCAAGGCAAAAATTCCATACCGTGAAACCATTCAGAAACCTTCAATGGCATCCTATAAACATAAAAAACAATCGGGCGGTGCCGGACAGTTTGGTGAGGTTTATATGAAGATTGAGCCTTATTTTGAAGGCATGCCGCAGTTAACCGAATTTCAGGTGCGGGATACCGAAGTAACCGAATTGCCCTGGGGCGGTAAACTGGTTTTTAACAATTGTATTGTTGGGGGTGTAATTGATGCCCGCTTTATTCCTTCTATTCTCAAGGGAATTATGGAACGTATGAATGAAGGACCATTAACCGGCTCCTATGTACGCGATGTAAGAGTGAGTGTTTATGATGGCAAAATGCATGCGGTTGACAGCAATGATATTTCATTTAAAATTGCCGGAATGATGGCGTTCCGGGATGCTTTTCATCAGGCTGAGCCCTTATTGCTTGAACCCATACACAATGTAGAAGTTGCAGTGCCCGATACCATGATGGGTGATGTAATGACTGAATTGCAGGGATGCAGAAGCATGATTATGAATATGGAAGTTGACAACGGCTACCAGGTCATTAAAGCACGTACCCCAATGGCCGAGCTTGATAAATTCTTTCACTCATTAAGAAGTGTCAGTCAGGGCCGGGCTAAAGTACGCAGCCATTTTGCCGATTATGCTCCGGTACCTTTCGAAATGCAAAAACAATTGGTTGACGAATACCGCAAAACCGAAATGGCGGAGAAGTAGTTAATAAGGCCCTTCGACAAGCTCAGGGTGACATTAAATATAAATTGCTAGCCGTTTGGCTTTTTAAATTTGTTCCTTTGTTTCTTTGTAGCAATATGAATTTTAATGGCTACAAAGAAACAAAGAAACGAATAGGATCTCTATATAATTTTAAATACATTGTACCTCGTAATTCGTAATTCGTCACTCGTAATTCGTCACTCGTAATTCGTCACTCGTAATTCGTCACTTGTAATTCGTCACTTGTAATTCGTCACTCGTAATTCGTATTTCCTTCCTCTTAATGCTGAATGAGGAACTTCATAAGTTGAGTACCTTCACTTCCTTTTACCTGTACAAAATAAATTCCGTTTTCTACGGCATCAGTGGCGATTTCAATTTCATTGGAACCTTCAACCACATCCTTATTTTGTAAGATAACAACTTTGCCGTAATAATCGTGAATGGTACAACTGATTTGCTGGCTGCTACCCGACTGGTAATACAACTTTAAATTTGAACCTGATGGGTTCGGACCTAATATCAATTGTGGGGGTGTTTTGAATTTGCTTCCTACCCATTCGCTAAACAAGCCATTGTTTGTGGTGGTTGAGCAAACAGACTGCACCTTCCATTCGTAGTTTGTATTAGGTAAAAGATTCCCAATTGTTTTTGAGTTTACAGTCCAGAAAGTAGTTGTCCAGTTTAAGCTGTTTAAGGGTTTGTATTTTACATTAAAGCCCATTTTATTACTTGAATTCCAGCCTAAGGTAACGTGGCTGAATGAGTGAATAGTTGAACTTAGATTAGTAGGTGCCGGACAAGGATTAGGGGTGCCTCCCAGGGTGGTGAATGTTTTAAGAGCAGATAATGCACTGGTTATTTCCTTATTGGTTCCTGATGCACCTGCACATACTGTTTGCACCTGATATTGATAAATTGTTCCCGGAGTTAAATTATTTAAAATAACATAATTTGTGCTGGTATTTACTGAAGTAAAGTGTTTGTCGGGGGTGATTGTAGCTTTAAAAATAACTTTATAAGCAATTGCACCACTAACCGGATTCCACATTATTTTGGCACTGTTTGAAGTTATTGCTTTTGCCGATATCTCAGTGGGTACTGCACAGGGTTCTGGATGACTTCCGCCCAAAGTAACAAATGGCTTAATGGCAGAAAATGCACTTGTTATAAGCGTGTTGGTTCCTGATTCGCCACAAACCGTTTGTACTTTAAACTCGTAGTTTGTGGCGGGGTTCAAACCCGAGAGATTTAAATAATTGGTAAGTGTATTTACCGTTGTGGAAGTTGTTGACTTTGTAGATTTGTAAACAACATTATAAGATTTTGCCCCGCTCACCGGATTCCAGGTTAAGCGTGCTGAGTTTGCTGTAATTTCTTTCGCAAGTAAATCTACCGGAACGGCACAGGGATGTGTAGTGCCCGACAAGGTGCTAAAAGTTTTAACAGATGAGTAAGCACTTGTAATAACCAATCCTGCATTGCTTCCACCACAAACTGTTTGAACTTTAAATTCATAGAGTGTAGCTGGACTTAAATTTGTTCTTATTAAGTAATTTACAGTTGTGTTAACTGTTGTATAAGCAACCGATGAATTGGCAACTTTGTACATCACGTTATAAGAAGATGCGCCGCTTACAGCATTCCAAAATAATTTGGCCGAAGTTGCAGTAATTTCTTTGGCAAGCAATTCAATGGGTACTGCGCAAGGATTTGTAGTGCCTGCTAAAGTGGTAAATGTAGCCACAGCCGGATTTGAATAAACAACAACACCATTGGATTCACAAACTTTTTGAACCTTTGCCATATAGGTGGTGTTGGCTGTAAGGTTTGCCAAAGTTGCCGTGCTGGTATTTGTATTTACAAATAAAATGGGCGCGTTTGCAGGTGTTGAAGCCTGATAAGAAATTTTATAACTGCTCACGGTGCTTGTCCCGCTCCAGCTCAATGTAGCCGATGCAGCAGTTATATTAGCAACCGTAAGTGTGGTGGGTGCCGGGCAAAGAACCTGCCCTGATAAATACATGCATGAAAAAGCAAAAGAAATAATCAAAGAGTAAATTTTTGTTTTCATAATGATTGGATTAATCCGATAAAGGTAGTTATAAGTATTTAATAGTCAAGTAAAATTTTGAATTTTTAATCCTCTGGGATGATTTGTGTATTTGGTTCAGGGCTGACACGTGTGTTAGCCCCGTACAATTAAGTCGGCCCGTATATAATTATGTTTTTGTGGTTATATTTGCTCAAATATTATTTTATATGATGAACCTAAAGGGCAAAACGGCAATAGTTACAGGTGCTTCGCGCGGAATTGGAAAGGGAATTGCGTTAAAACTGGCTCAGGCTGGAGCCAATATCGCATTTACCTATGTGAGTTCGGTTGAAAAGGCACTGGCATTTGAAACGGAATTAATCACCCTGGGTATCAAAGCAAAGGGGTATCAAAGCAATGCCGCCGAATTTGCTTCGGCCGAAAAATTAACAGAAGAAGTGGTAAAAGAATTTGGAACCATTGATATACTGGTGAACAATGCAGGCATTACCCGCGATAATCTGATGATGCGTATCAACGAACAAATGTGGGATGAAGTGCTGGATACTAATTTAAAATCGGCATTTGCCATGACCAAAGCCGTTATGCGGCCCATGATGAAAGCGCGGTCGGGTTCCATTATCAATATTACCTCCGTTGTTGGTTTAACGGGCAATGCCGGACAAACAAATTATGCTGCATCAAAAGCAGGAATGATCGGGCTTACCAAATCGGTTGCTAAAGAACTCGGTTCACGCAATATACGCTGCAATGCCATTGCACCGGGTTTTATTGAAACCGAAATGACCGAAACGCTGAGTGATGAAACTCGTGCTGAATGGGTAAAAGGCATCGCTTTGAAAAGAGGCGGCAGTCCCGAAGATGTTGCCAACTGCGTTTTGTTTCTGGCCAGTGAGGCTTCGTCATATATCAGCGGACAAACATTAAACGTTTGTGGGGGTATGGTAATGTAATACCCCAATAAACGATCTATGTTAAACCTACCTTTAAATAAATTTAATGAGCTTTAGTGTAAATTATCCCTGGTTATTAATGCTAGCCAGCCTTGTACTGGCAACTGGCGGAAGCTTTTTTTTATATTATAATAATCCCTTAAAAATAACAAACAGGTATGTCAGGCTTGCATTATACATGCTCAGATTTACACTGATTTTTTTTCTGTGTTTTTTGTTATTGGGCCCGCTGTTTAAATTTATCAGTCAAAAAACAGAAAAGCCCATAGTTGTACTTGCGCTCGATAATAGTCAGTCGATTATAAACAACAAAGATTTGGCTTATTATAAGGATACATTTTTAAAAGAAATAGAAAAACTTAAACAACAACTCGCCAAAAAATATGACCTGCAATTAATTACTTTTGGCCAAACACAAACTCCAAACGGTACGCTCAGCTATAACGAAAAGCAAAGCAATATTTCTGATGCTTTGAATTCGGTTCAGAACAAAAATTACAATTTAAATTTAGCAGCCGTTATTTTGGCCAGTGATGGCATATACAACCGGGGCAGCAATCCCCTGTATGCCGAAAATAAATCAAAAAGTATTATTTACACCATTGCCCTTGGCGATACGCTACAGAGAAGAGATGCACTGATAAAACAGGTAAAGTACAATCAGTTGGTATATGCAGGTAATGCTTTTGAAACTGAGGTTGAACTCAAGTCGTTTTTTTGTAATAATGAAAGCCTTGTACTATCGGTAAGTGAAAACGGAAAATTGATTACAAGCCGGCAAATAAAAGTGAACAGCAATTCGTTTTTTGCGGGAGTTCCGGTTACTTTGCCTGCAGCACAGGAAGGACTGCATGTTTATAGCATCTCAATACAAAAGTTGAATAACGAAATAAGTTACGTAAATAATGAAGCCCGCATTCAGGTGAATGTGATTAAGACCAAACAAAAAATATTTTTACTGGCCCAAACGCCGCATCCTGATGTTTCGGCGATTCGCCAATGTTTGGCATCAAATCTCAATTACGAGGTAAAATTTTCCCTGCTCAGTGATTATAACAATGAGTGGATGGATGAAGCTAGCTTGTTTATCTTACATCAGTTACCGGGATTAAGGGGTGAGGGCTACAATCTGGTTGCACAGCTTAATAAAAAAAACATGCCTGTATTTTTTATTATTGGCAGGCAAAGTGGTTTAAATGTATTGGCGCAATTGTCGGCATTGCAGGTTGCAGGCCCTCCCGAAAATTTTAATGAGGCACAGAGTTATTACAATCCGAATTTTAATTTGTTTCAGCCCGAACCAAACCAGCAGGAAATGTTTGGCAAACTGGCTCCTTTAATAACGCCCTATGGAACTTATAAAATTCCGAACGATGCTGCAATATTTATGTATCAGCAAATAGGTTATGTAAAAACCACTGCACCGCTTTTATTTTTTTCGCAAAGCAAGGGCGTTCAGAGTGCTTATTTTTGCGGCGAAGGATTTTGGCGCTGGCACCTGCAGGATTTTATGTTAAACGGGAATCATGAATTCACGCAAAGCCTGCTGAATAAAACCATACGTCTTGTGGCCGGTAAAAATGATAAAAGCAGGTTCAGGGTAAATACGGCAAAAAATATCTTTGATGAAAATGAACCGGTTCAGGTTGAAGTTGAATTGTATAATGATGCCTATGAATTAATCAATGAACCGGAAGTTTCAATTGTATTCCTCAATGAGAACGGAAAAAAATACGCTTACAATTTTAGCAAAACGGAAAAGGCGTATCAGCTGGAAACCGGCAATTTGCCTCCGGGCATTTATCAATATGAAGCAAAAGTATCGGGCAGTAATAAATATGAGAAAAAAACCGGAAAGTTTACCGTAAGTGCTTTACAGGCCGAATTTTTACAAACCCGGGCCGATCATCAGCTCTTGTATAACCTGGCCGAACAAAATGGAGGCAGCATGTTTTACCCGCATCAGCTGGATGATTTGTATAAGGAGTTAACAAAGAATGAAAATATCAAACCTGTAATTTTTGAACAAAATGAAGTGAAAGAGCTGATGCACCAAAAATGGATTTTCGCATTGCTTATACTAATGATGAGCAGTGAATGGTTCATCCGAAAATGGAATGGTTTTATTTAGAGTCAACAAAATTTTCTATGATTCCTTCGAGCTTTTTGATACGCATTCTCCACGAATTGTCTTTGGCAACCTGCATTCTTTTTGCCAGTTGCTCCTGCGGATTTTCTTTCAATGCTTTTTTAATGCATTCAATAAATTGTTCATGTGTATCGGCCAAATAAATTACATCGGCAAACGCTGCGATGTCTTTGCTAAAATTACTGGAAACACAAGGAATTCCGGCAGCCAGGTATTCATTAATTTTTAGCGGATAAATACCCGCGGTAAGCGAATTGCTTTTATATGGAATAACTGCCACTTTACTGTATTTTAAATAAGCCGGTAATTGTTCTATTAGCCTTGAACCGATAAAGTGTAAATTGGAAATCTTATCCAGACCATATTTATGCAGGTCTGATTCTACATAAGTTCCAACAAACAAAATTTCATAATCTGTAAACGCTTCGGTAATTTTCTTTACCAGTTCATGATCGAGTCGTAAGTCGCTGTAGTGCCCGGTATAAATAATTACGGGTTTGGTAAAATCATAAAATTCAGCGGGCTTTTCAAAAGGTTTGTTTATGGCGTTTTCAAAGGTATCATAGTCGGCCGCATTGGCAAGTAAATGTACTTCTCTGTGGTGTGCCCATGCATGCCGCTCACACAATTTGGTTGAGGTTCCAATGGCAATATCGCAGCCTTTCATGGCAATTTCTTCTGCATGTATTCCGTGTCTGGCTATATAGGGTTCTTCACTTATTTCATCGAGCGACTGGTATATACTGGCCAAAGGCCGGGGCTTGATAAACGCCGGCACGTACGGACACAAAACCGGATGAAACGAATTGAAAAAGATATAGTTTTTAACCTGATAATCTTTAATGATTTGTTTGATTACCCGGTTAACAACATAGTTATTGTATCTGTTGAGCCAGTTATAGATTTTACCTTCTGGCAGAAAATTGAGCGGAAGCGAAATCAAGGGGGTAACCTGAATAAAACTGCATTGTTCAAACTGAATGGTATGGTATATATCCCTGCCCAAAAACAGGGCTTTTAGTTTTCTTTTAAAAGCCGGGTTGCGCCATTCGTGTTTAACATCCTTGAAACTGTACGGACGATCGATATAAAAAACCCGGTTGCTTTTAGCCCATTCTTTGGCCCAGGCAACTGAAACAGAAGAAAGGGTATAATCACTTCGTGTCAGTCCAAACATAAATACATCATAAGGGGGCAACATACGCACTGATTAATTTGAGGTGATACGTTTCGTAAAAATATTTTCCATATGTTCAACGCGCCGTTTCCATGTATTTTTTGCAGCGGTTTCAAAGCGGGTATTCTTTAAATTTTCATTGTCGTTATCCATGGCTATCTGAATACTGTCAATAAATTCGTCATAGGTATCGGCTATATATATGATTTCTGAAAACCCATCCAGGTCCTCACTGAAATGGGTAGTAACAACAGGCTTTCCCATAGCCAGATATTCATTTAATTTTAAGGGATACACACTTTTATTGAGTTCATTACATAAGTAGGGTATTATGGTAACATTCGCTGTATTTAAGTAGCCCGGCATCGATTCATACCTTCTGTTTCCCAGAATAATGAGGTTACTGATATGCTCAAGTCTGTAATTCAACAAGTCCCTTTCTTCGTAGGTACCAACCATTACCACCAAATAATGGGGATAGGTTTCGCATATCAGTTTTAACAACTGGTAATCGATGCGTATAGCACTCAGGTACCCGCAAAACATAATTATTTTTGTATCCCCAATGTTTAACAGATCATAGGGTTTTTGAACAGAATGCACCCGGGCCGCTTCATAAAATTCATAATCTACTCCATTCGGAATATAATGAATGTTTGATTTTTGCGAGATGAGTCTTTTAAACTGAAACCTCGAACTTACCAGTACAAAATCAGCAAACTCCAGCGCTTTTTCTTCGCCTGCAACTCCATGTTTGGATACATATTTGGAAAGTCTGATATTATTGGTAATATAATAAATATTGGCAAGGGGTTTGGGGCGAATATTAGTTAATACAGGTAAAAGAGCCGGGTTAAAATAATTGATATATATATAATTTTTGATTCCAAATTTCGCAATCATTTTTCTGATACAAGCCTTAACCACCCATTGGTTAAACCTGTTAAAAAAATTAAACACAAAACCTTTTGGTAAAAAATTAAGCGGTAAACAAAGTCCGGGAATTGCCACGGTAAAGTTTGAATAACCTGTATTTACACTGATAAAGGGTTTATGCCTGAATAATATGGCATTGATTCTTTTTTTCAGATCAAAAGTTTCATAATCATTAAACAGATCCTTGATTGAAAAAGGTCTGTCGACAAAAAACACCCGGTGATGGCGGCTAAATTCTTTTGCAAATGCCAGGGAAGAACCCGACATGGGGTGATCCCAGCGAGTAAGAGAAAAGATAATTATATCGTAATCGGCGTTCATAATTCCTTTTGCATACCCAGGTTAAAACAATTCCGGCAACGTGCATCATAGGTATCTTTTTCACCCAGCATTATGAGGTTGTTATTTTGCACTTTTCTAAAGGTATGGGTTGCCAGATCACCGCAAATTACACAAATTGCGTGCACCTTGGTAACATATTCTGCAACCGCCATTAACCGGGGCATCATGCCAAAAGGTTTCCCCAGGTAATCCATATCCAATCCGGCCACTATAACCCTGATGCCCTGTTCCGCCAGTTTTTCGCAAACATAAACCAGCTGGTCGTCAAAAAACTGGGCCTCGTCAATTCCTACCACATCTGCATCATTAGCCATTAAAAGAATATTTAATGAACTCGAAACCGGTGTTGAAGGAATTGCGTTTTCATTGTGTGATACTACGTTTACTTCATCATACCTTGTATCCAGGGCCGGTTTAAAAATCTCTATTTTCTGGTTTGCAATTTTTGCCCGCTTTATCCTGCGTATCAGTTCTTCTGTTTTTCCCGAAAACATGGAACCGCATACCACTTCTATCCATCCTTTTCGCTGATGTGGGTGGTATCGCGGTTCAATAAACATTTCTTCGGACATAAGTGTGCTTTTAAGTATGCTAATTTGTCAACTAATATCTAAAATTGTTGATTAATCTTTGTTAAGAATTCTCAAATTTGCATCAATAATACCTAAAGTCATGAATTCCTTACAATTAGTTAGTAAAATAAAATCAAAAGCTGACGATATAAATCAAAATATTCGTCAGATTCTGGATCCGGGTCTCAGTTTGACCAGCATAGAAAAGGAATTATTGAAAAAACAATGTCTCGATTTGTACGAACTTTTAATGAAACTTAAAAGTGAATCTGACGAATTGGAAGAAAAATTGGCTGCTAAATTACCTCTTGCAGAAATTCAAAAACCGCTTGAAAAACCACTTTCGGATCTTCCAAAAAACATTGAATCCATTCGCGTTGAAAATACTGTAATTACCGAAAAACCATTACAAGTTGACAGTTTTAAAGAAGTTATGAGCTGGGCTGAACATCATGAAGAAACATTGGATTCAATAGAACAAAAAGTAGAATTAAACATTGAAGCCCACATTGAAATTGAAAATGAAACGATTTCGGATACAAAAATCCAAAACACGGAACCGTCCATAGATATCAACTTTGAAAAAGCACTGGAAAACAAACGGATTCAATACACGGTGATGCCCGATTCCGACAACAACCGGAATGAAGAAGCCAAACCTGCGATTCTCAATGCGGTTTTAATAGAAAAAGAAATCAGTTATAATGAACGGATTGCACAAAAAATTCAGGCAAATCCGGTTCCATTAGCTGACAAAACCATTGAAGCCCCGATTGATAATTTAAAGACTGCTATTAACCTCAACAAGAAAATTGCATTTGTAAACGAATTGTTTAAGGAAAATGTAGTTGAGTATGCAAAAGCAATTGATAAAATGAACAATGCAGAAGATCGTACCTATGCACTACAGATTTTTAATGAACTCAAACAATTTTATCAATGGCAACATTCAAATGAGTTGGTTCAGGAATTGGAAAAAATGGTAAAACGCAGGTATATGTAAATGTACGCTTGCCTGCCGTAACTTTAGTGAAGGCAGGATGTACGATGTACGATGTACGATGTATGATGTACAATGTACGATGTACGATGTACAATGTACGATGTACGATGTATGATGTATGATATACGATGTACGATGTATGATGTACGATGTACGATGTATGATGTACGATTTAGATTTTAGGATTTAGGATTTAAAACAAAAAAGCCCATCACGAAAATCGTGATGGGCTTTTTGTTGTTATGCCGGGTATTTAATCTTTGATTAAGGTAATAGTACCTCTAACCATTTGATCAGTTTTTCCTCTTAAGCGATACTTAAACACGAAGTAATAAGTACCCTCCGGATTTTCTGCACCGGTGTTTTGAGTGCGTCCGTTCCACATTTTCTTGGAATCAGAACTTTCAAAAACAACTCCACCCCAACGGTTCCAAATCTTTAGTTCATAAAGTTCTTCCCCTTTTATTTTTATGTTAAACACATCGTTAAAACCATCTGCGTTAGGTGTAAACACATTAGGAATTACAATTTCTGTCTGGAAATTATTGATAACTGTTTTACAAACCGAGTCATCGCAATTGAGCAGATTATTGGTGGTTGCCCAAATACAAATTTTAAACTCACCTGTATCATTCTTAAAGTCAATTGCTCCCAAATGATAGAACTGGCTTGCATTATCCGGTACCACTACCTTGGTTCTTTCACTGCCATCCGGATTGTAAATAATCCAAACATATCCAGCTGCATTGGCACTATCGCTTTCATTCCATACATAGAATTTAGGTAAGCCCAGACTGTCAATTTTCAAACCTGCTTTTGCTTTCCTGGCCTGCACGGTTGTGGTATCAAATGATGAACACTGCGGCATGCCTTCGAGCATACGGGTTGAGTGCAGCACCACTTTATAAATACCCGCTGTAGTTAAATGGTACTTCCATGCGGTATCCTGAATGAAGTTTGTTTTATACAAGGTATCCAGTACGGTTGTAAAATCCTGGTTATACAAATACATTCTATACTTGGTAATGGTATCGCGGTTTGACAAATTCCATACCTGGAATATTTCGCCCACACAAACCTGTTGTTTCGAAACTTCCACATCAACATGGTATGGATCCTTAACGATAATACGGATGGGCTTTTCAATTCCTCCGGCAGTATCCGGCACATGAATAGGCGGACAATCATTGGAAGGGAATTTATCCCATCCGATTGCTCTCAGATAATACACGCCTTCCTTGTTATATGTTATTGATAATGTATCAGGGTTTTTGTACGAAATATCATCTCCAACGCCATCCGCTCTTCCTGAGAAAATTTGTGTGGCACCGGTAGTAGTTCCACCCGAATCATTCGGATAAATAAGAACCCTTATTGTATATGGAGTACATCCGAGTGTATCATTCAATAATTTAATTCTCGGACGAGGTCCATTAATAAATATATCTTTTCTAACGGTATCTACGCAACCCTGGGCAGTAAGGATAGATTCCTGAACACGATACCATCCATTTTTGCGATATGGATACAGCGGATCATTAACTTCCGACCTCCATGCATTCGGACCGTATCCATTATCACCAAACCACCAATGCCGAACAGCAATCTGGTCGCATGAGGTACCGGTAAGGATAAAACAATCATCCATAATATAGCTCGAATCGAAGAATTTAGTTGGATCACTGCACAGGAATATTGATTTGCTGGTAAAATTGGCTACTGGTTTCACCACATCCACAAACATCACACAGGTGTCATAATAACCAACCGTATCGCGGCTAATCATAGAAACTTTAAATCGTCCCGGCGTTGCGAATTTATGCGATGGGTTTATACCCGCAAAGTCAATCACTCCATCCGATTCAAAATCCCAATAGATTCTTTCATAGAAGAAAGTATCTATTTTGCCCCCTTTGGTAGCATTTGGCCATTTTTTTATGGTATCATTCGGATAATTGTCCATCCCCCGGTCAAAGGTATTGGAACCCCAGTAGGTTAAAGGATTGGAGCCTGTCTGATATCCGGATAACAAAGGATACTCTCCAATGTCGAGCGGACGCGAAGGATTACGAACGCCATCATCTTTTGGATACCAGTATCGGATTGAATCTGTAAAGTATCCGGTTTCACCCACACAGAGTATGGCATCATTATCCTTAATCATAAATGTATCCATTACTCCAATAACAATCCATCTAAATGACTGATTTGAACATTCAGTAGTTGTGATGAGATTGTGCTGTATCATGGTAATATCTCCTTTTATAACAGGGCTACCCGGACCCGCTTTCATTTCCCAGGATGATAAATTATACTGGTGACGAACAGGATGTATAAAAAATGCAGTATCAATACGTGTATAAACCTTGGTTACGCTTTGCGGTGCTGCATTATGCAACAGGTCAAAACACTGCCAGATGGTATCATAATGAAACGTATCCAATACCTGAACTCCTACAGGATAAGGAATGTTCTGACTTATTATTGTCCATGGGAAGGTTTCGGTATTGAACTCATAACGTACCCTGTTTATTGGGTATGTGTGTGCTGTAAAAAAGGTACTGTCATTCGGATTTGTAGTTGGATGCAAATAAATAAATGTATCTGTTGGATTTGTATAAAACGAATCCACAGTTACAATACCATCACCCCAATCCCAAACATCGGCCAATACATAATCCTGTTTAAGCAGATATGTTTCAAACTCAAAAACATCTCCTTTACCATACAAACGACTCCATGGTAATTTACTTGCAGGGTCATAAGTAAAGTCCTGGCTCGGTAATCTTGCAGGATTTCCATAAACCGGATTCCCTCCAACCTTTTTATAAGTAAACGTACCGTCTAAAGAAATAAATTGCATGAAATTATGATACCATACGGTATCCGATAAACAGGCCGGAGCATTACATGCAAATGTGGCGCAACCATGTCCGATAATCAAACCTACCGTCACATATCCTTTGGGGTCGATTGGACTATTTGAGAATGGCCATGGACCATTAGGCAAATAATGCGTATTGTTTATTCCGCCATTTATGGTTTGCCACACGGTTAAAGGATTAAAGTTCGGAGCATTGTTAAACGGAGGCCAACGGGTGCCACCGGGTGTAGTAGCAGAAGGAGGCGTAAACATTGGGGAAGTTCCGTCAAATTGCACAAATCCATCTAATGCGCAGGGTGTATTGTCATGCCTGTCTAACAATGAATCGAAATTAAACAAGAGATAAGTGCGCTGATTTCCGGTAGGGTATAAACCCGGATTGCCCGCTGCAGTACCAAAATGTATTTTAGGATTTCCTCCATTAATACCATCAAAAAATCCCGGACATATTTTCCCGTTTAATCCCAATCCATAGGCATCTACACCTACCAACGGCAATGTAACGGTTGCTTCTTTACCGCAGTCAAAGTAATCTACAAAGAACTCGTCATCCCGTATCAAAACATATTTCGTAGGCGGAACCGTGCTGTTATCCGAATATAAGGGGTACGCTTTGTAATTGTAAATTAATGTATCGTTTACAATTGAGGGTGGCGAACTGGTATATGAGAATGTATCTGATTGATGAATAACTGTATCTAACGGGCTGGATTGAACTTCTGTTTTTTGCTGAATAATTATTTTGCCATTAACCATATTGATCCGGGTAAATGACTTATATGGATCGTCTGATTGGTTATTAAAACTATCCTTCATATAGAGTCTTACAGTATAACTAGCCGATATTCTCCGTTTGAAGAAATAATCATACAATGTATTGGTGGTTCCATCCCCAAGAGGTGTGTTTCCACGGTACCTTCTGAGCGCACCATTGGGTAATTTTGATAAATCGTTCGGGAAAATAAATAGATTACCGGTATCCAGTCTGTGTCCGGGTCCGATATTATATTGCCAGTAACCTTTTAAATTTGCAATCGGATCTGGTATTGCATTATTTAGGGTAATTGGCCTGTTGGGCATAATGTCTGCAGGCCACATTCTTGCTAATGTATCTATCCTTGAAGGAGTTGGCCCGGCCGAGAACATGGGAAGACCCCAGGTATACGCGTCTTCCGGATGAACAAGTTTTTTTCCCGTATAATTAGGACCTGCTCCTTGTGGCCAGGTAACCTGGGCTGGATCGGTAGTCCATCCGTTGGCAGAAGAATCATATGGAGGAAAATCATGCCCGTATTTAAACCAGTTTAATATTTTATCCCATCTTACATAAGAGTGAATAGGTAATGTATCATGCGAATATTTGCAATTTACCCTTCCCGGATATATGACACCATCAACAATAAATCTGCCTACTGTTCTGTTTAGCATATCATTGGCTGTTGTATACGGTTCACAACCCTGGCAACTGTTTGGGTTCACAGGAGAAGCAGGCTTGCTTGGGTCGGGTACCGAAAAGGAAGTACACTTTGGTGAATAATCATCTGCAAAATCCCATCTGATGTACAGATTATTTGACTGATACAGGTTGGTTGCATTTACAAACTCAACAGGCAGGTCGGGTCCGCATTGTGATTTCAAATAAGGTTTGATTACAACCGGAGGCATTGCCATTGGATCTTCAACCTGAACCTTGGGGCCCAGGATATTTAAACCAAAACCTTGCAGATCTGCGCGTGTTTTGGTATAATTAATTTTGCTGTAATCATTGTTAAACCATTTCCAGTACTGAACAATACTGTCAAAAGCCATAACTTCTATTTTTCCCATAAGAGGGGCCACATACGGTGGACTAAGCAGATTAATATTTACCGGTGTACCTGCAGGCGTCAGTGCCAGTTTAAAGGTATTGGAAGTAACGGACTGTACATAATAGGTATTACAATTGGTAATTCCGGATACCGAACCGGTAACCGTAAATTTAACCGAATCGCCGTTAGCAAAACCATGACCCGGAAGCGTAAATTCTCCTGTTGAAGGGTCTGCTGAGGCTACCGATTTCCAGGCTCCGGCTACTGTAAATATTTCACGGTACTGCGAAATACAATCATTTGCACTGAACAAATAGCCATTAATTGTATTTAACCTCGGGTTTGTAATGGGTGGCGGAGAATATTGCGAATCGCTCGCCTTGGCCGTATCAATCCGTGACCAGAAGTTTAGCCTTTTTACAGGTTTGCCCGGACAACCCACATATAAGGATGGGAAGTATTGCCCCATTCCCTGATACCGGTAACATGGGGTGGCATTATTTAAAAACTTATCAGATCCGGGAGGGTTGGCGTTTGGATCGGCAAAATCCCAAAGTATTTGAATTTGTGCGTTCACTCCCTGCAGCGGGTAATTATTATACAGGCAAACACCGGCGGTATTCAGGTTATCATTACAAACACTGTCTGCTATGGTATCGTTACTAATACTTCTCCGGCTTCTGATATCATACCGGATAACAATATTTTCGGGTAATTGATTATTTGTTTGTGAGTAAACAAAGCTGTCGGTACAATTAAAGTACCTGTGTTTTACAACCAAAATCGGATCAAATACCCCGCTTTTTGTATAATAATGCGTAAATCCCGACCATTTGTTTCCGGGGCCAATTACTTCAGACGGAATCGGCGGGATGCTTGACATGAATGTACTTCCATCGCCGTAATACCATTTAAACCACAATAAACTGGAAGGTGAAACGGGTGTATTATTTACAAAAATATAAGGTGTGGTATCGCATTTGGGTATTCCATTTACGACAAAAGCGGCATCTATATTCGGTGCAACAAAAACGTTCATGAATGTTTTTGACCAGCAACCCCCCACATCAGTAGCTCTTACTGAAGTCTGGAATACAGTATTTCCTTTTGTGTAAGTATGGCAAATGGTTCCCCCTGCCGACAAAGACGCACTATCTCCATCTCCATAGGTTGCAATCATGCTAGTCACCGGTAAACTTGGAAATGCTCCTATTGCTGAGTTGTTTAAAAAGCAATACGAATTGCCCTTAAAGCACTGGCTATCCAGGCTTGTTAAGGCAATAATGGCAGTTGGTGGATTGTATACAGTATCCCAAACCTCATAGGTTAAATCGGAGCGGGTCGAAAACCGCACAACCACAGAAATTTTATATGCACCTGCGGCACTATATAACTTATATGCATTGTTTTTTGGAGGAGTTCCCGTGCTGAGATCATTATATGAAGAATCTGTTTTTGCGGCATTCCAATAAAACGTGTAGGAAGTTACATCTCCTGTACCTACCCCCGAAAGCAAGGCATATACCTGAACATTCTGGTTGAGGCAGATGATATTTGGAGTAATGGCTAAGTTTACTGACTGACCATAGCTGGCGAGGGCTGATAGCCATAGCAAACTATACAAACCTAATCGCGTAAATAATCGTTTCATTTTAAATAATAATTAATGTTTATAATAATTTATGGTTCTTTTTTCTATTTATAATTTTGCTAACTTACATCTATTTTTTCTCATTAACAATTTTCATCGATTCAACAATAACCAATCTATTTTATTTTGAACCGGTTTAGAATTGTTTAGTTGATAATCAAATGAGTATGTATAATATCCAACTTCGCAATCCATACCCGTTTTCATATCTGTTCCATTCCAGGTATTGCTTTTATCAGAACTTTCAAATACCACTTTCCCTTTAAAATCATAAATAATTAAATGATAGTAAACCGGATTCTCAATTTCAATATCAAACTTATCGTTAATTCCATCTCCGTTTGGTGTAAAAACATTTATAATTTCAAGCGTTGATGACTCAGATTTTTGGAGATTCTTCATTTTTGGAACTGGTATTGTATCAATATCATCAAGTCTTTTTGCAGGTGTTTCTTTTTTAGCAGGATTGCTTAACCTGGCTGCAATGCCACTTCCTGTATTAACAGAATTTTGTTGTCCCGCATTTGTTTCCGGATTCGGTGTATTTGATTTGTTTTCAATCACCGGTAAAATCGGGTTGTTGTTGGGTTTGCTTTTACCCGAATTGGATTCTTGTGCAACGGCACTTGCTGAATTGCTAATATCTGAACTTTCTACTCTTTTCGGTTCCGCCAATACTTGATTATTTTCTTCAGGCTCATTTGATTTTACATCTTCTAAAACCTGATTAGCCGGAGAAACCGTTGCCATTTTGGTTGCCGGTTCTGATTGAAACATTAAGTAAACGCCAAGCAGGGAAGGAACAACAGCCAGTAAAGCAATTTTGGTAATAATGCCGGCACTTTTTATTGCATTTACTATTTTACCTGCATTTCCCAGGTGGCTTTGGGTTGAACCCATAGGTGCCTGTACCAGGTTTTGCTCAAGGTGAGCCCAAACATCGGCAGGCGGGGCCGGTTGATAATTCTCCATCCCCTTCTTTAAAATTTCGTCTATGTTCTCAAATGCTTTCAAAATTTTCTATTTGCTTTTGGTCTGGTCTGTTTTTGGTCTGGTCGCGTTTTGGTCTGGTCGCGTTTTGGTCTGGTCGCGACCAGACCCTACATCATTTTCTATTTTCTATTTTCTACTTACTACTTACTACTTATTTAATTTTAACCAGGTTTGAATGAAAATGGCCCTCGCACGCGACAACTGACTTTTAGAGGTTCCTTCACTAATTCCCAACATCTCTCCAATTTCCGCGTGGGTATATCCTTCTATTGCATACAAATTTAAAACTGTTCGGTAACCCGGTGCCATTTTGCTTAGTACAGCCATAATTTCTTTCTGTGAAATCTTTTCCAAAGCATAAGATTGCTGACTGATATGATAGGCCTCATCTACATCGCTTTGCTGCATATAAACTTTATTTACCCGGTAATGTTCCAATGCCGTATTAATAAAAATTCGTTTCATCCAACCTTCCAAAGAACCTTTGCCACTGTATTGGGCCAATTTGCTGAAAACCTTTACAAAGCCATCCTGCAAAATGTCTTTTGCATCTTCCTTTGTATTGCTGTATCGCAAACAAACTGCATACATGGTACTGCCAAAATGATGGTAAAAAGCTTTCTGCGCTTTCAACTCATTATGCAAACATCCTTGCAAAATATGTGGTTCAAGTTGTTTGCTCACTTTTGCATTGTTATTAGGATAGACGGAAGCATGTGTTGGAAGGTTGCAATGGTAAATTTTTTTTATAAAAAAAGGAGCCGTTAAGCTCCTTTTTATTCAATATCTGATTGTTTGTTATTTTCCTTTGCTGGTCATGTCGCCTACCCGGTCAACCACGCAGCGGAATCCAATGGTTGCAGTAGATTGCTCCTGATCCAGGAAACGGCGGTTTCCGGGGCTCATCCAATAGGCTCTGTCGGCCCACGATCCGCCTTTGTATACGCGGGCGGCATTGTCAATTAATGTAGATGCACCATACTCATATTTTTGTTCGATATCGGTATACTGCAATTCATCTTTGAAACCAATATTATCGGCACGTTTGTAGTTTCTGCGCTTGGCATTGTCTTCTTCAGTCACATCAATATAAATCATACGGCCCAGGCTGTCTTTTTCCGATAAATAACCATCGGCATCAGCCTTATATTTCTTATAACTATTACCACGGTATGGGTTAAACCCGGTCATATCTTCCAATGAAAGCGGACGATAAATATCATTGGTCCATTCGCTTACATTACCTGCCATGTGATACAAACCATAATCGTTGGGAAGGAATTTTTTGTCCTTCACTCTGTATGTATAAAGGGCGGCATCATTTAAGTTACCTGCAATACCGGCGCCATCACCACGTCCACGGGTATAATTGGCATACATTTTACCGCGTGCTTTTTCGGTATCGCTCCTTCTCATGGTTAAACCATTCCAGGGATAAATACGCTTCACATCCACATTTTCATTATATCCGGCAGATTTAAATCCGCTGGCGGCATATTCCCACTCGGCTTCTGTAGGCAGTCGGTAGCTGGGTAATAAAATCCCGTCTTCCATACGTACCTGACGACCTTTGCCACCTGGTGAAAAATCTTTCAGTTCTTTTTTGATATCCGGCTGGTACAAGCCCAACAAATAGGCCTCTGTATTGAAGTTATTATCTCCTGTTTGTTTTTGAATTTCAAGTTTAATCAAACCTTCGCGAACCATGATCATTTCATTTACGCGGTCGGTACGCCATTTGCAATATTCTGCAGCCTGAACCCAGCTCACTCCCACTACAGGATAATCGCGGTATGCAGGGTGACGCAGGTAATACAGCACATACGGTTCATTATAGGATAATTTATCACGCCATACCAGGGTGTCGGGTAATGATTTCTTGTAAATAATCGGGTTATCTGTATTTAACAGCATGATCCAATGCAAGTATTCCAGATAATTAAAATTGGTTACTTCGGTTTGATCCATATAAAAACTGCTCACCGAAATTCTTCTCTTAAAATTATTGTGATCATAGGTTAAATCTGTTTCGCTGGAACCCATAGTAAAGGTACCTCCTTCAACAAAAATAAGACCCGGGCCGGTTTCCTGCTCTTTAAACTTGTGTTTTTCGAACCCACCCCATTTGTGATCATTGTACTTCCAGCCGGTATTGCTGGACTTGTTCCCCTGACTACATGACGATGTATAAAACATGCCTGTAACAATCATAGAGAGAAGTAAAAATTTTGAAACAATTTTCATTGTTGTATATTATTTGGAATTTTCAAATATAACGGATTTTTTAAATAAAAATTTCTTTTGCACTTTTTTTTGGAATAAATCTAATGTAAACCCCTGGTTTACCTCATTAAAGTTCTGGGCATCTGAGTCTTGAATTATACCTGGGACCCCTGGGACCCTTGGTTTTTATTTCGAATACAAGGGAAACTTCATGGGAACCCACGGTTGCTGTTTTGGCTTTTGAAATAATGGCATCGTAACTATAACCTATTTTCACACTTGGAAAACGCATGCCTATTAAAAATATTGCCGCATCGCCGTTGGTAGAGGTTTGACGGAACCAACCGCCTAAAGTGAGTGCTTTTTGTTTTACATAAAATCCCAGGTTCATCTGATAGAAATTTCGTTGCTGCATAAACAAAACATTGGGAGAAAAAATAATCCGGTCTTCGTCGTACCGGGTTTTGTTCAATGAAATATTAATCCCCCCGTGAACTGTATATTTTCTTGGCAGTTTCAAAGGAGCGTCGTCTTTATCGCGGTAATAAAATGATTGATTGGGTTCGAGCAGATTGTGTATGGCAAACCCAAAAAACATTTTGTTATTGTACAGCAAACCTCCGGTTGAAAAGTTGGGTATCATTATTTGCTCCAGATTTTTTACCTCTTTGGTGGCCAAAACCGGGCCCCGAACCGGATCAATCATGTCTTCAAAAACATACTTGCTGAAATCATATCGCTTTTGAATCATGCCTCCCTGCAGCGCTGCATTAAACGCCCAGTCACGGTTAATATCGAGATTATAGGAATAAATAGCTGAGAATGTTTGGGTAGTTAAAAAGCCATCTCCGGCAATATCGTACGAACTGATGAAACCAATCCCACTTTTTACCTTGCCAATATAAGCATCAAAACTTGCCACACCGGTTTTATAATTGTTGTTTAAAGCGGTATATTGGGTACGGGCACTAATGGCAATTCTGATTTTTCGGGCTGCTCCCGCCATGGCAGGATTGGTAAAAATGGGTGAGGCGTAGTATTGCGATAATTGCGGGTCCTGAGCAAATGCTTCACTTGAAATTGCAATAAACAATAAAAATATTTTTAATGTAAATTTCATTTGTAGCTAATTAGTCCGCAATATATAACTTAATTTTTTTATATTTAATAATCAGGGCAATGCAAAATTGGAAATTTTGGTCTGCGTATTCTCTTTTTTAACTCAAAGGCAATTGACACTTCATGCGAATTTACTGCACCGGTGCGGGCTGCACTTATGGTTGCATCGTAGGAGTATCCTACTTTAACTTTTTGGGTTCTGTAACCCAGTAGAATGATAAAAGCATCAGCATTTACACTATTCTGACGAAAATACACTCCACCTACCATTGAACCCCTGCTTAAATATAAACCCAGATTTAGTTGATTAAATTGCCTTTGGGATTTAAATATTACATTGGGAGAAAGGTTTACCCTGTATTTTGGGTCTTGTGTTTCAACGATCGGAATAATATAGCCTGTATTTACGGTAAATCGTCTGGGAATATTATTGCCCTTAACAGATTCAAAGAAATTTTGTTCGGGTTCCAGTAAATTGTGGACCGCAATTCCGATAAAAAAATTCTTCGAATAACCCACAATACCTGTTGCAAAATTGGGCGACAAGATGGAAGGATTGCCAGGAGGTTCGGCCGTAGGATTGATGAATCCCTGAGTTAAAATAATCTGATCGTACCATAACAATTTGCTAAAATCAAGGGTCTTCTGAAATACCCCTGCCTGTAATGCCATTCTTATAGTAAACCGGCGATTTACTTCAAGCATGTATGAATAAATGAAATTGATGGTATTGGTACGTAAAGTACCCACACCCTGTTCATCGTAAGTAGCCTGTATGCCAAAACCTCCGTTAATCGACTTAAAATGTTCATCGTAACTCACCGCGCCGGTTCTAAATGCCCCTGCAATACTTGGCCACTGGTTTCTCATATTAATCACAATCCGGCCTACATTGCTGGTACCAGCAAATGCCGGGTTCGTATATATGGGATTTGCATAGAATTGCGAGAACTGCGGATCCTGAGCCAAAGCCTGCTTCCCTGCAATAAGGGACCAAAGTATGAATAAGATTACTCGAAGCACCGAGGCTCTGCTAAAGGTCATTTTTTTTGTACGTCTTTAATTCTAATTAAATGCAATTATACTGTTAACTTATTAATAAAGTTATATACAACCACACAATTTGTTTTAATTTGTTGTCGTTTTAATTCCTGCTAACGAATTTTCAATAATAAGTATTTTGTCATTTACAATGAAATATATTAAAAAAAATAGAATTTTAATGTCCCTATTTAGATATGGTCTATTTGGAAGTTTTATTTGTGCAACTCCCTTGTTCTCAGCAACAATAACCCTTACCCGCACTTTAAAATGGACTCAGATAAGCCCTTATACCCTTGAAAACAAAAGCTTTACAAATTACCAGACTTTTCAGGGAGCCAGCCATTTGGCATTAAAAAATTACCTTCCGGGATACCAGGAAATAATTCCACTACAGGAAGATTTAATAGAAAGCGTTATCATAAGTTCCCTGAATTTTGAAAATTTAAGTCCATCACAAACACAATCGGCCCAATTTATAACTTCAGATTTTCAATTGAAATACCAGTTGGCCTATCAAAACGGCAAACCTTTTGTGATTGTTGAGTTTATACCCATGCTGATGAGAAATGGAGTGATTGAAAAGTTAATCACATTTTCAATAGAAATAAAAACCAGCCCATCACCCGGAAACCAATCTGCTTTATACAAAAAAACTTTCGCTCCCAACTCGGTATTGGCAAGTGGTAACTGGTATAAACTGGCAACATTAAACAACGGTATCTACCGCATTGACTATGCCAATTTAAAAAACATGGGCTTAAATCCGGATATTATCGACCCGAGAAAAATTCAACTTTTTGGACATGGTGCCGGTATGCTGCCCAAGCAAAACTCGGCAAACCGGATTGACGATCTGGCTGAAATTTCTATTTTGGTTCAG
Organism: Bacteroidota bacterium; assembly: GCA_030680835.1. Lineage (GTDB taxonomy): Bacteria > Bacteroidota > Bacteroidia > UKL13-3 > UKL13-3 > B1. The sequence continues at coordinate 126,055 of JAUXUD010000057.1, forward strand.
GGCGAAGCGGATGGAAAATTTAATCCCGGTGACTTTATTAGCTTTTACGGGGAATCGCAGTTAAATCAATGGCGCTTTAACCCGGCCACTTCAGCTTTTGCACATGTTTCCAATTTGTATTGCGATACCACCTACTATTTTTTAACGGTAGGATCAGCCAATGGAAAAAGAATTGAAAAGGCCAACCCGGTAAGCAACCCAACGGTAACGATTGATAATTACCAGCACCTGTATTTTTACGAAAACGACCGGGCCAATTTAATAAAGTCGGGAAAGGTTTGGGTTGGAGAAGAGTTTGACCGGGTAACTCAACAGAGTTTTAATGTGAGTATCCCTAATTTAATTACAAGCACACCCATCAATTTCCTATCGTCGGTAACTGCACATTCTTTTATTGAAAGTATGTTCACCGTAAGTGTAAATGGTTCTATTTTATTAACCCAATCATGCAGTGCCATCACTCCGGGTTATGAATATCCATATACCAATGGTTTGGTTTTAAACAATACAAATTTTAACAGCAGTTCATCGAATTTTACGATTGACTATTCATACAATAAGCCGGCAAGCGGCAGCATTGGCTGGCTCGATTTTTTTGAAATAAAGGCACGTGCCGAATTGCGCAATTATAATGGGAATTTTATTTTCAGAGATGCAGTAAATTTAGGTTCAGGCGTGCGTACCCGGTTTAATATTGCTTCCAACCGAACATTAACAGTACTGGATGTTACAAATCCCATTTCGCCTTTTATCATTGATGGAGATTTTCAAAATAATATTTATGGTTTTACCACCACATCAGATAGTTTAAAAACTTTTGCAGCCTATGATGGAACCAATTATTTACAGGTAAACTTTGCAGGTAAAATTGCCAATCAAAACCTACATGCCCTGCCCTATGCCGATGGATTTATTATCACCCATCCTAATTTTTATACTGAGGCCAATCGCCTGGCTGAACACCACAGAAAAAAAGATTTATTAAAAATACATGTGGTAAATATCCAGGATATTTATAATGAATTTTCATCGGGCGCACAGGATTTATGTGCGGTACGTGATTTTTTAAGAATGTTTTATAAACGGGCCAATGGAGATGCTTCCCTGATGCCTAAGTATGTTTTGCTATTCGGACGTGCTTCTTACGATTACAAATACCGCAGAAACCCGAACAGTAATTTTATACCCACCTTTGAGAGTAATGAATCATTTGGCCCCACCACTTCCTATTGCAGCGATGACTTCATAGGTTTTCTTGACGACACGGAAGGCAATTGGGATATTGGCGGAAACCTCAATGAATTACTGGATATTGGCATTGGCAGGTTAATTGTAACCAACAATGAAGAAGCCAATAATATGGTGAATAAAATGATTGCATACACCAGTAAGGATGCACTGGCAAACTGGCGTTACAATCTGGTTTTTACTGCTGATGACGGGGATCAAAATCTGCATCAGACCCAATCGAATTCTCTGGCCAATTCAATACAAAGCAAATATCCTGAATACAACGTAGAGAAAATTTTTCTGGATGCATATAAAAAAGAAAGTACAGCAGGCGGATCCCGGTTCCCGGATGCCCAAAAAGCAATAAACAATTCTATTGAAAAAGGCTGCCTGGTTTGGAATTATGTGGGGCATGGCGGCGAAGTAGGATTAACGGCTGAGCGGGTGATGGGAATCGATGATATCAATAGCTGGACGAACGGTTTAAAATCAACCGGCGCCATTCGTTTGCCTTTGTTTATGACCGCAACCTGTGAGTTTAGCCGATTTGATGACCCAGCCAGATACTCTGCAGGCGAGATTGCCTTGTTAAATCCCAATGGTGGGGCAGTAGGTTTGTTTACCACCGTAAGGCTGGTTTATTCAAATCAAAATGAAATTTTGAACATCCGGTTTTATGAAAACCTCGGATTTGATTCCGCTTCACAAGCAAACCCACCCAGGTTGGGTGATGTTTTTAAAAACACCAAAAATGCCTATCTGGATGAGAATACGCGAAACTTTACTTTTTTAGGAGACCCTTTTTTGACCCTTGCTTATCCAAATTACAAGATAAAAACAAGCAAGATTAATGGAGTTGGTACAAATATTTTCAAGGATACCTTAAAAGCTTTAAACAAAGTTGAGGTATCGGGTGTTGTTACTTTTAAAGACGGAACGGTTGACAATAACTTTAACGGGATTATATACCCAACGGTTTACGATAAAACAGCAACCTACGTTACTTTGGGAAATACCCCGCCCGAAAGCACTCCCATGGAATTTAAAATGCAAAATAATGTATTGTACAGAGGCAAGGCAAGTGTAACAAATGGATTGTTTGCTTTTACATTTATCGTACCCAAAGATATTGCCTATGAATTTGGAAAAGGCAAAATAAGCTACTATGGCGAAAACCAAATTACCGATGCCGGTGGCTTTGAAAACTCAATTCTCATTGGTGGAACCAGTGATTCGATAAAGACCGATAATGCAGGTCCGCTACTGAAACTGTATATGAATGATGAGAAGTTTGTAAATGGCGGTTTAACAAATGAAAACCCGGTGTTTATCGCCAAATTATACGATGAAAATGGAATCAATACAACAGGCCGTGGTATTGGCAGAGACCTCACCGGAGTATTGAATAACGACAATACAAAAAGTGTGGTGATGAATGATTATTACCAGGCATATATCAATTCCTATCAAAGCGGGGAAGTAATTTATAAATACAAAAACCTTCCGGTGGGAAAACATCTTCTCAAATTTAAAGCGTATGATGTATATAATAATGTATCGGAAGCTACTCTTGAGTTTGAAGTAAAAAAGGCAGAAAGCACACAAATAAGTCATTTGTTAAATTACCCGAACCCATTCAATAATTTTACTACTTTTCATTTCGACCATAATCAGTGCTGTGAAAATTTATCGGTGATGATTCAAATTTTTACGGTGAGTGGCAAGTTGGTAAAAACTTTACAGACCGAGGTTTTGGCAAATGGAACGCATTTTGACCAGCTCAACTGGGATGGCCTGGATGATTACGGAGACAAACTGGCCAAAGGCGTTTATATTTACAAATTAAAGCTTAAAACGGCCGGAAATAAAGTTGCAGAAAAAATTGAAAAGTTGGTAATCTTAAATTAATTGTTAATCTTGAACCGAATATTATTTTTGTTCGCAGAAATATTTTATGACTAAATATAAAAAATCGATAGAAAAAGTTGGAATCACCTGTTTGATGATTGGTGGAATTGTTTTAAATTCTCAGGCACAGGGAGGCATTAAAAATAGTGGTGTTGGATTGGATGGCAGGAGGAATACCATTACTACAGCAGTTCCTTTTTTAATGATAACTCCGGAAGCACGGGGAGGCGGCATGGGCGACGTGGGTGTTGCCACTCCCAACGATGCGAATGCGCTTCACTGGAATATGGCAAAATATCCGTTTAACGATAGAAAAGGCTCTGTTTCCCTTTCATATACTCCCTGGTTGCGAAATTTGGTTCCTGATATTTCTTTGGGATATTTAACCGGCTATTATAAAATAAACGACCGTTCGGCCGCAGCGGGTTCATTGCGTTATTTTTCATTGGGTCAGATCCAATTTACCGACATGTACGGCAATAGCACCGGAAATTATGTACCCAACGAACTTGCCATGGATATCGGTTATGCTTCAAAACTTTCGGAACATTTTAGTTTGGGTATTGCATTCAGGTATATCCGTTCCGATTTGGCGGGTGGGTTCAACCAATCGCAAACTCCCGTAAAGCCGGGTAATGCTTTTTCGGGCGATATTACTTCGTATTATTCAAACAAAACAAAAATAAGAATGGAAGGCAAAAAATATAATATAAACTATGCCTTTGGAGCTGCTATTACCAATATCGGTTCAAAAATATCTTATACCAGCAAGCAGTTTGAAAACTTTATTCCGATAAATTTAAGGATTGGCGCATACGGGCAGTTTGAAATTGACAAGTTTAATACCATTGCATTAACAGTTGACCTGAATAAATTGCTGGTGCCCACCAGCCCGATTTACAAAACCGACAGCTTTGGTACCATTGTTATCGAAAATGGAAAGCCTGCCATTGCAAATGGTAAAGACCCCGATGTTCCCGTGATCCAGGGAATGCTTCAGTCGTTTACAGATGCACCGGGGGGATGGAAGGAAGAAATGCATGAAATAAATATTTCTACGGGTTTGGAATACTGGTACGATAAACAATTTGCATTACGCGCCGGATATTTTTATGAACACCCTACCAAGGGAAACCGTAAATATTTAACTTTTGGTGCCGGGTTCCGCTTTAATGTTTTTGGTTTGGATGTTTCGTACCTGATTCCATTTGAACAGAGAAATCCACTGGAACGAACCTTACGTTTTTCACTGATGTTTGACCTCGATGCCTTTGCTTCTCAAAACAAAGAAGATAAACCCATCCAAACCACTGAATAAACATGCGTATTGGATTTGGATTTGATGTGCATGCACTATCTGCTGAAAGAGAATTTTGGCTGGGTGGCATTAAAATACCTGCGCAGAAGGGAATCCTCGGACACAGTGATGCCGATGTGTTGCTGCATGCTATTTGCGATGCCATTTTGGGCGCATTGGCATTGGGCGATATAGGCGAACACTTCCCCGATACCGATAATACCATTAAAGGCATAGACAGCAAACTTATTTTAAAAAAGTGCATTGAACTGATGCAGGAAAAAGGCTTCACAATCGGAAACATTGACAGCAGCGTAGTATGCGAAAAGCCTAAAATAATGCCTTATGCTCTGGCCATGCGTAACAGCATTTCCGAACTCTGTAACATAAGTACTGATGATGTTTCCATTAAAGCAACTACCAACGAAAAATTAGGTTTTATTGGCAGGGAAGAAGGAATTGTGGCTTATGCAGTAGTGTTGCTGAAAAAAAACTAAGCTTCAAAAAAACCAATTGTAATCATATATTCGGGTAATATTATATTTTTACCTCATGACTCAGATTTCGTATCCGCAAAAGTTTAGTGAAATATATCAGCACCTGAATGCAAGACAACAGGAAGCCGTAAATTATATTGAAGGACCAGTGATGGTGATTGCGGGTCCCGGGACCGGCAAAACACAAATACTTGCAGCACGTATTGCAAATATTTTGCTAAAGACGGATGTATTACCGGAAAACATTTTGTGTTTAACCTATACCGATGCCGGAACCATTGCCATGCGCAAACGTCTGTTGGAATTTATTGGTCCGGATGCATACCGAGTTTCTATCTCAACCTTTCATGGTTTTTGCAATATGGTTATTCAGGAAAACCTGGATGTTTTTGGATTCAGAAATGTGGATCCGGTGAGTGACCTGGAGCAAATACAATTGCTGCGGGAGCTGATTGATGAGCTGCCAAAGAACCATGTATTAAAGCGTTATACCGGCGATGTATACTACGAAGTTTACCGATTGCTATCGTTGTTTGCGATTATGAAACGGGAAGACTGGGAGCCTGAATATTTAAAGGAAAAAACACTTGCTTATTGTACCGATATTGAAACCCGGGAGGAATACAAATACCAACGCGGAGGGAAACGAAAAAATGGCAGTACCTATTCGAAAGGTGATTTAAATACGGACAAATTAAATGATGAGTTGAAACGAATGGACCTATTGCTTGCTGCGGTAGATTTGTTTAATCCCTTTCAGGAAAAGCTGCGTAAAAACAATCGTTATGATTTTAGCGATATGATTTTATGGGTGATTAAAGCCTTTAAAGAACATGCAGGTTTGCTTGCCAATTATCAGGAACGATTTCTTTATATTCTGGTTGATGAATTTCAGGATACCAGTGGATCGCAAAATGATTTGCTGCAACAGCTAATCGGTTACTGGGATGAACCGAATATTTTTGTAGTGGGTGACGACGACCAGTCTATATACAGATTTCAGGGAGCAAATATTGAAAACATAGAACAGTTTTTAAAGCAATTTGCAGGCAATATAAAAACAGTTGCGCTTGAAGAAAATTACCGCTCATCGCAGCATATTTTGGATACCGCCAAAATTTTAATTGAACACAACCGGCAACGCTTGCTGAAGGATAAAACCCTGCTTGCTAAAAATGCAAACAAAGCAAACCTGGCAAACAAACCCCGTATTACCGAATATTATAACCCTACCCACGAAACCACAGCCATTGCAAAAGAAATTGAAGAATTACAAAAACAGGGTATTGACTTAAACGAAATAGCGGTACTTTATAAAAATCATGCACAGGCCGACGATATGATTGCTTACTTAAAGGCTAAAAATATTCCGGTGAATTCGCGAAAGCGGATTAATATTTTAACCGAGCCGCTCATCAAAAAAATAATACAGATTATGCGTTATCTGGGTGCTGAAACAAAACTGCCCCATAGCGGCGAACCCTTTATTTTCGAGCTCCTGCACTATGATGAATTTGCCATTCCAACTCTTGAAATAGCCCGGCTTTCGGTTGATATTACCCGAAAGAACTTTAATGAACGTCAAACCTCATGGCGGGAAGAGTTGCGATTGATGGCACATAAAAAACAAAGTGACTTGTTTGAAAACGGCGTGCAGGCTCAGGCCTTATTGCGCTTTAGTATAACTTTTGAAAACCTGATTCAGGAAGCAGCAAATAAAACGGTTCAGCAGTTGCTGCATGAAATTATTACGCAATGCGGTTTTTTAGTATCCGCGTTGGGTTCAGACGATAAAGCCTGGCAAATAGAATTGCTCAATACTTTTTTTGATTTTGTTAAAAATGAATGTTCCAAAAACCCGCATTACAGTTTACGAAGTTTTGTAGAATTGTTTAACCTGATGTTGCAAAATGAACTTGCTCTGCCTGCCGAAAAAATTATATACAGCGAAGATGGCGTAAACTTTATCACAACCCATTCATCAAAAGGAATGGAGTTTGAATATGTTTATGTAATTGGTTGCAACAGCAATAAATGGGACAAAGCAAGGGGCAACAAAGATTATAAAATGCCCGATACTTTGTTTTCAATAAACGGTGATGAAACAGAAGAAACCCGGCGCCTGTTTTATGTTGCAATTACACGCGCCAAAAGCAATTTAAACATAAGTTTTTGCAAGCAGGATAACAATTTAAAGGAGCTTGAACCGAGCCGGTTTATCGCTGAAATTTGTGAAAATGGTTTTTTGAAAATGAATGCATTGCATGTAAACGAAGAAGCGCTCTCCGACTTTTTTATGATAACGCAACAAAGCACTGAAAGCGGAATTCCGAAAAACATTATTGATAATGCGTTTACCAATAGTTTGCTCGAAAAATACACCCTGAGCGTAACCCATTTAAACAGTTATTTAAAATGTCCTGTGGCTTTTTATTTTAATAATTTCATTAAGGTTCCTTCGCCTAAAAATGCCAGCATGACTTTTGGTTCAGCTGTTCATTTTGCATTGGAACAATTATTTAAAAAAATGAATGCAGATGAACAGAAACAATTTCCATCCACTGAAGTTTTTGTCAACGATTTTAAATGGTTTATGCGCAGAAATCAGGAAAGCTTTGTGGAAGCTGAATACAAAAGAAGACTTGAATACGGAGAACATATTTTGCCTGAATTTTACAATAATTATTTTTCGGAATGGAATAAAATTACCAGCATTGAAAAATCGTATCGCAATGTGGTGATGGATGGAATTCCATTGAATGGCAAACTGGACAAAATGGAATTTAACGGCAACCGGGTGAATGTGGTAGATTATAAAACCGGTCAGTATAAAAACGCAAAAAATAAATTTAACAGACCCGATCCCGAAGCTGTAGCCGAGGCAATAGATTCAGAAAAAAAACCAAAATTTGAAGATGAACATGGAGGCGATTACTGGAGACAGGCTGTTTTCTATAAAATATTAATGGACTATGATCAAACCAATAAATGGGAAATGGAAAGCTGTGAATTTGATTTTGTTGAACCCATACTCAAAGCAGATGTGAAACAGAATGAAGCAGCGGTATTCCATAAAGAACGCATTGCGATTTCATATGATGACATCAGCCGGGTTAAAGCCCAGATAAAAGATGTTTATACGAAAATAAAAAATAAAGAATTTACCAAAGGCTGCGATGAAGCAGACTGTGCGTGGTGTAATTTTACACGTGAATTTTATCAGGCTAAGAATTCATCGAAGTCGCGTTCAAGCTCGATAAACAAATCATAAAATCTTGAGAACTGATCGCGCAGACCTACATGTTCGAGAAGCAATAAATGTGCAGGTTGATCCATTCTTTCCAAATGATTTTCATGTTGTTTAATTTCATGCCTTAATTCATCAACTACTTCTCTTTGCCTGATAAAACGATTTTGAAACTGTTCAACTCTGGCCAATAAAGGTTTTGAGTGTAAATGGGGGAGTGCTCTTTCGAGCCGGATTTGCAAATCTTTAAATTCAAATTTTACCTGATCAAGGTTCTTTAACCACAAGTTGTGCTCTGTAAAGAGGAGGTTTTGGGCCATTGCGCTGTTCATGTTTTTAAAATTTCAGTAAAGATAAATTATTGTTAATAAACTCACCACTTGATTATTGACTTTTTTTTAGGGACATTGTAATTTTTACAAAAAACTTTGAGTTTCCCGCTTTAAAATTGATAAAAAACATCTTTTATCAGGAAAAGATTAACCTAATTTTGCGCAACTAAATAAAAAATACCATGCAATACAGAATTGAACATGATACGATGGGAGAAGTTCAGGTACCTGCCGATAAATATTGGGGTGCACAAACTGAACGTTCGAGAAACAATTTCAGGATTGGTCCCGAAGCGAGTATGCCTAGAGAAATCATATACGCTTTTGCCTATTTAAAGAAAGCCGCTGCGCATGCCAATATGGATCTGGGTGTTTTAACAAAAGATAAATGCGATTTAATCAGCAAGGTTTGTGATGAAATATTAACAGGTGCTTTAGATGGAGAATTTCCGCTGGTGATTTGGCAAACGGGCTCGGGCACCCAAAGTAACATGAACGTAAATGAAGTGATTGCATACCGTGCACATGTGGTAAGTGGTGGCAGTTTAACAGATGTTAAAAAAGTATTGCACCCGAATGATGATGTTAACAAATCGCAGTCGAGCAATGATACCTACCCCACCGCCATGCATATTGCTGCTTATAAAATGGTGTTTGAAACAACATTGCCGGGTATTGAAAAATTACATGCCACACTCATTAAAAAAGCCATTGAATTTAAAGATGTGGTAAAAACCGGCAGAACCCATTTTATGGATGCAACGCCATTAACCCTTGGGCAGGAATTTAGTGGCTATGCCCAGCAACTGGCAAATGGGATCAGGGCTATAAAAAATGCACTTGCAATGATTGGTGAGCTGGCTTTGGGAGGCACTGCAGTGGGAACCGGCCTGAATGCTCCCAAAAACTACGATGTTTTGGTTGCAAAAAAAATTGCTGAATTCACAGGCCTTCCTTTTGTAACGGCTCCCAATAAATTTGAAGCACTGGCAGCCCACGATGCTATGGTGGAATTAAGCGGTGCCCTCAAACGTGTTGCCGTAAGCCTCATGAAAATTGCGAACGATATTCGTATGCTGTCATCCGGACCCAGAAGCGGTATTGGAGAGATTGTAATACCGGATAATGAGCCCGGATCATCTATTATGCCCGGTAAGGTAAACCCTACCCAGCCCGAAGCCATTACCATGGTTGCGGCGCAGGTTATCGGTAATGATGTAGCTGTTTCGATTGGTGGCATGAACGGCCATTTTGAACTGAATGTGTTTAAACCTTTAATGGCTGCCAATGTGTTACAAAGTGCACGTTTAATTGGCGATGCCTGCATTTCGTTTAATGATAATTGTGCTGTGGGAATTGTGCCGAACTTCGAAATTATTAAACGGCATCTTGAAAATTCGCTGATGCTGGTTACGGCGCTCAATCCGCATATTGGTTATGAAAATGCGGCCAAGATTGCCAAGAAAGCCCATAAAGAAAATAAAACCTTGAGGGAAGCTGCAGTTGAATCGGGTTTGCTTACTAATGAGCAATTCGATGAGTGGGTGGTACCGGGGAATATGGTTGGGAATTTGTAGCTGGAAAGAAGCGAGAGGCGACCCTTCGACAAGCTCAGGGTGACAAGAGAGATTATTTTTGAGATTTCGTTGCCAGCTTAAACCCCGTTCCGTGAAAATTGATGATTTCTATGGAAGCATCGTATTGCAAATACTTCCGCAATTTGGAGATAAATACATCCATGCTGCGGCCTGCAAAATAATCGTCGGTTCCCCAAACTTCTTTTAAAATAGTTTCTCTTTTTACCATACTTCCTTCATGTTTGCATAGCAACTTGAGTAAATTGGCTTCTTTTTGAGTTAATTTTTTTGTTGCTTTTTCATGTGTCAATTCAAAGTTTTGATGACTAAAAATATAGGAACCCAACTTGATGAAATCAGCCTGTGAATTTTGTTTCCCACTCCCCGATCTTTTTAAAAATACCCGGATTCTGAAAATTAATTCTTCCATATTAAAGGGCTTCACCATATAATCGTCGGCACCCGCCCTGAAGCCTTTTATTTTATCTTCTTTCAGTCCTTTAGCTGTTAGAAAAATAATAGGTATGTCCTTGTTTGAATTCCGTATTTTTTGGGTCAGGGTAAAACCATCGGAAACGGGCATCATTACATCAAACAGGCATAAATCAAAATCACTGTTTTCAAAGGCTTCAAAAGCTGATATACCATTTTCACAATGACATACTTCAAAGCCAAAAAGTTCAAGGTTATCTTTAATCAGGTAAGCCAGACTTTCGTCGTCTTCAGCCAACAGAATCCGGGGTTTAATGATGGTCATGATGCAAGGGGTAAAGTTAAAATAAAGATAGTTCCTTTTCCGGGATCGCTATGCAGTTTTATTTTCCCTTTGTGGGCTTTTGCTATTTGTTTTACATAGTTTAATCCGATTCCAAATCCCTTTACATTATGAATATTTCCGGTATTGACTCTGAAAAATTTATGGAACACTTTTTTCTGATATTCCTTATCTATCCCAATTCCATTGTCCGAAAAATAAATGTCTATCCAATGGCCGTTTTTGTTTTCTGTATGTATATTTATTTCTATTATTTCTTTGCTGTATTTAATCGAATTATCGAGCAGATTTGTAATCAGATTCGAAATATGCATCTTATCCCCCAAAATCACTGAATGAACTGCATCCGGTTTAAAGTTAACGGTTACTTTTGGATTGTTTAAATTATTAAAAAATCCATGTGCCGTTTCTCTCAGCAAAACATTTAAATCCAGTCGTTCCCTTTTTAGGAGCATTGTTGAATTTTTGTCACTGATGGAAAGAACACGGTCGATTTGATTTTTAAGTTTTGCGGCTTCATCAATAATTATTTTGGTATAATTATTATAACGAACCGCATCCTTTTTTATCTCCTCATTTCTTAAGGATTGTGCCGAAATGGATATGGTGGTGAGGGGTGTTCTAATTTCATGCGCCATATTATTGATAAAATCATATTGTATTTCTGACAATCTTTTTTGTTTGAAAATCACAAACAAACTGAACACAAAGAAAATCAATACCAGAAAAACTACGATTGAAGAATAGATCCAGATCCCCATCTGGCCAATAATTCCGCTAATTTTATGCGGAAAATAAACAGTAAAATAATAATTGTCTTCCTGAAATTTAGGCAGATTTATTTTTTCCGCCGGTTTCATTTTATCATCTCCTTCAATATATTTACCCAAAACCATTTCTTCGTTGGCACAATCATAAATGCTGTATTCGAAACCTTGTTTTAAATTAAATTTTCGCAATTCGGTTTGCAGATAGTGTTCAAGCACCTCACTGTTAATTTTATCATTTACCATTACCGCAAAATAATTTTGTCGTAATTGTTTAACGGGATCTGGTGGAACGCTTTTGGTATTATTATACAACAGAATTCCTTTCACCACTTCCTTTAAGGCAATGCTTACATTTTTATTGAACTCCTGTTCATTATTCTGAAACGCTTTCCGGAACCAAAACACCTGGGTTACGATAACTCCAATAATTGAAATTAAAGCAAGTACAACAAATATTTGAAATGTTCTGTGGGTCATGCAAACAAATATAACAAACAAAATAACGCATCATAAGCCTTAAATGATTTGTTAAGAGACTTTAACATATCATTAACAATAATTGACAAGCCATTAACAAAACCATAAATGATACGGGTGAATCTTTGTTTCTCAAATAAAACAAATATGAAAAAAATAATTTTAGCTGCTTTGGCAGTTGTTTTCTTTAACGGGATGTTAAAGGCACAAAACGAAGTTACCGGCATAATAAATGCACAAACACCTGAAAAAAGCGTAACAAAACAGGCCGTTATCACCTGGGAAAAAACGAGCCACAACTTTGGTAAAATTCCGCAGGGGAAACCGGTTTCTGTTACTTACCATTTTACCAATACCGGCAACGGACCCTTAATTATTACAAACGTATCGCCCGGCTGCGGCTGCACTACCGGCGATTATTCAAAACAATCGATATCACCCGGTGGTAAAGGTTTTATCACCCTTACCTATAATGCGGCTGCAGGTGGTGTTTTTACCAAAAATGCAACAATAAATACAAATACCGATCCGGGAACCATTCTATTGTACTTTAACGGTGAAGTGGTGGCCGAAACCCAGTTAAGCAATAAAACAAATTGATAAATTTTAACAAAAAAAGAGCCGTCCCGAAATAAATCGGGACGGCTCTTTTTTTATTCTGTTGAGATGATACTTATTGTTTCATCAATTGTTTGTAAATGGATTCTCCATCAATTTCTACCTTAATCAGGTAAGTAGCTGAGGCACCAAAGTTGCTTTCATCTAAATTGAACTGATGTTTGCCACTTTGCATTTTACCTGCATCATTTACTTTTATTACCCTGCCCATCATATCCATTACGGTGATTTTGATGTTGGCAGCTTTCTCTAATTCAAAGCCAATGGTAGCGGTATTTGCAAACGGATTTGGATACGCAACCAGATTAAACTGTTGTGCCAATTGCTCTTGTATACCTACTCCACAGTAAACAGAATCAGTATAAGTTTGAACTATGGTACAACCGTTTTTATCAAGCACAGTAAGCGTTACGGTGAAATATCCTCTGTCTGGATAAACATGCTCACATATACGTGTATTTTTCTTGGTTTTGGCCTTATCACCCATTTCCCAAACATAGGTGCCACTGTCAATGGAAGATGTGAATCTGAAATTATTCAGGCAATAAGGATAATGTATAGAATCAATACGCAATGCGCTGATGGAAAGAGCAGGCGCTTTAACTACTTCAATTGGCGAGAATGCAGTGTCTTTACATCCGCCATTCAAGGTTGTTATTATTAAACTTATATTATACAAGCCGGCATCTGTATAGGTATGATTAATATTACATGCCACATCGGTTTTGCCATCTCCCCATGTCCAGCCACAGGTAAATATTCCCTGATCGATGGTATAAGATGTATTTATAACTGTAAGCACACTGTTTTCACAAATACTGCTTGGAGGTGAGGTAGCAAACTGTGCAGTGGGCTTATAGAACAAATCAAGATTCACTCCTGCAGAATCCCTGCAACCATTAATTTTATCAACGGCAAGAAGGGTAACTCTCTTAGGAGCACCTGTTGAAGTAATACCCAGGTATGCATGGGTTGGATTTTGCAGCGTTGAGGTTCCGCTGTTATCATCAAAATTCCAAACATAATCCAGGTTTTGAGCGCCACCGGCAAATGCTGTTGTATTGTTAAACACAGTTTGATCTCCCTGTCCTACGCATGGGTTTCCAATATTGAAGCTTACAAACGGACGGTCGTAAACAGTAACTGTTTTAACCATAGAATCCTGACAACCGAAACTTGAAGAAACTTTTAAGGTTGCAGTATACGTGCCGCTTACCGGATATTTATAACTTGGCTGAGCGCCCAGGCTGTTTTGTCCGTTACCCCAGTACCAGGTAGCTCCCAATGCTCCTGTTGGTATTGAGCTGGTATTGTTAACAGGTACATTGGTACTTAAACAATGTGGTGAGGTGGTAAAATTAGCTGTTGGGCGTGCAAACACATACATATTTTTTACAAGGTTTCCGTAACAACCACTTGAATTGGTAATTCTTAAACCCACATCGTAAGCAGTATCGTATTTAGGGAAATTATACTTGGCAACCTCGCGTGTTTGGTTGGTAAAATTAGGCATAAACCAAAGGAAAGTTGACCCTGCGGGTTGGGCTGTAGGTGTGAAGATGGTTGAATCTCCCGAACAAGGTACTGTTGTTGTAAAGTTTACGATGGGTGAAGGCAATATCGTAACATTTATAACTTTTTGTGAAGAAAGGCCATATCGGTCGGTTAAAATAAACCGCACCTGGTAGGTTCCTGCCGAATCGTATTGTTTGGTTGGATTTTCTACGAATGCAGTTGTGCCGTCACCAAAATACCAGCCATAATTGAATGGGAAGTTATTGGCAGGTTTTGTTGAAGTGGTAGCATTAAACACGATATCGTTTTTAGCACACAGATTGGTTGCAGGTGTGTGTACAAAATCGGCAACCGGCGATAAGGCCACGTGCAACATCCGGTTAAATGAACTGTCGCATGAAGAAGCCAGTATCCTGAATTTAAAGTTAAATATTATAGAGCTGTCCAGCATATTTGCCGGGCAAATAATTCTTATATATCCAGGATTTGTACCTGATGGCGCTACAAAAGTAAAGTTGGTAAACGGTACAAAGTTTATGGATGTAACTGCAGTTACCGATGGAATCGACCACAAAGTACCATAATTGGCATTGGTATAGAAAGTAGGCGGTACAAACTGGTAGGTAATGGTGTCACCAATTTTTGCACCGTCGGGATTATTACCATCCCCGGCATTAAACGAACCATTAAATGGCGTGCCTGCTGTTACAAACGGACCATTATAAAAACGGTTGATATAAGCGGTACTGGTATCCGGCATAATGTTTTTGCAGGTAACAAATCCTCCGCCAAATCCGGTATTGATTGCCTGAGAAATGGTATTGCTGGCAACCACATAGTAACGTATTGTATCGATAGCAGGTGCTTTAAATCCAATAGTCATGCTGGTTCCATCACCCGGTTTGCTGGTAAAAATCTGATTGTTCGCCATATTGAATACCGTATACTCAAAACGTTCATCCGGATTGGCAACAGTAATACGAACCGAATCGGAAAAACATGAACTGAATACTTTAGGAGTGAAGGTCTGGGTTTGAACATCATCATAAATAGTGATATCATCAATCAGAATATTCTGACCTGTTCCCGAAGAAAACCCTTCAATACCAATCCGCATTCCACTGGCAATAAATTGTGCCAAACATACTTCAACTTTAATCCAGCCCGGTAAACTATAATCTTCGTTTACGCGCTTCATAATCTTCAGCGGATTTGTCCAGTAGTTTCCACCTGCCGAAAGTGTAACAGCAATTGAATCGCGTTTTAATGGCAAGTCGCTGTTTTGCGACATGTAGAAACGAAGGGTTGGGCTGGTCATATTTGATAAATCCAAACAAGGTGAAACCAAACGGGCTGAAGCTCCTGCCGGCATGATTGAGGAACGGAACAAGGCTGTTTTGATACCTGTTCTTGCACCTAACGGCGGGCTAAGGGGTGAACCGGAAGCACCAATTTCCCAAACGGCTCCGCCACTCAATGTCTGAACGGCCCATATCGGATTGTTAACGCCTTCGAAGCTGTTGTAATATGGAAAGATGGTAAGTCCTGTGCTTAAAGTATCCCAGATTTTTCCGGTTGGATAAACGCCCAGATTGGGAGGAGTAACATAGTCAATGGCGGTTACACGGTATTCAATTAATGTACCTGCTGTTTGGGCGGGTATCGTATATCTGCGTAATGTGCCACTGTTAAATGAAGCTTGTATTGCTACAACAGAACCTCCGTTAATTTTGTAATAAAATGTATCGGCACTTAACTGCTGATCATAAATGTTAAAATATACATTGATCGGACCCGATGCACAAGCAGTTGGATCGGTAACATTGAATAATCTTGGTGCAATATTATCAAGATATGAGTTATTGCTGGCAAACTCATGGGCTCCGATAGATGGTATGATAAACCTTCCTGTGCCATTGATATCTGTGGTGTAACCCGGTATAGAAATCCCTGCATGGTATAGGTTCGAACTTATGTTACCGGGTATAAACAGATTGTTATCATTGGTAAAAGGTGCTTGTGTAGTAATTGACATGGTATCCTGCCGTGTAAACGACATAATATCGAACCATTGATTATAAAATACAGGCAATGTGCTCACATTTGAACCCATACTTGCTGCGGTACCCGATGTGATTGAAGCATAATAACTGTTATAATCGCTGATGACAAATGGATTTAAAGTACCTCCAACGGCAACGGCATAAGCCTGTGTTGAAGTGGTGGCACTACCCAAACGGGATTGGAAAATATTGTTTTTACTGGTGATACCACTCCGTATCTGGGCGGTCATACCAAAAGCAGCACTTAGTGAATTTCCTGCAGTTAAAGTAGTACCTGCTCCTAAATTTACAGAGTTAAAATACAATTTAACATCGGTATTCATATTAAAATTATTACCCATATTAACGGCTGCATCCAGAAATATTCCATAAGGATTTAAAGCAAATCCGGTTCCGGTTGATGAAGTTCCCAGAGAAGTAATACCGGAAATCATGTTATTGGATATTTCAATACCATGATTAATATTGGTAGCATCAGTTCCAAAGTTTATATAAATACCATAAGCTCCACCACCCATATTACTGTTAATATTATTAATTGTGTTGGCTCTGATATATACGAAACTATCCAGAGCGGTAAATAATACAGGTATGGTAGCCAGTTCAATACCTCTGGGGGCCTGGTATCCCGGAATATTATTTTTAATGGAATTGGTGGCAATGGTAATATTGGCCTGAGCCAACAGATAAATACCCGCTGCATTTGTAACACCGCCAAAGTAATTGGTATTGGATGTACCACCCGGAGCAATTGTTCCACCGATACTATTACCCACAACCTGGTTTCCGTTATCCATATTTATACGTGAGCTGGATCCTCTTAGGTAAACCCCGTATTGAACCGCTCCGATGAAATTGTTTTGTATCGTGTTATTGTTATTGTCTCCAACCAGGGCATTTGATGGTGTAACCAAGCCTCCTGAATATACGGCTGCAAAGTTAAAATTGTTTGTAGTTGATGAAGTACCAATCAGGTTACAATTTCTGATTCCGTTATTGGTTGTAGCCGGAGTAGTTGATGAGATGGTATTAATACCACTGATTATATCTACCACTTTATTGGAATTCAGGTTAAATGCAGGAGGTGTCATAATAGTAAGGTTACGTCCCGTACCGCTGTTTCCATCAATAGAGAAGTTTTTACATCCGCTAAAACGAATCACACTTAAGTTGGCAACAATACCTGGGTTTATTGCAGAAACTATTCTGATGGTATCTGTTCGGCCTGCCGCGATTCCCAAAACTACCGGCCGGTTTGGCGATTGTCTTGGATAATCTAAAACGGTAATAGGCGTAAAGAATGTATCGGTTTCTCCAACATAACCGCTGGCAAGTTCCATTCGTATGGTTCTGAGTCCGCCAAAACCCGGATCATCAACACCCTGTGAGTTTAAATAATTAATGGCAGCACGAACGGTTTTAAACGTACCGTTGGTTGCACTTGGTGTAGGATACGAAGGAGTTGGCGGGTTATCAATACCATTAATTAAATAGGTATAATTTCCCTGCAGGGATGGATACGGAAGTCCTACTTCGGCAGCACCTACCCAACGGGTAACAGATGTTGAACCACCAGTGCAGCCATAACGTGCGTTCCCGTAAATATCCGTACAGATACCGGTTACAAAAGATGCGCCTCCCGGTACAATGCCTGCGTTAATTAAAACCACATCCGGGGTGGTATCTGTTTTAAATGTATTTATCCAGTTAAAAGAGTTTCCGTCGGAACCTGCAGGGGCAGGAGCCAATGCGGTAAATGCTCTCCAGTCATTAATATTTACCCTGTCGGTAACCCCATTGTTGTAAGCACCGATGATATTGTAAATTGTATTTGTGGGGCCATTCCCTTCAACAAAGTAGTTGTTGTTATTACAGGCGAAAGGTAAAATATTGGCTGTTGTAAACGGACTCACCAAACTACCAATAAGCACTGCATAGCGTTTGCCGGTAGCACTTAATTTATTAATGCGGTTTCCAAATATATTGTTATTGCTGGCAACACCTCCTTTAATATTAACACCTATCAATAAAGCAGCAGAACCACTATTTGCTGCTCCCAATCCGGTTCCGGTAAGATTTACGGTATTGTGAGCCAGTGAAATTCCTATATTAACAACACCAGTACTTGCAGTTGGCGCATCCAAAACAATACCTGTTGGATTTAAATTACTAAAGCCTGAACTGGTACCATTGCCGATAATACTGCCAATAAAGTTATTGACCAATGCAATGTTTCTGTTTCCATCAGTTGAACCTAAGGTTACACGGATACCTGTGGCACCGGTTCCATTGGTTGTTTTTATCTGGTAAACAAAATTACGGTAAACATTAACTGCATTAAAATTCGGAGAACCCGGCTCATCCAGTTGAATTCCGTTGAATCCATTGGATAATGCAGTTGTGGGCACGCAATTTCTGATTATATTGCTGTCGATGGTACAATCGCTTAAACCTCTTACGAAAATACCTGCCTGGTTTGCAATGCCACCAATATAGGTTGTATTTTCTGTCCCACCCGGAGCTATGGTACCCCCAATAATATTACTCTTTATTAATGTAAACGTTGATAAGCCGGGAGCCATCACCACAATACCACTTCTTACCGCCTGAATATTGTTACCAACAAAACTCAAATTAGTTAAACCGGTAGTTAATGCTACCAAAGGAGTACCCGCTGTCATGAAATTACCTACATAAATACCCATTCCGGTATTCGGAGCAGTAGGTGTTGAATTTCCAATAATATTGCAATTCCGGATACCCACATCAGCACTGGCTGTGTCAACCGGGGTAATACCAATTACCCTGGAGTTGGTATTGGTTGCCAAAGGTGGGAAACTAATAGTTAAGCCTTTGTTGGCACCTCCGTTAAAAGAAACATTTCTGGCACCCATAAACCGTACAACGGAACCGTTATTAATAAGGAGCGCGTTGGGTATGGTAATTGTAAATGACACATTGGCCTCTGAAGCTATTTCCACCGGAATTCCAATATTGGATCCCGGATAATCGATGATGGCAGGTAAATAACCTGTTTCACCTGCATAACCACTTGAAATTTGAAGCGTAACTTTTCCTGAGCCTCCCACTCCATAATGATTTAAATAATCAAGTGCCTGGGCAAGCGTTTGGAAACTTCCGTTTTGGTTCAATATAGTTGGCGGGCTGTAAACACCACTGTTAACAAGGTATGTTCTCGGACCTACTAAAGCAATATTTGAGTTGGTTGAATCACCATTATCCCACAGATGGCAACCCATGGCAGTAAACCTTCCCAAATTGTTACGCAGGTTTCCAAAAATATCTACATTTACTTTAAAGCGAATGCTGTCGAAAACACTCTGGTAAAAAGTAAATAGTTGAAACAAATTAACACCTGTATTAAAAGTAGCATGGTGTTTGCCACTGGCAACCGTTAAATCGGAGTCGTTTTTAAAAGGAGGAATTGTTGAGCTTGAAACCGAATCGCCGCGGTTGTAAAAACTCTTCCAGCCTTTAAGTGCTGAATAATCTTTAAGTCCTGCTCTGCCCATAAAGGCGTTGCCCCCGTCGAAGGTAGTGGTATAGTAATTGTTAAAACCGCAATATCTGAATGGGTTGATAGTACCGAGCACACAAACATTATAGGTAGTATAACCGGTAGTGTTAACCGTAGTTCTGCCCATGCTCATGGCAAATGAATTGTTCATCATAATAAGTCCGCCGGTTGTAGTAGATGATGCTACAAAGCAAGCAGCAACAGCATTAGTTGGCAATGTTGAACCTGTTAAATTTACAGAATTAAAAAACACCTCAATTCCTGCCAAAGGCGAAATATCATTAATTAAAATTCCAATCGGGTATTGGTAAGCGGCTAAATTATTTTGTGCATTTGATGCCGATAATTTTGAGATCGAATTATTTGCAATTACAATACGTAAATGCTGGTTATGCAATATTGAATTCATTACAACAATACCGGCAACCCCACCTGAAGAAGTATTGTTTAAATTATAAATGGTATTGCGTGTTACCTGAATATTTGAATCGAGTGAAAAGTTACCGGCCTCATTATTTAAATAGATACCTTTAAAGTTCATGCATGAAGCAACTGTATTCCTGATGATATTGTTATCAATGATTCCCCCTTCAGCACAACTTAAATAAATTCCTGAAGCATTAGCTCCACCAATAAAAGCGGTGTTTGCCGGGTTAATCGGATTTACATAATCTCCGATAATATTATTGGAAATATTCATGTTTTTATCCTGGTTGTTGATGGCATTTCCCAGGCCTTTATAATATACTCCATTTTGTACGGCCATAATCTGGTTACCAGTAACGGTAATATTTTGATTTCTGGCTAAAGCTGCTACGGAACCTGCAGAAACACCTCCAAAATAAACACCTGCAAAAGTACTGACAAAAGTGGCTGAAGAGTTACCTACAATTCTACAGTTTTTTACTCCCAGATACTGACATCTCTGACCGCTGGTAGGAATCATATCTATAACCCGGGAAGTGGGTTGATTTGCATTTGAAGGCATGCTGAACGTAAGATTGCGTCCACCGGTACCGTCATCTCCATCGATGCTAAAGTACCATGCTGCATTCATTCTCACCAGTGCCTGGTTGGCACTGATAAATGCCGAAGTTGTAATGGTAAAACTCTGACCCAGATCCGGCTTTAAAACGATCGGACTATTCTGGTTCCAGTACATATTTGGCCAGCCTCCCACGCCCGCAGGATTACCAATATTTATGATACCGGGTTCAACAGGATTATATCCGCTTTTCAATAAAATCGTAACCTGGCCTGTTGCACTTTGCGAAGTGTTCATTCCATATTGGTTCAGATACGTGAGTGCGCCGTATGAAGGTCCTGTAATTGCACCTGTTAAATTGGCAAAAGTGTCAACAGGGGCTACATAATCATTACCTCCATTAACAATGTAAGTAGTGTTGTTTAACAACCCTTGTGAGTGCGCATTTTGCAGATTAAAAAAGCCCAACAGGCCCAATAATAAAACGAAGCGCATAAAATTTAATTCGTACTTGTATTTCATATGTTAAAAAAAATTATCTGTATATCTTGATTACCAAAGTTAATTAAAAGAGAATTAATTGCAAACTTTTTATTTTATTAATCAAAAAAAATTAATAAAATATTTACTTTTTATTGAAAATAAAGCTTTTGTGGCCTTCTTTTTTCCTGCCATTTAAATCCATTTAATCTCAATTCTTCGGGTTTTAACTCATCCAGGGTATACATGGTGGCTTCGGCATCTTTAATAAATACTGCCTTTTCCATTTGTCCTCTGCTAAAACTAAATACCATTTCACTGCAATCAATCTTGTTAATTCCGATATATCTCAAACTATCTTCTTTTTCATAATGAATGCTTTGGGCATTTCCGTATACATACATAATTTTAATGCTGGTGCTGTCCATATTTCCAAACATATTTTTTCCTTTTATCTGGTTATAATGCGCACCCTTTTCTTTGCTGACTAAGAAGGCATCGTTGAGAAAATTAAATGAATCGAGTTTGCCTTTATTGATGAAGAAAATAATTGTATCGGCTGATACCTGATTTTTTCCGCTCCAGATAACGGGTTTATGATATAAGCGCATCGATGAATCGTCGCTCATATAAACCAGGCTATCGCATACCGCCTGTAAATCGGGTTTAAATAATTTTACCTGATGAAACGCTTTTAACATCTGTTTTTGATTGCGCTCTTTTTGAAACAACAATAAGGTATCTGCAAACAAAAACAAACTATCCTGTTTACCCATGAGTTTAATGGCATAACTTTTTTTATTTACATAACTGATATTGGTCCTGCCGTTTGATTGTCCGTAATCGCCGTACAGATGAATTTTTTGTGCCGAATCATATATGTGTATATTCCTGAACGCCTTACCCAGACGGGCTTTACGATCGTAGAACAAGCTATCGGCCGACAACATGGTTTTGTCGGTAAACAGTACTGCATTTCTGCTGAATTGCGACAAGTCCTTCACCGTATTGTACCAGCCATTTTCACAAAATATTTCTTCGCTTTTGCCTTTAATATTTGTTGAACCAAAAAAATAGGCGATTTTGGTAAACGTATTATACATCAGGGTATCGCTTTTAATTGTGTAATCGGGATTCACAAGAACCACATTTCTTTTAAAGAAAAACTCCCGCTGTCGTGAATAATAATATCCGATTTCACTGGTAAGTTTATTATCGGTGCTGATGATGGTCCCTCCATTTGTATAGTATCCCAACTGGTTGTTTAAATCATAATCGAGTTGCTGGGTCGATAAAGTCATGCTCTTGTCAACCATCTGAACATCTTGGGTAATAAATGCTTTCCGGGTATTTCCATCATACAATAAATAATTGCCGGTTATGGTAACACTATCATTATGGTTAATCCTTACATTTGAAAAAGCCTCTACTTTATTTTCGGTTTCATACAGCAAAGCACTGTCACAGTACATCCATGTATTTTGATGTTTCATTTTTACGTTACCGATTAGCTTACTTATTTGTACCCCTCCGGTTTTAATATATTCGAAATTATTTGCTCCCAAAATCTCAACTTTGCTTCTTGATTGAGCATACACAGCCAGGCCGGTAAATAAACTAAAAGTCAATAAAAGTGTTTTTCTTAAAAAGTGTAGCATGATTTGAAACCAAAACTAATATTTTTGAGCATTAAATGAATCTTTTAAACGAATTTAAGCAGTATATTCAGGAAGAAGAACTTTTTGAGTCTCACAATCAGCTTTTAGTAACTGTAAGCGGAGGCGTGGATTCTATGGTTTTATTGCATCTTCTGGTAGAAACAGGTGCTAAAATACAGGTTGCACACGCTAATTTTAACCTCAGGGGTGCTGAAAGCGAAGCGGATGAAGAATTGGTAACCCGCTTTTGTACTGAAAAAAACATTCATTTGCATTCAAAAAAATTTGATACCCATAAATATATGCTAAGTAGTGGTTTGGGATTGCAGGAAGCTGCCCGAAACCTTAGGTATAGTTGGTTCAACCAATTGCTGCAGGAAAATAAACTGGATTATATTTTAACCGCACACCATGCAAACGACCAGGCCGAAACCCTTGTTTTTAACCTGATAAGAGGTACGGCTGTAAACGGACTGGCAGGAATAAAAAACAAACACGAAAACAAACGGAGGCCTCTTTTATTTGCAACAAAAGCTCAATTAACAGAATATGCATACGAGCACCATATTGTTTTTAGAAACGATTTGTCAAATAGCAAAGACATGTATTCACGCAATTATATCCGGCTTCATGTAATTCCGCATCTCTTAAAAATTAATCCTGCATTCGTAAAACAAACCCTGCATTTTAGCCGCCTGATGCAGGCAACATCGCATTATTATCATATAGGCATAAATGACAGCAGAAACTATTTACTAAAGAGCACGGATGAAAAAACCGGGATTGATTTGAATAAATTATGTACTGAACCCTATCCTGAACAATTGTTATATGAGTTCATCCATCCTTTTGGTTTCAACTTTATTCAATGCACTCAAATTCTTAAAGCCTGGAAACAAAACAAAACAGGGGCAGTTTTTTTGACCCAATCTCATCGGGCACTGCTGAACCGGAAAGAATTATTATTGGAGCCTAAATTGTTTGAAAAAGTATTTCATGTAATCAATGAATTTCCATTTGCGTTAACTTATCAGAATCGGGTTATGCGTTTTACGCTTCAACCTTATTCAAATTCTTTTTGTTTTGAACCCGGTTTATTTTACCTCAATGCGGATGAACTTGTATACCCGTTAACCATCCGTTCCATCGAAACGGGAGATCGGTTTGTGCCTTTGGGAATGCAGCATTCCCGAAAAATTTCAGATTACCTTACCGATAAAAAAGTGGACCGGTTCAGCAAAGAAAAAGCACTTGTGCTGGTTCAGAAAGAAAAAATGATTGCAGCTTTATTACCTTATCAGATTTCGGATTTGGTAAAGGTTAAAGATACTTGTAAAATGGTATTGGTAATTGAAGTGGAGCATGGGGAATAAAGCATGGGACGTCTGTTCCCCTACCATTGATTATTGTGGTATTTCAAAAAGAGAATATGCAATCCGACAAAATTTTGTGTTAAACCAGTAAGGGCGGATGCGATCCGACAAAATTTTGTGTTAAACCAGTAAGGGCGGATGCGATCCGCCCGTACCAGTTATAACACAATATTTTGATTAATTCACCTGCAATTTCTTCATGTATATGCTTTGTCCGGTTTGAACCTTTAACAGGTAAAAACCTTTGGGTGCCTGCTGTAAGTTGAGTTCTTCGGTTTGCAGGTTATTGCCTTTGATGCTTGTATGCAATACTTCTTTGCCCAGCATATCCATTACTGTTATCTGCACGTCTTCACTTTGAACATCGGCCAATCGCATGTATATGATACCCGTGCTTGGGTTTGGATACACACTCATCAGTTTGTCAATATTCATCACTGCTCCTACCCCGCTTGTGCCTTCAGGCAATACATTGATATTGCGTTTTGCAACTGCCGATTCGTTGTTCGATAAATCTTTTACTTTATAATGAACACTAAACAATCCTACTCCACCACCAAAATAATTGCCTGCGGCATTTTTGGGAAGACTGTTGGAGATTATCAAACTTGAACGCATCTCTGCATCGCTGTTGTAATTGTCAACCAACTGTATCGGTGGATCTACAAATACCTGCCACCTCGGTAAATTTATGTCTGTTATGTTCAGCAGGTTTACTACCGGTTTTCCGGTGTCTCTTACCCGAACTTCACGGCTCACCGAATCTTTATTGCCCGATGGATCGGTTGCGATATACCACAAAGTATAATTGCCCAATATATTGGTATTTACCGTTCCTTTTCTCATTACCGATACCGTTGATGCCGCCCAGTAATTATCCGTTACACTTACCCAGGGATCTATAAAGCCATCATAAACTTCTACAAACATCAGGTCCAGTCCGTTTAAGTTTACTACCGGGGGTTTGGTATCTTTTACCTTTATTTCTATCACCACTTCATTGCCTATATTTCCACTGTTGTCTCTGATATTATAAAGCACATAATAAGTTCCTACATTATTCACATCTACAGTACCTGTCCAGCTTAATGTTAAATAATTAGCACCCCAGTAATTGTCTTTGGGGATTACTATTTTACTCAAGTCAATGGCTGATCCTACCTGTTGTGTATATATATTGTTAAGCGGTGTAATTAACCAGGGCCTGGTGGTATCGCCTACGGTTATTGCCCTGCCTGCCGTGCGTGTAAACCCAAAGGCATCTATGATTGTATAAATATTGCTGTACACTCCAAGTTTTGAAGTATCCAGATTGCTGGTTGTAACTACCTGGTTTGTGATGTCTACTCCCTGATTGTCCTTGGCAACAAAGCCGGGTTCATTGTATTTATGGTAAACCTCTACATACATAGATGCAGCTCCGTTTATTGTTATGGTTGGGCCGGTTTGGTTCAGTATAACATAAACCGTGCGGTTTAAGGTATCACTTACATTGCCATACATATCCCGTACAATATATCGCAGATAATTTGGCCCAACTTTGCTCGTATCTACCGTGCCCAGTATTTCCAGTTTCGCACTGATATTGCCTTCAAAATTATCATAGGCAATTACGCCCGGATCTACATACGCTTTATGTATTTCGGTATATATCGTTGGCAGGTTTATTAATGCGATGGTTGGTTTTACCGTATCACGCGGGAAACTTACTATATAATCCCTGAACACACCTAAGAATAACACACTTGAATTTAACTGGGTGCCTGCATAGGTTACCCCCACCCGCATGCGGGTGCCTCCCAGGTTTTGAGTAGCTGATATAATGATCGTATCGGTTTTCGACAAGGTGGTTTTATTCATGTCATTCATCACCAGTTCATCATTGGTAAACAAGCCATCCATGTTAAAATCTATCCATGCTTTGCGGTCCATCGGACTGCTTATGCCCGGACGTGTTATGGTTAACACATGTTTCTGGCCTCTGTACATATTGGCCGACTGCAAGCCGGTTACCATTTGGTAGCACGGGTTGTATGCATTAACTGCGGTATCAATTCCATTTTGTAATGTAACCCTACTGATGCCAATACTTCCGTCGGCCAGGTTGATATCTGATAAACATTGTGGCTGATCGTAGGCTCCTATATTGATATAATCCACTTTGATCAGTGAATCGGTTCCATACATATTGGTAGCTACCAGTTTTATGGTAAATTTGGTTCTTGAGGTAAAACGCACAATCGGGTTGCGGCTGTTTACACTGGTACCAAACAAATACTGCACGCTGGCTGCCGGAGTCATGGTCCATTTCCATACACTCGGGCCAAACAAACTCTTATCGGTAAACCAGAAAGTATCGGTATTAAATCCCTGTATTTTATCTGCATCAAAACGTACTACCGGTTTGGTTGTAGTTGGCAGGAACAATACATTTTTACAACTGGTATCGCTGCCCACACA
>JAUXUD010000058.1 GCA_030680835.1 Bacteroidota bacterium
TTCCTTCGGTTTCTTTTTTAAATCTGAAACACTCCAGTAGGAGTTAATTTTTAAAATTCCAAATTTTCTAAAAAGACCACCATCAGAACAAAAGGTTCTAATTTTAAATGATGTGTACTTTTTTAATAAAGGGTCAGCAAAGAAATTCTGTGTGATCGCTTCATTAAATTTTTCTAATGTTTCTTGTAAATTTTCTGTATTCATAAAATATATTATTTAATACCCCTTATTGGTAATTCTGATTCATTTGTTTTAATCCTTCCCAAAATATTTTTACCCAAAATCTTAATCATCTATTTATCAATGAAATAAAATTACTTAAATTTTAAAAGGAAGGTGAGGATTTTAATATATAAGGTATGGATATTTTTAAATTCCCTGCTTTGGAACAATTATTTACCGATGGAACTTTCATTGATTCTGATTTCATTTATCAGGATCGAAAAGGTGTAAGAAAACTGAATCAAAAGGTTCTATTTAATAAAATCCGCTACATATCAAGCTCCATTTCTACCAACTATTATTTTAAAGACCTGCACAGCTTGGATCATTTAGAAGCATATTTAAATGCAGAACTACTTAAAAATGTAATTGGCAGTGAATACAATTTTATTTTGGATTTAATGGAACGTAAAGGCATTATAGAGTGTATTAAGAAAACACAGTTTGTTGTTGGTAAATCACAGACTTCATCTGTATATAAATTAAAAATAAATATGAAAGGTGCTACAAAATGTAAGATTGATGATAAATACCTATTGAAAAGAAATAGGATTTTAAAAGGTTACGAAAATGAAAAGGATTTAAGTTTAGAATCACAGTTAATTCAGGGTTATTATTTGGCATTTGATAAGAACAGGTTAGAATTTCATACCGATGCATGGGGTGTATTGCAGAAATTTAAACGTGAATTATACAACAAAAGAAAAAACACTTACTCAATAGAATATGGCTTTCACAAGCATTTTAAAGCAAAAATAACCATGGATGATATAATTGAGAACGGTTTGAACCGTTTCTCATTTGATTCACAAGGCGCAAGATTCTTTACCAGTATGCATTCTTTGCCTGCTAATCTCAGGAAATACATACTTATAGATGGTGTACCTACAATTAGTATTGATATAAAGAATAGCCAATGGCAAACGTTGAGCAATTATTATATAGATAAAAAACTACATGCAAGCCTTGGTAATGCCACAGATTCAGAGAGAAAGTTTGTTCTGTTAGCTCAGTCAGGCAAACTTTACGAACACTTTATACAATATACAAAGTTAAATCGTTCTGCTACCAAGGAATTGATGTTAAACTGGCTATATGCTTGCACAGGTCAATGTTGTACTGATAAAAAGTTGGAAGCAATAAATGATGCTATGATGATTGATTTTCCTGAGGTATGTGCCTTTATTAATCAAGAGAAAAAGGGGAATGAAGGGAATAAAATCTTTGCTCGTAAGATTCAATGGATGGAAGCAGATGTCATTAAACACATCCAATATATTATCCTTACCGAAAAGAAGAAAGATTGTTTAACTGTTCATGATTCGTTTTGCTTTAAAAGAACTGATAAAGAGCTTGTAGAATATGTGGTTGATGAATTAAAGAAGTTTAATTATTTTGAAATAGAAATAGTTGATAATGTTTTAGAATTTTCTGATTATCAGAATAAGAAATTAAAGAGAGAGATTACTTATTCTTCCGTAGATTTAATCTATACATTAGAAGAAATAAGTTCTGATATAGAAAAGATTCTTGTTCAGTACGAGAACACACTTAATTTAGAAAATAATAGAGATCCAATACCCAAATCGGATGATGATTTCCACTGGTAACTGAAAATTGTATGCACGTAGTGTGACCTTTATTTAGGTCACATAACTTCATGATGATGAGACGGATATATCAAAGACATGTATTGAAATGTCATTTTTTAGGGCTAACTTTGAAACCCCTAATATGAAAAACAAAAAAAATGTTACCATCCTACAACAACTTTCCGAAATCCAAGACCACCTCGATAATATAAGAGGTGCAGAATTTGATTTTGAAACCATTCTGTCTGATTTAAAACATCCACTTCAAGCCATCAGGCAATTCTTTAAACCCACCACCAAATTTGACAGTGAAGCAGAATTATTTGCATTCGCATTGGTTTGTATCCAGTCGCTTGAAGAGAACGAATTCTGTATCCGTGATATAGCGAGAATATTAAGTATGAAAAAAACAAAGTTATATCAGCAGAATTTTCATATGCACTTGATTTCCCTTATGGATAAAAACTTAGTAGATGAAGCAGAGCGAAGACGAGGTTATGGACACTATGAGATAAATGATTCTATAATGAAAGCCATACTACAGAATGAGCAAATTAAAAGGGTTGTAGTAAAACAGAATGATACGCTTGGGGTTCTAATTGGTGTGAAAGACTTCATGCAACGATATGACGCAAGAAAAGACAATTTCCAAGAATCATTTATTCCTTTTAAAAGAAATTATTTCAATAAGTGTAAAGACCCTTATATCACCTATTTGCGAAACAAAGATTTATCTGATATAGATATTTTAATTATGCTGTATGTTTCTTTGGCTACCATGGATTCAATGCCTTATGGTTTTTCTGTTTCAGAACTTTTAGATGATGTTTTAAAGCAGGAAAATCTTCGGTTAATTTTTGAAATAAAGAAGTGTATGGCGAAGGGTACACACGTCCTGATGCAGAAGAATTTGATAAAACTAAGTTCGGAAGGACATGGATTCAATGACAGTATCAGGGTGGAATTAACGGATGATACCAAAGCAGAATTATATACCGATCAAGGCATTACAGAAAAAGAAAAAGTTAGCAAAGATCTAAAATACTATAAAGAGGAAGAATTAGAACCGCTCTTTTTTGAGCCAAAATTACAGGCTGAAATTGATAGATTCATACTGATGATTAATAGGTCTGATGAATTAGGTTTTACTCTAACATCAATATTTAAAGGAGAACCTGGGACTGGAAAGTCAAAATCTGTTGAACATATAGCCGCAGCTACAAAGCGAGGCGTATATAAAGTGAATATATCCGATTTTAGAAATAGTTTTTACGGAGAATCTGAGAAACAGACCATGAAAATATTTGATAAGGTAAATAAAATGCACAAGCAGAATTTGAAATTCATTGTAGTAATAGAAGAAATAGACGGAATCCTGCAACCCAGAAATGGCAATGCTTCCACCAGTACAGATGCTACGGACTATCGTTTGCAGAACATCCTTTTGGATCGTTTAAGTAACCTACCTTTGGGAAGTATTTTAATTGGTACTACTAATTTTGGCACTATTCCAGCGGAATATCATCGTAGATTCCCTGTAATGATAAATTTTACTTTGGGTGATTATGAGTGCAGGTTTAAATTATGGCACCATTTAATCGGAGATGATCCGAACATAAAAATTTATGCTGAATACGAACTTACTCCAGCATTGATTCAAAATGTGGTATTTCAAATGAACACAGACAAACTGTTGTTTGGGCAGGAAGTGGATAATAAAAGGGTGATCCAGCTAATTGAAAAGGAAGTGGAATTTGGTGGCGTAGGTAGGAATAAAAAAGTGGGGTTTTAATGATGAATAAGATGAAAATATTTGGGAAGAATTTGGGAAGGTATTTTATAAAAGGAAGCGAAAAGGTGACGAAAATAAAATCCCCATACCTGAAAACCCTTGTCAGATATGGGGACTTGCCTGTATTTTGTCGGGGTGGCAG
>JAUXUD010000063.1 GCA_030680835.1 Bacteroidota bacterium
AAACAACTCGAAATGCAGCAATTAAAATCGCTAATAAAAAGGGCCGCACTATTAAATATGACAATTGTTCCTAATAATCTCCAACATGAAACCTAATGATTTTCACACACATGCGGAAGATGTCATTGGTAGCTTGTCGAACGATTCTCTGAGGGTGTAACCAAGGTAACATCTTTTCCAAAATCTTAACTTATTGACATTGCCCAATGGGATCGAATGATTATAGGTGATATGCCACCCGCTATAAACCTGCGACCCCATCGGGGTCGAACAAAACATTTACAAAATGAAATTGATATTCGATGTTCTATTGTTAGGTTTGAAAAAAAGTTGCTGTTTCTAAGTTTAATTACTTCAACAAAAACTGAATACTTATAAATGTAGATGTGGGGCTATAACTATTTGTAAAAGAAGAACCTATATCAATTGATTGTTTAAAATAGTTATTATTTAACGTTTCCTGATTTGGATACTTAGAGCTGACTTGCACATAACCAACTCTATAATATAAGTTTAATAATGAAATTCCCACTTTTAAAACAATTCTGGGTTTAATCCAATAATACAATCCAGCACTTAAACTTGCACCAATTCCTGTTGAAATTTCTGAAATTTTATTTACTGCAAAAACAAAATCAGCACTGTCCTTCTTTGATGTGTTTTTCCACATACCCACAGATAATTGATTGGACTCAATTATCATGCCTCCCCATTTAGGATTTACCGGAAAAAACCAGGTATAACCTATTGTACCATAGATATTAATTTGATTAATGCCAGATGCGTTCCTAAAATGAATTTGGTTGAATGTATCTTTGCTGACAGCGTTGCTTTTTCCTCCGTAATAATTTAGGCCAATTGATTTACTAATCATAAAATAATCAGATTTTAGAGAATGCAATCCAATTGAAATATTGTCCTGTGAATTCCAGCCTCGATCTTGTTTTGAAAGATACCTGCTTTCTGTAGATGAATATGGATGTGTATTGTTTGTGTTTTCAAAATTAACTGAAACTAAAAAGCTTATCAATTTTTGGCCTTGTTTATATTGAGCATAAACCGGTTTTGAAAAACATATAATTATTAAAAATACAGTGGTAAAATAATTTATTAATTTCATGTGTATTAATTTTTACGGAGAAAATAAATCAAGCTCATTTGAATATTTGACATACTCAAAGCTCCTGGTATTAATCCACTCATTTTAAAAGCATTTATGTCATACTTGTCTTTATAATTAATTTCTTTGACATTATATTGTTTTGAATAATTCAAATCCAATAAAACAAATGATGCATTTATTGCAATCTTTTTAAAAGGTAAATAATATAGACCAAATGATGTTATTCCGCTTATCTCATGCATCGTTGATTTAATGAAGGCAGATGAATGAAAGTAGTTAAGTCTCTCTTTTTTGTAATTGATTTCACTTTTCAATGAAGCTCCCCATTTGTCTCCAAACGGATAAATATACCAATGCATCAAACCAAGTCCAATTGAATAATCCGGAGTAATATTTTGTGCATTGTTGTACGATCCCAAAATCTGCAACCCCACAGCATTATTATTGTTTATAAAAGTACCAATGCCCAGCTTAAATACAGGTAATGAATAATAATTTGTATTAATATTGCTGTATTGACCAAGAAAAACTGTGCCCTGTATATTGCAGTCCAAAAACACATCGCCCTTTTTAATCTGTGAAAAGCCCAGATAAGGCAATAAAAGAAAAAGGAGTAATTTTATTTTTTTCATAATTTTGGCCAATGTAAGGTTTTTGCATGGTACCAAAATCATGCCACTATATAAATAAAGATAACAATATTTCAAATAAGCCGTTAAAATCAATATTAATTTAACCATCATGAAACATTACCTTGTCCTGTTAAGCTATTTAATTTTCTCCTGTGGAGTTGTTACTGCACAAACTCAAAAAGCAAAACCTAAATGGAATTCTGCTACAGAAGCTCTTCTGCATATTACGGTAACCGATTTTAAGAACATTCCACAAGCCAATGAATTGTTGCTTTTAATGGGCGCACAATCCGGGAAAAAGTATACGGCCACCTGTAACAAAGCAGGCAAATGCGATGTGGTGGTTTTGCGGGGTGATGTATATGAAGTTTCTGTACAAGCCATTGGTGATGACCAGCAGAAAACCAATGTAACCATACCGCCCGGACCTGATGGTGAAGTGGAAGCAGATTTAAATATTCAGTTTGAACTGCCTATGAAAATTACGCTTACGAATGTTTTGTTTGAATCGGGGAAAGCGGTTTTGCAAGCAAGCTCTTTTAAATCATTAAATGAACTTGCGCTATTTATGAAACGCAAAGTGAGCATGGAAATACGAATTGAAGGCTATACCGATGATGTGGGTGAGGAGCAAGCCAATAAAATATTATCACAAAACAGGGCCGAAACCGTAAAAAAATATTTGGTTGGCAAAGGAATTGCCGCCATCCGGATTGCTGCATTGGGTAAAGGTGAAGATGAGCCTGTTGCCAGTAATGATACCGAAGCCGGAAGAAAGGAAAACCGGAGAACTGAAGTTCATATTGTGAATCGATGATATTTAAAATTTATAATCATAATAGCGCGCTTTGCGAAACCTTTGCGCACCTTGCGGTTTAATTATTACTTCGCAAATATTACCTCGCAAACGGCGCGCATTCCAGCATTTCAAAATCCTGTTTCACAAACTTATAATATGCAGCCATGGCAATCATGGCGGCATTATCGGTGCAGTATTCAAAGGCCGGTATGTAAGTTTGCCAGTTTCGTTTTTGTCCTTCTTCCATTAGGATATTTCTTAAACTGCTGTTTGCCGAAACCCCACCCGCAAGGGCAATTTGTTTGATGCCGGTTTGTTCTGCTGCCAGTATTATTTTTTTCATCAAATGTTTGATGATGGCATGCTGAATGCTTGCGCATAAATCATTTAAATTTTCTTCTATAAACTTTGGGTTCAGAACAAGCTGCTTTTGTATAAAATAAAGAAATGAAGTTTTAAGCCCGCTGAAACTATAGTCCAAACCGGGCATATTGGGTGCCGGAAAAGGAAATGCTTTTGGGTTGCCACTTTGTGCATATTTGTCAATTAAGGGTCCGCCGGGATAGGGAAGTCCCAGAATTTTTGCCGATTTATCAAAGGCTTCACCTGAGGCATCATCAATGGTTTTGCCTAAAATTGCTCCTTCAAAATAATCATTCATTTTTACAATTTGCGTATGACCTCCACTCACGGTTAAGCATAAAAATGGGAATGAAGGTTTGGGTTCATCAATAAAATGAGCCAATACATGTGCCTGCATATGATGCACTCCGATTAAGGGAATGTTAAGTGCCTGTGCCATGGATTTTGCAAAGCTGCAGCCAACCATTAAGGAACCAATCAGTCCGGGTCCTTTTGTATAGGCAATTGCCGATAGCTGATTTTTATCAATGCCTGCTGTTTTCAGGGCAATAGCTACAACGGGTAAAATGTTTTGCTGGTGTGCACGACTGGCCAGTTCGGGTACAATGCCTCCATACAGCTCATGAATTTTTTGGCCTGCAACTTCATTGGCAAGAATTTTGCCGTTATGAAGTATGGCCGCAGCAGTATCATCGCATGACGATTCAATAGCCAGAATAGTTATATCTTTGCGCAAATTTGGAGTCAATTGTTTAATTCTTATATTCCCGCAAAACTACATTGCTTAAGAAGCTTATCAAAATATCGTACATAATTATAGCTGCCTTTATGGGGCTGATTATGCTTTTGTACCTTCTGTTTAACAGTTATCTGTTTCAAAACTACATCGTTAGCCGGATTAGTAAATTTGTAAATAATAAATTTAATACACAGATAAGTATCGGTGAAATAAGCTATGATGGATGGACCTATTTCAGCTTGAGACAGGTAAAATTTGGAGATCCAAAAAACGATACCACCTTTTATGCAGGCCGCTTGCAGTTTAATATTATCGGCGCAAGACTCGATTCAACGCATTTCATACTCAATGATGTGGTGCTCGATGAAGGCTTATGCAAAATAACAACCTATACCGACAGTACCTACAGCTTTGATGTGCTCAATTATTTTTCTAATCCAAATGACACAAGCACAAATCCCAATGCGCCTCCATTTATTCTGGAATTAAAAAACCTCGAGGTAATGGATACCCGTTTTATGATGTTTGATTCATTGGCTGGATTTAGTGACGAGGGTTTTGATCCATTCAGAATGCTTGCAACCGATATTAGTTTCCGTTCAAAAAGATTCGTCATTTACGACGATTCACTCAATTTTGATTTACGCAATTTAACCTGTAAAGAACGATGTGGTTTCAATATTAACCGCTTAACAGGACATATGATTATTTGTCCGGAACGGATTGAAATTAAAGACATGGATCTGGTTACACCCAATAGCCATATTAAAAACTATTTCAGTCTGAACTCCAAAAGCTGGGACGACTATGATGACTTTTTAAATAAGGTAGTTTTGAAAGGCACTTTACAACAATGTGAAGTAGACATGAAAGACGTAGCTTATTTTGCACCGGCGCTTAAAACATTTCATTATAAGGCAAAGATTAGTGGAATTGGATATGGACCCATCAGTAATTTATCGATGAAAAATGTGGTTGCCACTATGGGTTCACAAACAAAATTTACCGGAAATGTGAAGTTAAGGGGATTGCCTGAAATAACAGAAACCTTTATCGAAGTAAAGGCAGATTATGCATCAACAATACGTGAAGAACTGGAAGCTGTAATAGATATGAAACTGCCTCAGGCCGTTGGTGATTTGGGCAAAATGGTTTACCGGGGTGAATACACTGGTTTTTTTAACGACTTTGTGAGTTATGGCAATATAGAAACACAGTTTGGAAGTGTTGAAACCGATTTAAACATGAAGTTGAATGACAAGACCATGCAATCGGGGTATTCGGGTAAATTAAAAGTTGAACGTTTTAATTTAGGGGCCTATTTAAAAAATAATCGTTTTGGAGTTGTAAGCTTAACTGCAAATGTTAATGGTGAAGGGTTAGACCTGGAACATTTGAATTCAAAGTTTGAAGCGCAGATTGACCAAATGACACTGGGGAATTATCTATATCAAAATGCATATATAAAGGGAGGAATCATCAACAAAAAATTAACTGCCTTTGTAGATATTCAGGATTCGAATTTGGCTATAAACTCTCAAATTAAAGCCACCTTTGGGAACATGTATACCCATTACGAAATGGATGGAAACCTTGATTTTGCAAACTTAAAAGCACTTCATTTTACAAAGGAGCCCCTTACCATTGGTTCTGATATATTTGCCGATTTTTATTTTAAAAATCTGAACGAGAATTATGGAACCCTGAGGATTGAAAATACACATTATGAAAAAAACGGATACAACTACCGGATCAATCAATTGCAGCTTGAAGCTGAAAACGGGAAGGAGAAATCAATAGTTTTAAACGGCGATTTTATTAAAGCTACGCTTAAAGGAGCGTTTAATGTTACCGAATTGTATGATCAGCTGTATGGATGGACAAGCGCTTTGGGAGGGGCATACTTTCGTACTCAACCTAATTATAATAACCCTGTACAGGATTTTAAACTCAACCTGAATTTAATTACAACGGCAAGTATTTCTCCCTTATTTTTCCCGGGTTATAATGTGGCTAATACCGAATTGGAATTTACGGTTAACAGCAAGAAAAAGAGCTATTCGTTGCTGGGCCACGCGGGTTCAATTACTCTAAATGAATACCAGCTCATTCAAACCACTGTAAAATTAAATGAACAGGGGGCATCTGAAGGAGAATTATTATTAAGCATCAAACAATTTGGGAAAAACGATACGATTTTAACAGGAGACTTTGCGTTAAAAGCCAGGGCAGAAATTAATCATCTCGACCTTCAATATTATATTAAAGACAGCAATAGTTTGTTTATCGGTTCTTTTAATCATGAGATAGAATTTTTGACTGATAAAATTGTTGTTAACAATAAATCCTCATGGATAGGAAGCAAGGGAAGTCAGTGGGAAATTGCGGCAGGTAAGGCAATAGAATTTAACAGAGATAAACTCAACTTCAATAATCTAACTTTAACCAATAACAGACAACTATTTCAAATTGACGGAAATTTATTTTTTAAAGGTTTCAAAAAGGACATCAGCTTGAAGGTGAATAATTTTGATTTAAATACCATCAATAAATTTACCAAAAACATTTCAATTGCATTAGGGGGAATTGCAAACGGATACTTTGTTTATAAAAATGCCGGACAGCGGGAAGTGGTATTAACCAACTTAAAAATTGAAGATTTATCGCTGGATATGGATACCCTGGGTGATTATAAATTTGCAACCGGATACCAGGAAAACGAACAAAAAATAAATATAGATTTTGAGTCGTTAAAAGGGAAAGTTAACAATTTAAAAGGTAGCGGAACCTATTCTATACAAGGAAAAATTCTGGATCTGGATTTGTCTTTTAATAGGTCTGAAATCAGCGTATTTCAGGCATTTGTTAAGGATTATGTAAAGCTTTACAGTG
Organism: Bacteroidota bacterium; assembly: GCA_030680835.1. Taxonomy (GTDB): domain Bacteria; phylum Bacteroidota; class Bacteroidia; order UKL13-3; family UKL13-3; genus B1. The sequence continues at coordinate 6,549 of JAUXUD010000063.1, forward strand.
GTGAGGCAAGCCTGGTAGCCAAATTAAAAGGACCTGTAAATGACTTAAAATTAAATGGTAATTTGCTGTTAAGTGATGCGCGATTCAGAATAGAATACTTGAAAACCGATTATACATTACCGGATGCCAATCTGGTGCTGGTTGATAATGCCGTAAAAATTACTCCGTTTTATATCTATGATATCAATAAAAATAAAGCACAGATTACAGGCGAAATTTTACACAATGGATTTAGTAGTTTTACCTACAATATAAAAGTCGACCAGTTTAAAAATTTTCAGGTACTCAATACTACTTTAAAGAACAACGAATTGTATTATGGAAAGGCTTATGCTTCGGGAAATTTCACTATAAAAGGAAGTGCCAATGAAGTACAAATGAACATGAATCTTACCTCTGAGAAGGGCACCAAAATATATATCAATCCGTTTGGGGTAAGTGGCGAAGAAGGCAATACATATATTAATTATGTTAGTTATGATACCCTCGAAACTTTTGAATTGAAATCGAAAAGTCTTCCATTCGGAATCAGCATGACCATAAACATCAATGCAACACCTGATGCGGAAATACAAATGTTATTTGATTCCAGATCGGATGACCGGATACGGGCGAAAGGGATTGGCAAACTGAAATTACAGTTATTACCTGATGGAAATTTTAGAATGTATGGCGACTATGAAGTTACCGAAGGCGACTATCGGTTTAGTGCTTTGGGGGTAGTTGCCAAAAAGTTTATACTCAGAAGCGGCAGCAGTATTTCGTGGCGCGGCGATCCGTTTACCGGCCAAATGCGAATTGTAGGTATTTATAATTTAAAAGCAACTATTGGAGAAATTGTTACTTTACCCAAGGAGCAGGAAGGGATTCGGGTTCCGGTTGAATGCATCATAAACATCAACGGTTCGGTGGATAGGCCTCAGTTAAATTTTGATTTGAATTTTCCGGACATACAGAGCAGTGTAACCGGCTCGGCAGCCTCTGAATTAAACGCAGTGGTTTCAAGTTTTAGAAGAGATCCTGAAGTAATGAATCAGCAGATGTTGTTCCTGCTTATTTCAGGAAGTTTTATTCCCATTACGAGCAGTAATAACACCAATGCCAGCTCAGTAGGCACACAAACGGTTTCCGATTTGCTTTCGAAACAAGCAGCAGGTTTAATTGGAAAAGTGGCACCCGGGTTTAATTTAAATGTAGATTTGTTAAATGCACCCGACCAGCAAAGGGGAAGAACAGCTTTGATTTCGGGTTCAAAATTATTTTATGATAACAGGCTGGAAGTCCAGGTTGGCGTGGCATTGGATGATACCGAAAGAAATGCCAGTGCTTCCTATAAACTCAGAAAGAGTGGAAATACAAAACTCAAGATATTTAATAAAAAGGGCTTTGATCCCATTTATAACCGAAATGTAACCACCTCGGGCCTGGGTTTGTATTACCGAAAAGAATTTGATAGCTTTATCGAACTTTTTAAAAAGCAAAATAGTTATTATAACTAAGTTCATTATTTTCGTTTTTTTTGATTGCAACTATTTAATACTGTAAATTATGATTCCAGGTGTTGATTTGAGGGATTTTATGGGCGATGATCCGGTTAAAAAAAGTAACTTTGTTGAGAAACTGGGTAAAGCTTATGAAGATATTGGCTTTGTTGCCGTTCGCGGTCATTTGCTGGCCGATGAAACCAGTTCTCATTTATACAGGCAATGTGAGGCATTTTTTAATATGCCTTACGAACAAAAAGCAAAATATGAAATTGCCGGATTACATGGTCAGCGTGGATATACCAGTTTTGGAAAGGAACATGCCAAAGGAAGAAATGAAGGGGATTTAAAGGAGTTCTGGCATTTTGGCCAAACTGTAATTGGTGATGATCCCATAAAAGAGGAATATCCTAAAAATGTGTTTGTGGATGAGTTACCCGATTTTGGCAAATATGGAATCAAAGCATACAAAGATCTGGAAGAAACCGGAAAATATTTGTTACGTGCAATAGCCTTGTATCTGGGTTTGGAAGAAACGTATTTTGATGCGAAAATACACCATGGCAACAGTATTTTGCGTCCAATATATTACCCTCCCATTACCGATGAACCTAAGTCTGCGGTGAGAGCTGCCGAGCATGAAGACATTAATTTAATTACTTTATTAATGGGTGCAAGTGCCGAAGGATTGGAAGTATTAAACAGGCAAAATCAATGGGTGGCCATTACCGCATTACCCGAACAACTGGTGGTAAATGTGGGTGATATGTTGCAACGTTTAACCAATAATAAATTAAAAAGCACCACCCACCGGGTTGTAAATCCTCCGCGCGAAAAATGGTCGGTACCCCGCTATTCTATTCCGTTTTTTTTACATCCCCGCAGCGAAATGCGTTTGGATTGTTTGTCTGTTTGCGTTGATGAAAAACATCCGGTTCAATATGAACCCATTTCGGGCGGTGAATATTTAAATGAACGACTGAAAGAAATCGGGCTGAAGAAATAAGTCTTCCATGAGATTTATACAATTTGTTTATAAAAACATGGGAACACTGCCAATGGCCGTACTTCATGTGTTTTTCTTTTTGGCGTTTTGTTCTGTATCAATACTGAACCATTATTTTTTTAGAAGTGCTGCACTCGATTATGGAATAGCCAATCAGGCCCTGTATCAGTTTGCACATTTGCAAAATCCGGTATGTACCCTGCTGCTGCAAAATACCGATGCGCCTTACCTAAGTTTGCACATGAGTTTATGGGTGCCGCTGCTCTCGCCCCTGTATTGGATTTTTGGTTCGTATACCTTGCTGTGGGTTCAAAATATTGCCCTTATTTTTTGCGGAGTGGGTATTTATAAAGTTGCAGCGGAAGAACTTCAAAATAAATCTTTTGCCTTCTTAATTACCCTGCAGTTTTATATAAGCTTTGCTGTATATGCTGCACTTGCATCCGATTTTCATGAAAACGTTTTGGGTGCCTGTTTCTTCCCCTGGCTGTATTATTATTATTCACATGGTAAAAAATGGCAAACTTTTTTGTGTGTACTTGCCATGCTCATCAGCAAGGAAAATTTTGCCATCTGGTTGCCTTTTGTAATTGTTGGTTTGGTATTTGTAAACAAGCAATGGAATTATAAACAATGGTTATTTCCACTGGGGTTGATCCTGCTTTGTGCGAGTTGGTTCATACTGGTTGGTTTATGGATAATGCCTGCATTAAGTCCGGTTGGGAAGTTTGAACAGCTTACCCGTTTTTCGCATTTGGGAGGAAACATTGAAGAAATAATCAGTACCATTATTTCAAAACCATTGGATATGTTTAATTTATTTTATAAAAGCAATGTTCAACCCGATTCCGATGAATTGATTAAACAGGAATTGCTTTGGGTTTTGTTGTTTTCGGGAGGCATTGCACTTTTATGGAGACCCTCATTTTTGCTGATGATTTTACCCCTTTTGATGCAGAAATTATGGAATAAAGAAGTTGCCTTCTGGGGCATCAATTACCATTATAATATTGAATTTGCGCCTGTAATTGCAATTGCTATTGTAATGATGCTGGCATCAATTAAACAAGTTCAAATTAAAAGCAGCTTATTGGTTTTTTGTTTGCTTGGAACGCTATATATGACAGTTTCAAAAATGCAGGAGCGCATTGCTTATCATTATAATCCGATAAATGAAAATGTATTTTCAAGCACACATTACAGTAGTCAGTTACCTGTAGTTATTATTAAAAAGGGACTCAATCAAATTCCTCAAAACGCTTCTGTGAGTGCCCATGCAAACCTGGCCCCGCATATTGCAAACCGTGATACAATCTACCATTTTCCCTTCATAAAAAATGCCCGGTACATTGCACTCCTTTTCCCAACAAACAATACCTACCCATTAAGCCCAGCAACATACAATCATATTGTTGATTCCCTAAAGCAAAGCCGGCACTGGAAAATTGAATATTATGAAGAACCAATCCTAATTATGAAACGGAATGATTGGATAAGCCACCCGTAAGGGCAATCCCTTGCGGTTGCCCTGCTTCCATGAAAGCGGAGTTGTGTCGAACCTACTTCCCCTCCAGATGAAACTTCACCAGATCCTCCAAAGGCGACTTAAGCACCTTACCCATTCGCATATCATAGTTAAGTGCTACTTCTTCCAGAATATCCTTAAAAACATAGCCTACTGAACCAATGCAATTGAATTTGTATTCTTTGTAATTGGGATATTTACTAACCAGGTTTTTAAAAAAATCGCGGAATGAATCCCTTACTTTATTGCGAATGTATGGGTGTGTTACATATTCATCGGCAAAACTGCAGAAGCTCGCCAGGTAGCGGTTTGGGAACTGCGTACTGTATAAAACATGCAAAATCTGTTCGTTGTCTTTTATCTGAAAGCGTTCTTTAAAGCGATTGTACATTTCGGGTTCAAGCCGTTTGCGCATAAAATCGCGGACAATTTTTTTGCCGATATAGCTTCCACTTCCTTCGTCGCCGAGCAGGTATCCCAGCGAATCAATATTCTTGGTTACATCGGTGCCATCGTATAAGCAGGTATTGCAACCCGTACCCAGAATGGCAGCAAAGCCCTTTTCTCTTCCCAATAATGCTCTGGCGGTGGCCAGTAAATCGTGGGCTACAAAAATGGATTTGGCTTTTGGAAAACTCCTCAGGAGGGCTTTATAAACAATGTCTTTTTTTTCAGGCGTACTGCAACCTGCTCCGTAAAAATAAATTTCACTAACCAAATTAGCATCAAAGTTCTTTACTAAATTTTCCGATAAAGAATAATAGATGGCTTCTGTATCAATAAAATAGGGGTTATAACCAATGGTATGAAAAACCTTTCGGTCCGAATCTTTTGAATCGGTTAAGCACCAGTCTGTTTTGGTTGAGCCACTATCTGCAATTAGATACATATATTATTGTTTTGAACACGAGATTATTGAAATTAACACGCATAAACAAAATATACGGTTAAAATAAGAGAATATTTATAGGTTCATCCTTTAAAATTCACGTGTTCAACCCCTTACAAATAATGTTTGAAATAAATGCGCCTAAATGCCTATAATTGGATTTTTAATTGTTAATTAATCTATGAATTTTACTGGTTCAGTAAAAAGTAAACTACCCGGTGTTGGTACCACCATTTTTAGTGTAATGAGCGCCCTGGCTAATGAACAGAAAGCCATTAACCTGGCGCAGGGATTTCCCGATTTTAATTGTTCACCCAAACTCATCGAATTGGTGAATCATTACATGAAAATGGGGATGAACCAATATTCTCCAATGCCTGGTATTATGGGATTACGGGAAAAAATTGCAGAAAAAACGCAGGCACTGTACGGAGCTGTTTATAAACCCGAAACCGAAATAACCGTAGTACCCGGTGGAACGCACGCCATATACGCTGCAGTGAGTGCAGTAGTAAGAGATGGGGATGAGGTGGTAGTATTGGAACCTTGTTATGATAGTTATGTACCCGCCATTGAATTAAACGGAGGCAGGGCGGTGTTTTACGAGTTAAAATACCCCGATTATCATATTGACTGGAATGAAGTTAAAAAATTGATTAATTTTAAAACCCGGATGATCATGATTAACACCCCGCACAATCCAACAGGAAGTGTGATGGGTGAGAGTGATATGTTGCAGTTGCAAAAGATTTTGGACAATACCGATGTAGTGGTTTTAAGTGATGAAGTATATGAACATATTATTTTCGACAATCTCCAGCACCAGAGTGTTGCCAGGTTTCCCAAGCTGGCGGAGCGGAGTTTTATTGTTTCATCATTCGGCAAAACCTTTCATACCACAGGCTGGAAACTGGGCTATGTATTGGCTCCAGAAAACCTCAGTAAAGAATTTAGAAAAGTACATCAGTTTATGGCTTTTTGTGCCAATACCCCGATACAATATGCCATTGCTGATTATTTAAATGACACAGATACGTACCTTCAATTAAACCAATTTTATGAAGATAAAAGGAACTATTTTCAGAAGCTCGTTAAGGGCTCAAACTTTAAGTTATTGCCGTGCAAAGGCTCATATTTTCAAATGCTCAACTATGCGAAAATTACGCAAGAACGCGACACTGACTTTGCCGTGCGTTTAACCAAAGAGCACAAGGTAGCCAGCATTCCCACCTCGGTTTTTTACCACAAAAACACCGATAACAATGTACTTCGTTTTTGCTTTGCCAAAGGCAACGAAACCATGGAAAAGGCCGCCGAAAAACTCATGCGTTTATAAGGCAACAAAACCCGAGCCCCTAAACGCTGAATTATTGTAAAAATGATTGGGAGTGGGGTACGTGATTTTGTGCTGACTACATTTATTTATTTGTGTATTCCTATCAATAACAGGTTCTCGCAGATTACGGAGAGTAAGCGCAGCTTACAGAAAGAACTATTGCAATTACAGAAGGAGTTTGTACAACTCCAGAAGGAGTTCGTGCACCTGCAGAAAGAACTATTGCAATTACAGAAGGAGTTTGTACAACTCCAGAAGGAGTTCGTGCACCTGCAGAAAGAACTAATGCAATTACAGAAGGAGTTTGTACAACTCCAGAAGGAGTTCGTGCACTTACAGAAAGAACTATTGCAATTACAGAAGGAGTTTGTACAACTCCAGAAGGAGTTCGTGCACTTACAGAAAGAACTTTTGCAATTACAAAAGGACTTATACCCATTACGGAAGCAACTTGTACCAAACGGATCAATTATTAGGGTCTCAATGTCCATTGCCGTTTTTTTTGCCTGATGATTTCAGATTCATTTTCAGGGGAAAGATACAAACCCCAAAATGCTTCATTATTCTACCAAACTTTCCATTTGCGCGGCCGTGAAATTCAATTCCAACAAACATTGCGAAGCCGCGCCGGGAAAATTTATATTGCCACATAACCCCCTCAATTAAAACTGGGGGCTACTGAGATTTCACCACTGACGTGGTTTAAAAAGCCAAACGACCCCCGATAGCTATCGGGGCGTACTTCGTCATTCGTAACCCGTCATTCGTAACCCGTGCTTCGTAACTCGTAATTCGTACATCGTACATTGTACATTGTACATCCTACATCTTATATTCGCAGCATGATTTTAAACATTTTGGTGGAAACACCTCCTGTTTGGCTTGTATTTCCTTTTGTGGGTTTGTTGTTAATGATTGCAACCGGACCGTTATTGTTTCCCGGTATCTGGCATCATTATTACAAGCATATCAGCGTGGCTTTGGGCATTGCGGTTGCCTTGTTTTATATTTTGGTTCAGCACAATATTGCTTTACCGCTTGAGGCATTGGCAGAATACATTTCCTTTATCAGCCTGCTTACTATTCTTTTTGTGGCCAGCGGGGGCATTTTTATTTTTGCTGATATTGAATCCAAACCGCTTACGAATGTTTTGTTCTTATTTCTGGCGGCAATATTTACCAATATTATTGGAACTACAGGTGCTTCAGTTTTATTTATCCGTCCGTTTATGCGCATTAACCGCTACCGATTAAAGCCTTACCATATTGTGTTTTTTATTTTTATCGTCTCAAATATCGGTGGCTTACTTACCCCCATTGGCGATCCGCCTTTGTTTCTGGGTTTCTTAAAAGGGGTTCCTTTTAGCTGGACGCTGATACATTTAATACTGCAGTGGCTTGTAGCCATTGCCGTTTTGCTTGTAATTTTTTACTTTTTTGAACGAAGAAATAATATACTCGATGATATTGACGTGAGCGGACATTATTCGAATAAAATATTGGTGAATGGCAAACGCAATTTCTTTTGGCTGGGCCTGGGTGTTGCACTGGTTTTTTTAGACCCGAATATTTTTGAGGGATTGCCGCATTTTGAATTTCATGGCAAGAAAATTTCATACCTCCGCGAACTCCTTCAACTCAGCGCTGCATTCTTTTGTTACCGCTATTCCAGTAAAAATGTCTTGAAAAGCAATCACTTTGATTTTGAAGCCATGAAGGAAGTAGCTTTCCTGTTTTTCGGAATTTTCCTTTGTATGATTCCGGCCCTGCAATCACTTGAAGCCTATGCACAAAATCATAAAGATACTTTGGTACTTACGCCCACTTTTATTTACTGGTCGAGCGGCCTGTTTTCAAGTGTTTTAGACAATGCACCTACCTATTTAAATGTGCTGGCACTCATTCTTTCCAATGCCAATTTAAGTTTGCATAATATTTCTGATGTACAGCAATTCATTCATACCGATGGAGTAGTTTTACTGGAAGCCGTTTCGGTAGGTGCCGTATTTTTTGGTGCCATGACCTATATCGGCAATGGTCCGAATTTTATGGTAAAGGCAATTGCCGAACAAGCCGGGGTAAAAATGCCAGGATTTGGTAAATATATATGGAAGTACAGTTTGCCAATTTTGTTGCCGGTTTTGGTATTGGTTTGGCTGCTGTTTTTTGCCATTTAGGATAGTTATACCGGTAATTTATGATATTTTCGAGCCCTGAATTTTTGAATCTCATTAAAGAAAAATGCTGAACGGTAAAAAAATAATTATTGTACTGCCTGCGTATAATGCGGCACTTACCCTGGAGAAAACCTATTCCGAAATTCCGATGGATATTGTGGATGATGTGATACTGGTGGACGATGCCAGTAAGGACGATACCTCGGAACTGGGCAGGCGAATTGGCATCAGGCATGTGATCAAACATGAACAAAACAAGGGTTATGGTGGAAACCAGAAAACCTGTTATAATAAAGCTCTCGAACTGGGTGCAGATATTGTTATCATGCTTCATCCCGATTATCAGTACACTCCAAAACTTATAATGGCCATGAGCAGTATCATCGCGTTTGATGTATATCCTGCAGTGTTCGGTTCAAGAATTTTAGGCAAGGGAGCCATTAAAGGGGGCATGCCCATGTATAAATACATTTTTAACCGCATGCTTACCTTGTTTCAAAATATATTAATGAGCCAAAAATTATCGGAATACCATACGGGTTACCGGGCATTTAGTGCAAGGGTGTTAAATGCAGTTCCGTACAATAAATGCAGCGATGATTTTGTGTTCGACAATGAAATGGCCGCACAAATTTTCTTTAAAGGCTTTGAAATTGCAGAGATAACCTGTCCTACCAAATATTTCCCCGAAGCTTCCTCCATCAATTTTAAACGCAGCAGTATTTATGGTTTGGGGGTATTGCGCACCTCCATCATATATCGCCTGCAAAAATGGGGCATCGGGAAGTATCGGATATTTTCGTAGTTACTTTTGGCTGCTTCACATTTTTAAATAGATAAAGATTATAATTTTTATCCGTTCACGCAGATTTCAGAGATTAAAAGCAGATTTACACAGATCATTTACTTTAATAATCTGCGTAAATCTGCTGTAATCATTCGAATCTGCGTGAACGTGTAAAGTTAACCTTGCAAACCTTCAGCTTTCACCGCTTCTTTTCGCTTCACCGCAACCAGGGTATTCAGCAGTAAACCAACGCGAGTCATCGGACCAACACCGCCCGGTACCGGAGTGATGTAGCTGCATTTGGGAGCTACATTCGCAAAATCCACATCACCTTTTAAGCTGTATCCTTTTGCACTGGCATCATCAACACGGGTAATGCCCACATCTACCACAACGGTTCCTTCTTTAATCATGTCGGCAGTAAGGTAATCCGGAATTCCCAGGGCAGCAATTACAATATCAGCCTGAAGGGTAAATTCTTTTACGCTTTTGGTTTTGCTGTGGCATACGGTTACGGTGCAATTTTTTTGTAGCATCAGGGCACTCATGGGTTTGCCCACGATGTCGCTTCTGCCAATAATTACGCAATGTTTGCCTGTGGTTTCAATTTTATAATGTTCCAGCAATTTTATAATTCCATACGGAGTGGCCGGTAAAAAACAAGGCAGCCCTTTAAACATCAAACCCACATTCATGGGGTGAAATCCATCCACATCTTTTTTATAACTGATGGTTTCGGTAACCTTTTTTTCGTTGATATGTTTGGGCAATGGCAACTGAACAATCAGCCCGTCGATATCCGGATTGTTATTGATTTTTTCTACTTCAGCCAGTAAATCTGCTTCGGTCATGCTTGCATCAAAACGCAGTACGGTTGAATCGAACCCAACTTCCTTGCAATCTTTTTCTTTGGCACCCACATAAGTCATGCTGGCACCATCCATACCCACCAGGATGGCGGCCAGATGGGGTACTTTTTTTCCGGCTGCACGCAAGGCGTCAACCTCTGCTTTAATTTCAAGTTTTAAGGCTTTCGAAACCTCATTTCCGTTTAGTAATTGCATTTATTATTTGTTATCGTTAGAATAAATATGAATAGATCTTTGGAATTATTAGAGCGACAAATTAAATCAAAACTATCAATTATAAATATGACATAGCGCAGAAATGTCCACGCTCTTTTTCATAGAAAACGAATTCCCATCAGCGAAAATCTGCGTTACAATCTGCGTGAATCTGCGAGAAAGGAGTATCTTTGGTTCACGCAGATTTTCGCAGATTAATTCGCAGATTTCCGCAGAGTATGCTTCAGATTGTGATCTCAGCTTTTTAATCTAGTTTCAAAACAGCCATAAACGCGCTCTGCGGTATTTCTACTGAACCCACCTGGCGCATGCGTTTTTTACCTTCTTTTTGTTTTTCAAGCAATTTACGTTTACGGGTAATATCCCCTCCATAACATTTGGCGGTTACATCTTTACGCAATGCCTTAATGGTTTCGCGGGCAATAACCTTGGTGCCAATGCTGGCCTGAACCGGAATTTCAAACTGATGCCGCGGAATGAGTTCTTTTAATTTTTCGCAAATCCGTTTCCCAAAATCATAGGCCCGGTCGCGGTGAATAATGGCCGATAAGGCATCTACATTGTCCTTGTTCAGCAAAATATCCAGCTTTACCAAATCCGATTTTACATAACCTATCGGATGATAATCGAAGGATGCATAACCTCTCGATATGGTTTTCAGCTTATCAAAAAAGTCGAAAACTACCTCGGCCAGGGGCATGTCAAAGCTCATTTCAACACGGTCGGTTGTAAGGTATTTCTGGTCTTTTAAAATGCCGCGTTTGCCCAAACACAGACTCATTATTGAACCTACATAATCGGAATGGGTAATGATTTGCGCTTTGATAAAAGGCTCTTCAATATAATCAATATGGTTGGCTTCGGGCAAATCGCTGGGATTGTTAACCACAACCAAATCCCCTTTGTGGGTATAACAATGATAGCTAACATTGGGTACGGTAGTTATCACCACCATATTAAATTCGCGTTCAAGCCGCTCCTGGATTATTTCCATATGCAACATCCCCAAAAATCCGCATCGGAAACCAAAGCCCAATGCGGCCGACGATTCCGGTTCAAAGGTTAAAGATGCATCATTGAGCTGAAGCTTGTACATACTCTCACGGAGCTCTTCAAAATCTTCGGTATCCACCGGGTAAATACCGGCAAACACCATGGGTTTTACTTCCTCAAATCCTTTGATGGATTCGGCAGTAGGACGGTGAACATGGGTAATGGTATCTCCAACTTTTACCTCACGGGCTTCTTTGATGCCCGAAATGATATAACCTACATCTCCTGCAGAAATCTGCGGTCTGGGTTCCGGATTCAGACCTAAAACACCCACTTCATCGGCAAGGTATTCGCTGTTGTTTGACATGAATTTAACCTTGTCGCCCTTTTTCAATACGCCGTCAATCACCCTGAAATAAGCAATAATTCCCCTGAATGAATTGTACACCGAGTCGAAAATCAGCGCTTTTAAAGGCGCATCGATATTTCCTATTGGCGGAGGCACGCGCTTTACAATGGCTTCCAGTATTTCATGCACGCCTTCGCCGGTTTTTCCGCTTGAACGCAAAATGGATTCAAAATCGCAGCCGATGAGGTCTATAATTTGCTCACTCACATCCTCAGGCATGGCACTGGGGAGGTCAATTTTATTAAGGATGGGAATAATTTCCAGTCCCTGTTCAATGGCCAGATAGAGGTTAGATATGGTTTGTGCCTGGATTCCCTGGCTGGCATCAACAATAAGCAGGGCGCCATCGCAGGCGGCAATAGAACGCGAAACTTCGTAGCTAAAGTCAACATGACCGGGGGTATCAATCAGGTTCAGGATATATTTTTTGCCGTCCAGTTCATAGTTCATCTGAATAGCATGACTTTTTATGGTAATTCCTCTTTCACGTTCAAGGTCCATATTATCAAGCAATTGAGCCTGCATTTCGCGCTTGCTGGTGGTATGTGTATATTCTAAAAGCCTGTCGGCCAGTGTGCTTTTCCCGTGATCGATATGCGCGATGATACAAAAATTTCTGATATGGTCCATTGCCGCGAAAATAGG
>JAUXUD010000067.1 GCA_030680835.1 Bacteroidota bacterium
GTGCTTCGTTGACAGACCCGAAATAACTACGTTTTTTTAAGTATGGGGTGAACCTGAGCTTGAGCGTTGTCGTTTATTGTACTGAAAGGCAATAGAGCAGCGTAACAGGATTCCCATTGGTGTTTATATTACCCGTTTGACAGACTTGTTTCAAGAGGTGTTGTTTAAAGTATTGATGAAAGCAGGTTCCCTAATACTTGCTATGCTCGCTTGGCAGGATAATTTCCATTTTGGCCGGTCCCTCTTGAGCTTTAATGCCTTTTGTTAACAACTAATAATTTAAAAAATGGCAAAAAAGAAAAACAAACAAAGGGATCTACAGGGCAAGCAAGCAGTCCTGGAGAGGATCAAATTGAATGCAGCAGGTATTGACATTGGCTCAGAAAGCCTGTTCATTGCAGTATTGGACAAGCCAGTAATGAAGTTTACAACTTTCACCGACGGGTTGAAGCAAGCTGTAGTTTACCTGAAGGAATGCGTGGTTACAAGCGTTGCCATGGAAGCCACCGGAATTTATTGGTTTCCCATTTATGAGTTTTTAGAGCAGGCTGGTATAGAGGTTTACGTGGTCAACGGCAGGCATGCAAAGAATGTGCCCGGCAGGAAAACAGATGTCCTGGATTCCGAATGGCTCCGGGAATTACACACCTACGGGCTATTGCGTTCATCCTTCGTTCCGACGGAGAGTATCCGCAAGTTGCGTTACTATGTACGTTTAAGGAAGGATCATATCACAATGGGGGCAAGCCATATCCAGCATATCCAAAAAAACCTGGATGCCATGAACATTAAGCTGCACACGGTAATCAGTGACATCATGGGAGACAGTGGGTTAAAAGTTTTAAGGGCGATATTGGCAGGGGAAAGAAACCCGGAAGCCTTGTTGCTGTTGTGCCATATCACAATACGGGAGAAAAAGGCGGAGAATGTCATCAAATCATTGGAAGGCAACTACAGGGAGGAATATCTTTTTGGGTTACGGCAAGCCTTGGAAATGTGGGAAGTTTATCAACGCAAAATATTTGATTGTGACAAAGAAATAGAAAAACTATTAAAAGAGATGACACAAGAAAATCTCGTTATGCAGGATTCTTCCAATCCAAAAGTGATGATGCACAATAAGCCTGAAATAAAGGATCTTCATTTATTGATGATGAAATTGACCCAAGGCAAAGACCCCACCCAAATAGCCGGGATAAATGATTATACTTTGATGCAATTAATCTCGGAAATAGGGACAGATCTGGGCAATTGGCCAACATCAGACCATTTTACCTCGTGGCTTGGCCTGGCCCCAAGCCAAAACAAGTCAGGGAAACAAAACAAAACCGGGAAAAGGAAAAAAAGGAAGGTAAACCGTGCAGGCAGCATCTTTAAACAAATAGCCATGAGTGTTGGAAATGGCAAGTATTCTGCCTTATCCGGATTTTACAAACGTATCAAATCCAGGAGTGGCGCCCCAACTGCCAACAAGGCAACAGCCCGGAAAATTGCGGTCTATTTTTACAACCTAATGACACGGGGATTTAGTTTTGTAGAAGAGGGATTAAAAAGATATGAAGAACGATATAAAGAACATCAGTTGAAAAGTTTACAAAAAAGGGCTAAGGAAATGGGTCTGCAATTGGTTGTTGCTTAATAATTTATTGCCATTGATAAAGTTAAATGCCTAAATACAAATATTAGGGAAGTTCGTTGTAAAAGGGCATTAGAAAATGTATATTTAACTTGACCAGAAACTGGTAAGGGACTTGTATTGTCTTAAAAACAACAGAAATAAAAACGTAAATAACACAATATCAAGACAATGACACAAAAACACGAAAAGGAGCATCGTGCAAAATGGTTCATTGGCAGGAAATTATAAGTTTGAAAGGCAATTCTTCGTAGGAAGTTCATCGGTTAAATCCCGCCCTGCGTGTATTTGCGGAACGTTAGCGCCAAGCCAAAAAAAGACAGCGCATTGACAATGGATAGTCAAACTTCAAAAAAACGAATGAAACAAGCCAACGCACAAAAGCAAAAGTGTAGCAGCCCAACCCTGTGTCCGTCCCTTCGCTGCAACACACTTGCTTTTCTTGCTGCCCTCATGCTCCGATTGTGTTTTATCGGCAATGAAACATTTGCTCAAACTCAGTAAATAATTACAGCACAACTAGCCTTGGTCTGTATGCCGAGCGGAAATTGCCACATTGTACTTCTGGATGTGAGTAGAATTTATGAAACTACTGACCATCTACCTGAATGAACGCTTCAGAAAACATCAGCATCAATACTCTGGATAAACTCGGGCAAGTCAAATGTCTTGAACATTTCAGTTCTTCTTTTATGTCAATTGTTCGCCCATCGGTACAAAGAAAGTAGTCAATTTTGTGAGAGACAAAATAAGTAAATTTCTAAATACTGAATATCAGTACATTAGTAGTTTTTTTTTGCAAATCATAATTTATATTCAATCTAAATTGGCTGTAAATTCAAATTTGATGTAATTTTCAGGGTTACCTTATATACTTTTACAGTATATAATTCATATAAACATGTTTGTCCACCTCACCGAAATTAAGCTTCAATGCGGCTGGAATAAACAGTGCATTGAGGTTTTCTTTTGGTATAAATTGATGAAGATATAGAAGGGAAAAACCCGGCCCTTTAAAAAGAAACCGGGTTAGCAAACAATTATTTGTATAACCGGGAAGAGTAGCGACAACTACCCTTCTCACAAACATTGCAAAACTATGAAAAAATTTACGTTTTTAGCGGCAATTGCCGTAGTGTTAACAGTTTTTAACGGATGTCAAAAAGAACCATCTGTTAATGAGTCAATTAAAAAAGCTGAAATGAGATCTATTGTCAAAGTATTTCAACCATCAAACAAAGTTGAAGTTGAGAATGGAATGCTTTCATTCAATAGTAAACAAGCGTTCGACGCTACCAATCATGAAATTGCATTGGCAGATAGAAAATCTGTTGACTTATGGGAAAAATCACTCGGTATTAAAACACCTGCAAGTATTTTTAATTCCGTAATCTTCGCTGAAGATTCTATTAGTGAATATTTTAAGAGTCTTCCTATAAATGAGCAAGAATATTGGGAAAGTCAACCACAAAAGCATTCTGCTATTTATACTGAAGCTCTTTCTAAAAAAACTATACACTTATTACCAGATGGAGATGGTGGTGAATACTTTGATCTAAATCTTTATGACAAAACAACCGCAAGCTTAATTAACCTTGATGGATTTGTAAAAATTGAAAATCAGATTTATCAATACACAAATAATGCAATAAAGATTATTCAAGACGGAGATGTAAAAAAAATAGAGTTGATTAAAAGCATTAACCAAAGTTTTGATGGTAATAATATGATAGTTAATGTTTTCGACGGCAATAGGCTAAAAAATGCAACCGTAGTCGCGCCCACTAATTGGACACAAGATATGCCTTTCTATCAATTTGAGAAGAATTGGTTAGGTAACTATCAAAAACGTGTGAAAGTATGGATAGACGGACATTCTGAACCTATTGGAAGTACTTATGGAGATTATTGTTTTGAATATGTCAATTGTACGTTTGTTATTAGAGCCGAGGCTCAAAAGAAAAACTTCTGGGGTAATTGGGTGTATGGAGATTATATTCCAAGTCTCACATTTAATGCTGAATGGATTTACGATTTCTGGCAATATATTGATGTTACCTATGGTTGTGGTCTATATGATGGTGCCTCCCATTATGTACCTTCAAGCAAACCAATTTCACCTTATAGTGCGTATTATCCCCAAGTAAACAATGGGTTTTTCTATTTAACACCCCACGGGGCATGGCAAGGATCTCCGATCTTTTTCAGTCGTCCAATTTCAGTACATGGAACAGTTACATGGTCTTTTGGCCCATTAACTAATCAAACATACACTTGGTAACACATAAGAATAAGCCTGGTATCTTACGGTATCAGGCTTATTTTGCAAAAATAACTATGAGAAGAGAATTTTTAGTCTTATTAGCACTAAGTTTCATCGCTTGTTCAAAAGAAATCAAATTCAATGAATCGGAAATTGAAAAAAAGTTGGTTGTAAACGGATTGATTTGTCCCGATAGCCTGATATCTGTCAACGTTCGGAAAACTACATCTATCCTTTCTACTGAGAATTCGATAGTGGAGAATGCTGTTGTAATTCTATTTAAGAATAACCTGGAAATTGATACACTCGAATACTTTGGTCAAGGGAACTATAAATCATTAAAACACCGGGCATTCTCCGGAAACACCTATTCCATTTTAGTTAATTCCATTGGATATCCATCTGCTTCCGCAACTGATACTGTGCCTGAAGCAACTTCAATAATTGATGGAACAAGAGTTTCAGGAAATTCATTTGATGCGTATGGAGATCCTCATATAGATTACGAAATCCGGATTAACGATTTACCCGAAAAAAACTTATACGAATTGTTTTTCATCCAACAACAATTTCCAGATAAATATTCATCGTCTTACTTCATTTATTTTCAAGTTGAGATTGTAATAGCCGATCCTGTTGTACGGGCAGAGAGCGACCTTGACTATTCTCCTTTCACCTACCTGTTTTCAGATAAGCTTTTCAATGGGCAGCAATATTTGATGAAAAATAAATTTATGTCGGCAGCAACGGGTGGATACTTTACAACAAGCTTTGCCCCTGAACCAAAAGTTCATTATGCTATTCTTCGAACAGTGAGCCGAAACTATTTTAATTACCGAAAATTATGGTTGCGTCATTATCGTAACCAACAAATAGGGAATAAAGTTGAAGAGCCAATATCAATAACTCTATTAAGTAGTCCGATTCCCATGTATAGTAATATTAAGGGTGGATATGGAATTTTTGCTGCCTACAATCAAACCAACTACAAACTGAAAGAATAATGAGGAAAGCGAAATATTTTTTGATTTTAATCGCCATCTCATTTTCCTCCCTATGCTACTCGCAGCATATAACCTTAAGTGGATTTATTGAAGATTGTGCCAGCAAAGAAAGATTGGTCGGTGTAAATATTTTTGATACAAAAAATAAAGTTGGGACAATCTCAAATTCATTTGGCTTTTACAGTCTCACTTTGCCAAAGGACGACACAATAAAAATAGTTTTCAGCTATATCGGGTATAACAAACAAGTTATTGAAATTAAAACAATTGCAAATAAAGAACTGAACATTCAGCTAATAAGTGGATTAGAGCTAAATGAAATTGTCGTTACTGGAGAAAGGAATTCAGTCTCCCAGCAGATAGGAATTTTGCAAGTGCCGGTAAAACAGTTGCAACTAGTACCTTCACTTATGGGCGAGACTGATTTAATGAGGGCATTTCAATTGTTGCCTGGTGTGCAAGGAGGAAAAGAAGGGACTAGCGGAATATATGTGCGGGGAGGAAGTCCGGATCAAAATTTAATGCTTCTTGATGATATACCTGTCTATTATGTAAATCATATCGCTGGTTTTATATCCGTGTTTAATTCGGATGCAATAAAAAATATTGATTTTTATAAAGGTGGTTTCCCCGCCCGATATGGTGGCCGACTTTCATCAATCATGGATATTCGGATGAAAGAAGGAAATATGACTGGTTTTGCTGGCAGTATCTCTATTGGACTTTTAACCAGCAGCTTTACGCTTGAAGGCCCAATAAAGAAAGACAAAACATCCTTTATTTTATCGGCACGGCGAAGCCTTTTTGATCTATTCACACGAAGTTTCCAATATTTAAATAACAAAGGAAAATACTCGGCAGGCTATACCCTTTATGACCTTAACTTTAAAATAAACCATATTGTTGATACTAAAAATCGTCTCTATCTAAGTTTATATTCAGGTCGTGACCGTATCTTGATCAAGCAAAACGATAATAGTGCGAAGCCTGAATATCCTTACTCTTTTAAAAGTAAAAACGATTTAAACTGGGGCAATAGCTGTTTATCATTTCGATGGAACCATACCTTTACCCCAAATTTATTTGGGAACTTCACTGCCGGATTAACAAAGTTTTATTACAACTCAGAGTCGGATATCTATAAAACCGAAAAGAATTCAGGAAAAAATATGGGAACGACATTTAATCATTTAAATTCCTCAGTTAATGATGTTACTGTAAAATTTGATTTTGATTATTATCGGTCAAAACATCAGGTCAAGTTTGGATTTGGGGCTATCGCTCACAAATTTTTGCCTTCGATAAACAATATTTCCAAAATTGGTGAGGGAGATAATAACATTGCAATGACTTTGGGTTCACCAAAACTAGAACCCTGGGAAATCTATTCTTACATAGAGGATAAATATTTTTTAACCCGAAAACTATCATTTAACACAGGTCTTCATTTTTCATGTTTTACAGAAAGTGAAAAATCATACTTTTCCATTCAACCTAGAATCACAGGTAATTATCAACTATCCGAAAATTTAGCAGTAAAGTCATCCTATTCACAAATGGTTCAGGCACTCCATTTATTATCGAACAATGATGCAGGTTTACCAACCGACTTATGGGTTCCGGCAACAAAGAATTTACCACCCCAGAAATCCAACCTATTTGCAATCGGTATTTCAGGGAAATTAGCGCAAAAAAAATCTATTGATTGGAGTATTGAAGCATTTTATAAAACGATGAGCAATTTGATCGAATTTAGAGAAGGAGCAACTTTTTTTTCGGGTGAATCCGATTGGCAACAAAAGGTTGAAAAGGGCGGAAAAGGAAAGGTTTATGGAATAGAATTACTTATCCAGAAAAAAATAGGCAAAACTACCGGTTGGATTTCATACACCTTGTCAAAGAATATGCGAGAATTTGAGAATCTGAATTTTGGGGAACCATTCCCTTATAAGTATGACCGTCGAAATGATTTCGCCATAACTTTTAACCATAAATTCAATGAAAAAATAGATTTGTCCGCTTCCTGGATATTTGAAAGTGGCAATGCAATAACCTTGCCTTCAACTAAATATGAGTTACTGATTTTAGAAGAAAAAAACAAAGAACAAGGAATCGTTGGATATTTCTATACAGATGCGCATATCTATGGTAAACGCAATAACTATCGAACTCCATCTTACCATCGTTTAGATACAAGTATTAACTTTCATAAAAATCTTAAAAAAGGAATTAGAACTTGGACTATCGGAGTATATAATGTGTATAGCCGGTTAAATCCTTACTATCTTTATTTCGACTATGATAAAAATGGAAATGTCAAATTGTATTCGTTCAGTCTATTTCCAATAATACCATCAATAAGCTACAATTACAGATTCTAAGTAATTTTTTGAACGCTATTTATTTCAGCCCCGCAATCTGCTCTCCAGTTCTGCCCCTCGTTTGAGCGATAGCGGGAACGAGGGGGTGTTGGTTTTGCGTTTGTAACGCAGAGAAATAGTTGAAGCTGCCTCCAAAGGCAGCTTCTTTAAAACTCGTGTTAGTTTTCTTTTTACACTCTTTCGAGTTCAACTTTTAGGCTCGTGGTTTCGCCACTGGCAACCGTTAGGATCAGGCCTTGTTCTTTGTACCCGATTTTCGTAACAGCAACATGATAGATTCCTTCAGGCAGATTCGTTCTGAAATTGCCTTTCGCCGCACTTTTCTTTACAATGGGTTTAGGCGTTTCATTGGTCGCCGCTTTCATCAGTCCATTGTTTTCAGGCGTAAAGCTGAAAATAACCCCTTTAATTGGCTCATTACTTCCGGCCACAGTAACATTTCCTAAAACAGAAGTTGTACTTCCACCAGTAGAGATTATGATTCGTGCCGTTTTATACTGACTATAAAATTCGGGCAAAGCGGTTTTGAAAAGTTCGATATCCAAATCCATCCGTTTAGTCAGCAATTCGTCGGCCTCTTTAAACAAACGGGTAAGGTTTTCGGTGGCTGTTTTAGTCTGCGATTTGGCAACCATTGGTTTTGCAAGCGTTTCGGAATAAACAGCAATTGCATTTTGGAATTCACCAATCATTTCTGAAGTAACACCATAGGTTTCAAGATCAGCAGCGTATGCGTTTGCTTTGGCAAGTATGGTATTGCAAATACCCACCACATCGGTATCACGGGCTTTTTTCAAATCCGAAGCCGAATATTTTATGCTTGCAAGCAGTTCCGGATTGTTGGTTACATTGGCATACGATTGTAACCTGTTTTCGATAAACAAAGCTTTGTCGGCCATCGCCACGCGTTTTGCCGACTTGTCGGTAGTAATCCCAGTTGTTTCGAGGGTTTGGGCATCCCGGTTTATTTCAATTAAAGGAATTTTTTCAGACCAAAGGTTGTACGTTGTCGCAAAAACAGCATTCGAAATCCAGGTGCCCTGATACATTTCGCAAACATTCTTAACCGCATAATACATGCTCAATTTGTCTTCCTGATTGGTGTTCATAACGAAGAAATTTAAAGGTTAATATTAAATGACACACGAGTACTCCCTCAGAATAACGGACTTCGCCAATGGAACATTGAATTTCTAACCTTTGAATCCTCATTTCTTATCTTCAAGATCGACTTTATCGGGAACAACTGAGGATTTCTTTCCCCTAATACTGGATTTCCACACTTAAAACCCGTTTTTCTTTGTGTAAATTATGAATTTCTTTTCAATAAACCTGCATTTCTTCAGTGAAATTCGAATTTATTGAGAGCAAACACGCATTTCTCAACCATGATTTCATTTTTCTTTAATGCAATCGTTCATTTCTCATTTTTGGTTGACAACACACAACGGACACTAATATTAAAAGAAAGACGTGGTTCCAAGCCAACGCACCATTCCTCCGCTGTCAGGCACATTTGCAGCCCACACGAGCCAACCCCAATAATCCAAAGGCTGCAAAAGAGCCTTCCTGCCCTTCATCCAACCGCACCAAGGCAGGACATTGCTTCGTTTGAAAAGTTTAATTATATTTGACAGACAACAAGACATAAAAACTAAGGCCTGTTGCTAACATTTAGCTGAATAGC
>JAUXUD010000077.1 GCA_030680835.1 Bacteroidota bacterium
CAAATTTCTGCGCCGTTATTTAAACCTTTACGATGATATAAAAGGAGCTGTGGAGCAATATGTGGCTGATGTGAAGTCGGTTGATTTTCCAAATGAAAAAGAACAATATTAATGTACGATGTACGATGTACGATGTACAATGTACAATGTCAATTTACGATGTACAATGTATGATATAAGAAGGGTAGGGTTTACAATGAACGAAGTTTGATTAAAAAAACTATTTTAGAATTTCCATTAATTTGAAGAAAAATAATCCCTTAATTATATATGAAGACAATCATTTGATTGCTGCTTATAAGTTGTCGGGTCAAACGGTGCAGCCTGAACCAAACAAGCCACGGAGCCTGGAAGAGCAGGTAAAAATTTATCTAAAAGAAAAATATCAAAAGGAGGGTGCTGTATTTTTAGGGGTTATACACCGGATTGATATGCCCGTGAGTGGTTTGGTTTTGTTTGCCAAAACAAGCAAGGCATTAACCCGCATGAACGAGATTTTTCATGACAGATTGGTTCAAAAAATTTATTTGGCCAAAGTTGAAGGGAAACCGAAATTAAAAACCGAATTGATTACACACTGGCTCAGACGTGATGAAAATAAAAATTTCACAAAGGCATTCACCAGTGAAGTTAAAGGCGCTCAAATTGCCAAATTAACTTATGAAATAATTGAATCAAATGCCCGATTTTCCTTGCTCAAAATTAATCTTCATACCGGACGCAAGCATCAGGTTAGGGCGCAACTTTCAGCACTGGGTTGTCCCATAGCCGGTGATGTAAAATATGGAGCCAGTCAACCAATGGCCGATCAATCAATAGCCCTGCAATCATATAGTATAAGTTTTATACATCCGGTGAAGCTTGAACCGATTGAATTAATTTTGAATAAAAGCGTATTAAAATTGTAAATGATTTGTTTTTTATTTCTATTCAGTTCAATTCACTAAATTCGCAGCCTTTAGTTATTAAATATACATTACGGAAATCTTGAATTTAAACCAGGATGGAACGAATCAAAATCAAAAAAAAATGGACAATAAATTAAGAAGTAGTTATAAAGTAATCATTGTGGTTGTTTTAACAATCATGGTATCAGGCGCCTGTAAAAAGAAAAATGCAATTGATAAGTGTGGAGGGACCGAGGGCGGACCGGGTGGTTTGGTGAGCTTGCTGGTATCTACTGATCAGGATATCACCATGGGTTTAGCCGCTGTAAAAGAGATCGAATCCAATCCATCGAAATATCAGGTACTTGATTCATCAAAAAATGTGAAAGCATATGGACATATATACAGGATTACCAAGAACATTTTGAATTCAGGCAACGTTTTTTATAAGAATGAATTTGCCTGGAGAATACGTATTATAAAAGATGATTCTACTTTGAATGCATTTTGTACTCCGGGTGGGTATATTTATGTTTATACCGGTCTCATCAAATTTCTGGATAATGAAACACAACTGGCAGGGGTTATGGGACATGAAATGGGACATGCCGATCGTCGTCATGGTGCAAAACAGATGATACAGCAATATGGAATTTCAATGCTGTTAAGCATCTTAACAGACAGTACCAGCAGCAAACTTCCTGAGCTGGCGGCAAATTTATTATTGTTAAAATACAGCAGGTCAGATGAAACAGAAGCTGACAATTATTCTGTAAGATATTTATATGGAACCGAATATGATCCGCGTGGAGCTAAATATTTTTTCGAAAAATTAATCGCTGCGGGTCAAACTGGCGGTATGCCGGCTTTTTTAAGCACACATCCAAATCCGGAAGATCGTGTAGCCAATATCGATAAATTATGGGAATGTTTGGGATCAAAAGTGGGTCAAACTTTTGTTACACAGTACATGGATTTTAAGAGCAGTTTGCCTTAAAATCAATGAATTCTTTTTTTAAGTAAATTATTAATCAGCAATAAAATTTTAATACTATGAATGGATTTTTTAAAGTTCCGGTGCCGGTAAATGAGCCCGTATTAAACTATGCCCCCGGCAGCAGCGAACGCAAAGCCCTTAAAGATGCAATACAAGACGCAAGAAGCAAGCAATTGGATATTCCCATGTATATTGGAGGGAATGAAATCCGGAGCGGAAAAACTTCAGAACTGCGTCCTCCTCATGATCACAGGCATGTTTTGGGTCAGTTTCATATTAGTGATGCATCGCATGTTACAGATGCCATTAATGCAGCTCTGGCAGCAAAACCTAAATGGGAGGCTTTAAACTGGGAACAACGCGCAGCTATATTTTTAAAGGCAGCCGATTTAATTGCAGGCCCTTACCGTGCTAAATTAAACGCTGCAACCATGTTGGGTCAAAGCAAAAATGCATTCCAGGCAGAAATCGACAGTGCTTGTGAAATTATAGATTTCCTGAGGTTTAACGTATTTTTTATGAGTCAGATTTACGGAGATCAACCCCAATCGGCAAAAGGGTTATGGAACCGAATTGAATACAGGCCACTTGAGGGATTCATCTATGCGCTTACCCCATTTAACTTTACTGCGATTGCGGGAAATCTGCCTTCATCTGCAGCCATGATGGGCAATGTGGTTGTTTGGAAACCGAGCAATACACAAGTGTATTCGGCCAATGTATTGATGGAAGTTTTTCAGCAGGCAGGCGTTCCGGCAGGAGTAATTAATTTAATTTATCCAAGTGGTCCGGTAGCAGCAGGTGTAATATTTAATCATGCTGATTTTGCAGGGATTCATTATACAGGATCAACTGCTGTTTTTCTGGATATATGGAAGTCGATTGGAAACAATATTCATAAATTTAAAACCTATCCACGTATTGTGGGCGAAACCGGAGGCAAAGATTTTATTATTGCCCATAATTCGGCTGATGTGGATACGCTTGTAACTGCCATGGTTCGGGGATCTTTTGAATATCAGGGTCAAAAATGTTCGGCTGCCTCACGTGCATATGTTCCGGGAAATTTGTGGGATGAAGTAAAATCAAAAATGATAAAGGAAATGGCTTCATTTAAAGTGGGGCCGGTTGAAGATTTCAGAAATTTTGTAAATGCAGTGATTGATGAAAAATCATTTGATAAAATTGTGAAATATATTGAGGATGCCAAACAGGACCCATCATGTGAAATCATTTCAGGGGGTACTTATGATAAATCTACCGGCTGGTTTATTACTCCAACTATAATTGTTACCAGTAACCCCAAATACACAACGATGTGTGAAGAACTGTTTGGTCCGGTATTAACCGTTTATGTTTACGATGCCGAACAATTTGAAGAAACACTCGACCTGTTGAATTCAACATCTGATTATGCATTAACAGGAGCAGTATTATCCCAGGATCGGTATGCGATAGAACTTGCTACCTGGAAACTCAGAAATGCGGCAGGTAACTTTTATATCAATGATAAACCAACAGGAGCTGTAGTAGGTCAGCAACCATTTGGCGGTGCAAGGGCGAGTGGTACCAATGATAAAGCGGGTGCATTAATTAACCTGATGCGTTGGGTGAGTATGCGTACGATTAAAGAAACATTTGTACCCCCAACAACTTATGCTTATGATTTTATGAAAGAGGCTTAAGAAAAATGAAATTTGAATTCTGCACATGAAATATATATAAAGCGCTGTATCGAGATTGGCAGACTGGGGGCTGGGGCAGTTGCCCCTAACCCACTGGTAGGTTCTGTTATAGTTTATAAAAACAAAATTATCGGAGAAGGCTGGCATCAAAAATTTGGTGAGGCACATGCGGAAGTAAATGCAATATCAGCAGTTTCATCCACTGAATTACTGCAGGAAGCAACGCTTTATGTTAATCTGGAACCTTGTTGTCACCAGGGTAAAACACCTCCCTGTACCGATTTAATTATTGCCCATAAACTCAAGCGTGTTGTTGTGGGAATGACAGATCCGAATCCACTGGTATCGGGAAAGGGAATTGAAAGGCTAAGAGCAGCAGGAATAGAAGTAATTACAGGAGTTTTGGAAGATGCATGCAGGGAATTAAATAAGCGATTCATCACCTATATTCTGAAACACAGACCATATATCATATTAAAATGGGCTCAAACATTAAATGGGTTTATTGCTCCGGATGCCACAAAAATGAGTGCCGAACAATTTGAAAAAGAACGGCACATCACTGGTAAAGTGATACAAAAACTGGTTCATAAATGGCGGACTCAGGAAGCGGCAATTATGGTTGGTACCAACACAGCCATGTTTGACAATCCAGCACTTAACGCGCGTGAATGGATTGGCAATTTGCCATTAAGAATCGTGCTTGACAGAGGCATCCGTCTGCCAAATCATTTAAAGGTATTTGATAAAACACAAGCAACCTGGATAGTAAATGAAGTTGAAGACAGGGTAGAAGAAAACCTGAATTATATAAAGGTTAATTTTAAGGAAGACTGGTTTAACCAATTACTAAACCTTTTGTATGCACATAAAATTCAAAGTTTGATTATTGAAGGGGGCACACAACTATTGAACCATGTTATTAAAAATAAAAAGTGGGATGAAGCCATTGTGTTTTATGCATCAGCCGCAATAACAGATGGTATTAAAGCTCCCGCAACCGGAGGAAAAATTATTCAGCAACTTTCCATCGATCAGGTAAAAATGATTCAATACCAAAAAGTATGATTTACCTGCTGGCGAGTATCTTTTTTTCAACAATAACAGTATGTCTGTTTATGGTATTTGAAAAAAAAGGAGTCGATACATTTCAAGCTATTGTATTCAATTATCTTACCTGTGCAATTCTGGGGAATGCATTGGCGTCTCAAACCATTTTATCCGGAGAAGTATGGTTAACAGGCTGGTTTCCCTATGCATTGGTTTTGGGATTCTTATTTATAATTGTCTTTAATTTTATAGCCCAAACAGCACAGAAATTAGGTGTTTCTACAAGTATGGTTGCAGCAAAATTATCGGTAGTAATACCCGTTATTGCTACAGTTATTCTTTATAATGAACCGCTGAATTTTATGAAAATAAGCGGAATTTTAATTTCATTAATTGCTGTTTACCTGATCAGTAAAAAGGAAAATGAAGAAACACACAGCGCCATTAAACTTTTTTATTTACCCATCCTTGTTTTTATCGGAAGCGGATGTATTGACACCTTATTGAACTATACTGAACAAAATTATATTCCCCCTTTTGATGTAGATTCAATTATTACTACAATATTTTGTGTTGCATTTTTAGTGGGTGCAATCTACCTTTTGTTATTACTGGTGATAAGAAAGAAAACTTTTGCGTTTAAGAATTTAGGATGGGGTATTTTATTGGGTTTGCCGAATTATTTCAGCATGTTTTTTCTGTTAAAAACCCTGGGTCAGTTTCAGGGGAGTTATATATTTCCACTCAATAACATTGGAATTGTTGCTGCATCAACTTTAGCGGGAGTACTTGTTTTTAAAGAAAAACTTTCACCTCAAAATAAGTTTGGATTGATTTTGGCAATATTGTCCATATTAATAATTTCGATTTCAGATGCTTTTTTCAGATAGCTTTAAAACACTTACACAACCTGCAGAGGGTGAATTTAAAGACCGGGGTAGCAGATTTATTGGTTTACTTTTTCCTGTAAAAACAGAAGATGAAGCCAAAGAACTCATTAAAAAAATAAAGAAAGAACACCATGCTGCAGCCCATCATTGCTGGGCATTGGTTTTAGGCAGTGATCAATCATTTCAAAAAAGTTCGGACGACAGAGAACCGGCCGGAACCGCAGGCAAACCTATTTTAAGAGTATTGTTGTCGGTGGGTGTTACCAATGTTTTGGCAGTTGTGGTAAGATACTTTGGAGGAAAGTTGTTAGGAGTTCCCGGTTTGATTCATGCGTACGGAGAAGCGGTAAAGGAGGCATTAAATTCAACGGAAATAGTTGAAATGACCCTTTATGATGTATATTTTGTTCCCTGCAACTATCAAAATCAACACGAATTAATCAGAATTTTAAAACAATTTTTGGTAAAATTTCATCCTTCAACAAAAGATAATGAGCCAGGTATTATATTTGAAGTAAAGCCATCACAAATAAATCAGTTGGAAAAACAAATTTTAGCCAATGCATTTTCAGGCATAAAATGGGTTCAGCAAATAAGCAGTAAAAAAAAATAATTCAGGCATGAAAAAATGGATTTCAATAGGAGTGTTGTTTACAGTTACGTTAGGTGCTATTTATGCCCAAATTCCTGAAAGGACTGCCCGGCTCATAGAATTAAATCAAACAATTCCGCTTGTAAATATTGAAGTTGAAACCAAACAATTTTTAATCGGTTTATATCCCTGGTTGAACACAAATCAAAATGAACTTATTTTGATAAGTAAACGCCAAAGTTTGGTAGGCTGGCATTTGCTATATGAACATTTACACCGAGGGACAAGTGTATATTCGAGCAATATAAAAGTAAACATTTCAAATAATGGAGCCATTTTGTCAATAGCCGACAATCTGATAGAAATTACTGCGCTTGTACAACAACACAATACATCACTTAAAAATGACGGTTTAAAACCGGTTTATGCAAATGCTTTGAACCGCTTAGAACCCTTATACGTAAAAAAAGTAAAAAACGATGCAGGTGAGTATGAAGAGTTTTTGATAAATGCAAATGGAGAAATCCTATCCAGAAGGTCTCTGGATTTATATAATGGAAGAAAGGATACCATGGTTATTACGAAAGTATTTAATCCGGATCCGTTAACAACTGCCAAAAAACTATACGGTGATGATGGCGGGTTGTGGGTTAACAAAAATGGTCAGGATTATGTTGAATTAAATGCGCAACGTGTTCCCGTAAACGTAACAATTGCATTTGAAAATGACACGTTTTATACCGCCAACAAGTTTGCAAAAATTGTAGATTCAGAAAGTCCGGTTCAGATTCCATACCAAAGCAAAATAAACAATTTCGATTTTAACCGAAGCCATCCTGCTTTCCGGGAAATGATGTCGTTATACCATATTGAGCAGTACAGAGGATATCTGAAAAGCATCGGTTTACCTTTCGATTCCATGTTTGTGATCAATGTAGATGTTTCGGCATATCAGGGGCAGGATCAGTCCAGATTTTCTTCGCAAAATGGCAATCCCAGCCTGTTCTTTGGCACAGGTGGCGTACCCGATGCAGAAGATGCGGATGTGATTATACATGAATATACCCATGGCATCACATATTTTATTGCGCCACACACAACAAGCGGAACTGAGCGGCTGGCATTTGAAGAAGCAAACTGCGATTTTATGGCCTGTCAGTATTCAAAAGCACTCAGTGATTTTAACTGGCGCCTGGTGTTTAACTGGGATGGACATAATGTGTATTGGGAAGGTCGTGATGCCAATAGTCCAAATAAATACCCTAAAGATTTAGATCCTGATTTTTATAAATCATCGGTTATCTGGAGCAGCATGCTTAATGATATGAGCCTGGATATGGGAAGAGCGGTTACTACCCGGATATTGATCGCATCCATGTATAGCTATACAGAAAATATGAGCATGCAACAGGCCGCCGAATTATTAGTAGAAGCGGATAGTTTGCTGTATGGGAAAATGCATTTTTGGGCTTTAAAAAACCGGCTGATTGAAAGAGGATTTGATATTCCTTTAGGGATGAACCCAGAAACTGAATTGCAGAACAATGTGTCCATTATAAACAGTTCAGGTTTTGCAACCTCAAATGGTAACCTGCAAATACAAACAAACCTGAAAAATGGATTTCGGATTGAATTGTTCAATCTGGAAGGAAAATCAATAATTAAAACAGAAAGTCAGCAGTCAGAAATTTCAATCTCTCCGCAATCGGTTCCGGTAGGCATGTATGTGTTAAAAATTTCGTCAGGAAATCAAAATTTTGTTAGCAAAGTTGTACGAGTGCAATAATTTTAATGAGCCTTTGTAAATCAACTTACAATCGCTTCCTCATGTTTTTTATTGGCTAATTGTCCGCAGGCAGCGTCTATATCTTTACCCCTGCTGCGCCTAACCCTGGCCACGATTCCATTGCGTTCGAGATAGGCACAAAAATTATCTATTTTTGCTGTATCGGCTTTTTCAAACTGATTGTCACCGGTTGGATTGTATTCGATGATATTTACTTTACAGGGTACTTTTTTACAGAAGTCCAATAACTCTTTTGCATCTTTCAGGCTTTCATTAAAATTGTTGAATGCAATATATTCAAAGGTAATCCGCTTTTTGGTTTTAGAATGAAAGTAGCGCAATGCTTCAGCAACAGCATGCAGGTTGTTGCTTTCATTGATGGGCATTATCTGATTTCGTTTGGTATCATTGGCAGCGTGCAAACTCAGGGCAAGGTTAAATTTAACATTGTCGTCGGCAAGCTTTACAATCATTTTGGCTATCCCTGCAGTAGAAACGGTTATCCTATCGCTGCTCATTCCCAAACCTTCAGGAGAAGTTATTTTTTCAATACCACCCAATACATTGCTATAGTTTAATAAAGGCTCACCCATTCCCATAAAAACAATATTGGTAAGAGGTTTTTGATAATGGGTCTGAGCCCAGTTTCTGATTAAAACCACCTGATCATAAATTTCGCCCGGCGTTAAGTTACGTTCGCGGTTTAAGGTACCGGTAGCGCAAAATTTGCAGGTTAAACTGCAACCAACCTGCGAGGAAACACAGGCTGTCATTCTGTCATCGGCAGGTATCAATACCCCTTCCACCAAAAGTCCGTCATGTAATCTGAACCCACTTTTAATCGTTCCATCACTGCTAATCTGTTTGTCTTCAACTTTAACCGCATGAATAATAAAGTTTGAATTCAGCCAGTTTCTGGTTTCTGCATTCAGATTGCTCATTTCTTCAAAACGGATACATGATTTTTTCCACAGCCATTCGTAAACCTGCTGGCCTCTGAAAGCCTTATCGCCCCGTTGTGTAAAGGCGGTTTTGATTTCATCAAGGCTCATGGAGCGAATATCCTTTTTTACAATCTCATTCATTTTGTGGCAAATATAACGCTTAACTGTTCAAGATGGATATTCAATGTTTCGTAAAATAAATACGAGAAATGGGATTTATTTTTTTAAAAACTATTTTGGCTTGAAGCCTGTAAATGCTGGATTTATTTTTTTTTATCCTTGAAAATCCAAAATGCCATTTTGGATTTTCAAGGATAATTATCTAAAATTGAACTATGATAAAGCGTTTACTTACTCCTGATTTAAAGCGTTTACTTGGTAAATTTCCGGCAGTTGCAATTTTGGGTCCACGTCAGGTTGGAAAAACTACAATAGCCAGATATCTGAGTAAACAGATAAAATCAAAGACAATTTATCTTGATTTAGAGAACCCAATCGACCGTGCTAAGCTGGCAGATGCGTACTCGTTTTTTTTAGCATATAGCAATTACTGTGTAGTTTTAGATGAAATACAGGTAATGCCGAAACTTTTTTCTGTTTTACGGTCTGCCATTGATAATAAGAGGAAAAACGGGCGGTTTATTTTATTGGGTTCAGCATCACCGGAACTGGTAAAGGGGGCATCAGAATCTTTGGCAGGACGTATTTATTTTACTGAGTTAAGTCCAATACATCTCAATGAATTAACAACAGCCTCTCACATCAAAAAACACTGGTTTCGGGGTGGATTCCCAAAGGCATTGCTTCCGGCTTCCAACAAAGATTATATAGATTGGATGGACTCTTTTATCAAGAGTTATATCGAGCGGGATTTAAACGCATTATTTGGGGTAACTTTTTCGGTTTCAACAATGCGAAATTTTTGGAGCATGCTGGCACACACACAGGGAGGTATTTTTAACGCTGAAAGTTTTGCCCGTTCATTGGGGGTAACTGCCCCAACTATTAATCGTTATCTTGATTTTTTAGAGGGTGCGTTTATAATATACAAATTGCCTGCATTTTTCGTAAATACAAAAAAACGTCTGGTTAAATCCCCTAAAGTGTATATCCGGGATACCGGCATTCTGCATCGTTTACACATGATTGGCAAGGCAGAAGATTTAAACGGGCATATTGTCGTAGGGTCATCATGGGAATCATACGTGGTTGAACAAATCAGGCTCAATTTGAATAATGGATTACAACTTTTTTTTTATCGGACACATGCAGGCGCTGAATGCGATTTGCTCATTGTGAAAGGCCACCTTCCAATAGCATGTATAGAAATTAAGTTGTCTAATTTGCCGGTCATTAAAAGGGGCTTTTATGAATCGGCGCTCGATTTGAAAGTAAAAAGACTGTTTGTATTAACACCCGGATCGGATGATTATTTGTTAAAATCAGGAATGCGGGTTTGTAACCTGACTGATTTTTTAAAAAAACATCTCAAAAAAATAAAATAGCAACCTTGAAAATCAAAAGTAGCATATTGGATTTTCAAGGTAAAATAACTAACGTAAAGAGAATACTATTCAAAAAAAATAAAAATAATAACCTTGAAAATCAAAAGTGTCATTTTGGATTTTCAAGGTAAAATTACTAACAAACAGAGAATACTGTTCTAAAAAAAATAAAAATAATAACCTTGAAAATCAATAGTTACATATTGGATTTTCAAGGTAAAAAAACAACACATGATTATAATTGGAAATACACTGGTTTCTGAAGACCTGTTTGATTACAACTTTATTTGCAACTTAACAGCTTGTAAGGGGGCCTGTTGCATAGAAGGAGAAATGGGCGCTCCGGTTCAAACTGAAGAGAAGGAAAAAATAGAAAAGGAACTCGGTTTAATCAAACCCTTTTTAACAGAACTTTCAAAAGAAGCAATTGAAACAAATGGTTTTTGTGAAAAAGATGAAGATGATGAATGGGTGACAACCTGCCTGCCAAGCGGAGAATGTAATTTTGTAAAAAGAAATGAAGCCGGTATTTTGATGTGTGGAATGGAGCAGGCATTTTTAGCAGGAGCAACCACATTAAGAAAACCAATATCCTGTTATTTGTATCCAATCAGGTTAAGCAAAGTAGGCGATTATGAAGCCTTAAATTACAGCCGCTGGGATATTTGCAGCGCAGCCTGTGTTCTGGGCAATCATGAGAAAGTAGCCATTTATCAGTTTTTGAAAGATCCCCTGATCTCTAAATACGGACAGGAATGGTATGCCGAACTGGAAGCGGTTGCTGAAGCCTATTATCAGGCGAAGCATAAAGATTAAAGCGGTAACTTAATTATTCCTTAATAATTGGTTTATTAATAAAACTTAAAGTTTAGGGATAGCGTTCTAAACATAAATTTGAATTAATAAATCAAACAGATTATGAACATATTTTCAAATCTTGTGTTTAGATATAATCGCATTTTATTTCTAATTGTTTTTGCCTCTCTTTTTTATATTAACGCTTCGGCATCGCATCTTGAAGGAAACGAAATTTCTTATACCTGTACGAGTCCAGGAATATACTTGCTTAAATTGAAGTTATATCGTAGTTGTAGCGGGTGGGAAGTTTGTCCAAACTGTCCTTCAAATTTGAACTCTTGTAGTAATACAATAAATGTTTTAGGGAAATCGGGCATTTATAATGGAGTTAGTTTCGGAAATGTTCCTTTGCTTATAGTTCCCAATACTCCGGTATTAGATGCGATTCAATTATGTTCGGGATTAAAATCAATTTGCAATAATTGTGGTACCCGAACTCCTGGAACTTTTAGTCCGGGAATAGAAATATATACGTTTCAGGGTTATTTTTCGGTATCGTCAATACCAGCGGCTTGTTGTGAGATTGCTTTTGTAAACTACAGTTGTTGTAAAAATATTGTAATAACCACATTAGCTAATCCTTCAGCTTTAAATGTTTATACTGAGGCAGTATTAAACCGTTGTGATACTGCAGGTAATTCTTCTCCGGTTTTCTCAAGCCCACCTGTTATTTATAGCTGTTCAGGACAAGACTTTTCTTATAATATGGGGGCCACTGATCCGGATGGAGATTCATTAAGTTATGGTTTGGGAACAGCTTTAGAATCATTTAATGTACCCGCACCTTATGCTCCTGGTTTTAGTCCTACCGCTCCTTTTCAATATTTTGGTTTCCCATTTCAAGGTAATGGAAATTCATTTTTTGGTATGTATATAGATGCAATTACCGGAGATGTAAGATTCAGACCCATTGGAAATTTTGTAGCTGTATTTATTCTTGAAATAAAACAATGGCGAAAAATTAATAATATACTAACTCTTGTAGGAACCACACGCCGTGATGTTGATTTCTTTAGTTCTTTCTGTTCCCCAAACAACCCTCCCGAATTTAAAACATATAATGATAGTGTATCGGCACCCACATCAAATTATAATTTTAGTTTTTGTGCAGGGGAAAGGACCTGCAAAATAATAACTGTGCGTGATGTTGATCAGGACAGTACAGTAATAAGCTGGAACTCTCCTGGTTCTTTGATACAAAAAGGCGCCACTTTTTTACCTGCTTATAGTGGCTTAAAGCCCAGGCAGGATAGTTTTATTTTTTGCTGGACTCCATCACTTACTGATATAAATAATAACCGTCCATATTATTTTTTATTAACAGGGTTTGATAATAAATGTCAGGTACTCGGCCGCGTTCAAAGAACGTTTTCTGTAACTGTAAAAACGCCTGTTTTGGCTCAAATAACGAAATTAAATTCTTCATGTAAAACCTATAGGTTTGGTTATAACAGGATTGGGCCCAAAACCGGGAACATAACATGGAATTTAGAAAATCTTCCAGGCTTAAATACTTTTTCAACATACACAGGCGATACTATTTTAAGCCATTCATTTGCACAACATGGAATTCATAAAATACGGTTAATTCTGGCCGCAACACCAACCTCTTGTGAAACAATTATTGAAGATACAGTTATGGTACCGGATATGGGTTCAGGTTTGCTCAGCGTTTTTCCAAATGTAATAATTGGTGACAGTATAGTATGTAAAGGAAAGATTTACTCCTATCGTTCTGATACCATAAGTTCCATTTATACCTATCAATGGCAGCTACCATACGGATGGATGTTGTATTCAGGACAAGGCACCAGTCAGATAAATGTAATAACTGGCAGCAACAGTGGGTTGGTGGGTGTAAGTATTATGGATAATTGCAATACCAGTTTAATACGAACACGTTCCGTTACTATATTTCCTGATCCCATTACTCCTGCTATTATTTATGGAAATGAAACCCCTTGCAGGGGCAGTGAACAAAGCTATTACAGCAATATTATAAGTGGTGTGCAATATTATTTATGGCAGGTCCCTTCGGGCTATACAATTGTAAGCGGACAAGGAACCAATCTGTTAAAAGTAATGATTGGTTTAAATCAGGGACCCATTATTTTAAAAACAATTGTGGGATGCGATACAAGTGGAGCGGGGATTTTACTGATAAGACCTTTTGCTGCTATCCAACCCAATTTTATTGATGGCGACAGTGTTTATTGCCCGGGTATAAACAAGATGTATTCATTAACAGGTACTGCAAGTGGTCATTCTTATCTCTGGACATTGCCAGCAGGTTGGAGTATAGTAAGCGGTCAGGGTTATGGAAGTATCATCGCGAACACATCAGGTGCCGGTGGGATTTTAAAGGTGAAAGCAATATATGGTTGTGATACCTCTATAGCTATTGAAAAAGTGGTAAATGTTATTCCCAAACCTGTTATTGGTCAGAACATACAGGGACCCGATACAATTACAGGTGTTGGCTCAACCCATGTATTTAATATTTTGCCCGAACCCGGAGCATTGAGTTATAACTGGCAGATTCCTCCGGGATGGAGCATCAATTCGGGCCAGGGAACTCCAAATCTTACTTTGTCAAATAACAACTCGTCGGGAACCATTTGGCTTAAAATGACTTTTGACTGTGACTATAAAGATAGTCTAAGCAAATACATCATATATCAGAATTCTACTGCTTCATCTGGAAAATTATTGTATGAGCAGGATTTTAATTTTTATCCGAATCCAAGTAATGGAATTATATTTATTAACTATAATGGCATGTATAATGGAACTTATAAAATGAGCATTTTAACTGCTGAAGGTAAAGAAGTGTATACCAAAACCATTGATTTTGATGGCAGCAATATCCGGCAAATTAACCTGGATATGCTGGGTTCGGGAGCATTCTTTATAAAGATACAGGGTGCAAATGGACAGTGGCAAAAACCTATATTGCTCGTTAAATAATTTTAAAACCTGGTGTGAATCGTTTGTAAAGGAGCCATTGTTTTACTTTAGATGGTAATTTTAAATCATGTTGTGCTTTTAACTTATCATTTTGCTACCTTTGAATCTTAAGATGAAACTCCTAACAGCAAAGCAAATTCAGGATTGGGATGCTTTTACCATCAAACATGAACCCATCTCTTCTGTTGATTTAATGGAACGGGCTTCAAAAGCATTTAGCACAGTTTTTTTAAATCATCTCAATGAAGCAGGTCTGAAGTTTATTAATTCTCCGGTATTTATATTTTGCGGCTTGGGCAATAACGGGGGTGATGGGCTGGCAATTGCACGAATACTTCATGAAGCAGGCAAGCAGCTTACTGTTTATGTTTTAAATTCAGGGGGATTGCCATCACCTGACTTTACAATAAACTTTAAGCGATTAAAGGAATTAAGGGAAATTGAAATAATTGAAATTGATAATGAAAAAGATTTACCCAATTTACCTGAAAATGCTATTATCATTGATGCCTTGTTTGGCACAGGTTTAAACAAACCCCTTGCAGGTATTACCGCTTTGTTGGTTCAGAGATTAAATGAAACCAATGGGTATAAAGTTTCCGTGGATATACCCAGTGGCCTTTTGGCAGATTTGACTTCGTTGGAAATGATACGGGAACATACAATCTTTAAAGCACATGATACATTTACATTTCAGGTTCCCAAACAAAGCTTTATGTTCCCTGAAACAGGAGAATTTGTTGGAAATTTCAAAGTTTTAACTATTGGATTGCATCCTGATTTTTTAAAGAGTATCCGTTCAGATTCTTTTTTTATTTCTAAAGAATGGGTTCAAGCCAATCTGAAAAGCAGAAGTAAATTCTCACATAAAGGTTCAGCAGGTCATGCCTTAATTATAGCGGGCAGTTATGGTAAAATGGGGGCTGCTTTACTGGCCTCCAAAGCTGCCCTGAGAGCGGGTTGTGGGCTTCTTACCGCTTATATTCCAAGAGTAGGTTATACCATTTTTCAAACAGCCTTCCCCGAAGCCATGGTGCAAACCGATGAAGAACTTTATGAAATCAGAAATTTTCCATCCACAAATGAATGGGATGCTATTGGAGTGGGTCCGGGTATGGGTGTGCATCCCAATACGGTAAAGGCATTTGGTATCTGGCTGAACCAAATAAATATACCTTTATTGATTGATGCAGACGGATTAAATGCGTGTGCAGAATTAATGAAACTGCATGCAGATTTCTCTTTTCCTAATATGGCAGTTATTACACCGCATCCAAAAGAATTTGAAAGGCTGGCAGGTAAATGTACAGATAGTTTTGAAAGACTAACAAAACAAAAAGAGTTTGCCCATAAGCACAATGTGATTGTGGTTTTAAAAGGTGCGCATACTTGTATCACTTTGCCTGATGGAGAAACGTATTTTAACTTAACAGGAAATCCATTACTGGCAACGGCTGGAAGCGGGGATGTTTTGAGCGGCATCATTACTTCTTTTTTAGCCCAGGGTTATGAACCTAAAGAGGCAGCGCTGTTAGGCGTTTACCTGCATGGAACACTGGCAAACAGACTAAAAGACAAGGGTTATAAACAAGCTGTAGCCGGAGATTTAATTGAAGAATTAAAATTTATTTAAAAATTTGTTATAGCCTTAATTTTTCAAGTTCTTTTGTATAATCATATTGTAGATCTTCATGCAGTTTACTTAAATCTTTTGCAATTTTTTCCAATAAACGTTCATACAAATTAAAAAGGGGATTGTATTTTTTTATCTGGAGCGGAGCATCTTTTAAAAGCCTACAATAGTATAACATCAATTCTATTTCGGTTTGTTTGTTGCCCGAATATTGTATGTATTGTTTGGTAATCCGCAAAGTTTTTCTTAAATATTTGGTAGTAAAAAATAAATTATTAACCGGCATTTCTATATATCTTTCACTTATTATTGTTTTCACTTTTTCGATATAAGCGCCTTCATCATGCGCTTCAAACAACAGGTAATTTGCCAGTTCCTTATTAACCTTTTTGAACCGGGCAATCCGCAGGCAGATTTCAATCAGACGTGGCTGGCTGAGATGAGAAAGTTCTTTTTTTATATCGGCAAGAGATGCTGATTTCATGTTGTTTTGGTGAAATATCCGTTTTCTTCCTTTAATAAATTATAGGGTTCATTGGCAACAATTAAGCAGCCATCCAGATCTGCATAATTTGTGTTGGCACATAAATTCCAGGCACTACTTATTCCTAATGTAGTTTCAACCATACACCCCACCATGGTTTCCATTTTACGTTTACGAGCCTCGTTTAAAATACGCAGGCCATTCAGGTAACCTCCTGCTTTCATCAGTTTCATATTTATACCGTTAAATTGTTGCTGCAGCAAATCAAAATCGGGTTGATCTAATACACTTTCATCGGCCATTAATGGAAATGGACAATGTTTTTTCAGATAAAGATATTCTTCCTTCATGGAGGCTGGCAGGGGCTGTTCAATAAATGCAATATGCAGGTGTTTGAGCCTTTGTAAAAAGTTTATCAGCAAATCTACATCTTTCCATGCTTCATTGGCATCTATCATAATGGGCACGCTGCAAATTTTATTTAGGGCATTCAAATGCTCAATGGCTCCTTCTTCACTTACTTTGATTTTTATATGCCCGAATCGGCCCAGTTGATGGGAGTTAAAAAATGTCTCAATTTCAGCAATATCCATAATGGGCAAAGTATAGCAGGAGGCTACTATTGATGGGTTTGGCGTTTCCAATAACTCAAAAATGCTTTTATTCTCTTTTTTACAGAGCATATGAATATAGGCTGATTCGATCCCAAAACGCAATGCATTGGGGAGCTTTATTTTCCCCAATAAGTTAGTTAAATCATCCAATGATTTTACAGCCAGGGATTCTGAATTCAGAAATTTATAAAAGTTTTCTAAAACGTTTTCAGGAGTTTCATTATAACGTATATTGGGAGCTACTTCTCCAATCCCGATAAATTTTCCTTCGCAGGCTTCTACTATAAAATTTTCCTTGAAACTGCTCTCATTTCTTGAAATTTTCCAGGTATATTTAAGTTCAAGCTGAATTTTTTTGATGCTCCATTCCATACCTGCAATTTATTGTGTGTTTGTAAATAAAAGTAAATTTATTGTTCACCAAAATTTACCGCTGACTATTAGAATAGAACAATGGAAAACGCAGAATGTCTACTTCGTCTTCCAAGGCATTTCCTTTTTCAATGTGTTCAAACAAGTGCTTGGCAAGATATGGAGCCTGCAATACCCCTTTGGTTCCCAAGCCATTAAATACATACAGGTTTTTAAGCTGAGGATGGGCTCCCAAAATGGCTCTCCGGTCGCGGGTTGTTGGTCTGATTCCTGCATATTGATCTACCACTTCAAAAGGAATCGTTAACATATTCTTTAATTTTTCCAGCAAGAATTGTTTTCCTTTTTCATTACTTATTTCATCCAGGTCGTCCCATTCGTAAGTAGCACCTACCTTGTAATAATGATTGCCCTGATGTACCAGATATACTCCTTTTTTAACAATTTTTTCTGTATTCAGGTCAGGGCAATGAATTAACAAAATCTGGCCCTTGCTTAATTTAAAAGGCAGCCAGCTAAAATATGGATTTTTAAGGGCCTGATAGCCCTCACAACAAACAACTTTTTCAAAAATATTGTTGTTATATTGCCAACCCTTTTCAGTTTGAACCAAATCAGTATAGTTAAGTTCTTCTTTTCTGAGCAGATTCTTTCCCATTAAATATTGCCCGTAAGCATCGATATAATTCCGGGTTTCAACCCAGCCACTTTGATTTACCTCAAAACAGCCGTTAGGAGCTATTAGATAAGGCTCACAGGTTTCAGTTTCATGAATGAATTCCTTGAATGCAGAATTCTCCATGCGCGACCAAAAGTCATTGGCTTCCTTATTGTTTCCAAAAGCCTGATGCGTTGGTTCAAACCGTAAAAGTTTTATTTTTAACAGGGATTCAATTTCTGCAAAAGTATTTTTTAGCTCAGCAAGCAATTCATTAATCTTCCAGTTAATCGTCATCCGTTTTCCGCTTATGGGATTGAACATTCCTGCAGCAACTTTACTGGAAGTATGTATTTTGATTGGATCAAAAATCAAAAAGCTTTTATTGTTTTTTTGCAATTGGTGTGCAAACAAAAAACCTGCTAAACCGCCACCAATAATCAGGTAATCAAATTTATTTACTAAAGTGTTGTGTTCCATAATTGTGTTAAATTATTTTATTTTGTAACCCCGTACCATATGACGTTTACCGGGTGGGCCATCCAGGCGGCATACTTCAAAACCAACGTTACGCATATTGTTTTTAATGGTTCCTTTTGCCGAATAGGTTACCAAAATCCCACCAGGATGCATTGCATCATACATTTTTTGAAAAACGGATTCTGTCCACATTTCGGGCTGTTTTTCCGGCCCGAATGCATCGAAATAAATTATATGGTATATTGAACCTGATACAAAATTTAACAGGGATTGGTTCATTTTAGTCAGGGCAAAGGTTTCGGTGATGTCAACTGTTTCATTCCAGTTTGATTGATGCATTTTGCGAAAGGCCAATTTTTCAAAATCATTCAGAGAACTTTCGTAACCGAGTTTTTTTACAAAATCAAAAGGCAATGGATTATTTTCGAGCGCATCATATCTGATATTGTTTTTTTGAGCTTCGTTAAAGGTAAGTATGGCATTTAAACCGGTTCCAAATCCTACTTCCAAAAGGTTCAGTGTGTCGTTTACATGTACCGGATTATGTGAAATAAAATATTGAAAGCCTTCTTTAATAAATACATGCATACTTTCTGTACAGGCACCTTTAACTGAATGATAAGTTTCATTGAGTACTTTATTGAATAAAGTATTTGAGCCATCAGCAGTTGGAATAATTTGAGGAAGCATTTACCCGGATATATTTATTTTACTTTTATACTGCACCCTCAAAACAAAATGGTGTATTTAATCGTATTACATTAGATGTTTTCACTTTGCGAAAATATGCAAAAGGCAATGGAGAATTTGTTTATTTGTAATTAATATTGAATTTTATATAGAATGCAGGGACATTTTTTTAGTAAATACATTCCCGATCCGGGTGCAGGAGATCCATTTCAAAGGTTATTGGACCTGTTTCTGCAATTGATGCAATATACCAACGGTGATGTGGCAGAAGCCCTGGATTGGCTCACTCAGTTGGATGCCCAAAACAACTTAACGGGGGAAGCTTATGGAATGGGTAATTTTATTCAGGATCTGAAAGACAAAGGTTATATTAAGGAAAATCCCCTGAACGGAGATTTTGTTCCAACCGGAAAAACCAACCAGAGTATCAGAAAAAAAAGTCTTGAAGAAATTTTTGGGAAACTCAAAAAAAGTCCTCGCGGAAACCATAGAACCCAGGTTACAGGTCAGGGCGATGAACTGAACAGTGATACCCGAAAGTTTACTTTTGGTGACAGTATTGACCAGATAGATATGACGGCAAGCCTGCATAATGCACAGGTAAATCATGGCATTGAGCACTTTAATCTGACAGAAAGCGATCTTGAAATTAAGGAAAGGGATTATAACGCACAAACATCAACTGTATTGATGATTGATATTTCACACAGCATGATATTATATGGTGAGGACCGGATAACTCCGGCAAAAAAAGTTGCAATGGCACTCGCTGAGTTAATTAAAACAAAATATCCAAAAGACACTCTTGATATCATTGTTTTTGGGAATGATGCCTGGCCCGTTGAATTGAAGGATTTGCCCTATCTGCAGGTGGGCCCATATCATACCAATACCTATTCGGGTTTGGAGCTGGCATTGGATTTATTGAGAAAACGCAGACATGCGAATAAACAAATTTTTATGATTACTGATGGTAAACCCACCTGTTTAAAAGAAGGAGCTGGTTATTACCAAAATAGTTTTGGACTTGACAAAAAAATCATCAATAAAACACTTACCATGGCGGTGCAGGCAAGACGTGTGGGAGTATGTATTACAACATTTATGATTGCCAGCGATCCCTACCTTCAAAAATTTGTGAGAGACTTTACAAAATTAAATAATGGAAGGGCTTATTATAGTTCATTAAATGGATTGGGAAATTATATTTTTGAGGACTTTGAAAAAAACAGACGTAAGAATTTAAAATAAGTATATGACAAATCAATCAATAAATACTTTATATCAACTGAAACGTTCAGGATATCAATCCAAAACCATTAAGCAGGAAATGAGAGATAATCTGATCGGATTTTTGAAAAAAGGGGAAAACCCGTTTACGGGTATTCAGGGTTATGATGATACGGTACTGCCTCAATTGCAAACTGCAATTTTATCAAAGCACAATATCATTTTACTGGGATTGAGAGGACAGGCCAAAACCCGGATAGCCCGTTTAATGATGAATTTACTGGATGAATATATTCCTGTTGTATCAGGCAGTGAGATTAATGACGACCCTATGCTGCCCATGAGCCGGTATGCTATTGATTTAATTGAGGAAATGGGTGATGAAACGCCGGTTGAATGGATGCATAGAAATGAACGTTATACAGAAAAACTGGCAACCCCCGACGTGTCGGTTGCAGATTTAATCGGGGACGTGGATCCGATAAAAGCAGCCACACTTAAATTGCATTATAATGATGAACGGGTGCTTCATTTTGGGTTAATTCCCCGTAGTCACAGATGTATTTTTGTAATTAATGAATTACCCGATTTGCAGGCGAGAATTCAGGTTTCGTTGTTTAATATTTTGCAGGAAGGTGATTTACAAATTAGGGGATTCAAATTAAGACTACCCCTGGATGTTCAGTTTATTTTCACTGCAAATCCTGAAGATTATACAAACAGGGGAAGTATTGTTACTCCGTTAAAGGACCGTATTGACAGCCAGATTTTAACACATTACCCCAAAACGCTGGACTTATCAAAGCGTATAACCACTCAGGAAGTTCATATCAGCAAAGAACAAAGGGAAACTATTTTAGTAAGTGAAATGCTTCTCGACCTGATAGAATACATTGCAATTGAAGCCAGAAAAAGCGATTTGGTAGATCAAAAAAGCGGAGTATCGGCAAGGCTAACCATTAGTGCCCTTGAAAATCTGTACAGCACAGCCGAGCGCCGGATGTTGCTAACCGGACAAAATAAAACCTATGCACGGATCAGTGATTTATTTGGAGTATTACCCAGTATAACCGGAAAGGTTGAACTGGTTTATGAAGGGGAACTGGAAGGTGTAAGCAACGTAGCCCAGGCTTTAACCGGGAAGGCAATCAAGGCGTTATTTAACGAAAAATTTCCGAACCCTGAAAAAGCTAAAAAAGCAAAAAAGCCCAATCCGTTTGCTACAATATTAAACTGGTTCAATGATGGTTATACGGTAAGCGTACATAGCACTGTGAACGATCTGGCATATCAAAAAGAATTATTAACGGTAGAGGGCCTGCCGGAGCTAATCAAAGAATCCTATCCCAAATACAGCGAACCGGAGAAAGTAATACTAATGGAACTGGTATTGCATGGTTTGGCCGAATACAGTCAGTTAAGCAAACACAATCTCACCAAAGGTTTTGAATTTAAAGATTTAATGAGCAGTATGTTTGAAATGAAAAATAGGCATGAAGATGAGGATTAAAAATCCCATTTCTATGATTTATCTTTTTTTAATTTTTGCAGGATAGTTCCAATAATATATCTTGCCCTTTATGAAAACTAAAGAAGAAATTGTAAGTGATTGGCTACCCCGCTATACCGGACGCCCATTGGAGTTATTTGGGGAGTATATTTTACTTACGAATTTTATTAATTATATTGAGTTATTTGCCAAAAGATTTAATGTAGAGATTTTAGGTAAAGACAAACCCATGCAAACGGCTACTGCCGAAAATATAACCATTATAAACTTTGGAATGGGAAGTGCCATGGCTGCAACCTGCATGGATTTATTAAGTGCCATTCATCCCAAGGCAGCTTTGTTTTTAGGCAAATGCGGAGGTCTCAAAAAATCGACAAAATTGGGAGATTTGATTTTACCGATAGCTGCAATCCGGGGCGAAGGGACAAGTAATGATTATATAATGAATGAAATTCCGGCATTGCCTTCATTCAGATTGCAAAAAGCCGTTTCGGCAACCATTGTAAAACATGAAATGGATTATTGGACCGGAACCGTGTATACAACCAACCGTAGGGTTTGGGAGCATGATGATGAATTTAAAAAATATTTGAGAAAAACCCGGGCGATGGCAATAGATATGGAAACGGCAACCATTTTTATAACCGGATTTGTGAATCAAATTCCTAAAGGAGCCTTATTGTTGGTTAGTGATAACCCAATGGTTCCGGAAGGAGTAAAAACCTCGAAAAGTGATACCGGAGTTACTGCAAAATTTGTTGCCAAACATTTGGATATTGGAATAGATTCTCTGATTGAGTTACGGGATTCCGGTGAGTCGGTTAAGCATATGAGATTCGAGTAGGATTAGAAATGAGTATTGTCGCTTTCTCATTTTCAGTTATTTTCGAAACTATGTAATTGCAAAAATTCTGATGGATGCAAAATTGGAATCTTTACATCAATAAAATCTTTACGGTTAAAAGTAATAATAGCATCTGCTTTCATTCGCATAGCAGAGAAATATTGAATGCCATCTTCTATATCAATAAATTTTGATTCAAAAGCGGCCTCAACAATCGATTGGTCTTCGATAGAGATCATGAAATAAGAAAATGCCTTTAGCAAAACTTTTTTAATGTGTTTTTTATCCTTGTAAAACTTGCCTACCATGTAAAAAACAATGGCTACAGTTGTTGGTGAAACATAAGGTCTGTTGTATAAAGATATAATTGTTGAAATACATTGAGTACAAAGTTCATTTTCCTTTGAATCGGAATTTAACCAGTCAATTATTATATTGGCATCAATAAAAATGCGTTGCATTCAGGTTTTTATTCTTTTTTATAATCCCGGTGTGAACCTAATTTAAAAACCCCTGATAGTTTCCGGATCTCAGGTTGTTCAAATGAGAATTTGCCGGTTTCTTTGTTTTTTTTGATTTTAACATAAGCTGCTAAAAAATCTTCCACTATGGAAGAAATAGATTCTTCTTCCATCATTACGTATGCTTTGGCTTCCTTAATTATTTTTACATCACAGCTAAGCGTTAGTTTGGTTTTATTTGATTTTGATTTCATAATGTGATGAAGAAAATTTTTTATACGTACAAAAATAAATATTATACGTATAAAAAGCAAATATTTTTATATTTAACCTTTACAGCTTTGTTTTAATCCCTGAATTGGTTCAATTCACCAATTATAATATTTTCAGACAGAACATAGTAAAGGGCTCTTATATTTGCACCAAAATTTTAAGATGGCAAAAAGCAGGTTTAGCAGCAATGGAAATTTAAAAAAGGAACCCGAAAAAGTTAAGATTAGTAAGGAGACTCTG
This sequence comes from Bacteroidota bacterium, assembly GCA_030680835.1. Classification (GTDB taxonomy): domain Bacteria; phylum Bacteroidota; class Bacteroidia; order UKL13-3; family UKL13-3; genus B1. The sequence goes on from JAUXUD010000077.1 coordinate 23,651, forward strand.
AAAGAGGCATTTATACTTTTTTCATATCTAAAACCTTATAAAAGCAAATTTATCTTAAGCTTGGTATTTATAGCTCTTTCGGCATTTAGCACTATGATATTTCCTTTTTTGTTGGGTAAAATGATTGATGCGGCGGCTCCGGGTGCAAACTTAAAATTACCACAAGGTGGAATAGACACAGGCATGCTTGGTTTTAATCTAAAAACAGTTCAATGGAGTTTGAACACAATACTATTACTCTTGTTTTTGCAGCTTTCAGTACAAACGATCTTTTCATTTATGCGGATTTATTTATTGACTGAAGTGGGGGAGAAGTCCTTGGCCAATATCAGAACGGATTTATATGGTAAATTATTGAGCCAGCCAATGAGTTTTTTCAGTGATCAGCGTGTAGGAGAATTGAGCAACCGGATAAGTTCCGATTTATCGCAAATTCAGGATGCCATTTCTTTCACATTGGCCGAATTTTTAAGAGGAATTTTCACATTAATAATTGGATTAAGTTTTATTTTTTGGATTTCTACAGAACTGGCTTTGGTAATGTTATCGGTTGTGCCATTAATTGCGATAATTGCTGTTGTATTTGGCATACGGATTCGAAAAATGTCACGTAAAGCACAGGATCAGCTGGCAGAAAGTGGTACTATTGTTCAGGAAACATTTCAGGGAATTTCAATTGTAAAGGCTTTTACAAGCGAAAGTTATGAAATGAAAAGATACACTTCCAGTATTATGGGTGTAGTTGAAACCGCTATAACCAATGCAAGATATCGCGGTGCATTTGTAAGTTTTATGATTTTTGGAGTTTTTGGCGCCATTGCATTTGTGATGTGGTATGGAGCCCGAATGATCAGTTCAGGCGAAATGAGTGCCGGCGACTTAACCATGTTTGTAATCTTTTCGGCATTTGTGGGAGGTACTTTTGCCGGTTTTGCTGATATGTTCAGTCAGTTACAAAAAACATTGGGAGCCACACAAAGGGTTCGGGAATTGTTAAGAACAGAAGGAGAGCCAGTGGAGCTAACAGATTCAATGGTTAAAATTGAGCACCCGATTCTGGGGAATGTGAGGTTTGAAAATGTTGCATTTCGTTATCCTTCGAGGGTGGATGTTGAAGTTTTAAAAAACATAACATTATCGGTTCAGGCCGGAGAGCAAATCGCATTGGTTGGACCCAGCGGTGCCGGTAAAAGCACATTGGCCTCCCTGTTGTTGAAATTTTATGAGCCCATAGAAGGTGCTATTTACTTTGATGAAAAAAACAGTAAAGATTTTGGATTAACAGAATTACGCAAGCAGATGGCTTTTGTGCCACAGGATGTTGTACTTTTTGGTGGTTCAATAAGAGAAAATATAGCCTATGGCAAACCCGGAGCGGGTGATGCAGAAATAATAGCAGCAGCCCATAAGGCAAATGCCCATGAATTTATTAACCGCTTTCCGGAAGCATACGAAACCATTGTTGGTGAAAGAGGCATTAAGTTAAGCGGAGGCCAGCGCCAGCGTATTGCTATAGCTCGGGCCATATTAAAAAATCCGGCGATACTCATTTTAGATGAAGCAACCAGTTCACTCGACAGCGAAAGTGAACAGTTGGTTCAGGAAGCTTTGGAAAACCTAATGAAAGACCGGACCAGTTTTGTGATTGCACATCGTTTGTCAACGGTTCGTAACTCCAATAAAATTATTGTGATTGATAAAGGAACCGTTCAGGAAATTGGCACCCACGAAATTTTAATGCTTAACGAACATGGGCTTTATCGCAGGTTGGTGGATATGCAACTGGAGTGGAATTGAGAGACTTTTATGATAAATATTTTTTCAAATGCCAAATAAAGATAAATTTGCCCTCCCATTGATTTTGTAATCTCAAATAAAAAACTGCATCTTTGGGTAAAGACTAATGACTAAAACAATCTCGCATGTCTGAATTTCAATTGGTAATGCCCAAAATGGGCGAAAGTATTGCTGAGGCAACTATTATTCGATGGACAAAAAAGGAAGGTGATTCCATTGCGGTTGATGAAACGGTTATGGAAATAGCAACAGATAAAGTTGATTCTGAAGTACCCTCACCGAAAGCCGGAATTCTTAAAAAATGTTTATACAAGGATGGGGACGTGGTTGCTGTTAATGAAACCATTGCAATTATTGAAATAGAAGGAACTGAGGCTATATCCACATCGGTTCCTGCTGTTCCCGTTACAAAAACAGAACCCCCGGTTGTAAAACCCACCACGGTTCATGCTGCACCTGCTGTTTCAACTGAACAACAGATTCAGACTACCCATAATGACGGGAGCAATAAATTTTATTCGCCTTTGGTATTAAACATAGCCCGCACCGAAAATATCAGTATGGCTCAATTGGAAACCATAAGCGGTACAGGAGCAGAAGGCAGGGTTACCAAAAGAGACATACTTGCCTATGTACAAAATAAAGGAAATATTTCAATTGCTCCTCAAATTGCCAAAACACAGTCGGTTCAAACCGAAAAAACCACTACCGGCGACTCTATAAGCTATAAACCAGTGGCAAGTACCAATGGGGGCGATGAAATTATCGAAATGGACCGGATGCGCCGGCTTATAGCTGATCACATGGTTATGAGTAAACATACCAGTCCGCATGTTACCTCATTTGTAGAAGCAGATGTAACCAACATGTTTGTTTGGCGCGAAAAAGCCAAAAAAGTTTACGAAAAAAGAGAAGGCGAAAAAATTACCTTTACTCCCATGTTTATTGAATGTGTTGTGAAAGCCATTAAAGATTTTCCAATGGTAAACATAACCGTTGATGGCTATAATATTATTAAACGTAAAGCCATTAATATTGGAATGGCCGCAGCATTACCAAGCGGAAACCTGATTGTACCTGTTATTAAAAATGCAGATACCATGAATTTAATTGGTTTAACAAAAATGGTAAATGAGCTCGCAAATAAAGCCAGAGCCAATAAATTATCACCTGATGATATACAGGGAGGTACCTTTACATTAACCAATGTAGGTGGTTTTGGAAATGTTATGGGAACTCCAATAATCAATCAACCTCAGGTAGCGATTTTGGCTACCGGAACCATCAAGAAAAAACCGGCAGTGCTCGAAACCCCGATGGGCGACGTAATTGCAATCCGGCATATGATGTTTTTGTCACTGAGTTATGATCACAGGGTGGTTGATGGTTCACTTGGCGGAAGTTTTTTACGAAGGGTAGGTGATTATATGGAGCAGTGGGATGTTAACCGCGAAATTTAAACATTTACTGATTTCTTCCTTACAGAAGTGAATTAACGGCACTTTATAATTTCAATATGTTTAAAAAATCTTAACAACCTGTTTGCATTTAGGTTGGCTGGGCTTTATAATTGAATTATATTTGCCTCCCGTAAGTTAACATTTACGGTTTTATTTTACCAGTATAAATCAGGCCCGATCAAACAAATTTTACTGGTTTTTTCATGTTATTAGAACCGTATTTGGTGAACCAAAAATAAATTATGACACCAAAATACATTTTTGTTACCGGAGGAGTTACATCCTCGTTGGGTAAAGGCATTATTGCAGCTTCTCTGGCAAAATTATTACAGGCCAGGGGTTATTCTGTAACCATTCAAAAACTAGATCCTTACATCAATGTAGATCCGGGAACCCTGAATCCATATGAGCATGGCGAATGTTTTGTAACGGAAGACGGCGCTGAAACCGATCTGGATTTAGGCCATTATGAGCGTTTTTTAAACATTCCTACTTCACAGGCAAATAATGTTACTACTGGCAGAATTTATCAATATGTAATAAACCAGGAGCGTGAAGGCGCCTATCTTGGGAAAACAGTGCAGGTGATACCGCATATTACAGACGAAATAAAGCGAAGAATAAAACTATTGGGTGAAACCGGTGAATTTGAAATCATCATAACCGAAATTGGTGGCACAGTAGGTGATATTGAATCCCTTCCTTATATTGAGGCTGTGAGACAATTATTATGGGAAATGAAAGAAGAAGATGCATTGGTAATTCATCTTACGTTATTGCCCTATTTGAGTTCAACCAAGGAATTAAAAACAAAGCCAACCCAGCATAGTGTAAAAATGTTGCTGGAAAGCGGGGTTCAACCTGACATTTTGGTTTGCCGAACCGAACACATGATTACCAAAGAAGTACGTAAAAAAATTGCCTTGTTTTGTAATGTTGATTCCAACGCAGTTATTGAAGCGCTTGATGTACCAACAATTTACGATGTTCCTTTGATGATGCTGAAGGAAAAACTGGATAAAACAGTTTTGGCAAAAATGAAATTATCGGCTAAAAATGAGCCGGATATGGATAGCTGGAAATCGTTTTTAACCCGGCATAAAAATCCAAAACATGAAATACGAATTGGTTTAATTGGTAAATATGTTGAATTGCCGGATGCATACAAATCGATAATTGAAGCCTTTATTCATGCAGGCGCCGAGAATGAGTCGCGGGTGCGGGTTCAATATATTCACAGTGAACTTTTGGCTGAAGACAATATAGACAAAAAACTGGCTGACCTGGATGGAATATTAGTAGCACCCGGTTTTGGTGACCGTGGAATTGAAGGGAAAATTACTGCCATAAAATATGCGCGCGAAAATAATGTTCCATTTTTTGGCATATGTCTGGGCATGCAAATGGCAGTTATTGAGTTTGCACGTAATGTAATTGGATGGAAAGATGCACATAGTACCGAAATGAACAGTAAAACCAAGCATGCGGTTATTGATATGATGCCGGATCAAAAGAAAATTACTGCCAAAGGGGGTACGATGCGTTTGGGGTCGTATACCTGTGAGATTGCGAAAGACAGTAAAGCCTATAAAGCATACGAAAAATCAAAAGTCAGCGAGCGCCATCGCCATCGTTACGAGTTTAACAGCCATTATCAAAAGGAATTTGAGGATAACGGAATGTTAATTACAGGAGTAAATCCAGAAACCCGGCTTGCTGAAATTGTAGAATTAAAAAATCATCCTTATTTTATTGGAGTACAATTTCATCCCGAATACAAAAGTACCGTTTTGAACCCACATCCATTGTTTATCAGGTTTATTAAAGCAGCCGTTACGTATAGCCAGCGCTAAAACGTTAATTCTTAAAAAGAGGTAAACGCGAATCGGTTAAAGCGCGTAATCAGTTAAATTACCATAGTTCGACAGGTTCACTATGAAAGCAAAATTTGTCATCCTGAGCTTGCCGAAGGGACCGCTTACCTTTTTTGTGTAATTTATTAATCTCAATTGCCTATTTTCGCCCGGCTTTTAAAAAGAAAACAATGGATAGAAATTCGATCATTGGTTTGGTTTTGATTGTGCTTATTTTTATAACATTTGCATATATTAACCAACCCACACAAGCTGATATTGATGCAGCAAAACACCAAAATGATTCAATAAACCGGGTTCGTATGCAAAGTGACAGCCTTGCTATTAACCTTAAGATGGCTGAAGTTAAAATAGATACGCCCACAACACCCGACAGTACTTCGAAAAATAATGCGTTTGGCAGCTTTGCACAATTTACAGAAGGAAAAGAAGAATTTGTAAGCTTGGAAAATGAAGAGCTAAAAGTTAGTTTTACCAATAAAGGGGGCAGAATTTATAAAGTAGTACTTAAAAAATATAAAAGAGCCGATGGCTCTCCTTTGGTAATAGTTGATGGAGCCGATAATGATTTTTCTTATGGTTTTGCAACACGTGATGCCAAAGCGATTTCTACAAAGGATTTGTTTTTTACTCCGGTAATTGGTGAAGACGGCAAAAGCCTTTCGATGTTTGTTAAATTAGGAGATCAACAATATATTGAGCATCGGTTTGGTTTAAATGGAAACAAAAACCTGGTAAATGTTAAGTTAAACCTGGTGGGTATGGATGCATATATTGCACCCAACAATAACTTTTTGGACTTAAACTGGAAGCACCAGGTTTTACAACAGGAAAAGACCCATGAGGCAGAAAAAATAACTTCCACGGTTTATTACAGGTATACAAATGAAGAACCCGAATACCTGTCTGAAACCAAAGATTTAAAAGAAGAGTTAAAAACCCCGGTTCAATGGGTTTCCTTTAAACAACAATATTTTAATGTTTCATTAATCTCTGATCTGGCTTTTGAAAATGGTGCCGTTGAATCAAAATCAGATGAAAGCCTGAAAACAATAAAAACACTTACCGCAAATTTGGGATTGGCATATAATCATGGGGCAAGCGAAACATATGGAATGAAGTTTTATTTTGGTCCGAACCATTATAAAACGCTGGCAACTCTGGATAATAAACTTGAGAAAGTGGTTCCCATGGGTTGGGGGATTTTTGGATGGGTTAATAAATACCTTACGGTTAATGTATTTTTCTTTTTAGGTCAGTATATTGCCAGTTTCGGTTTAATTATACTGCTGTTAACCGTTATTGTTAAAACCATTTTATTCCCTTTGGTTTATAAATCTTATCTGTCATCGGCAAAAATGCGGGTATTAAAACCCGAGATAGACGAAGTAAAGGCAAAATATGGCAATGATATGGCCAAGGTGCAGCAGGAAAACATGAAAATTTATCGCAAAGCCGGAGTAAATCCAATGGGAGGGTGCTTGCCGGTATTGCTGCAAATGCCTATTTTAATTGCAATGTTTCAGTTTTTCCCCAGTGCATTTGAATTGCGTCAACAGGCATTTTTATGGACCAGTGATTTATCAAGCTATGATAGCATTTATAATCTGCCATTCAGCATTCCGTTTTATGGTGACCATATAAGCTTGTTTACTATATTAATGACGATTTCGACATTGGTTTATACCATTTATAATAATCAAATGACTGGCGTTACAGGTCAGATGAAATACATCAGTTACTTTATGCCGATCGCATTTTTGGGATTTTTTAATAACTACGCATCAGGTTTAACTTACTATTATTTCCTTTCTAACTTATTTACCATTGGACAGCAACTTATCATCCGCACTTTTGTTGACGATAAAGCATTGCATGCGCAAATTCAGGAACATAAAAAGAAGCCTGTAGTAAAATCGAGATTCCAGGCCAAACTTGAAGAAATGGCTAAAAAACGAGGAATAGATACAGATAAACTAACCGGGAAAAAGTAATCAGTTATTTGTTGAGGACCTATTAAGTAAGAAACCCAACCTGCTATTATGCAAATTGGGTTTCTTTGTATCAAGTAAAATGATTTTTAGATGTTTGATATACTGGCAAAATAGTGCCAAAGGATAAATTTTATTTTTTTATTAAAATCAAATAATTGATAATCAATTAAATAAATATTTTTATTGCAACTAATTATTCAATTTAACCTTAAAAGTGACTAATTTATTGGATACTATGTGTGTTATTTAGAACAATTTTAACTTAATAAAACCTTCCAGGCCTCAGTAACTTTATTTTCAAATAACAATTGTTGAGCCAATTTGTGCAAGGCATCTTTTTTTTCATCTGGAATTAAATTCTGGTTCAAAATTGTCATCAATTGTTTATTGATATGCTTATATATTGCAATACTATCTGAATCAGGCAATTGTTCAACATTTGCCAGCATACCCAAATTATTGGCTGTTAAATAATTGCTTTGCCGAATCATTTCGGGCATTGCATCGTAGCCGATACCCAAATTACGTGATGGTTTCGGTACTTCAAAAAGAGCGTTTCCACTGGCTCTTACATACCAATCACTTCCCATCCGGCCCACCAAATCCATTTTTTGTTGGTCAATTTTACCCTCGGCAGTTAAAACGTCTGGTGAGATATGCATCAACAGCATTTCGGCAATTATTAAATTACCGGCACCTCCTTCTTTACCTGTTTCAATTATATCAATTACTTTACATTCAAATTGTACCGGACTTTCTTTAACCCTGAATGGTTTTACTTTAATGGAAGGAACTTGTGTAAATCCTGATTTTGTGAATTCATTTACTCCTTTTGGATATTCGCAACTGGCTAAATTCATTTGCTGAACCATGGCATAACTTACCACATTTATTACCACTTCTTTTGTTTCATAAACATTTTCAAGAGTATGTTTTATGGATTGATCTCTAACCCGCTTGGCCGGAGAGAAAATAAAAGTTGTGGGGTTTGACCCGAAAACGTTAAAGAAACTAAATGGGCTTAAATTGGGATTTCCTTCTTTATCAATGGTACTGGCAAAACAAATGGGGCGCGGGGCAACAGCAGTTAATAAAGCGTTGTGAAATTCGGCAAGCGGTAAATCTTTAGGGCCAATGGTTTTCATGAGTTGGGTTCCGGTTTATTCTGCTATAATCAGATAGTAATTCTTTTTGCCTTTTTGGGCGATTATATATTTGTTATTTATTAAAACATTTGATTGAACCTGAAGATTAACATCCTCAACTTTTTGTTTGTTTAAACTCACCCCGCCTCCTTGCAACATTTTACGTGCTTCTCCTTTTGAAGGGAAAATCTGTGTATGTTCAGCCAACAAATCTATAATGGGCAATCCGGTTTCAATAATTGATTTAGCAATTGAAAACTGAGGCACACCTTCAAAAATATCGAGAAAAGTTTCCTCGCTGAGTTTTGCTAAAGCATCGGATGTGGAGTTGCCAAAAAGTATGTTGGAAGCTTCAACGGCAGCAGCATATTCATGTTCGCCATGCACCCTGATAGTGATGTCTTTTGCAAGCGCTTTTTGAAGAATTCTTAAATGCGGGGCTGGATTATGTTCAGCCTCCAGTGCTTCAATTTCGTTTTGAGAAAATAAGGTGAATATTCTAATCCAGGCAAGCACATCTGCATCGCTTGCATTGAGCCAAAACTGGTAGAATTTATAGGGTGAAGTACGTTTTGGGTCAAGCCAGATTGCTCCACTTTCGGTTTTACCAAATTTTGAGCCGTCGGTTTTTTTAATTAACGAAGTAGTTAATGCATAAGCTTCGCCACCTTCTTTTCTTCTGATGAGTTCGGTTCCGGTTACAATATTGCCCCATTGGTCACTGCCTCCCATTTGAATTTTACAATTGTGGTTTTTCCATAAATAATAAAAGTCGTAACCCTGAACCAACTGGTATGTAAATTCTGTAAAGCTCATGCCGGCATCTTCCAAACGTTTTTTTACCGAATCTTTGGCCATCATGTAGTTTACTGTGATATGCTTTCCCACATCCCTGATAAAATCCAAAAAGGTAATCCTCTTGAACCAATCGTAATTATTTACCATAACCGCACTTTGCGGGCCGCAATTAAAATCCAGAAATTTGTTTAATTGTTTTTCTATGCATTCCAGATTGTGTTGCAATATTTCTTCCGAAAGTAAATTTCTTTCCTGCGATTTTCCTGAGGGATCACCCACCATTCCGGTTGCTCCGCCTACCAACGCATAAGGTTTATGTCCGGCTTTTTGAAAGTGTATTAAGGTCATTATCTGGGTTAAGTGCCCAACGTGTAAACTATCAGCAGTAGGATCAAAACCAATATAACCTGATGTCATTTCTTTATTCAGTTGTTGTTCGGTCTCCGGCATAATATCATGCAACATGCCTCTCCATTTTAATTCTTCTACAAAATTACTCATGCCACGAAAATAGGGAATATCACCCATTTTCATTTACTTCGTAAAGGATAATTTTACGATTTGAATTACCTCTCACACTTTTATATACACCAAAAAGCGAATGCGCCTTATTTTAACACAGGCCTGATACTTCCAGACCTGGCAAGGGGGTTTGTGAAGTCTTTTAAACCCAGAATGTTTGAAAAAAGCGAGGAAATGGAATCCTTATACCAGGGATGTATGCAACATTATGAAGCCGATAAAATTTTTCATTCTTCCGAATTTTTTAATTGGGGCACACAAATTTGTATTGAGGAATTAAAGCAGGCAAAATTTCAGTCGGCGGTTGAAAGACGCTGGTTTATTGGACATGTAATGTTTGAGATGTTTCTGGATAGGGTTTTAGTTAATCATAAAAAGCAGGTATCACATGACTTCTATGATTCACTGCAATTGGTTAATGACCAGATTTTGAATGACTTTCTAAAAATGAATCATGCAAGAGAAAGTGAAAAATTATTGCATTATTTTAACCACTTTCGCAGGGTCCGGTACATCATCAATTATTCTGATAATAACTTATTTGTATTTTCGTTAAGCAGGGTATTGGTGAGAGCCGGCTTGGAAGGCTTGTCGTTTTACGATAAATTGATATTGGAAGAAAGTATGAGTAAACTGGAAAATGGAGTGTTTAAAGATATTTATAGTTTGCTGTTACGATTAAAACAGGTGTTTAAATGAAGAAATTTTTTATAGGTTTTATCACAGGCTGTTTGTTTTTACCAGCTTATACGCAAACGCTTAAATACAGCAATGAGTTTTTGGCAATTGGTGTTGGGGGGCGTGCCATGGCAATGGGCGGAGCAGTAATTGCAAGCACCGGGGATGTTACTGCTACGTATTGGAATCCGGCAGGATTAATGGGAATAGAAGATGACATACAAATGTCGGTAATGCATAATGAACAATTTGCCGGAATAACCAAACATGATTATGGCAGCATTAGTTTTAATTTAAACAACAGAAGCAAAGCTGCAATAAGCATGATCCGTTTGGGTGTTGATGGAATTCCCAATACATTATATTTAATGCAGGAAGGTCAGATAAACTATGCATTGATACGTTCTTTTTCAGCTGTTGATTATGCATTTATGGGATCATATGCAACCGAAACCAAAATTAAAGATTTAACCGTGGGTGGAAATGTAAAAATAATCAGAAGGGTTATCGGGAGTTTTGGCGGAGCCTGGGGTTTTGGACTGGATGCAGCGGCAAATTACAAACTCAACAATTGGAGATTTGCATTTGTTGCCAGAGATGTTACAAGTACCTTTAATGCATGGAACTATACTTTAAGTGAAGAAGATAAAAAGCAATTAATCGCGAGCGGAAACAAGATTCCAGAAGGTGGATTAGAAATTACATTGCCAAAATTTACGTTTGGGACTGCACGAAAATTTGAGCTGGGCAAAGGAAAATATACAATTTTACCGGAGTTAAATATGGATTTTACAACTGATGGTCAGCGAAATGTTTTGATAAGCAGCAAATACATCAATCTTGATCCGAGGATTGGTATTGAACTGGGTTATAATAACTTTCTCTTTTTACGGGGTGGTTTCAGTACCTTGCAGCGTATTACTGATTTTGCAGGTAAAAAAACACTTAATGGAATGCCAAGTTTAGGGGTAGGCATTCAGTTAAAAAGTATTGCAATTGATTATGCTCTGGGAAATGCATTTAATCAGGGTCTGATGGGAATGAGCAATATTATCAGCTTAAGGCTTAGCATCAATAAGAAAAGTTAAATTGCAGAAAATATAAATTGAGAAATATTGATGCTTAACAAATATTTCTTTAATTTGTAAATGGACTTAAAACAATTGATTCGCCTGGTATTAAATTTTCTGCATTTAGATATTACAAAAAATTTAGAGTACGACCGGCTAACCAAATTAATTATGAAAAAAGTAATTAATACCGGTTCCAACTGTATTGATGTCGGTTGTCATAAAGGAGAAATTCTGGATACAATTATTAAGCAATCGCCAAAAGGGAAGCATTTTGCATTTGAACCCATCCCATATTTATACGACCATCTGATGACAAAATATAGTTTGCAGGCTAGTATTTATCCTTACGCGTTATCCGACAGCAGTGGAACCACCACATTTCAATTGGTAAAGAATGCGCCTGCATACAGTGGAATAAAAAGGAGAAGTTATCAGGTTGAAACTCCCGATGTAGAAGAAATTACCGTGGTATTAAAAACTTTGGATGAAGTAATTCCTCAGGATATAAAAATTGATCTGATTAAAATTGATGTTGAAGGCGGGGAGTATGGGGTTTTGAAAGGTGCGAAGAATTTATTGAAACAATCGAAGCCTGTTATCATTTTTGAAAGTGGGCTGGGTGCAAGCGATTATTATGGTACAAAACCTGCCGACCTATATAACTATATTACCCTTGACATCGGCCTAAAAATTTCTACCCTTAAGTCGTTTATAAAACAGGGGAAAGCACTATCGCTGGCTGAATATGAAAAGGATTTCAATACAAATAGTGAATATTATTTTATTGCACATCCATAGTTGGCAAGCCGATTTGAACCGGGAATTGGATTTGAATTGGAATTTTTTCAGCCTTTAAATATAAAGCAATTGCCAGGCTCACCACATGCACTCAATCATTAAGCCAAATCGCTTTCACCATCTTCGTTTTGTTGATGGTATAAATCAAGGGCAGTAATCATAGCTAGAAAGCCCCATAAAATAACGGCAATTTTATCCTGTTCGCTGTAACTGTTTAATAATCCATGGGAAAGATAGGTAACCAAACCTAAAATAATTGCTGCACTGTATACCCGTATTTGAATATTTCGGCCTTTGTAAACCAGGTTCAGCCCAACCTTAAAGCTAAAAAAAATGATTGCCAAAAAGCTGATTAATCCCGGCCATCCACTTTCTGCCAGAGGATTTAAATACTCGGAATGTGCATGTCCCTGATCGCCAAAAGCAGTTGTTATGGGTGTTTTAAATTCTGGATTTTGATAGGGAGCATATGTAAAGGAATAGGCACCCGGGCCAAATCCCACGATGGGTTTTTCCTCCGCCATGTTAATGGCAGCCATCCATCTGTTAACCCGTTCCAGATTTGAAACATCATTACGTACATTTGAAACGGATTCAAGGTGTTTCTCAAAACCTTCTGCCGAATTTTGTTTATTCTGATACAGTTGGTAAAAAATATCATCAAAATTTACAATCACAAATGAGGCGATGATGGCAATAACACCCAACATTTGCCACAAACGAACGCGAAGTATTAATATAACAGCAAACCCTGCAGCAACAGCCATGCTGATCCACCCGGCTCTGGTAAAGCTTAATATCAGTCCTACAGAAAATAAACCCAGAAAAAACAAAGCAATAAAAACTGTAATAATATTCAACTTTAGTTTGAATCCAAAAAGAACCCAGCAACATAAAACAGGAATAAAAAAAGCAATGGCAGCGGCATAAATTCCGTGTGCACCAAAAAAAGGAGCCATGATTTCGAATGATGTTATTTGCGAAAAATTATCATTACTGTGTTTTATAAGCGTAACAATAATTACAAAACCCAAAGGAATTATATATGCCCATAAATAATTCCGGATATGCTCAAACTTCTTGAATAATACAGTTGCCAGAAAATAAAACAAGGCAAGAAACCAGGTGCGTGACAGAAAGAATTTAAGGGAAACAATTTTTTCCTGGCTGGTAAATGAGGTAATCAGTATCCATGCCAGATTCACCAGAATGGCAATACTGATTGGATGTTTAAGCACCCTGAAATCATACTCACCGTCGATGATGTATTTAAAAATAATCAATAAAAAAATACCAATAATCAAAGGTTCATCAGGAAGGCTGATTCCAAGTCCCAAACCAATATTTTCGATGCCAATGGAGAGCGGAACCAAAAACACCAAAAGCAACATGAGTACATCAAGCTTAAGCATAGCAAGAAGGGCAACAACTGCCAATGCAGGAATTAGGGGTAGCCAATAAAATTCAAATGCTATACCAATACAGTTGAGCAAAATAAAAATAATGCCCGACCCATACAGCCATTTTTGTTTCGCTATGTGATCCAAAATAATTAGGCGATTAAAGAATCCTTCTGATTCTGAAATTTCTCAACAAAGAGCAGCACAATACAACCCAGAAGGAATGAACCCAGTATAGAACCCAAAACAATTAATGAGCGTATGGGGTATGTTTTACGTTCGGCAGGAGTTGCATTTTGAAGTATAAATACATTACTCAGGCGTCCATCCACATCTATCCGGGCCTGGTCCAGTTTCTTTTTCAATTCATTCATCTGCTCAACCTGCAATTCAAGGGTATTGTATAATTCCTGTGATTCGGCACCGTATAATGCCAGACTATTTTGTTGTGAACGTACATACTCCGACATGCCGTTTTTGCCAACCAGTTCGGTGAGTGCTTTCGATTGTTCTTCAACATTATATACACCTTTGGAACCCAGTTCCTGCATTCTTTTTTTGATCGTATTAATTTCTTCTTCCTTACGCTTAAACTCATTTTCAATAATAGATAATGCCTGTAAGGCAATTCTGCGCTGTACCTCGGTTTTAACACTATCCAGAATCATTACAATCCCATTGGCTATGAGTGCTGCTGTATCCGGGTTTTCATCCAAAACATTTATTTCAATGGATGCATAAGGAGTCTTTTTTGATGAAATGTTTTTATTGTAGAGTTTGCCTAGTTTGTAATTTTTTTCGCGATCGTCTTTGCTGATTCTGTAATGGGCAAGTAAATTAAACCGGGTTATTACTTTACTTTTCAGGTAATCTGATTCCAAAATCTGCACATATTGTTGCGCTGCAACCTGTTCTCCAAACTCAAGCGGGTCTTTTTGTTTAACGCGTGTATCGGTTAACAAGGCACTTGAAATTGAGTTATTGGTTGAAGGGTAAAAAACGGCTGTTGAGAGGAATTTAGGTTTAATAATCCAGGGACTTGAAATAAGTATTGAAAGTATAGCCGATACTCCTGAAATAATAATCAGCGGTTTTTTCCATTTTATTATGAATTGAAATACATCAATCAGTTCAAAATAGTATTGTTTCTTTTTCTTATTCATATTCATATTTGCGACAAAAGTATAAAATTACCCTAATTAACTGTTTTTTTCATTAAACCCCGATTTAATCAATAAAAGTCCCTGCTTCAGGTCAATTATTTTAAACACAATCATAATCAGGAGACTGGAGGTACTTAATAAAGCAATTCCCCATACCCACGAACTGATAAAATAGCTGGTTCCAACTGCTAAAATAGCAATTAGAAAGACACTTGCCCAGAATTTTTTAACAAAATCATTCTCAAACCTTACCTGTATTATTTTTTTTCCAAAATAAAAATTGCTTAATCCAATAAATCCTTGCGTACATAAGGCTGTAATAGCTGCACCTTCAGCTTTCATATTTTGGATCAAAACAAAATTTAAGGACAAATTTATTAACAAAGCCGTTGCAGCAAGAACGTTTAATGTTTTTAAACTGCCATTGGCTGTGAGTAATGTTCCGTAAACATACATGGTACTTAATGGGATAAAACACAAAATTATGTATCCAAAAACAGCCCCCGAGTATAACGTACTCTGATAGTTTAAAAGTTCAATAATGGGTTGACGATAGATAAAACAGGCAATACTGAAAACAAAGGCAGGTATGATCATGATACCGGTACTAAACTGGACGAGGGGGCTAATGTTTTCTTTGGCTGACAGCATTTTTGAGAAAATAGGTAAGAGCAACATACTCACCAGGGCAACCATCATATTAGCCGCTTCAAGCAAACGATAAGCGGATGCATAAATCCCACTTTGGTAGTAACCGTCCACCAATAATTTCTGGATAAGAATTACATCAATCCGGGTATAAAATGTCATTATTAATGAAAGCAAGGCATAGGGAAGCATTTTTTTGATAATCAGGAGGAACAGTGTTTTATTAATTTTCCATTCCAACCTTTGAAGGTGTGGTTTGATGACTAAAAATGAGATAAAAACAGCAGTTGCGTAAGCCAGGGTTTGTGCTATTATAAAGTGGGGGATGGTCATTTCGGCAAAACCGAACCAAAGCATCAAACTACATAACACAATCATTAAGGTTCGGTCAACAACCGATAACAAAGCATCGGTTCTAAAGAATTGCAGTCCTCCTACAATGCTCCTGAAATAGGTATAAAAGTAGGATAGAATTTGGTTCAGTCCCAGTAACCAAAGCAATTGAATACGATAATTGTCGAAACCATTTAGAATACCCAAACCAATCGTAATAATAATATATACAAATGAGGATATAAGTTTAAAAGTTGTGAGTGCAGCAAATTCACTTTGCAGTTTTTTTGGGTCCTGAGCTATTTGAGAAGAAGTGTATGTGTTGATTCCTAAATCGAGCAGTGTAATAAAGAGCATGGAAAAATTAAACAGAACGGTATAATTTCCGTATTCTTCAAAGCCTACCAGGTTTTGCACACCCCTGTCGATACCCAAAATCCAAAAAGGTTTGATTAACAGGTTAACAGACATTAACAAAATGAGGTTTGAAACGAAGGTTTTTTTCATTTTGCAGGGTTCGGTTTAACAGGCATTATTCATTAAATTGGCTGTAAATTTATTCATTCATTTAAACTTTGTATCATTGCGCTATAAATCTGTATGAAATTAATTCCAAACAATTACGGTGAAAAACTGGTTTTTGCTGCTTCCATGGCTTTGAGCCGTTGGGTAAATGGCAGTAAAAATCTGAAAGAGAGCAATTTTCAAAATATATTGGTTTTTAAGCTGGATGAAATTGGGGATATGGTTTATTCGTTACATGTATTTGATTTGTTGAAACAAAGATATCCCGGGGCAAGGATAACATTGTTATGTAAGCCCTATTGTGTTAGTCTGGTTAATTCCCATCCTTCGATAGATCAGGTATTCACGGATATTGATGAATTAATAGAATCGTATGATTTGATTGTTGACCTGCGTGGAAACTGGCATACAATATGGTATGCACTTAGGCATCTACCAAAGGCAAGATTAGACAGGGGAACGGTGAGATATCAAAATAAAAAATCAGGTGGACATCCACATGAAGTAATAACAAATACTCGGATAATTGCACCTTTGTTACATGAAATCCCTGAAATACCAAAGCCCCGAATTTTTGTTTCGGGTATTGCAATTGAAAGGGTTAAACAATACCTTTCAGAAAATGGGATCAATAAATTTGCGGTACTGCATGCTGGAGCAAGAAAGGTATTGCGCCGCTGGCCAGCTTCAAATTTTGCCAACTTAGCAATTTGGCTCAAACAAACCCATCAGCTCGATTGTGTTTTAACGGGTGACACAAACGATGATGAATTGGTTCAAACCATTCAAAAACAAATTCCATTTGAGACATTTAATACCTGTAATCTATTTGATTTAACCGAGTTTGGAGCACTGGTTCAACAAGCTGCTTTATATGTGGGTAATGAAAGCGGGCCCTTATGTATAGCATCCATTTCGGGTACCCCCAGTCTGGGTTTGTTTGGCCCGGGAGAACCCGTTGTTTTCTATCCTTATGGGAAACATACCGCTTATATTCATCATGTATTGGAATGCAATCCTTGTGATCAGATTCATTGTGTGCACCCGGATAACACGTGCATGCAAAGAATTAGTTTGGAGGAAGTGAAGATGAAAGTTAATGGCTTAATCGGTGCACTTTGATAACTCTGAAACGCAATGGCATTAAAGAAATTTTTTCAAAGGGAAGTATTGGAAGCCGGCTGTGATGAGGCGGGGCGGGGTTGTTTGGCGGGGCCGGTATTTGCAGCGGCGGTAATTTTGGATTCATCCAAAACGATTAAAGGGCTGGATGATTCGAAAAAGCTTACTGAGAAAATGAGATATGCATTACGGCCTGAAATTGAAGAGAAGGCGTTGGGCTGGGCAGTAGGGAGTTATTCGAATCTGGAAATTGATCAGGTAAATATATTGAAAGCTTCTTTTTATTCGATGCACAGGGCGCTTAACCAGTTAAAGCCTGCACCGGGGCATTTATTAATAGATGGAAACCGGTTCATCAAATATAAAAACACGGCACATACCTGCATTGTAAAAGGGGATTCAAAATTTCAAAGCATTGCTGCTGCATCCATACTTGCAAAAACATACCGGGATGATTTTATGATGAAAATTCATGAGGAATATCCCCACTATTTTTGGGATCAAAATAAGGGCTATCCAACTTTTAAGCATCGTGAGGGAATAAAACTTCATGGAGTTACTCCTTATCACCGTCTGACTTTTACATTATTAAATGAGCAATTCAGCTTGTTTTGACAGGTTTCTTAAAATTAAGTTAATTGTAACTTTTATTTTTAAATGTTTGTAATATATTCCGCAAAATTTTTCTGCACACCAAATCCGAATGAATCCATTCAATAATAAAGTTGTCCTAATCACCGGAGCATCCTCCGGTATTGGTAAGGCACTGGCTATACAATTGGCTGATACAGGTGTAACTTTGATTCTGGCAGCACGACGAATGGATGAGTTAAACCTTTTAAAAGAGGAGTGTGAAAAAAAAGGAGCTTCCTGCACTTGTCATTTTATAGATATGGCTGATCCAAAATCCATTGCAGGATTTGTTGAAAAGGTTTCTTCCCAATTTTCTAAAATTGATGTTCAGATTAATAATGCGGGAATGAGCCAGCGTTCACAAGCAGAAGTAACTGCTATAGAAGTTGACCGGAAAATTATGGAGGTAAACTTTTTCGGACAAGTGCATATTACCAAATTACTATGGCCTTTACTGATAAAATCTGCCCATGCAAATATTGTATTAATCAGCAGTGTGGTGGGAACATTTGGTTTCCCTCAACGCAGTGCCTATGCGGCTTCGAAGCATGCCCTCGAAGGTTTTTTTGAATCGTGGATGCTTGAAAACAAAAGAGAAAATATTCATTTTACAACCATTGCCCCCGGAAGAGTTTATACACATATTTCTTATGCCGCATTAACGGCCGATGGGAGTATGCATAAACAAATGGACCAAGGTCAGATAAATGGAATTAAGGCCGAAGTGTGCGCTCAAAAAATTATTCGGGCCATTCTTAAAAACAAACGCAAGGTATATATTGTTCAATATGAAATGATACTGATTATTTTACGCAAGTGTTTACCCTATTTATTTTTTCAATTGGTTAGAAAACTCAAATTATCATAATTCGTAATATGGCATTTATTTCAGGAATTCAGCAAATTGGTATTGGATGCATCGACGCACCTACCACCTTTACATGGCTTAGAAAAGCATTTGGATTAAACGTTAAAATTTTTGATGATGTAGCTAAAGCTGCGCTCATGACTAAATACACGGGGGGTGAGATTCATGCAAGGAGGGCTATTTTAGCGATGAACATGAACGGCGGCGGTGGGGCAGAAATATGGCAATATACCAGCAGGACTCCCGGAGCCGGCAAAAAAGTAAACTTTGGAGACCTGGGGATAAATGCAGTAAAATTTAAATCCAATAATATTGAAACCTCTTTTAAAAATATAAATCTTAATACCGGTTGCACACATCCTGAAAAAAGTCCTTCAGGCAAATTTACTTTTATGCTAAGTGATGAATCCGGTAATAAATTTCAGGTGGTAAACGATTCGTCCTGGTTTAAAAAACATGTTTTTATGCAAGGAGGTGTTTGCGGAGCTATTATTGGTGTGAGTAACATTGATTTGTCTATTGCATTTTACCAGAATGGTTTTGGATTCAACAATATTGTTTACGATGTTAGCGGAAAATTTAATGATCTGGGTGAAGATGTGAAAGACCAAAACTTCAGAAGGGTTTTGCTCACATTTGAAAATCCAAATACAGGGCCGTTTAGCAAGTTATTGGGCAATATACAGATTGAACTGATACAGGCACTGGACCGGAAAGGGCAGAAGACATTTGAAAACCGTTACTGGGGTGATTTGGGTTTTATTCATTTGTGTTTTGATGTATCAAGCATGAACCGATTAAAGTTGAATCTTGAAAAATATAAATACAAGTTTACGGTTGATAGCGGCGATACTTTTGATATGGGAGAATCGGGCGGAAGGTTTGCCTATGTTGAGGACCCGGATGGTACTTTGATAGAAATGGTAGAGACCCATAAGGTTCCCATTATGAAAAAACTAGGCATTTATTTTAACCTAAAAAACCGTAAATCTCAAAAACCGCTGCCGAATTGGATGGTTGGTTTGCTGGGATTGAATAAGGTGAATGATTAGAAGAATGGCAGGCATGCTATAATTGCATCCTGAGTGATGACATTTGTCAGGTAAGTGGGTCTTGGCTAATAAATAAAATATTTTTCAACCATTTAATATATACATTCGAATATATATAACCCCACATGAAAACAAAATACCTGTTCATTGCATTTTTATTTTTCAGCGACATAATTTCTGCATCCGAAGTTAAACAACCTGTTCATTCTCAATTCGGCTTCATCGAAAATAAGGGGCAGATTATTGACCAGGACAATAAGCCAAACCCTGCCTGCTTGTTTTTATACAACGGCAGTGGACTGCATGTGCAGTTAAAACAAAACAGCTTCAGCTATGAGGTTTGGCAGAATACAAAGCGTAGAGCGGAGAGCGATGCCTCGACTAAGCCTGTGCTGAGCGGAGTAGTAGGGCTCGGGGTGACAAATGACACTTCATACATTCACCGAGTTGATGTTTCTTTTTTGAATGCCAATAAAAATCCAATTATTGTTGCAAGTGACATTGCCTCAGATTATCTCAATTATTATACTACCAGCACACCGGAGACGGGTGTGACTCATGTGCGGCACTTCAAAAAAGTTTTGTATCAAAATATTTATCCGCACATTGATGTAGAATTTATATTGAATGATCAGCAACAAAATGGGAGTCCGATAGCTAACGGATTTAAATACAATTTCATCATTCATCCGGGCGGCAACCACCAGGTCATACAAATAAAATTTGACGGCGCAACAAACGCTTCGTTAAATGCCGAAGGGAATATTCTTATTGAAACTGCTTATGGCAATATTGAAGAAAGCATTCCTGAAAGTTATCAAACCGATAACGACAATTCGAAACTAAAAGTAGCAGCATCCTATTACACATTTCAGGCTTCACCTTTCACTTTTGGAATTAGTGTTGGCAATTACGATGCAAGCAAAACGCTAGTCATTGACCCCTGGGCAACCTACTATGGTGGCAGCGGGTATGATTATGGTAGGGGAATTGCTTTTGATAGCATCGGAAATGTTGTTAGTATAGGCTATTCTACTTCCACATCCGGCATTGCCACAAGCGGCGCGTATCAGACAAGCAAAGGAGGAGGTGGTGATGCATTTATAGTAAAATTCAATGCATCGGGAGCGCGTCAATGGGCAACATACTATGGAGGCAGCGGGGATGAATATGGTCAAGGAATTGCAGTTGATGGTGGCGGAAATATTGTTATTACAGGCCATACTTATTCCACTTCCGGTATTGCCACAAGTGGTGCGCATCAAACAAGCAATGGAGGAAATGGTGATGCATTTATAGCAAAATTCAATGCATCGGGAGCGCGCCAATGGGCCACTTACTATGGTGGCAGCTGGACTGATTGGGGTTACGGAATTGCTGTTGACGGCAGCGGGAATATTGCGATTACAGGCTATACTTATTCCACTTCCGGCATTGCCACAAGTGGTGCATATCAGACAAGCTTTGCCGGAACTTATGATGCTTTTATAGCGAAATTCAATGCATCGGGAGCGCGTCAATGGGCCACTTACTATGGTGGCGGCGGGAATGAATCGGGTAACGGAATTGCTGTTGACAGCAGTGGAAGTATTGTGATTACAGGCAAAACTGAATCCACATCCGGCATTGCCACAAGTGGCGCTTACCAGACAAGCTATGGAGGTGGAGGTTGGGATGCTTTTATAGCGAAATTCAATGCATCGGGAGCGCGTCAATGGGCAACCTACTATGGTGGCAGCGGTTATGATTTTGGTTACGGAATTGCTGCTGATGGCAGCGGAAATATTGTGATAACAGGCAATACTGCTTCCACATCCGGCATTGCCACAAGCGGTGCGTATCAGTCAAGTTTTGGAGGAGGTAATGATGCTTTTATAGCGAAATTCAATGCGTCGGGAGTGCGCGGGTGGGCAACATACTGTGGTGGCAGCGTGAGTGAATATGGTTACGGAATAGCTGTTGACAACAATGGTAATATTGCGATAACAGGCTATACTTCTTCCACATACGGATTTGCAACAAGCGGCGCGTATCAGACAAGCTATGGAGGAAATGATGATGCTTTAATAGCTAAATTCAATGCATCGGGAGCCCGTCAATGGGCAACTTACTATGGTGGCAGCGAGTTTGATTATGGTTACGGAATTGCTGCTGACGGCAGCGGAAATATTGTGATAACAGGCAATACTGCTTCCACATCCGGCATCGCCACAAGCGGCGCGTACCAGACAAGCTATGGGGGCGGATTTTATGATGCCTTTGTTGCCTCATTTACACCCAGTGGAGGCTTGCCGGTGAAATTAATTTCGTTTAATGCGAAATTATTAAGCAATAAAGAAGTTTTGCTAAGCTGGCAAACCGCAAGCGAAACGAATAATGATTTTTTTGAAGTGGAAAGAAGAGTGAATCCTGAATTGCCTGGGACACCGGGGACAACTGGGACATCTGAGGACAATTGGGACATAGTTGGTAAGGTTAAAGGCGCAGGAAATTCCAACTTACTGCGCAGTTACAAGTTTGTTGATGATATAAAAACCTATGCCCAATCGTGGCCATTGTCCCCATTGTCCCATATTACTTTATATTACCGGCTCAAACAAGTAGATTACGATGGTAGCTTTTCTTATTCAAATGTAGTGACTGTGAAACTTGATAAAGCATTGCAAAATGAACCCATCATCTTTCCGAACCCGGGCAATGGAAATTTTAGCATCAGCACAAATCAATTCATACTTGAGCTGGAATTGTTTGATCCCAAGGGGCAATCGCTGTTGAAAATGTTTGATGTTTCGGGAACACAGCAAATACATTTAAGCAATGATGTGAAGGCTGGAATTTATTTTCTGAAAATTATAACCGATGATGGAATTGTGGTGAAGAAGATTGAGGTGCTAAGGTGAATCGCGGGTCCTGGCCGTTAGCTATTAGTGAGAAGCTATTAGCCCTTAGCTTATTTGGATGTAATGATTACATTTGAATTATTATTTAGCCTTTATGAAAAGAACTTATCTATTCATTGCAATTTTATTTCTCAGCGAAATAATTTCTGCATCCGGTATTAAACAACCTGTTCATTCTCAATTTGGATTTATTGAGAACAAAGGACAGATTATGGATCAGAACAATATTCCCAATTCTACCTGTTTATATTTATTCAATGGTGGAGGTTTGCATGTGCAGTTGAAGCAGAATAGTTTTAGCTATGAGGTATGGAAGAGACCAGAGCGGAGCGCGGCCTGCCTCCGCTCTGGCTACGGCAGGCAAGGAGCGGAGAGCGGAATACAAGATTCAATTTCACTGGGTATTCACCGGGTTGATGTGACTTTTTTGAATGCCAATAAAAATCCTAATATCATCCCAAGCGATGTTGCCTCGGATTATATCAACTATTACACCACTGGGACACCGGAGACGGGTGTGACTCATGTGAGGCATTTCAAAAAAGTTTTGTATCAAAATATATATCCTAATATTGATGTTGAATTTGTATTGAATGATCAGCAACAAAAAGGGACCCCGATAGCTATCGGGGTCAAATACAATTTTATCATTCATCCGGGAGGCAACTCCAAAGACATACAAATTAAATTTAACGGTGCAACAAGTACTTCGTTAAACGCCGAAGGGAATATTCTCATTGAAACCGCTTATGGCAATATTGAAGAAAGCATTCCTGAAAGTTATCAAATGGGTAGCGACAATTCAAAACAAAAAGTAACTGCTTCATTTTACACTTTTCACTCTTCACTTTTCACTTTTGGAATATGCGTTGGCAATTACGATGCAAGCAAAACGCTAATCATTGACCCTTGGGCAACTTACTTTGGTGGCAGTGGGGGTGATTACAGTAACGGAATCGCTATTGACGGCAGTGGAAATTGTATTATTACAGGCTATACTGGTTCCGCTTCCGGCATTGCCACAAGTGGCGCATATCAGACAAGCCATGGCGGTGGTAATGATGACGCTTTCATAGCAAAATTCAGTACATACGGAGTACGCCAGTGGGCAAGTTATTATGGTGGCAGCTGGAATGATAATGGTAACGGAATTGTTATTGACAGCAGCGAAAACATTGTTATTACAGGCCATACTGGTTCCTTATCAGGCATTGCCACAAGCGGCGCGTATCAGACAAGCTTTGGAGGAAGTGTTGATGCTTTTATAGCGAAATTCAATGCTTCGGGAGTGCGACTATGGGCTACCTACTATGGTGGCAGCGGGACTGATTATGGTTACGGAATTGCTATCGACGGCAGCGGAAATATTCATATTTCAGGCTATACTTCTTCGACGTCCGGCATTGCCACAAGCGGCGTTTATCAGTCAAGCTACGGCGGAAGTTATGATGCTTATATAGCGAAATTCAATGCATCGGGGGTGCGTCAATGGGCAACTTACTATGGTTTCAGCGGGGATGATTTTGGTTATGGAATTGCTGTTGACAGTTTGGGAAATATGGTGATTACAGGACATACTTATTCCATATCCGGCTTCGCAACAAGCGGCGCGTATCAGACAAGCCTGGTAGGAAATAATGATGCTTTTATAGCGAAATTCAATGCCGTGGGAGCAAGACTATGGGCAACCTACTATGGAGGCAACGGAGGGGAAAATGGTTTGGGAATTGCTGTTGACGACAGCGGAAATATGGTGATAACAGGAAATACCTCTTCCACATTCGGCATTGCCACAAGCGGCGCGTATCAGACGAGCACTGGAGGAGGATTTTATGATGCTTATATAGTGAAATTCAATGCATCGGGAGCGCGTCAATGGGCAACTTACTTTGGTGGTAGCGGGAGTGATAATGTTCGCGGAATTGCTGCTGACGGCAGCGGAAATATTGTTATTACAGGCACTACTGAATCCACATCCGGCATTGCCACAAGTGGTGCTTATAAAACAAGCCATGGGGGCGGAACTAATGATGCTTTTATAGCAAAATTCAATGCATCGGGAGTGCGCCAATGGGCTACTTACTATGGTAGCAGCGGGGTTGATTATGGTTACGGAATTGCTGTTAAAAGTATCGGAAATATTATTATTACGGGAACTACTTCTTCTACATCCGGCATTGCTACAAGTGGTGCGTATCAGACAACCTATGTAGGAGGTTTTGATGCCTTTGTCGCTTCATTTACAAGCAGCGGCGGCTTGCCGGTGAAATTAATTTCGTTTGATGCAAAGTTGTTAAGTAATAAACAAGTTTTGCTAAGCTGGCAAACAGCAAGCGAAACGAATAATGATTTTTTTGAGGTGGAGAGAAGAGGGGATCCTGAATTGCCTGGGACACCGGGGACAACTGGGACATCTGAGGACTATTGGGACATAGTTGGGACGGTGAAGGGCGCAGGGAATTCCAACTTACTGCGCAGTTACGCGTTTGTTGATGATATAAAAACTTATGCCCAATCGTCGCCATTGTCGCCATTGTCCCATTTTACTTTGTATTACCGGCTCAAACAAATAGATTACGATGGCAGCTATACCTATTCAAAAGCAGTTGCAGTGAAACTTGATGAAGCAATGCAAAATGAACCCATCATCTTTCCAAATCCCGGTAATGGTAATTTTATCATCAGCACAAATCATTTCATACATGAACTTGAATTGTTTGACCCCAACGGGCAATCGTTGTTGAAAATGTTTGATGTTACAGGAACGCAGCAAATACATTTAAGCAATGATGTGAAAGATGGGATTTATTTTCTAAGAATTATTACCGATAATGGTAATATGGTGAAGAAGATTGTGGTGCTGCGGTAATCCCGGTTTCAAAGCAAACTTCATTAAATCAAATTAATAAGAATAGTTATTACCAGCACCAGATAAACCGGCCATAAAAATATAAACAAACCAAACGAAACCGAATCAAAAAACAAACCTGATTTTAGCATTCGTTTGGCTAATGAATTACAAAAGGAATAAAGCGGCCAAAATAATAATGTTTGCTTAATTAAGTTGTTGTTGGAAACAATTTGTGTAGCGCCGGGTTCATACAAACCTTTTACAATTTGCGGAGCATTTTTATATTTACCCACGAGTTGTTGTAAGTGTGCCCTGAAGCTCCAATGCATGGAAGTACCTTCAGCCATTTCCTTATTTATAAATGCAAGGTTGTGCAGTGCTTCATGTATTTTTTGGTTGAATTGTTTAACAAAAACAGCTTCGCTATCTTTTTCGGTTATTTCACTTTCAAGTATAGGCTCGCCGATATTTATCAAAATGGTTTTACCTCCTCCCTGGTAATGTTCATAGGTTAATCCAATAGGCAGTATCTGAAGTTTATTTGCAGGGGTATCACTTTTCCAAGCTTTCATAGCAATGCGCCCGGGTCCTTTTTTAAAGTCACGTAGTTCCCAGTTGTTCTCGCTCAAACCTTCCGGGAAAATGAGTACTACTTCTTTTTCCTCTAAAATAGCCTGACAAGAATCGAAAGTCTCTTTATTTTTATGAAGATTTTCTTTGCCTTCTGATAAACGATACACGGGCAACATGTGAAAAGCCTTTAAAAAAAAAGCAGCCTTTTTATTTTTAAAAACATCACCCCTTGCCAAAAAATGTGTGGGTCGGTTTAAATAAGTTGCCACCAAAACGGCATCTAAAAATGAATTGGGATGGTTTAATGCCAATAATACCGGTTTGTTTAAAGGCACATGCTCCAATCCGCTTACCACAATTTTATGGTAGTAAAATTTACTGGTAAATAAGGTCAGGTATTTGCAAAATCCGTATAGGCTCATTGGTCACAATATTAATTTATCTGCCGGGAATATTACAGGTTCGCGCAGATTATCGCAGATTAAGTCGCAGATTTTCGCTGATTAAAATCTCATACCTCATAACTCATACCTCATACCTCTTCTCCTACGCCTGGCCGGTAGGTCCGCCAAAATTCATTGGGAAGGGAGGCATTTGTTCGTTGATTACGATATCTCCGTGCAGGTCTTCAAATTTTGTTACATTATCACCTAAGGCCATTAATAATCGCTTGGCATGATCGGGTGTTAAAACAATACGTGATTTAACCTTGGCCTTTGGTACCCCGGGCATAACCCTCACAAAGTCGATAACAAATTCTGATGTTGAATGTGTAATGATGGCTAAGTTTGAATAAATACCTTCAGCCATTTCTTCGCTTAATTCTATTTGTAACTGATTTTGATTTTCGTTGTTTTCCATTTCTAAAATATTTAGGGCGAAAGTAGAGAAAAAATTTACTTAAAGCTTAATACATACATTTTTCGATTCTGTGAAAAAGCGCAGAGCTTCCCAGCCTCCTTCGCGGCCAACACCACTTTGTTTCATTCCGCCAAAAGGAGTTCGCAAATCACGCAGGAGCCAGCAGTTGACCCAAACAAGGCCACTTTTTACATTTGCTGCAACACGGTGGGCTTTGCTTAAATTTTCGGTCCATAGGGTTGTAGCCAAACCATAGGTAGTACTGTTAGCCATCATGAGTGCTTCTTCTTCGTTATCAAAGGGCTGAAGGGTTACAACCGGACCAAAAATTTCTTCCTGGTTGGTTCGGCAATTATAGCTCAGACCTTCAATTACAGTAGGTTCAATAAAATAACCTCCTGCGCATCTCCCTTCAGGCGAAAAGGCTTTTCCACCTGTTAAAATGGTTCCGCCTTCTTGTTTTGCAAGTTCAACATAACTTAGTACTTTATCAAAGTGCATTTTACTGGCAATGGCACCTACTTTGGTTTCATTCAATAAAGGGTCACCCACTTTAAGCTTTTTTACCTCCTTAACAAATGCATCTTTAAACTTGTCATAAATGCTGCGTTCAATTAACAAGCGTGAACCACATAAACAAATTTCACCCTGATTGGTAAAACTTGCCCTGACACTTTCTGTTACCGCTTTTTCAAAATCGCAATCTGCAAAAACAATGTTTGGATTTTTACCCCCAAGTTCCAATGATAATTTTTTAAACATAGGAGCTGCAATGCGCGCAATTTCAGCACCTGTTTTGGTTCCACCGGTAAAAGAAATTGCTGTTATTTTTTCATGTGCAACCAGAGCTGAACCTACTTTAGGTCCCAGGCCATGCACAATATTCAAAACGCCTTTGGGCAGGCCTGCTTCCATGCACAATTCACTAAATAAGAAAGCCGTCATGGGAGTGATTTCAGATGGCTTGGCTACCACGCAATTTCCTGCGGCCAGAGCAGGAGCTATTTTCCAGGTAAACAAATATAAAGGCAGGTTCCATGGACTGATACAGCCGACTACTCCAATTGGGGTGCGCAAGGTATAGTTAAGGGCATGTGTTCCCATGGAATGGGCTTCACTTGCAAAATGTTCAATGGCTGTAGCAAAAAAATGGATATTGGCCTGAGCTCTTGGAATCTCTCCATTTTTAGCAAGCCACAAAGGTTTCCCCTGATCTATACTTTCGGCCAGCGATAATTTGTCAATATTTTTTTCAATTAAATTTGCAATCTTCAGCATAATTTTACTTCTGCCGTTTATATTCATATTGCTCCAACCCTCAAATGCAGCTTCGGCAGCCTGGTACGCCAATTCTATATCCCGTTCATCACTGTCGGCGCAAATACTGTATACTTCACCGGTTGAGGGATCAATATTATCGATGTATTGTTTTGAAACAGGTTCTGTTAATGCTCCATTTATATAATTTAAAATTTTTTGCATAGTGCTATTTTGGTTCAAACCTAATGATAATGGCCTAACAAAAAAAATGAAACGGTGGTATATCCATGGTCATATATACGTTTCCGGTAGGGACAGGTCGCGACCTGTCCCTACCGGAAACGTATATATGACGCACGAATGACAATTACAGTTTTTTAATTAAACCAATTCCCAATACCTTTATCAAACCATAAATTTATTTACCATGGAAAAAATACTACGCCGCGATTTTCTTGAACAAACTGCTAAAAGCTTGTTGGCCGAAAGGGAAACTGCACCTGTTTATCCTTATACAGATCCATCCAACAAAACGCTTCCTGTTAATCTACGAAAAACGTCAACAGGTATAAGTCAATACGTGGGAGTCTGGACCGATGCAGAAAGAATACATCTGTTACATAGAACCTTGTTTGGTGTTTCAAAAGCGGATATGGAATTTTTTAAAACGCTCAGCATGACGGAAACTGTGGATTATTTACTAACGGTTCCAACCACTCCACCCAGTCCGCCGCTAAACCATTATAGCATCAATACCAATCAACCCGATGCAGAGGTGCCTTACGGACAAACATGGGTAAATGCTGCAGTTAATCCGAATATAGAAGGAGCTCGCAGGCAATCATTAAAATATTGGTGGACCGGTTTAATGCTGAACCAGGAGCGAAACATCAGGGAAAAAATGACGCTGTTCTGGCACAACCATTTTGCAACAGAAGGAAATACCATTCAGGATTCGCGTTTTATGTATAAGCACCATGCCCTTTTAAGAAGCATGAGTTTGGGAAATTTTAAAGAGCTTGTAAAACAAATTACTGTTGATCCGGCAATGCTGGTTTATTTAAATGGCGAATCAAATACCAAAACGGCACCTGATGAAAATTATGGCAGGGAATTACAGGAGTTATTTACGGTAGGCAAGGATCTTCCGAATCATTATACTGAAGATGATGTAAAAGCAGCAGCGCGTGTTTTAACGGGATGGAGAAACAACCGAACCGGGATTAGTTCTTTTTTTGATTCATCAAAACATGATATTACGAATAAAACTTTTTCTTCGTTTTATAACAATACCATTATTACCGGAAGAACCGGAGTAAATGCAGGTATGGATGAGTTGAATGATTTGCTCACCATGATATTTGCCCAACAGGAAGTAGCTAAATATATAGTCAGGAAACTATATAGATATTTTGTATATTATGTAATTGATGCATCGGTTGAAACCAATGTAATTGTGCCTTTGGCAGCTATTTTCAGAAACAACAATTATGATATCAAACCGGTATTAAACACACTTTTAAAGAGTGAACATTTTTTTGATACGCTAAACAGGGGTTGTATCATTAAACAACCTATCGACCATGTTGTGGGTTTGGCCCGTCAGATGAATCTGGTGTTTCCGGGGGCAGGCAATACCCAGCAGCAATATGGGCATTGGCAACTGGTACAAAATTATGCCCTGTTAATTGGTCAGGATATTGGAGATCCACCAAATGTTGCAGGCTGGCCGGCCTATTATGAAAATCCGCAGTACCATGAAATCTGGATCAACTCCGATTCATTGCCAAAAAGAAATCAGTTGTGCGACCTGCTTATTTATGTGGGTTATAACCGGTTTGGGTTCAAAATAATTTTTGATTGTCTGGCATTTGCATCTCAATTTACAACACCTGGTAATCCCAATGTGTTAATAGATCAGATCGTCGCTTTGTTTTATTCGGTTTCCATATCCTCCACATCAAAAACAACATTAAAAAATTCTTTCCTGCTCTCGGGTCAAACCTCAGACCAATACTGGACGGATGCCTGGAATGCCTATATAGCCGCACCCACCAATACAACTGCTAAGAATACGGTAAACACAAGATTGCAGGGTTTACTTAAATACTTGATGGGGCAGGCCGAGTACCAATTGTGTTAACTTTTAACAACATTCATTATGAACAGAAAAGAATTTATAGGAAACAGTATAAAAGCAGGTTTTTTACCTGTAATGCTTGGTGGATTTTCGGTAAAAACATTTGCCGATTCTCCCTTGGTGGCATTTTTAAATAAAGCCGGAAACGAAGACCGGGTACTTGTTTTGATTCAGTTAAACGGGGGTAATGATGGTTTAAATACTGTAATTCCTTTGGATCAATACAGTAAATTATATACTGCCCGGCAAAATATAATTATTGCTGAATCGAAAGTATTAAGTATAACAGGAACTACCGCAACCGGCTTACATCCGGCACTTGCAGAAATGCGCAATTTATATAATAATGGCAAGGTTGGTATTATCCAAAGTGTGGGTTATCCGAATCCCGATTTTTCACATTTTCGTTCAACAGATATTTGGCTTACAGCAAGCGACAGCGACAAATATGTTGATACCGGCTGGATGGGCAGGTATCTGGATACAAAGTTTCCGGGCTTTCCCTCGGGATATCCCAATGCAACATACCCCGACCCGCCGGCCATTCAGATAGGAGCTATGGTGTCCCCATCCTTTCAGGGCAATGCAGCGAGCCTGGGGATGAGTATTACTGATCCAACCTCTTTTTACCAGTTTGTGAGCGGTACGGTAGATCCGGCTCCTGCAACCCCTGCCGGACATGAGCTTACTTTTTTAAGACTTGTTGCCCAGCAAACTGAGCAGTATTCGGGAAGCATTAAAACGGCTGCAACGGCTGCAACGAACCTATCCACATTATATCCGGCAACAGGCACAAATACCCTGGCCGATCAGCTTAAAATTGTTGCCCGTTTAATTGCAGGCGGATTAAAAACCAGAGTTTATATGGTAAGTCTGGGTGGCTTTGATAACCATAGTGCACAGGTAGTTTCAGGTGCAACGGATACAGGCACACATGCTACTTTATTGCAAAAAATATCTGTAGCAGTAAACGCTTTTCAAAATGACCTTGAGTTGTTAAATATAGATAACCGGGTTTTGGGAATGACGTTCTCTGAATTTGGGAGAAGAATTAAATCAAACGATAGTTTAGGAACCGATCATGGAGCAGCAGCCCCATTGTTTATTTTTGGCAAAAAAGTAAACGGTGGATTATATGGTCCGAACCCAACAATACCAACCGGTGCCAGTGGAGGAGATAATATACCGATGGGTTACGATTTCAGGGCGATTTATGCAACCCTGTTAAAAGATTGGTTTGAAGTAAGCGATACCGATCTGAGCGGCATTATGTTAAAGCAATTTACAACCCTGCCTTTTGTAAATTCAGGTACAACAGGCATACAATCTGCTTTTGGAAATGGAATGGGTACGCTTGATAATTATCCCAATCCTGCCAGCACACACACAACCATTCGGTTCACAAGTAATGGAGCGCATGTTAAAATTAAACTTTTTGACAATACCGGAAAAGAAATAATGGAACTTGTTGACGGAACTTATTCAAGCGGGACTCACGAATTACTGATAAATACAGAAAGTTTTAAAAATGGAATGTATTATTATCAGTTGCAAAATGGCAATTTTCAAAAGACCCGTACTCTGGTGATTAACAGATAATGACTTTAAAGGGTTGATAACGGCGACTTTTAATTAACCTTATTGTATTATTTATTGAGTGGGGTATTGCAGGAATTTACGATTGTTTCTACTATTTTTCTTCCCAGATTTCAAAGGATCTGTCGGCCTGAAGGTGCAGCATTTCCAATCCATTTTTGGTGTGTGCTCCCTGTCTGACCGAAGCCTTTAAAAAAGTTGACATCGCAGGCTTATAAATTAAATCGTAACAATAGTGGGAAACTCCAATGCCTTCGAAAGGAATGGGTAAAATAACCTCTTCAATGGGGAACATACCTACTGCGGTACAATTAATTAAAAGCAAATGTGATTGTATGATTTCAACAGTAAGATCTTCATAATTAATCAAATCCGGATGGTCGGTATTTCTGCCTGCCTGAATAAATGGAATGTTTAGTTTGTTTAAAATATAACATACCGCTTTGGATGCACCTCCGGTACCAAAAACCAATGCTTCAAAGTTTTTTAAATGGGGTTTGATAAAATTCAAAAGAGATATTTCGAAACCATAAACATCTGTATTGTACCCAACAAGAATTATATTGTCATTTTCCCTTTTAACTTGCACACAATTAACAGCTTCAACCACTTCTGCACTCCGGTCTAACTTGTCTAAGTAAGGTATAATCTTCTGTTTATAAGGAAGTGTGATATTAAACCCGCAAAGTTCGGGATGACTTTGTACGAAATCAGGCAGTTGAGAAATATCCTCTAACGGAAAATTTTCATAACTGTAGGGTAGAGACTGCAGTTTGAATTTTTGTTTAAAATATTCTTTCGAAAAACTATTATTTAAGGGGTAGCCTATCAGACCAAATAACTTCATTTTTATTTTGAATTGCGTTTCAAAGGTATATTTTTTTTTGATTTAAAGTTATTTTGCAAATCTTTATTTTTTCTTGCCAACATTAAATATAGGTTAACAAAATCAAATCATTAGCGCAATTGAATATTTTTAATTTTTTGAATTTTTGCAAATTCTTTATTCAACTTAGCTATGTATTTTAAAAGTTCTTCTCTTCCCGTTTTGTCAAGCGATGAGGTTTTAAAAATTGTGGGTAATTCTTCCCAGCTTTCCATGAGTTTATTACAGAAATTATCAATATTGGCTTCCGATTCAGTGGGTTTTATTTTGTCTAACTTGGTAAAAACAATACAAAACGGAATGGCCTTTTCACCCAGGAATGTAATAAAATCCAGATCACTTTTTTGGGGTTCGATTCTTGAATCTATTAATACAAACAGGCAAACCATCATTTCCCTTTTTTGCAGGTATGCCAATAGTGTCTTTTCCCATTCTGCGCGCAAAACCTTTGAGCGTCTGGCATATCCATATCCCGGCAAATCAACAATATACCAATCGTCGTTAACCAGAAAAAAGTTCATACTGATGGTTTTTCCCGGAGTGTTGGAAGTACGGGCGAGTTCTTTTTTCTGAACCAGCATATTAATCAGTGACGATTTGCCCACATTGCTTCTTCCGATAAACGCATATTCAGGCATTTCCTGCATTGGGCAATCTTTTAGTGCGTTGGCACTTGTTTTGTATTCTGCTGATTTGATATCCATGCCGCGAAGATAATGGTATTTTTGTAATCGAACTGACATCCGCTCGAACTGACATCCATTCAAACAGTCATCTAACACGCGATTGCGGTTTACTATTTCAAAGCAGTATATTCGCGGCCATAACAATGAAAGAAGTAAAACCCGATTATACCTCTGAGCTTAGCAAAAAGCAACAGGTTGAGGACATGTTTAACAGTATTGCACCGCGTTACGATTTTTTGAATCGGTTTTTATCTATGGGCATTGATAAGGGATGGCGTAAAAAGGCCATTAATAATTTAATTCCGGTTGAACCTAAACTGATACTGGATGTGGCAACCGGAACTGCAGATCTGGCCATTGAAGCCATGCGTTTAAAGCCTGAAAAAATCATTGGAATAGATATTGCCGAACAGATGCTGGTTTGTGGCAGGGAAAAGATTGCTGCCCGGGGATGGTCGGAACAAATCAGCTTAACCAGGGCCGATAGTGAGCAATTGCCCTTTGATGACAATATGTTTGATGCCATTACCGTTGGGTTTGGTGTGAGAAACTTTCAACATCTGGAAATAGGACTGGCAGAAATGTACCGGGTATTAAAACCCGGAGGAAGACTGGTTGTTCTTGAGTTTTCGAAACCTACAGGATTCCCTTATAAGCAGATTTATAATACTTACTTTACATATATATTGCCCTTATGGGGAAACCTGGTAAGTAAAAGCAAAAATGCCTATACCTATTTGCCCGAAAGCGTGAAACACTTCCCCGAAGGAGCTGAATTTGCAGGATATTTGAAAAATGCCGGTTATAAAGGTATTATTGTGAAACCATTAACATTTGGAACTTGCTCCCTGTATATTGCCGACAAATAATTATTTTTTGCTTCGTTATAATTAACGCGGCATCATTGCGGGCGCAAATCAACCTTCCCCAATATGACGAAAAAAGGCTGCATTTTGGTTTTACCCTGGCAACCAATTCGGGCCGCTTGTATATTGACGGCAAAACCAGTTATTTCCCGAATGATACCCTCCGAAATGTTTTGGTTAAATCGTTTCCGGGTATTGGTTTAGGTGCAATTACCAACTTACGCATAGGTCATTACCTGGATTTAAGACTGATGGCACCGGTAATCTCTTTTGTACAAAGAAATCTGGTATATACATTCGATCTTTCACAAAAAGAGGTAAAGGTTGAATCGGCTTATTGTGATGTTTCGCTATTGCTTAAATACAAATCAGAACGCCGCAAAAATACCCGGATCTACGTAATTGGTGGTGCCCGAATGAGTTATGATTTCGCATCAACCATAAATAAAAACAGGGGAATTCAAAATCCCATCGTTTCTATTGCTCCTTTATCTTATGGTTATGAATTTGGTTTTGGAATTGATATGTATTTCGAATATTTTAAGTTTGCTCCCGAATTAAAAGTTTGTAATACCTACGGGAATGCCATGTATCGCGATGGATTTATATTTACAAATGCCATTCAAAGCATAGCTCCCCAACTGATTCAGTTTTCCCTTCATTTTGAATAAGCAGCCTTCATGAAATTTACGCTATCACATAAAGATCCTGAGTCGAAGGCGCGTGCGGGTGAATTAGTAACAGACCGCGGTACAATCCAAACACCTATGTTTATGCCGGTGGGTACACAGGCATCGGTAAAGGCGGTTTCGCAGGCTGATTTGGCTCAAAGGGTAAAAGCACAGATTATTCTTGCAAACACATACCATCTTTTTTTACGTCCGGGGTTAGAGGTAATCAGCAAAGCAGGTGGCATCCATAAGTTTATTAACTGGCAATTGCCCATGCTCACCGATAGCGGAGGTTACCAGGTATTTAGTTTGAGTGAAATCCGCAAAATAAAAGAAGAAGGCGTTTCATTCCGTTCACATCTGGATGGATCAAAAATATTTTTTTCGCCCGAAATTGCAACGGACATACAGCGTACAATTGGTGCCGATATCTTCATGGCCTTTGATGAATGTCCGCCTTACCCCTGCGAACATAAATATGCTAAAGAATCCATGCATTTAACCCACCGCTGGTTAATGCGTTGTATCAATCGTTTCAACGAAACAGAACCTTTATATGGATTTGAACAAAGTTTATTTCCGATTGTACAGGGTAGTGTGTATAAAGATTTGAGGTTAGAATCCGCCCGTTTTATTGCCGATCAGGATATGCAGGGGAATGCAATCGGTGGATTGAGTGTTGGAGAGCCTTTGGAACAAATGTATGAAATGACAGAACGCGTTTGTGAAATATTACCTGTTGAAAAACCCCGTTATTTAATGGGTGTAGGAACTCCTGCAAATATTCTGGAATGCATTGCCCTGGGAATTGATATGTTTGATTGTGTGATGCCAACCCGCAATGCACGACATGGTTTTATATTTACTTCCAGGGGTATTATAAATATTAAAAACGAAAAGTGGAAGTTTGATAATACTCCATTGGATGATTTGTTTACACCTGAATACTCAAAAGCTTATGTAAAACATTTGATAAAATGCAATGAAATGCTGGGTGCAACCATTGCCAGCATTCAGAATTTAAGTTTTTATCTTTGGCTGGTTAATGAAGCCCGAGCCCACATAATTGAAGGTGATTTTATGAATTGGAAAAAGAATATATTGCCGGTAATCATGGTAAAGCTTTAAGAAAAGTAACATGTTAGAAAAACTTGGAATATCAATCCTTGACAGGTATATCATTAAAAAGTATTTGCTTACTTTTTTTTATTCGGTGATGCTTTTCACGCTGATTGCAATATTTATTGACATCAGCGAAAAAATGGATGATTTTATTAAACGTAAGCCCCCCCTGAGTGTGCTTATTTTTGATTATTATATCTATTTTATTCCTTATTTCATGGGCCTGTTCAGTTCGGTATTTATATTTTTATCTACCTTGTTTTTTAACAGCAAGCTGGCTCAGAATACCGAGATTATTGCCATCTTAAACAGCGGATTAAGTTACGGGAGATTTTTACGTCCCTATATGATTGGCGCAAGTATTTTATTTATCACCTTTATTATTTTAAACACCCGTTTAATACCCATTTGTGATCATTATCGCTTAAAATTTGAAGATGACTGGATTCATGATATCCGGGTAACACAAAGCAATAATATTTACAATATGCTGAATGATTCCAACATTATTCACATGGAATCATTTAACTATTCCGACAGTTCGGGTTTTAATTTTAACCTCGAGGGTTTTGCCAATGGCAAACTGGTGGAGCGCACCTTTGCCAATCGCCTGTTATGGAACCGGAGTAAGCAATGCTGGACTCTGGAAACATATACCCGTCGCTTATTTGTAAACGACCGCGAACAGATTTTAAAAGGCTTAAAAATGGATACTGTTTTATATCTGAAACCGGATGAGTTTTTTGTGAAAACCAAATATGTTTCATCCATGACCAACCCCGAACTGAATGCCTATATCCGGAAAGAGACAGACAAAGGGAGTCCGCAGGTAAATAAATACAAGGTTGAATTATACAAACGCACCGCAATTCCGGTTGCCTTTTTTGTACTAACCATACTGGCCGTAGCAGTATCTTCGGGTAAAAGCAGGGGTGGTGTGGGTGTTCATCTGGGTGTTGGGCTCATTATTACTTTTACCTATTTACTGGTGATACAAGTTTTTAATACCATGGGAAACACAGGTGTTTTACCTCCGTGGATTGCAGTTTGGATCCCTTCCATTGTGTTTTTTGCCATTGCATTATTTATGCTAAAGCGCAGCCCGAAATAATTTTTTGTATCAACTTTTAATTTTCAATTCTTATTAAAACAATCCGAACAAACAAGTATATACTTCTTCACTTTATTATTTTATTGTGGGGATTTACGCCCGTATTGGGCAAGCTCATCAGTTTTAAATCGCTTGATCTGGTTTGGTGGCGCCTGCTATTTTCGGCCGTGAGTTTATTTTTATACCTGCGTTATAAAGGGGTTTCATTAAAATGTTCCCTCAAAGATTTGGGACATTTGTTTGGCTGGGGAGCAGTGGTTGGTTTGCATTGGTTTTTCTTTTATCATGGCATAAAGGTTTCAAATGTTTCGGTTACCCTGGCCGGGTTTAGCACCATTACTTTATTCGCAAGCATCATGCAACCCATTATGCTCAAGAAGAAATTCTTTTGGGGTGATGCACTGTATGGAATTATTATTGTGATAGGAATACTGGTTATCTTACAATTTGAAATGCGTTATGCAATGGGAATTTTGTATGGCGTTTTAGCAGCCATTACTGCGGCCATGTTTGGCATTTATAACGGCAGGCTGATCCTAAAACACGATTCAGGTAAAATTACTTTTTATGAGTTTTTAGGGGCTTTAATAACTATTTCATTCATTCAATTATGGGATGGTAACCTCTTAAATATTCCCATACCTACAGGAAGCGATTTAATTTATCTGTTATTTTTAAGTTTAGTGTGCACCACACTTGCATTCACCCTGGGTGTGGAGATTTTAAAAAGGATCGATCCCTTAACGGTAATCATCACCAATAACCTTGAACCGATTTATGGAATAGTTTTTTCATTACTTATTTTTGGAGAAAGCGAAATGATGAGCGGTGGTTTTTATCTGGGTGCATCGCTGTTATTAATTGCAGTTTTCAGCTATCCGTTTTTTAAGAGGAAGTTTAGTGTGGTTGAATGAGTGAAATTGTCTGAGTTATAATTCAAGTGATATTTGTGATAATTCTAATTTTTTTATCATAATTTATCCTTAAAATTTGTTTTTTTCTACTTAAACGAATATCGAGAAGGATGATTTTGCTCAAAGTTAAATACTTTTGGAAAAACCAAATTATTATGAAACAAATAACCTTATTGACAATCCTAGGCTTATTTTATATAAATAGCTCAGCACAGGAATTAAATTTAACTCCTAATAGAAATCTTAAAATGCAAAATCAGTTTGGCTTTAATGCTACTGATTTTATCAAATCTTTTTTTAGTTTTAACAGCAATACTCCGACAGCTACAGCAAATGTTCCAGTCTATAATTTAAATTATAAGGCTTTATTCAGCAATGTAATATTACCTTCCAATTATAAATTTGGCTTAAGGTTGGGATTATCATTAGCAAGCAATGAAAATAAAAATGGTACTGATACAACATATACAAATACCAAAAATAATTCTTTATCCTGGAGAGCCGGAATTGAAGTACAACAAATGCTTAGTAACCGATTACTTATTTATTATGGAATTGATTTTTTTATAAGTAATTCTACAGACAAAAGGGATACAAGGTCAGTGTATAATGCAAGTCCTCCGGTTACTCCAAATGTTTTTTATATTCTAAACAGTAAGACTATAGTTAATCGGTCCGGTGCCGGACCGTTAATTGGAGTTCAGTTTAATATAAATAAATACTTTTCCATTTCTACCGAAGCTGCCTTTTATTTTGTAAAAGGTACAAATTCCGTTACCAATGATTATACAATGTCTAATGGTTCGGTATACAATGGCTACAAACAAGCCTCAACTAAAGGCAGTACCAAGCAAACTGCCATTTCATTGCCGGCGTTTATCAATCTGAATTTTATGTTTTAAGGTATTGACAAGGCATGATAGAAAAATTTATTCATATTATGAGAAGTTAAAATGATAACGAAAAATTCAGGCAAAAAATTTATTTTTAAAATTTCACTTTCAATCATCTTAATGATTGGAGCATATACCGCAGTATTATCTCAAACTAAAGCGACTCCGGAATTAACCAAATTCTTAATTTTGGTTGAAACAACTCATGATGGAGTTAAACTTACGGGTAGTCAGGGGTGTGGATTTATTGAACTTAACTTCTCTTTAAAATCAGGCAATTCTCAGTTAGTTGACCAGTTTGGAATGAGTAGTTTGAAAAGACATAAAAATATAAACGACGGCAATCTTGCCAATTTTCTTTTCAAAGTTAAGAAGACAAAAAAAGGACTAAGTTTTGAAGGATTAGTAGGAACAAAATGGGAAAAATTAAGTTTTAGTTGTCCAAAAAATAAATGTCACCAGTTTATTGACCAAAATGGAATAACTGAAGGTAAGTAAACTTGCACTAAAGCTCCAGAGTTGGAGTGCGTCTTTATGCTCGTTCTCAGTATGTTCATCTTCACCTACAACTCCAGATAGCTATTGCATAGGCGTCAACCTAACAAAATAATACAGCGTTATTGTTAGCTTTTGGGGGTGAATTGGTTTGTCCTTAATAATTTGTTACAATTGATTGCTTTGTACTTTTTTCCTTGATGAAAAAAGTACCAAAAAAATCAAGACTTATTTCAGCACCTTGCACTTGTAAAAAAGAAATGTTTTGCCACGCAGCCCAAGCCGCAAGGCCAATCGTTGCGACAGGTAGGCCTTGCTCAAGGGCCGCTTACACAGGCCTACCGCGCACATTTCTTTTTAACAATTGCTAGCGGTACCGAAATAGGTCGGTCCTTTATTTCCCTTTGTTTTAGAAGGTAAAATTCAGGAAGCATTAATAGCAATTTTCATGCAAAATTAGGCCATCAAGTAATTCAATCCATTAACTACGGTTTACATTATTTTTGGACAGTTCGCCCATAACTCTACATTTCATACAATGCATTGATTAAAGGGAAGTGTTCAAATTTAGAATTCTTCAGGACCGACCTATTACAATAATGCCAGCAAATGTTAAAAGATTGGCCCTTAAATAATGATTCAAATGAACGCTAATTTAGCAGACCTTGAGCAAGGCCTCTTAGTCGCATCGATTGGCCTTGCGGCTTGGGATGCGGGCCAAGGCCAAGCTATTTTACATTTGCAAGTTATTGTAATAAGTCTTGCCCCGATAGCTATCGGGGTTGGGTACCTTTTTGATCAAGTGGCTGTTGCACAACCAATACTTTTGCTTTCTGCTCTATTTTGCTTTTAATCAAATGAAATTTTCAAATCTTGTTTAGTAGCTTAATATCATTTTATTTTTAAATGGGACATAAATCAATTTCAAGGTTATTAGTGGCT
>JAUXUD010000078.1 GCA_030680835.1 Bacteroidota bacterium
AATAAAATTGAAGATCAATTAGAATTAATTAACTAAACTTGTACTTGTGAAATGGCAAATAAATCCTTCATTCAGGCAGTTAACTTTAGTGGACCTTTTTGAC
The DNA here is from genome assembly GCA_030680835.1 of Bacteroidota bacterium. Taxonomy (GTDB): domain Bacteria; phylum Bacteroidota; class Bacteroidia; order UKL13-3; family UKL13-3; genus B1. The sequence continues at coordinate 104 of JAUXUD010000078.1, forward strand.
GCGGAATAGGTGGGTCAATTTGCGCGGAATATGCAGCAGATATATAAAGCTTTTGCCATTAGATTATTATAATCAATCGCCTGATAAAACCGAAGAAGTGGATCAGCGTACAAAATCAACCATTATAACTTATAATACAAATAACGCTATACTGTTTTGGCAAAAACCGTAATAGGAAATGAAGTTAAATACTTGAATAGGGCGATATTTATGTTCAATTAAGTTAATAAATATAGAAAGTGATCAACATCTAACGTTTGTTATAGAGAAAATTTTTTAATTATTTGGTTTATTTTATAACTTCGATAAAATTATCATTGTAATATGAATACCAAGTTGTTGTTTATTTTCACAATACTTTTTGTCACATCATTAAACCAAAATGTCTTTGGGCAAGATAAATCCAAGAAAGAGCGAGGTTGGTTTTTCCCACAACCCAAAGGCTTTGTTTATATCCCCTCAGAACAAAATGTTGAAAATTCATATTCATTCTATTGTTTAGAAGAACCTGTGAAAACAAAAGATTTTAAAATATTCATCAAAACATTAGTTGACAAAGGTGATACCCAATTAAAGACTATTTGCAATAACTCACTTACAAAACCTATTGAAAATATGGGAAAGTATGTAATAATAAATAATCCAATTGTTATTACTGCTTATGTTAATTATATGAGGGGGATATTGGAAAAGGAAAACCCTGATTTTATTTTTAATATACGACCAATAACAGCAAAAGAATGGAAACGCATTCAAGTTCAGGACGAGCCTAACGTTAAGAACGTCAAATCTGAATATGGGGTTTATTTTATCCCTGAATTAGGTGAATTTTATCTTTCCCAACTACCTAATCCTAATGAAAAAGAATCCTATAACTTTTTATACCCAAAAAATAATAGTGGGGGATTTCGCTTGGTAATGAGTGTAATTGGTAAAAAATAGATTTAATACATTTTCCGAAAATAATTTATGGATTGGCCTCCACTTTCTATTGATTGAATAACAAATTTAAACCAAACATCCTTGTTAAAATTTAAAAAAATAATTTTACTATTTGCTTTTATAGTCAGTGTTCAAACCCTATTTGGACAGACAATCAAATTAGGAAACACAATTCAATGTATTGATACCTCAGACCTTTCAAAAGGGTTATATCAGCTTGATAAAGTTTTCAAAGAATCTAAAATAATTCTTTTGGGAGAAGCGGGTCATGGTGATGGTATGACTTTTCAAATAAAAACAAAGCTTATTAAATATTTAGTTGAAAATTATGGGTATAATACTTTGGCATTAGAGGGAGCAGGTTTTGTGGAAACCCCCTACGGAATTCAAGGAATTAAATCTGATAGTAATATTTATAAGGAATTTGAAAAGTTTTGGGATTTTAAATGGTCAAAAAGCGAGCAAACAAAAGCCCTCATGAAATATACTTCCGAGAAAACTAAGCAAAATAAGCTGAACTTGTTTGGTTTTGAAAGCCAGCCAAATTCTACAATATATACAAAAAACTTATACCCTTACCTTAGAAATACCTGTAAGACTTGTTTAACTGGAATTGATACCAATATGTTTAATAATTATGTAAAAGGAATTTTCAATTATTATGGTGCTTCTGCCGAAAACCCATTGGACGAGACAGATAAAACAATTACAAGCCTTGATTCATTAACTAAAATATTCATAAAAAGGATCACTGGTAATAGTTATGAATGTTCTCTTTTCAGACAGCATTTACTAAATATTTCTTCAAATCTTGAAATTTTCATTTATAACTTCCAACATATGAGCTATGCAGATCAGAGTGTAAATATCAGAGATAGTGTAATGGCTTCCAATTTGTTCTGGTATTTGGACAGAAACCCCGAATCCAAAATCATCATCTGGGCTGCAAATTTTCATACCATAAAAGACCTTTCATTAATTACGAATAATCGAGATAGCATGAAATACAAATCAATTATACCCATGGGGAAATTTATATCCGATAAATACCCAAAGAATTCTTACTCTATTGCCTTTACGAGTGCATCAGGGCAGGCAGGGTTCTGTGCGGACACTATTTCTTATAACCTTGAAGAAACTGCTAAATTTCCAATTGACAATTCGGTTCTTGAATATTCCTTTAACAATAACAATTGCAAGTTTGCTTTTTACAGTTTTTCTAATGACAGCCCCTTAAAGGAAAAAAAATTTAGAAGTTTAATTTTCGGAGGTAATATGCATAAAGGATATTGGGCTAAGTCTTTTGATGGTGTTATTTATATTGACAAACAAACCAAAAGTACATTACGAAAAAATATTGAATAACATGATAGGAATATATAGCATTAAATCATCAAAGTTAAATTTTACAGGAGTAATTATTATTTTTCTAATAGTCGCTCAAAGCTGCTCACAAAGAAAAACGGAAATACTGAAAATAGCCGAGCCTGTGGATTCAACAAAACTAATAAATGTTAAAACTTTGATTGATCATCCAAACATGGGTATTTACAGTAAAGTATTGGTTCAGGCACTTATTATTGATATTGATAAAGAAAATCATTCATGGATTAAGCTTAGAGCGAATAATGGGAAATTTGTTTTGGCAAAACCATTTGATGATTTTACTAAATTTCCCCAAGATATACTGGGAAAACTGGTAATTTTACAAGGAAGACTAAAGGTTTATGCAGAATTTAAAAATAATCCGCATCAAAAAAACAAACACAGAATTTTAGGCAAGACATGGGTAATAAATGATTACCAGATTCTCAAGAACTCAGAAAATGCTTTTGGGTACATTTTTAAGGTTGATGGAATGAATTATTAATTTCTTTATTTTCACTTAGCTTAACATCATTTTGTGAGTGTGAGAGCCGGATCGAACAAGCCTTTGCGAGCTATGGCTGGTAAAAGAAAAAATCAGAGCGGGTGTGAACGCTCTCGCTCTTCCATCCAATATTCCATGAGTGAGTGTCAGAGCAGGAGCGGAGGAATTTCGCTCTTTGATCCCACTCTTCGCGCTAAATTCGTATGCCGTCTAAATTTCCTAAGAAACAGAAACAGTGCGAAGAAACAGGAGTTTTACATGATAAAAAACTTGATTCAGCTGGAATAATTTGTAAAAAAGAGTAACAGAAAGAGAAAGAGTAGGTTTTCTTTCTCTTTCCCATTCTGTTTCTACTGCTCGTGGGCCCACCTGGGATCGAACCAGGCACCCCCTGTCCCGATGGGTCGGGAGAGTCAGATGCTCTTTATTTTTTCAATCAATTTCAAGTATTCAACAGGGTCGTTGATAATCTTTTCAATGAAGCGTCGGCTTTTCATTTTTTTTAGGTATAATTCTGCCTTTCTGGCCAGGGAGGCATTCGCAAAAGGCATTTCTAACGATAGTACCCAATCCTTTGTTTGAGAGGTATAGTGAGTTCCATATGTGCCCTCATTATGCTTTTTAAGTCGTAAGTCAGCACTTTCAGAAGTCATTCCAATATAGTATTTGTCAATCGACTTACTATAAATTACATAGCAGAAAAATTGTTGACTGTCAGACATCATAAAATGAAAACAGCCGCATTGCGGCTGTCTCTTGTGGGCCCTGTTGGGATCGAACCAACCACCCCCTGATTATGAGTCAGATGCTCTAACCGAATGAGCTAAGGGCCCAATAAAAAATAATACCTACTACACTCTGTCCCGATGGGTCGGGAGAGTCAGTTGCTCTTACCTTCCGACCCATCGGAAGAGCTATAGGCCCTGCTAATTCATTGATATGCTTTTAGCGTGGGTGCGAAAATAGTTTTTTTAAGCTTTGCCGCAAAACAAATTTGATTTTTCTTTTAGGTATGGGTTCACAAACAATACCCCTCCTCAATAGTTATTCTATTTATGAGTTAATTTGCAATCCATGAAAATTAAAAATATCATATTTGATTTAGGGGGTGTTATTTTAAACCTGGATCAGAACAGAACGCTGAATGCCTTTAAATTGCTGGGTGCCGACCTGGAAGCCTATAATGAAAGTCTCTCCATTTTTAAAGAATATGAAACGGGAAAAATTGATTCGTATACTTTTAAACAGACCATACATCTTGAGTTAAAGGGAACTGTTAGTCATGAACAGATCGAGATCGCCTGGAACAGCATGTTATTGGACCTGCCACCGCGCAGGGTAGAATTGGTTCAGAAATTAAAAACGCGCTATCGGTTGATACTACTGAGTAATACCAATACCATGCATATGGACGATATCTACAAAGTGAATGGCCGGGAAATATTTGATTCGCTTTTCGATAAGATTTATTTATCGCATGAAATTGGCTTGCGTAAACCCAATCTGGATTGCTACGATTTTGTTTTGAAGGATGCCGGTTTATTGGCCCATGAAACGATTTTTATTGATGATAGCATCACAAACATAAAAGGCGCTGAAGCGGCTGGAATCAGAAGCATTTTGGCCCTTGAGCCTTTGGATGGCTGGATTGAAGATGAGTTGGTGAAGGTGGAAATGGGAACCCTATAATTATCACATTAGCCTCAACTTAAATAACAATTCATCAATTATTAGATGATAATTAAACCTTAGTTATATATGTATGTGCAATATTGTGCCATTGCATGAATGAATTTGTTTTTATGGCTTTCAGGGTGGCATTTGATATAACGGTATGATCTGCGACATTTGATTATTTTGTACCTTTTTGCTTGAGTGGCTGTTGCACAACCAATACTTTTGCTTTCTGCTCTATTTTGCTTTTAATCAAATGAAATTTTCAAATCTTGTTTAGTAGCTTAATATCATTTTATTTTTAAATGGGACATAAATCAATTTCAAGGTTATTAGTGGCT
>JAUXUD010000081.1 GCA_030680835.1 Bacteroidota bacterium
ACCCGTAGGGACCGGTCGCGACCTGTCCCTACGGGTGGGGGGATTTTTTTATTAGATAATTAATTAATCAGCAACAACTAATTTTTGTGTGTGGGTAGTATTTCCTGCAGTTACGCTAACCAGGTAAATGCCGGCTTTTAAGCTGCTTATTTCCAATGGCAGTTCGTATGAACCACTGGTAACTGAACCAAAATCGCTTGATTTTACTTCCTGTCCAACCATATTGTAAACTGCTACTTTTACTTTAGATGCGGCTTTAACTGTAAATGCAACACCGGCTATGTTTTTAGCTGGGTTCGGGAAAATGCTGGTGATTTTTACATTTTCTGCTTCTTCAACACCTACACCAATACCAAAAGTGGTTAAATGGAAATAGGATTCCAGGAATAATTCTGATGTAAAAGCATTACCTGAAACATAACCTTTCCAACCATTTGGTTCTACCGGTGCATATGTTTCCTTTTTAAGGGCAAATAATGAAGTATTAAAGAATTTAGGATTATCCCAGTTGGTTGTACCTGCATTTTGAGCAAACCTGCAACCAAAATAATTGGTTCTACGCATTCCCGATGGCATTGTTGAAGGGTCTTTCGCATAAATCATTACAGCAGTATCTGTTCCAATAACTGTGTGGATACCCGATTTAAAGGTATAGGTAAAAGCAACCAGGTTATCTGAAGTTGAACCGTTAGAACTGGCAGTAATCTGAACACCTGCAGGCGCAGGAAACTGAGCCAGTTTTATACCCCAGGAGTTTTCGAAACCGCCATTGTTATTAATAACTCTGGTGGTATCCAAAAAGCCATTTACTGCTGAAGCCAATAAAATGGTATCCATTTTAAAATAACCTTGAGGCAAACGGGTATTTTTGTTCATTTCAACCAAAGCCAATTTGTCATTTGGAGGAAGTGACAATTGACGTTTGCTGATTTGATTTCCTTTAAAATAAGCGATAAATACCGTGTCAACCACATTTTTTTTGCCACCCAAACCATCAGGTATAGAATCTACATTTCTTACATATAAATAACGGAATGCAATGGTATCCAGTTTATAACTGTTAAAACGGGATAATTGGTTTCCGGGAAGATCTGTTAATTGAATCGCATCATCATGCGGATCCAAAACATGACCTGTACTTTGCCATCCGCCATATCTGATGGTACCATCGTCTTCGATATATTTGCCCAACGAATCCCAAACTAAAAAGTTTACGAAAGTTGTTAAATTGGGTCCAACAGGACTTTTTTCAACCATTCCAAGTACTGAATACCAATCAGAAACAATCTCGCCTGCTTTGTTTAAATCCTTTTTATGGTAAGGATTTGTAACATCTCCGGCCGAATTGTAGCGTGGGTCTTTGCTGTTGTCAATTTTTTGAGCAAAAGCAGCAGTTCCCATTGTAAGAGCCGCTAATGCAGTTAGTATCAATTTTTTCATGTTTGTTTTTTAAATTTTTGTGCTTCGAAAATAAAGATTATTTAACAATATACAAATTCAGACAAAATCTTTCTGATTATAGTTGCATCAGGCATTAATATCAACCCATTGACCATTTTCTTTAATTAAATCAATCAATGCGTCAACGGCACGCTCCGAATTCACTGATTTTTTTACCACTTCTTTACCCTTATACAGGGTAATTTTACCCGGCCCTGACCCAACATAACCATAATCTGCATCGGCCATTTCGCCCGGCCCGTTAACAATACAGCCCATAATGGCAATTTTTATCCCTTTTAAATGGTCGGTTCGATTGCGAATCATGGCAGTAGTTTCCTGTAGATCAAATAAGGTACGTCCACAGCTTGGGCAGCTAATGTATTCGGTTTTGCTGATTCGGGTGCGGGCTGCCTGCAAAATGCCAAAAGCAATATCATTTACCCTTTTGGGTTCAGCCTGCGAAGCTTTGTAAAACAGACCATCGCCAAAGCCGTCAATAAATAAACTGCCGGTATCGGTACTGCTGTATAACATCAGTAAATCTAAAGCTTCAGCATTTGTTTTTTCTTTAAAATGCAGGTTAACAGCCAATACTACCGGGTTTTTAATATCCAATTCTATAAAACCCAGAAATGCATTCCGCAAATCGGGCATCACCGCCCCATTGCTGCTTTCTATAATAAGTACCAGATTTTGGGTAGAACCTATTTTTTCAAGAATCTGATGGGTTTTTAAATCGTTGGTGTTCAGGTATAAAAAGTTTAGCGTTTTCGAAAACACGGAAGCGTTTAAAAACTCAGAAATATAAAATAGTGGAAATGCATTGGATTTGTCGTTTACCCGATTCCAGGTACTGCTTTCATAAATGGCCTTTAAGCCCATAGGAAGCATAAAAGGAGTAATGTGTTTGCCTAAATAAACATAATCGGCCCCGGAATCGGTCATTGTCCATTTATCGGTTAGGGGCTCATAACTATGGCCTATTGCTTTAAGCTGTTCAATTTGCAGGGGAATTTCGCTGAAGTCGGCAATAACTCTGGGAACCTGGTGGGCGCCAAAATTGTAAATTTCAGTAGTTTCTCTTTTTTGATAGGCATAAAAACGGCCTGGATCAAAACTATAATGCGTGTTTGGAAGGGAAATTATTTTTTGATGCTCTTGCCTGTTTATATATCGATTAGCCAGATTAATGGCAACAGGAACTTCAAATTCAGGGTCTTCGGTAAGTGAAACCCGAATGGTATCGCCTATGCCGTCTTCCAGCAAGGCACCAATTCCCAGAGCCGATTTAATGCGTCCGTCGTCTCCGTCGCCTGCTTCGGTAACGCCCAGGTGTAATGGGTAAATCATGTTATTTTGATTCATGCTTTGAACCAAAAGCCGGTATGCCTGAACCATTACCTGCGGGTTGCTGGCTTTCATGGAGAGCACGATGTTATAATAGCCTTCATCTTCTGCAATCCGTAAAAATTCCATGGCACTTTCAACCATGCCCAGGGGCGTATCTCCATACTGACTTAAAATCCGGTCGCTTAAACTGCCGTGGTTGGTACCAATACGCATGGCGGTTCCGTATTCTTTGCAGATTTTTACAAGGGGCGTAAACTTTTCCCTGATTCTGTCTATTTCGGCCTGGTACTCCTGATTTGAATATTCCAGCACCTGAAATTTCTTCCTGTCGGCATAATTACCCGGGTTCACCCGTACTTTTTCTACAATGCGTGCGGCCAATTCGGCGGCATTTGGGGTAAAATGAATATCGGCAACCAGGGGAACCCTAATTCCTTTTGCAATCAGGGCTTTTTTAATTTCAGCCAGATTTTGCGCTTCCTTAATACTGGGAGCGGTTAAACGTACCAGCTCGCAACCTGCATCCACCATTCTAATAATCTGTTCCACCGATTTTTGGGTATCCATGGTATCGGTGGTGGTCATGCTTTGAATGTGAATGGGAAAATCTCCACCCATCATCAAATCACCTATTTTTACCGGAACCGTTTTTCGGCGTTTGTATTGGGTAAGGGATTCTACAAAAAGGTTATTGGTCATTAGTAATATTAATCGGTTCCAAAATTAACAATTATAATTGATATGCTCCACAATGTTTCTCATAATAACAACTCACTCGCCCCGTAATTAACTGTGATTGCGCGGCCATGAAATCCAATTCCAACAAACCTTGCGAAGCCGCGCCGGGAAAATTTACCCTGGCATCTAACCCCCAGTTAAAACTGTGGGCTACTGAGATTCCACCACTGACGTGGTTTAAAAAAGCTTAACTTAAGGATATTGATTCGTACATTGTACATCGTACATTGTACAACGTACCTCAAATATCCCCCAAAACCGGCCGGATCAATATTTCTTCCACATTTGCCGTGTCTGAAAGATCGTAGGCTGCCCATACCATTTTTGCAATATCACTTGCCGGGAGAAAACGCTCTTCGGGCAATTCGGTTCCATCCCAGCTATTGGTTAGCGTGGCGCCGGGAATGACTGCGGTTACTTTAATGTTTTTGTTTTTTAGCTCGGCCCGCAGCACCTGGTTCAGACCCATCATGGCGTATTTGCTGATGCTGTATGAACCTCCGTTGGGATAAGCCATGATGCTGGCGGTTGAGCAAATATTAAAAATATGTCCGCTCTTTTGGTTCAGCATAAGCGGCAATATTGCCCTTGTTAAATGATACGCGCTATTCACATTGGTAGCCATTAACAATTCAAAATTACCTGCTGCTTCATCTTGAACCATTCCGGGCAAATATATTCCAGCGTTATTTACCAGCACATCAATTTTGCCGAATTCTTTTAATGCATCCTGTGCAAAATCTTTGAGCGCATCTTTGTTTGCCACATCACAGGTTTCGAAAAAGAATTTTTGATTTGGATATTTTACCGAAAGTTCCTTAAACAATTCGGTCAATTCTGCCTGATTACGCGCACAACCGGCTACGTTAAATTCATTCCCGGCAAATTTGTGTACAATGGCCAGACCAATTCCTTTCGTACATCCGCTAATCAATATTGTTTTTAACATGGCTTCAAATTTAGAAGCTTCGCGCAATTATTGCACATATCTTAGAAAACTTTATATTTACCCTGTTTTTAAAACCTTAAAACTTTTTCCAGATCAATGAAATATTTAGAACAATTTGGCCGCTACCTGATCTTTATCCGGGCCTGTTTTCGTCCACCCGACAAATGGAGCATGTTCAGGGCATCTTTTTTCAGGGAATTATTTAAAATGGGAAATGAATCGTTTGGTATTGTATCCATTATTTCGCTTTTTATTGGTGCAGTTGGGGTTATACAGATTGGCTACCAGTTAATCGGTAGTTTGGTGCCTATGTATGTATTGGGAAGAATTGTAAGAGATTCGAATATCCTTGAATTTTCACCCACCATAACGGCTCTGGTAATGGCAGGTAAAATTGGGTCAAACATAGCCTCAGAAATAGGTACTATGAAAGTAAGTGAGCAGGTAGATGCTTTGGAGATCATGGGCGTTAATGCAGCCAATTACGTGGCATTGCCCAAAATTCTGGCATCCTTATTTGCCATTCCGGCGCTGGTTACTTATAGTATGTTTTTATCGAATTTAGGCGGAGCCATATCCTGTGAACTTTCCGGAATGATTTCGGTGGATGCTTATGTTCAGGGATTGCGCATGGATTTTGACAGTTTCTCCATCACATTTGCCTTAACCAAGGCATTTGTTTTTGCATTTTTAATTACAACCATATCAGCTTATCACGGCTATAAAACCGAAGGAGGCGCATTGGAAGTGGGTTCAGCAAGTACCCTTGCTGTGGTGCAAAGTTGTATTGCCATTATATTTTTCGACTATATATTAACCCAGGTAATGCTTTACAAATGATAGAACTGGCAAACATTACCAAATCGTTTGAGGGGCGCGAGGTATTACAACATGTGAATGCAAAATTTAAAAAGGGGGAATGTAGTTTTGTAATAGGGGCAAGCGGCAGCGGAAAAAGTGTATTGATGAAATGCATGGTGGGTTTAATTGTACCCACAAGCGGCAGTATTCGTTTTGATGAGCGTGATTTTTTACAATTGGATTATCATGAGCGGAAAAGTGTAAGGCAGGAAATCGGGATGCTGTTTCAGGGGGCTGCATTATTTGATTCGTTGAGCGTTGAAGATAATGTTGCATTCCCATTGCGGATGTTTACCCAAATGACAAAAGCAGAAATTCTTGACAGGGTGAACTTTTGCCTGCATCGGGTAAAACTCGAAAATGTGAATCAGTTATTCCCCTCAAATATTAGTGGAGGAATGAAAAAACGTGTTGGAATTGCGAGGGCAATTGCGCTCAATCCCAAATATCTTTTTTGTGATGAACCCAACAGTGGTCTTGATCCGATCACTTCAAGGGTTATTGATGAACTGATTCTGGAAATAACCCAGGAATATGAAATCACTACAATTATCAATTCGCATGATATAAAAAGTGTGTTCGATAAAGGGGATCATATTGTGTTTATTGACCAGGGAAAAAGTGTGTGGGAAGGCAATAAAAACGAACTCGGTATTTCGGGTAACCAGGCACTCGAAGCTTTTATAAAAGCCAGTAAGTTTTAGTTGTGAAGAATGATGTATTTTGTTGCATGAAATTCATAATTTAATTTCAGTAAATTGATGTTTATCATAACTGGAAAAAACAGGTTGTATTATTTTCGAAGATTATTTTAATGTTCATGAAGCAAATCATCCCAGGTATCATTATTGTTATATTCGTTGTTATTTTAAGCACCTGTAAACATGAACCCACCCAAATTCCATTAGGGAATAATCCCATTGATACGAATATTATTGTAACCTACGATTCGGTATGTTTCAATACCCAGATTTTACCTTTAATAACATCCAGCTGTGCACAGGCAGGTTGTCATGATCCCATAAAGCATGAAGAAGACCTGATATTGAATTCCTATAGTGGAATTATGAAACTGGGCACCGACAAACTTTTAATAGCTGTTAAATTATCATCCGGCAAAAAAATGATGCCGCCCTTGCCGCAACCCCGCCTTGACAGCACCAGTATAAATTTAATACAAAGATGGATTAATGAGGGATCAAAAAACAGGATTTGTATCCCAAGCGTTTGTGATACCGTAAATGTAAAATATGCAACCCATATAGCGCCGGTTTTAAATACTTATTGTAAAGGATGCCACAATGCCGGAAACAAGGGAGGTAATGTAAATCTGGATAATTATACGGATGCCAAAAACAATACCATATTCGGAAAAGTATTGTGTTCGGTTACAGCTACATCTGGATGTGCATTAATGCCAAAAGGAGGACCTGCATTGAGTTCATGTAATATTCGTAAACTTCAGTTGTGGGCAGCAGCAAATTGTCCGTAACAAGTAAAATTTTGATGCTTAATTATTAAAAAAATACGATTCGAGAAATTATTTGTACCAATTGTGACCGCATTATTTTCAATTGATTTAACCAATCTGTATTATTGCTTTTATAATTGTAAACAACAACCCAATGAAGATGAAAAGGATACCCGGTATATTTGTAATTGTTACAGGAGTACTTTTATTTTCGTGCTCCCATTACGACGAATTGCAAAAAAATCCGAAAGAAAGCGGGTTGGAAGAAGAAAGTCATCTAACAGGAGAAAATTGCAGCAGTTGTCATAATAAGAATAACAGTGAAGCGGCGAGGGAGGGATGGTGGACGATTGCAGGATCGGTATATAAATCAAACGGACAGGAACAAACCAATGCGACCATGGAGCTTTGGGAAAAACCAAACAAACAGGGGAAACTGATTAAAATGCTTCAATCGGATAGTAAGGGGAATTTTTATACCAACCAGATTATTAATTTTAACGGAGGCTGTTATCCAAGTATCCGGGTTGGTTCAAAAAGTATAAGCATGGATACCACCCAGTTTAATGGGGGTAGCTGTAATGGTTGTCATGGTGTTAGCAGAGGCAAAATAGTAATAGATTAGAATTGTAACTATGAAGAAAATTTTAGGACTTTTGTTTTTAAGTACGGTATTAAATGCCTGCTATTACGATAAAGAGGAGCTTCTTTATCCAAATGATTTTGGTGGTTATTCGGGAGTGGTAACCTATGCAAACGATATTAAGCCCATGCTGGCATCAAATTGTACCACCAGTAATTGCCATGCTGCGGGTATGCAAAGTCCTAACCTGGGAGATTATTTAATTTTAAAAGCCAATATTGCAAAAGTTGAAAACAGGGCAATCATATTAAGAAACATGCCTGCTGCTGCACCCATGAGCAATTTAAATATCAATAAACTTAAAAAATGGATTGCCGAGGGCGCATTAAATAATTAATAACCTGTTATGAAGAAATTAATATACTTTTTCCTTTTGTTAATTACAACCGGTACTTTACATGCTCAGGATGATTTGCTGAATATGCTTCAGAACGAAGATCCACAGAAACCGGTACCGGTTTTTGCCACCTTTAAAGCAACCCGTATCATCACCGGGCAAAGCAATGAGCACGTGGCAGCCAGGCATCTTAACTTTGTAATTTTACATCGCTTTGGGCCCATCAATGGGGGTTATTATGAGTTTTTTGGATTGGATCAGGCCAATATGCGTATTGTTTTGGATTACGGGATTACAGATTATATTCAGGTTGGGATAGCGCGCAGTAATGTTGGAAAAACCTATGATGCGAACCTGAAAATAAAATTACTGAAACAAAAAAAGGGTAAGGGAGGCATGCCTTTTAGTGTAGGTTATTATGGAAATACTGCCATCAACACAACTACTTTTACAACTATTAGTCCAACACATCAGAATTTTTTCACATCGCGATTGAGCTTTTACAATCAAATTATCATTGCCAAAAAGTTTGACGACTGGCTGAGTTTACAAATTGCGCCCTGTATGGCACACCAGAATCTGGTTGGGTTTGCCACGGACCCAAATGATATATATGCAATCGGAACAGGCGGAAGTATAAAATTAAACAGGAGCCTCAGGTTTAATTTCGACTATTATCCCCGGGTTACAGGCAGAGATGTGCGTTCGGCAGGTGGGGGTAAACTTTATGATTATTTAGCTTTGGGTTTTGATATAGAAACAGGAGGTCACGTATTTCAACTGATGGTTTGCAACGGAATTGGAATGCTTGAGCAACACATGGTAACCAATACAAGTACACAATGGATGGATTTAGGCGTACGTTTGGGCTTTAATATTGCACGTACCTTTTCCTTTGATCGCAAAGCACAGGAAAAAAAGTGGTAAGGTTTTTGAATAGTAAGTGAATTATAAAAGTAGTAAGTAAATTATTAAATAAATTAATTATGCGCAATAAAATATTTTCATTGGCATTTATGCTCATCTTTTTTACCGGATTAAAAGCCCAGATGTTTTCAACATCAACAGGTAATGTTAGTTTTTATTCAAAAACACCTCTGGAAGATATTGCTGCTGTGAATACGCAGGTTTTGGCCGTTTTAAACTTAAAGCGTGAAGTGGCGGTTGTGATTACCAATACCGGTTTTGAGTTTCCCAATAAATTAATGCAGGAGCATTTTAATGAGAAATATATTGAAAGCGAAAAGTTTCCAAAGTCAACATTTAAAGGAAAAATAAATGAGGAAATTGATTTAACCAAAGACGGGGAATATAAAGTAACGGTTACCGGAAAACTTAATATTCATGGCGTAGAACAGGTGAGAACCATTTCGGGAACCTTAAGTATTAAGGGTGGAAGCATTCGGTTTCAGTCCAACTTTAAAGTAAAAAATGTGGACCATAAAATTGAGATTCCTACTGTGGTTATGGCTAAAATACAGGAAGAAATTGATGTGAAAGTTGACATAATGCTGGTGCTGAAGAAATAGAAACCAGAGTTGAGAAGCGAGAGACGAGACAGGTAGAAACGAGAAACGAGACTAAAACTGATTTTGCTTTTTGTTTTGGTCTCGTTTCTCGTTTCTCAACATCTCGAATCTCGGGTTATGATGAATACAGCTATTCGGCGGCTTCGCCCGGTTTGGGTTTAAATATTTCACCTCCGGAAGCTTTGGTGCGAATCAAACCTTCAATCTCGGCACATAACTCGGGATTATCGGTGAGGATTTGTTTAACAGCATCGCGGCCCTGACCCAATTTGGTTTCATTATAACTAAACCAGGAGCCTGATTTTTTGATGATTTCCAGATCAACTCCCAGATCAATTATTTCGCCCAATTTTGAAATGCCTTCTCCATAAATAATATCAAACTCAACGGTACGGAATGGAGGTGCCACTTTATTTTTGGCCACTTTAACCTTAGTACGGTTACCTATTATATCCAGTCCTTCTTTAATCTGACCAATACGGCGGATATCCAAACGCACTGAGGAATAAAATTTCAATGCATTACCCCCGGTGGTAGTTTCGGGACTGCCAAACATCACTCCGATTTTATCGCGGAGCTGATTGATGAAAATGCAGATACACCCGGTTTTACTAATGGTACCTGTTAATTTACGTAAAGCCTGGCTCATTAAGCGGGCTTGAAGACCCATTTTGCTATCGCCCATATCACCTTCCAGTTCGGCTTTGGGTACCAGGGCGGCAACCGAATCAATTACAATAATATCAATGGCGCCGGAACGGATCAAAGCGTCGGCAATTTCCAAAGCCTGCTCGCCATCATCGGGTTGAGAGATGATGAGGTTTTCGATATCTATCCCCAATTTCTCTGCATAACTGCGGTCAAAAGCGTGTTCAGCGTCGATAAATGCTGCAATGCCACCCTTTTTTTGGGATTCAGCAATGGCGTGCATGGATAATGTTGTTTTACCCGATGATTCCGGTCCGTATATTTCTATGATACGGCCCACAGGCAATCCGCCAATTCCAAGCGCAATGTCGAGCGACAAAGAACCGGTAGATAATGCTTCTACATCAACCACTTTCTGGTCGCTCATTTTCATTACGGTACCTTTACCGTAAGTCTTGTCAAGCTTATCAATGGTTAATTGAAGTGCCTTCAATTTTTCTTTTATATCTGTACTCATATTATAATTTATTTCAGAAATCAAAAATACAATGCCAATTACGCTTTGTTATGTTGCTTATCTTTTAACTTTCCACAAGTTTTGCCCTGTTCCTAATTTTCGAATGCTTCCCAATTGGTCATCCTAAGCTTATCGAAGGATTGCTGGTTCTAGTTATTATTAACAGTATTTTGATAATATGCTTAACAAATTGAATAGTCCAATATAGATGATTTTCGGATTCGTGCAAGTTTTTTTTAAAATAATTTTTAGGAAATAGAATTTGCAGGCAGGTATTCATTTTTTTTCATACGAGAAATGCCAAATGAATACAGGCAAGAACTCCCATTGAACTGGAACGGATTCATGGGGTTCTTACCCGGATTCCCTCCTCAGGCCACCTTCACTTTTTCTTTGCCTTTGCCACCAATCATTTGGAAATCATTGACAAAAATTTCGGTAACATATTTTTTTACCCCATTTTTATCTACATAATTCCGGTTCATCAATTTGCCTTCAACGGCAATTTCCTGGCCTTTATCCAGGTATTTTTCTACTGTATCTACCTGTTTGCCCCATACCACCAGGTTATGCCACATGGTTTCACTAACTTTCTGACCTTCGGCATCCTTATAGGTGTCATTGGTTGCAAGCGAAAAATTGGCAACTTTTTTGCCACTGGGAATTGTTTTTACTTCGGGTTTCTGACCCAAATGGCCAATTAACCGAACACTGTTTTTTAGGTTTGTCATGTTGTTTTTTGTTTTTAGGTTTTTAATTGATAACAAAGTCTGCGCAGACTCATACACCGATACGCATTGAATTGAGTTTTGAGACGCCGCGTTCAGATGATGAATCAAAGATGAAGCTTTAAATAAATACAAGGCGGATGTTATCCATTTATTTACGGTTGTATCCGTTTGTAATCGCTTAAGAAGTACGAATGACGAATTACGAGTTACGAGTTACAAATTATAATGTACGATATACAATGTACGATGTACGATGTATAAAAAGAAATCCCCTTTTGCGGTGCAAAAGAGGATTCCTTTTTTTTACTATTTTCTATTTTCTATTTGCTACTTACTACTTTATTTATTTACAACGAATTTAATGGTTTTTGAACCGGTTGCACTTTGGAGGGTGCAGAAGTAAATGCCATTGCTTAGGATTTCCAATTCGAAGTTGTGTTCGATGGTTTTTGTGTTAAAGGTTTTGGAGATTAACACGCGGCCATTGAGATCCATAATGCTTGCGGTTAAAGGAAGGGTTTGAAATCCGCTTACCGATACATGCAGCACATTGCCTGCAGGGTTTGGATAAATATTGCTTATGGCAAATACCAGTTCGTTGCTGTTGATGCCAACCGGAGTATATACAATTACAGTACGGCTTACTGTGTCGCGGTTTCCGGCATTGTCAGCAACAGTGTATTTTAAAATATAGGTTCCCACCTTGCTCGAATCTACGGAACCCATCCTAACAATTTTTGAGGTGATATTGCCATCCTTGTTATCCATGGCAGTTGCACCCGGATCAACATAACTCTTGTTTTTTTGCAATGAGTCTATGCTTTTTCCGATTAGGGTAATTATTGGTTTTTGGGTATCGGGTGCTCCGCTAAAGTCTAAATCATTGCTGTCGCGGGGTTCCAATTTCCAGTTGCTGAATGATAAAATGAAAATTCCTTTTGCATATTTCATGAACTGTTTTGAAGCCAGCATATTGTTAAAGTTATCCGGTAATTTAGTTGAGATATCATCAACCCGCAAACCAATTGTTTTGGTACTGTCTTTATGAATCATAAACTCACCAAAGTTTGAAGGAGCATCTGCATTTACATTTACCACATATACCGAATCAAAATTCATGAGCATACCTTCGTAGGCACAAAGTTCAGGCCTTCTTGCAGAAACAGCATTGATTGCAACAATGGAATCGATGTTTAATGAAATGAAACCCGGCAAAGCATTGCCACTGGAAATTTTAGTTCCGGCAACATTATTTAAAGTAGTATTGCCAAAGCTTTCTCTAACCCGGGTGTTGGTAATTGAAATAGAATCTCCAACCTTCCAGGTGCTGGTAATATCCCCAACATTGCGGTTAATAATAATGGCACTGTTCAAACCGGTACCATTTTGCATGGTCATGATGTTTGTAGTACCCTGGGTCATACTGGTTGAAGTTACTATACCTCTTATATTTACTCCGCTTAATGAGTCGTTATTCCAGATGGTTGCATTATTTGGGAATGGACTGAACTGAATGTCTTCGATAGAGTTAACTCCGGCATTCTTTACAATATATGCGGAATAGCTTCCAAAAGTATCGGGAGAGGTGGTAAAGAAACCATTGATATCGGTAGGTTTTACATAGTATTTTACAATAGTATTGTTTGGACGGGAAGGTAAAATACCGTACCAAACCATGGTATCATTGGGAAATGTGTTGCGTGTTAATGTAATGCTGTCGAATATTGTGCTGGCATAACCTACAGTATGGAACAATTTAACATTGCTCACTTTTGCTGATCCCTGTTGGATTGTTACCACCATGACTCCTGAATCTGCAGATGTAATAACAACCGGATAACGTTCTTTTGAAACTACAGTTGGCGGGGTATAACTTACCGGACCAATATCGGAAGGACCTAAAGGAGCAATAACAAAACGGTATTGTCCGCCGATTGCATTTTCAATAATCACACCTCTTAAAAAAGAAATTCTGGTTCCGATTACCGGAGGGGTAAATCTTCCTGCAGGCAGCACGCTATCAGAGTTATTGTCATTTCTAAGTTGGGCAGAAAAGTCGTTAATGTCAATAATATTCCCATTGGCATCTGCTACAGCCCAAAACCAGCGACTGCCGCTTGGAGTACGGGAAGCAACAGTTACATTTTGTAATTCAACATAGGTGCCTTCCCATTTTTCGCCGCTTACTTTCTTTTGAACTTGTGCACCAGTTCCACCTGTCATTAATGAATCAATACGTACAACAGCAGGCTTAACCTTATAAGAATTTAAATCAACAAATTCAACTCCATTTTCCCAATTTGAATTGGCTTTAATCATATTTACCTGTGTTTGCCCCTGGCGCGTACCCGCTGGTGCTGTACCTCTAAATGTACGAATTACACCTGTAACGCGCACTTTATTGCCGGGTTTAAGATTGTCATAAAACTTATTGTCATTTAGTAACTGAGCCAAAGTCCTGCCTGATCCTGAAGGCTCACACATAATTTCTATACCGCCCCATGGGCGTGCAATGGTATCTGCTTGCAAAACAGTTGCCTTACGTGAAGTAGATAAACCATATAAACGCGGGTCCATCATTACAATACCTTCAAATCTTACTGTATCGCCATATTGCGCATTTTTAAAGAAGGGATTGATATAATCCGATGAATCGTTTGGAAAGGTTTCACTCAATTTTGTATTGTTTACAAATTGTACAGTATCAATTGGCAAAACAGGATACGGATTCTGTGCGTTTACGAGAAAAGCAAGCATAAAAATGCTTATGCTGAGCAGGATTTTTTTCATAAAGTTATTATTTAGTTTAATTTATTATGTTGGATGCAAAACTAACAAAAAAAACGAAACCTGATAT
Organism: Bacteroidota bacterium; assembly: GCA_030680835.1. Taxonomy (GTDB): domain Bacteria; phylum Bacteroidota; class Bacteroidia; order UKL13-3; family UKL13-3; genus B1. The sequence continues at coordinate 14,075 of JAUXUD010000081.1, forward strand.
ACTGTTTATAGTTTGTTAACATTGCATATCGGCATAGAAAAAAAAGCAATAAAATATTTGCAAGGATCAGTAAAAAACCCATCCTGTTACTTTAACAAGATGGGTTTTTTAATAAGTACAATTAATTATGCTTCTTTTTTGTTTCCCATATTCATAACCATCGCAACAACCCCTCCTACTACCGCAGTCATTACCGACCATGCAATTACATCAATTATCAATACAGTGATATTTGAATACATGGTACTCATAGAATAAAACGATAAATCAAAAGAAAGGCACATTAAAAGTCCGGCAATTCCTGCAATTTTTGCACCGGCCATCATGTCAGCAGCTTTGGCCCAATCCAAAATTACGGCAACTAAAAATCCACCGGCAAGATTAGACAAAATCATGGCCAGCATATTCATTTGTTCCATGGGTTTCATCATACATTGATTGGTGTTGGCTGCATAATAATCTGCTGCGAGAACACCATAAAATAACCATCCGAGCAGGAAGTATAAAACACCTCCCACAACTCCTCCGAGTAAAATTTTGTTTAAGTTCATAGTTTTAAGTTTTTATTGTGAGAATCAAATATATAACTCACTTTGAAAAAAAAAATAACAAGTTATCAAGTTG
>JAUXUD010000093.1 GCA_030680835.1 Bacteroidota bacterium
GTTTACCAATGCCCTGAGCGCAGCAGCGGTTAAAGCATCTTATGAGAGCAATGCAGATACCTACGCTTTTAACGGAATTTACAAAAGCAAGCTGGATAAAATTAGCATTGCTTCAGTAATTGATTTGGATGTTGTAAAAACTACAGCCAATACCGCTCTTGCAAATGCAGCAACAGCACAAACTGCTGCCAACAATGCAAATGCGGCTGCCAGTGCAGCACAAACTACTGCAAATACAGGAGTAACAGCAGCAGCGGCAGCACAAACTTCTGCCAATAACGCAGCAACTGCCGCAGCAGCAGCTCAGGCAACCGCAAATGGCAAGGAAGATTCGTATAACGAGGTTACTGAAAACTTTACCGCCCTTGTAGGTGCAGCCAATACGGACGTTCAAATTAACCTTTCTCAACCGGTAAAAGCAGGTCATGCCTTGCAGGTATTTTTTAATGGATTGCGTGTTAAAACGGTTACCAATACAGCCGGTACAAACCTAATCACTTTTAGGGTGCCTTATGTAACTGAAGCCACCGATGATATCATTGTAACATACGTTTACTAACTGTTATTATGGAAATGATTTCAGCCAAACAGGTAGAGGGTGTTGTTGACACCACGTCTGCTCAAAACATAGAAGGAGAAAAAACATTTACTGCACCTGCATCCTTCACTAACCCTGTTGGTGGAACTTTTGCAGGAATGAAAATAGATGGACTATACCTGTATTGGTTGAACTCATATAATTTTCTGGATGAAGAAGGCAACCTGCGTATCGGGCCAAACCCGGATACATTGTTGCTCACCATGCAACGATTTGAAATGGGCATTTGGAAAGATAATGTTCCCCTAATATTATAGTTAAACTATGAGCACCCAAACAAGATTTAAGCTCACACTGGCAACAGCAGGTTTTTTAGCCCTTGTAACACTTATTGCTCTTTATTTAAAAATGGAAAATGTTGCGCCTCAGAATACATTGGTCATTTTTGAAAACATAATTTTTAATCAATGTTTCTAAATTATTTACACAAACAATAATATCACCACTTTCAGCATGATTTTGTTTTCTAGCAATTATTAAATCTCCTGAATAAATTTTGGGCTCCATTGAATCTCCTTTTGCTTCAACCAAAAAAGCCTCTTCAGCTGGAAATTTTAATAATCTTGATGCTATAGGAACACGATCTATTGGATTTCCATCAAGAATGGAACCTGATGGACCACATTGGGCAAACCCATATTGATTTAAGTAAACAATAGGCTTATCTGGGTCACTCAAAATAGAGTAATCTTTCGGATTATGAGGATTCCTTTTAAGATACCCTTTCTTTTCTAATTGCTGAATATGATGATAGATAACACTTGGTGATGAAATAGTCAATTCTTCTTGTAATTCACGAATGGTAAGCGGATATTCCTGATATTTTTTTAGCAATTCTAAAAGCAATTCTTGAGTGGCCGCAAATATTGCTGCCCAGTACAAACCCCTTGCCGAATCGTATATTGGTGCAAAAGTAGGTAATTTTGTCGTGTTTTTTTTAAAATCAATGATTCCCCAGTTGTAAAAATGCCGGTCATTATTTCCAACAACGGCATCAAACGCAAGTAACCGAACTAATCCGATCAATAGAGTCTCAAAACAATTTGGATAAACAGATCTAATTGCATCCTTAATAAATTCAAATGTAAATAATTCCCTTGCAGCGAAAAAACAAGTCAAAATATTTGAAATTATTCAACTCCCTTCGGAAAATCGTCTTTTCCGAAGGCGGGGTCCCAATATTGGGACCAAAAGTTTATTCCCCCTTTTTTGTCACACATCCTTTTTCGGGTTAGATTCTAAAATAATTACAAAAAATAATACTCATGCTAATTTATTATTCATTCGAAAGCCCTGTCAATTTGGAAAATTCGTCTTTTCCGAAGGCAGGGTCCCTATATTGGGACCAAAAGTTTAATCACTTTTTGGCAGGCAAAGTTTAATCAACCTTTAAAAACGCCTTCAAAACCTGGTCTTCCACCGTTTTATTTTGCAACTTCGCATATATTTGAGTAGTTCTTAAACTGGTATGGCCTAATAGTTTTGATACAATCTCTATGGGCACACCCTTGTTTAAAAGAAAAGTTGCAAAGGTATGCCTGGCTATATGATGGGATAAATTCTTTTTTATTCCGGCCAAATCTGCAAGTGTTTTCAGATACACATTTATTTTTGCATTACTGATCTTTGGTAAAACCTTTTGAGTAGCTTTTCTTTCTTCGTTATCATATTTATCAATAATTGAAACGGCTTCTGGTGGTATTGGAATATTTACACTCTCCCCGGTTTTAATTTGCCCCCTGTAAATAAAATAGTTCTTCGTGTTAGTTCTGATTTGCGGAATGGTTAAATCCATTGCATCGCTAAATCGCAGGCCGGTATAACATGAAAAAAGGAAAATGTCCCTTACCTTTTCCAAACTTTCGTTACCATAAAGCTTGGCGTCCAAAATCATTTTCAATTCCGTTTCTGTTAGAAATTCCCGGTGGCTGGCTGTAAATTTTAATTTAAATTTGGCATATGGATTACCGGTAATAAGTCCTTCCTTTTCGGCATAGATCAAAGCTGTTTTCAATTTTTTATGGTAGTTGCCATTAATGGTATTTAAACCCAGTGCCTCTTTATGTAGGAACCTGTCAAAACCTTCCACAAATGAATAATCAACAGCATTGATATTCAGGTCTGGTTGTTTATAGGTTTCAAGAATGTATTTTTTAAGTGCTTTCAAGCAGGACTTATAGTGTTTTGCAGTTTCAAAAGAGATCCGTTTTACGTGGCTTGCATTATCAATATAAGATTCGAAAAAGACAGTAATAAAGGTTGCCTGGGTTCCTTTTTCAAAAACGATATCTGCAATTTGAATAAGGTTTAAGGGTTTGGCCTTCTTTTCCAATTCGTATTGCAAATCGGTTAACCTTTGTTTTAAGGTATTGATACGCGTATTGATGGCATGGTTATGTTTTGCCTGCCCCAATTCAGGCAACCATTCTGTTGATTTACATTCATAACCAATAGCCCTTTTTGTGGTCTTTCTATCCAGGGTAATTTGCAGATAGATGGGATGAGGTGTTTTCATTGAGCTATCATCGGCTCTTTGGTAGAATTTGTGGGTTATTTTCATTTTGGCAAACATTTTTTTCGTTTGGCAAACATTTGGCAAACAAATACCGTGCTACAATGAATTTTACCGAAATTGACTGAAACAAAAAACCCTTCAAACATTGAGTTTTGAAGGGTTTTAAAATTTTCTGAAGTGTTTTCCGTGATTCCACTGGGACTCGAACCCAGGACCCCTACATTAAAAGTGTAATGCTCTACCAGCTGAGCTATAGAATCGTTTTCTGTAAATCACTGTGCCAAAACTACAGCGTTATTTTGGCTTCTTTGTTATATTTGTTTCCAATTGTAACGGGGTGCAAAAATAGGAGTATCTTTTAATTAATCAAACGTTTATCAAAAAATATACTTTCTTTTATTTATCGGACTGAAAACCATTCACAAGCATTTCAGATTCTTCCGTCTTTATGCAATGTTTCTCCTAATTCCATTGCCAGCTCATCCAATGATTTTGCTTTTTCCAATTCAAATATTCCTATTTGGGTACGGCATAAACTGTATAAATAGGCACCACTCCCAAGCGCTTTTCCAAAATCTCTGGCCAGTGATCTGATATAGGTACCTTTACTGCAATTCACTTTAAAATGAATAATGGGCATTGCAATTTCAGTTATTTCAAAACTGTTAATTACAACGCTTCGGGCATCGAGTTCCATTTCCTCCCCTGCCCGGGCTGCTCGGTATGCTCTTATGCCGTCTTTTTTAATGGCTGAATAGTTGGGGGGAATTTGTTGCTGTGTGCCCACAAATTGTTTGGCGGTTTCTATTATTAATGTATCGTTTATGTGACTGGTTTCAAATTCTGCGTCGTACTGAGTTTCCTTGTCGAAACTTGGCGTTGTGGCTCCTATATAAAAACTGCCTGTATAGGTTTTAGGCATCCCCATATATTGATCAATATTTTTGGTTTCTTTACCCACGCATACGATCAATAAACCGGTTGCCAAAGGATCTAAAGTACCTGCATGTCCAACTTTAACTCTTTTGCCGGTTTTTATAATTCCGTGTTCCGGATTATTGATGTACCGTTGAATTAATCGCTTAATTTTATTGGTTACATCAAAAGATGTCCAGTCTATCGGCTTGTTTACCAACAATACCGTTCCTTTTTCCAAATCAATAATTGGGTTCATAAAAGCAACAGTTGGCTTATTTTAATTAGTCCTTGTTCATTTAGTCGGGAGTCTGAGCTAGAATGTTCACTGACAAGGCATGCGAAGTTCCCAAAAAGCGCAGTGTACTCGTGTACATGAGCATTTTGGGGAGTGAGCATAACGCAGTCAGAGGACATTATAGACAGACTCTTTTTAAACAATTTGCAGATTATATCCCATAAAATATAGGATCAAAATAACTGAACCTACTACTATACGATACCAGCCAAACATTTTGAAACCGTATTTGGTGAGGTAAGCGATAAAGCCTTTTATAGCAATCATGGCTACAACAAAAGCAACAATATTACCCAATAATAAAAGGGGCAGTGTATCGGAAGTAAACCCTACCTGTTTATGAAATTTAAGCATTTTGTAGGCGGTGGCAGCAAACATGGTGGGCACTGCGAGGAAAAATGAAAATTCTGCTGCTGCCTGCCGGCTTAGTTTTTGAGTAAGGCCACCAATAATGGTTGCAGCCGAGCGCGACACACCGGGGATCATGGAAATAACCTGAAAAAATCCGATGCTTAAAGCACTTTTATAACTGATATCATTCCCTTTGGTGGTTCCTTTATTGCTGAACCATTTATCAACAAATAACAGGATAACTCCACCCAGTAACAAAGAGCTTGCAACTACAATCACATTTTCAAGTAATTCATCAATAAAATCGTTCAGCAAAAATCCCAAAACCGCTGCAGGTAAAAATGCAACAGCCAGCTTAAAATAAAAATCAAAACTTTGAAAAAACCGCTTCCAGTATAAAACGATTACCGATAAAATGGCCCCAAACTGAATGGCAACGGTAAACATTTTTACAAAGTCATCCGATTCGATCCCCATAATGGTGGAGGCAATAATCATATGTCCGGTAGACGAAACGGGTAAGTATTCGGTAATCCCTTCAACAATGGCAAGGACAATAGACTGAAAAGTATTCATTAAGACTTGGTTTTCTTCATAATAGCGAAAACCTCAATCACAAATCCTAACAATACAACTAACGGTGCCAATGTTATTTTGCGAAAATCGAAGATATCTTCCTTACCCGACATCAATGCAAAGCCTATGAAAATGACAACAATACCTATTATCATCAGGGTATAGTTTTCTTTTCCAAACACGTAATCTTTCTCTGCCGGTTCAGCTTTTTTGCTTGTTATTTTATCTTTACTCATGGTTGCAATATCTGTCTTATATACAAAAAATACAATTCAATTTTTTTAAGGCTTCCTACCTTCTTATTTTCCTACCCTCTTACACTCCTACACTCTTACCTTCATCTTAATACAAATCCTCAACCCTGGCATTCAAATACTTCTTGGTACTTGCCCAGCTACTTAAAATACTGATAGATATCCCAATAATAAACAATCCTGCATACAAGGAAGCAAATGCTGCGGCATTATAAAAATTCTCAATCCCGGGTATCCACGCAGGTATAAACCGCATCACCCCTACCAACATGGCCAGTGACAATATCCAGCCCCAAACCCCATTTTTTATAGAACTCCAGATAAATGGCCGAATAATAAACCAATGTGAGGCGCCCACCAATTGCATGCTTTTGATAATAAATCGCTGCGCATACAGGTTTAAACGAACGGTGTTATTGATTAGTACAATGGCGATCAAACCGAAAATTGAAGCTAAAAAGATAAGTACCCCACCAATTGCGTTAATATTCTTGTCAACCTGCTCGTAAACTGTACGCTGATAGCTAACCTCGGTTACTTTCGGCATTGTTTTGAGTTTTCTTTCAATTTCAATGAGTTTGCCCGGCTCATTATCTGCAGCATTTAGCTTTATCTGGAAAGAAGGCATTAAGGGATTATAGCCCAGGAAATTCACAAAATCCTGTCCCAGTTCTGAAGAAAATGTGATGGCTGCCTGTTCTTTTGAAATGTAAACCATACTTTTTGTAAAGGATTCCTTTTCCACAATACCCTTGTTCAATGCCAGCTCATCCGCAGAAATATCGTCTGACATAAACACATTGATCACCATGTTTTCCTTAAAATAGGCTTGCATTTTATTTGACAGGATGAGCATGATGCCAAAAAGTCCCAGCATGAACAGAACCATTGCAATACTGATGATTGCTGAGATATAACTGAAACGCTTCTTGCGTTTGATATTGCTTTGTGTTGCTGTCAATTTTTGCCTGATTACCCAACAAAAATAGAAATGATTTACGGGCTGCCAATTTTATTTGACTACATAACCTTGGAAAAACCTCCACAGCCGTCTATTTTTGCAGACTATTTCAATAAAAAAGCAAATTACTTTTGATACCGCTTTCATTATAGGGTTCATTCGGTTTCATTTGCAGCTAACAAAGTTAATAATATCTGACCTTGGGTCAGGCATGAGTTACATTTCTTTTTAGAAAGACGCAAACTGTTAATAATAATAGAACAATTAAAAATGAGTAAGGAATACAACCATAAAGACATAGAACAAAAATGGCAGAAATTTTGGAATGAAAACAAGATTTACAAGATAACAGAAGACGCAGCTAAACCTAAGTATTATGTATTGGATATGTTCCCCTACCCGAGTGGAGCAGGCTTGCATGTTGGACACCCGCTGGGTTATATTGCCAGTGATATTTACAGCAGGTTTAAACGTTTAAAAGGGTTTAACGTGTTACACCCAATGGGCTATGATGCATTTGGCTTGCCGGCCGAACAATATGCCATACAAACCGGTCAGCATCCAGCTATTACAACCGAACAAAACATTGCCCGCTATCGGGAACAGCTTGATAAAATAGGATTTAGTTACGATTGGGACCGTGAAGTTCGCACCTCGGACCCTGATTATTATAAATGGACACAATGGATTTTTATTCAATTATTCAACTCCTGGTTCAACCCAACAACACAAAAAGCTGAACCGATAAGTAGTTTAATAAATACTTTTGAAACAGAAGGTTTTAAAGGCGGCGACGACAAGATTTTAACAGGCGGAATGGAATTCGATTATCCCCCTTTTAAAGCTGCGCAGTGGAAAAAATTTAATGAGGCTACCCAGCAAAAAATATTATTGGGTTTTAGGTTGGCATATTTAAGCGAGGCGTATGTAAACTGGTGTCCGGCATTGGGAACTGTGTTGAGCAATGATGAGATAAAAGATGGAGTAAGTGAGCGGGGCGGCCATGCGGTTGAACGCAAATTAATGAACCAATGGAGCTTACGGATCACTGCTTATGCCGAGCGTTTGCTTCAAGATTTGGATTCATTAGACTGGAGTGAAAGCATAAAGGAATCGCAACGCAACTGGATTGGGAAATCTCAGGGTGCCAGTTTAATTTTCAAGGTTCAGGACCAGCATTTTGATATTGAAGTTTTTACCACCCGGCCTGATACTATTTTTGGCGTAAGCTTTATTGCTTTGGCCCCCGAAAATGAAATGCTGGAGCAATTGGTTGACTCCGAACACCAGGAAGATGTGAGTGAATATATTGATTCTACCAAGAACCGCAGCGAACGGGAGCGAATGGCGGATGTAAAAAGAATCAGCGGCGAATTTACCGGGGCCTATGCAATACATCCGTTTTCGGGAAAAGAAATTCCTATTTGGGTGGCCGATTATGTTTTGGGTGGTTATGGCACCGGTGCGGTTATGGGTGTACCGGCCCACGATAGCAGAGATTTTGCCTTTGCACAACATTTTAACCTGCCCATTTTACCGGTTATTGAAAATGGTTCAGTGCATAATTATAAAGAGTCGAGTTACGATGCCAAGGAAGGAAATTGCATTCACTCAAGTTTTTTAAACGGACTGGGTGTAAAAAAAGCCATCAAGAAAGCGATATCCGAAATTGAATTGAGGAAACTGGGTAAGGGCAAAACCAATTATCGTTTGCGTGATGCCATTTTTGGCAGGCAAAGATATTGGGGTGAACCCATTCCGGTTTATTATAAAGATGGCGTTCCTTATGCGGTTGAAGAAAGTGAACTGCCCATAATATTGCCAGAGATAGACAAGTTTTTACCTACCGAAAGTGGAGAGCCGCCTTTAGCAAGGGCCCAAAACTGGAAACACAAGGGTAAATACGAATATGAGTACTCAACCATGCCGGGATGGGCTGGAAGCAGCTGGTATTTTTTAAGGTATATGGACCCTAAAAATACCGATACTTTTGTTAGCAAAGAAGCTGCCGCTTACTGGCAACAGGTTGATTTATATTTAGGCGGCAGTGAGCATGCTACAGGTCATTTGTTATACGTTCGTTTCTGGTCCAAGTTTTTATACGATCTGGGCCTGATTCCCTTTGAAGAACCTGCCAAAAAGCTGATCAATCAGGGAATGATACAAGGAATCAGCATGATTGTAAAAGTGCTGCCGAAAGCCGAAAACGGAGAAAATAAATACTATATCATTCCCAAAAATTCAATTGACAAAGTGGGTAACGGTTTTTTAGAGTTCCATTATCCAATTAAGTATGTTGAATTTAAAGAAGGTAAGTATTGGATTAATAAAAATACCATAGAAAAAACCAATTCAGACTATCCGGGTTTTGCCAATTATTGTATTCCTGATAAAAATACTTTTAAAGGAAGTAAATATGCATACCTGAGTGATACAATAAACGAAGAAAAAGCAGAAGCCTCCCCTGCTGTTGAAAAAATGTCGAAACGCTGGTATAATGTGGTGAACCCGGATGATATAATTGAGCAATACGGGGCAGATACATTGCGTTTGTATGAAATGTTTTTGGGTCCGCTGGAGCAAAGCAAACCCTGGAATACGCAAGGTATTGAAGGCGTTCAGCGTTTCTTAAAAAAATTATGGCGCTTGTTTTATGATGCGGATGGGAATTATATTGTAAAAAAAGATACCCCTGAAAAACCAGAACTGAAATCGCTCCATAAAACCATTAAAAAAGTGGCCGAAGATATTGAAAACTTTTCGTTCAATACTTCGGTAAGTACCTTTATGATTTGTGTAAATGAACTCAGCGATTTAAAATGTCATAAGCATGATATTTTAAGAGAATTACTGATTGTTTTATCTCCCTATTCCCCTCATATCAGTGAAGAACTCTGGCAAAAAATGGGTGAAAAGTCAAGCATTGTATTGGAAACTTTTCCGGCTTTTAATGCCGAATATTTAATTGAAGATACCTTTAACTACCCCATTTCAATAAACGGCAAACACCGCACCAATATTGAGTTTTCCTTAAGTGCCACTGCATCTGAAATTGAGAAAGTGGTACTTACCGATGAAGTGGTTCAAAAGTGGCTGGAAGGAAATAAACCCAAAAAAGTAATCTTTGTAAAAGGTAAGATTGTGAATATAGTGGTTTAAACATTCGGCAACTTCGGTTCAACCATTATCATTTCTTCTTTTTCAACAATAACCTGCCCGGCTAAAGCTCCTTTGGGTTTGCGCACAAATTTTTTAAAAGTATAAATAACAGGTACCAGGTTGCTGCTTTTCGACTTTGAATAATAGGCAGCCAGCTTTGCTGCAAACTCTATTACCGGTTGTGGAAAATTTAAATTTTTGCTCTTGTGTTTAACAATAACATGACTGCCACTTACCCCTTTTGCATGTAACCACAAATCATCTCTATGCGCAAACTTTAATGTAAGCTGATCGTTGTTTACTGAGTTTTTTCCAACATAAACGGAATACCCATTGCATTCAAATTGCTTGAAGGTTTCGGCAATAGCTCCCTTCTGCTGTTTGATGGATTCAGGACTCTGTTCTTTTTTAAACTCTTTGAAATGAGTAATCCCTTTTGCCTTTTCCAAATCCTTTTCTATTTGGGCAATCAATACAGTTGATTTCTCAATTTGTTGTTCGGTTTGAACGCACTCCTGCTTTTTATTTTTTGACTTCTTATAATATTGTTCTGCGTTTTCCTGAGGCGACCATTCTTTTTTAAGCTTTATTTCAATATCCTGATCCCGGTAAAAATCAAATAATGTAACCTGGGTTTCTCCCTTTTTTAGCTGGTGTAAATTAGCCATAAGAATATGGGCAATTTCTTCAGGGGGTATTTTTGTTTTTAAGTGGTGCATGCGGGTATTGGCACCATGCAATAGTCCCTGTTGCTTTTTTAAAGCTTGTTGGTATTTTTGAATGAGTGCTTGCTTTTTGGTTTGAAACTGAAATTCGGCGATATAGGTTCCGGCAAAAAAAGTAAGGGCTTCAAAAATGTTTTGAGTCTCAAGCAATATTTCTGCTTCACCGGGTTCAAAGCTTAAAATTATTTTTCGTTTACCTGCATCTGTTTCAGCACATACAAAATAGTTAACAGGCATGGCTGTATCAATTGCCTGTTCATTTACCTTGTCAAATCCATCTTTTTCAAGCAACCAATCGTTCTCTATAGATTGCCTGAATAATCCAATTACCTTGTGTTCATCAAATAAAATAATATTACTTAAAGGTCCATATAATTTAAAAACCAATTGCATGCCATTGTTAAAATCTATCGCAATAGAACGGTTATTTTTATGCGCAAAAACCTTTAAAACTTTTGCGTTCAGCAATTGCTTAAACAGCGGATATACACTTCCATTTCGTTCTTTCCCGTGCTCATCAAAAAACAACAATCCGGTTTTTGCATCTGTGTTCAGGCGAATTGTTAATTGCTCCTGACCCTTGTTAAATATAAGTCTTGCCTCATTGCGACTTTGGGCAAAGGCATCTGTTAAGCTGTAATCAAAGAGCAACCGATTGAGTTCAAATGCCAGGGGCGGCATCAGGGAAACATGTTGATGGATGGATTGCATTATAAATTTACTACCAGGCCATCATAAGCCAGATGCATATTGGGAGGTAATTCATTTTCTACTTCTTCATGCCTGCCTAACTGGTGACTGATATGCGTAAAATATGCCTGTTTCGGATTGATAATTTTCACCAGTTCAATGGCTTCATCCAGCGTAAAATGAGAGATATGAAATTCTCTTCGAAGGGTATTTAATACAAGTACTTCGCAGCCTTTAATCTTTTCCATTTCTTTGGGTTCAATTAAATTGGCATCGGTAATATAAACGAATTTTTGAAACCGAAAACCCAATACCGGCAACTTATGGTGAAATACACGGATGGGTTCGATTTTTAAATCAAACAATTCAAAGGCATCCAAACCTATATGATGAATATTCATTTCGGGCACACCCGGATATTTGGGTTCTTCAAAAGCATAAAAGAACTCTCTTCTGATTGCGGATTCTACCCTTTTTTCGCAATACACATCAACTGCACGTTTCATTTTAAAATTAAAGCCGCGTATATCATCCAAACCCGACAAATGATCGCGGTGTGCATGGGTAAACAAAAGTGCATCAAGCCATTTTACGTCTGCCGTTAACATTTGCTGCCTGAAATCCGGACCGGTATCAACAACAATTATTTTACCATTGTGTTCAACCATTACACTCGAGCGCAACCTTTTATCCTTCGGATCAACTGAAGCACACACTTCGCATTCACAGGCAATAATGGGTACACCCTGCGAGGTGCCGCTGCCTAAAAAAGTAATTTTCATTTAACGGCACAAATTATTAAGTTTGTTTAGTTTAAAAAAGTTAAATTATCATGAACCTAAAATTAATTGCAATTATTGCATTTTCAAGCTTTTCATTGAGTGCCTGTTCTCAAAAACCAAGCGGTACGGCAACCCATCAGTCAACTCAAAACAAATATGAATTATTGAGTCCGGCCGATTTTAACAAAAGGCTGCAGGCTGAACCCGGCGTTTTGATAGATGTACGAACACCCAACGAACAGAAAAAGGGTATGATAAAAAATGCTGTTTCATTAGATATTTTCAGAGATGATTTTGAGGCCGAAATTGACAAACTCGATAAAAGTAAAACGTATTATGTGTATTGTGCTGCGGGAGGCCGAAGTGCCGAAGCCAGCGAATTGATGCAGAAAAAAGGTTTCGCCCGGGTAATCGACCTCGAAGGAGGTTTCACCAAATGGAAAAATGAAGGGCTGCCGGTTGAATTGAAATAGTGCTGGTGCAAAATCAAACCTATACCCAACGCATCAAACAGGAAGCCCAACGTTTGGGCTTCTCTTTTTGTGGTATAGCTAAGGCGCAATTCCTGGAGGCGGAA
>JAUXUD010000096.1 GCA_030680835.1 Bacteroidota bacterium
CGCATTCCAAAAAAGCCAAGCTCAGCTGCCTCTTTAAAAAGTTCCGTAGGAAACTTTTTTTCTTCATCCAGTTTTGCCGCTGCGGGTTTTACTTTTTTATCAGTAAAATCCCTGAAGGTTTGCTGAATTTGTTTTTGTATATCGCTTAATTCAAAGTCCATTATTCAGGAATTACTGCAATAGCCTCAATTTCAATTACTGCGGGGTGATCCAATAAATCAACAATAAATATCATGCTCATGCAGGGATAATGGTTTCCCATTAATTCTTTCCATATTTTACCCAGTTCTTTTCGGGATGCTAAATAGTGTTCCCGGTCTTTGCAAAAGCAGGTCATCTTACATATATCTTCTGCTTTACCACCGGCTTTGGTAACAATGGCAAGAATATTTTTTAAAGCCTGCTCAAATTGAGGAACCAATTCTTCGCTGGTAAATTGTTCCTCAGCATTCCAGCCTACCTGGCCGGCTAAAAAGAGTACCCTTCCTTTTTCAGCAAGAATTCCGTTTGAATAACCTTTGGGTATTGGCCAGCCTTCGGGTAAAATAATCTGGTGATTCATAATTTATTTTTTTAGTCCATATAAGTTTATAGCGGCTTTTTTTGAAACCACTTCATTCTTTACATCCTGTAATACTTTTTCTTTATTACGTTTTTTGGGATTGCCATAACCACCACCACCTCCTGCAATTTGTTTATACAGGGTATTGTCAGGAATTCCATGTATCATATCTTTACTCATTGGAATTCTTTTTTTTCCATCGGCGTATTTGAGTTCAATTTTATTAAGCAAACTGCCTTTACCGCCAAACAATCCATAATTGGTTTCCACATCTCCATCTCCAAAAACTACCATGGTTGTGTCGTTTCCCTTCAGCATAATTTGGGTAACAGTTCCCAATCCACCGCGCCATTGCCCGGCACCTCCCGAGTCGCATAAATATTCATGCTGTAAAACCATATGCGGGGTCTGCTGCTCATACATTTCATAATCCTGGTCGAGCACACCTCCCGAAGCATCAATCATTCCAATATGGTCATAACCATCGTCGCCCTTTAAAGCGCCGCTGCCCCCTTTCATTCCGAGAAAGCAAATGTCGACATATTTTTTACCTGTTTTGGGATGATTGCCGGTAAACAGTGAACATAATAAATGGTTCCAGCCGCCAGTAACTTTTTCGGGAACTGCAGGTCCGAGGGCTTTAAAAATAGCATCGGCAACCTGCGGACATAAATGATTCCCAAAAGTAGTAGCTGCAGGATAGGATGCATTTAAAATGGTACCTTCGGGCACGATGTATTTTAAGGGTTTAATCATTCCTTCATTATGCGGAATGTTTGGATTTACGATTTGCAAAAATGTAAGCGTTATGGCTGAACATGTAGAAGTATAGGTTCCATTTACAAAGCCCTTTGTTTGCGTTGACGATTTTGAGAAATCGAAAATAATTTCTTCGTTCTTAACTGTAATTTCTGTCCGGATGGGGAATTTGCTTCCCACATGTTTGCCATCATAATACACCATGCTGCTCCCTTTGTAAACTCCATCGGGGATTGCCTTTATTTCTGCACGCATCATTTTTTCGGTTGCATCGAATAATGCCTGTTTGTGTGCGTCAAAAACTTCTAAACCGTATTTTGTCACAAAAGCTTGTAATCTTCTTTCGCCAAGTGTACAAGCACCTATTTGCGCTTTAATATCTTCCTGAACCATTTGCAAGCGAATGTTTGCAAAAATTAAATTCCACACATCTTTTCTCAGTTTTCCCTTTTCAACTATTTTAACTGCAGGTATCCGTATTGCTTCCTGCCATACTTCCGTTGCATTTGGATTGTATCCACCCTGCACCGCACCGCCAATATCTGCCTGATGGCCCTTTGCCGCCGACCAGCCTACCAGCTCCTTATTATAAAAAATAGGCTTAAATATTGCCACATCATTGTTCTGGTTTCCCATTGAGAACACATCATTGTGAATAATCACATCACCTTCAGATATATCATTGCCATATTGCTCTAAAATAACCCGGCAAACCGGACCCAATGAAAATGAAAGTATGGGAAGATTCTCCGTTTGTTCAAGCATTTGTCCCGTTGCATCATACAAACCGGTAACAAAATCTTTCGCTTCGCACAATATGGGTGAACGCGTGGTTTTTGTCAGCGAAATGCTCATTTCATCGGTAATGGATTTAAACGCCCGCTGAAAAATAGATACCAGTATTTTGTCAATATGCATATGCTTCAGTGGTTTTATGGATTAATGAAAATCCCTGCGGAAATTTCTCCTTTTCATATACGATAAATGAGCCGTAATCATCAACCATGCAATCATAATTTTCACTTACAAAAACACTGGTGGTTATTTTTTCAATCATACAAGGACCATTTAGCAAAGCACCAAAAATGGGTTTATCACCATCATATACCGGTACTTCCTTCATCCGGTTCAATTCAGGGATATATACTTTTCTGAATTCTTTGATAGCCGATTCAGCAGGAATGAATTCAGTATTTACAGAAAGGAATTTGGGCTTCTCTGTTTTTCCCAAAACCCTTAACCGAAGGTTGATCAATTCCATTTCGGTTCCTTCTTCTTTCAGTGAATAACCAAATTGACGGTTATGTTCTTTGTGAAAGCGTTCAAATACCTGTTCAATATTAAAGCTCATTATTTCTTCCCAGCTTGTTTCCAGCTGCACTTCATGATATTGTCCGGCATAGCGCATATCGAGAATGGGATGAAATGAAATTCTATTATGCTTCACCCCCTCTTCATCATGTAATGCATGGATTCCTTCTGCTTTCATTTCATTGAAACAGGAAAGAAATATTTTTTTATCAAGTTGTTTAAAGGATGTAAAATAAGAACGGATATAATCGTGTTTTAAATCGCCCATTAACATTCCGGCTGCACAAAAAATGGAGGATACATTAGGCACCAGGAACATAGGAATCTCAAGTTCCTTGCAGATTTCCGAGGCGTGAATAGAACCGGCACCACCGGCAACAATGAATAAAAATTCTCTCGGATCATAACCGCGTTCAACAGAAATTTCACGAACACCCTGGGCCATATTGCTGTTGATGATGCGAAACATTCCTGCTGCAGTTTCATGAACCGATAATCCAAGTTTAGAGGCAAGTACTTCCTTAATGGCTTGCGCTGCTTTTGTCTTGCTCAATTTTAGCTTTCCTCCGGCAAAAAAATCCGGATTCAGGTAACCCAGAATTAAATCAGCATCGGTACATGCAGGTATTTTCCCACCTTTATCATAACAAACCGGACCCGGTATTGCACCTGCACTTTGTGGCCCCATTTGCAGGAGTCCGCCATTATTGAGCCAACCTATACTTCCACCTCCTGCACCAATGGTAATAATATCAAGTGATGGCAATGCGATCCGGTACCGGTTAATAGCTCCTTCCGTACTGGTAACACATTGATTTTCGATAACCAGTGCAGCATCAAAACTGGTTCCGCCCATATCAACCGTAATACAATTCTTATACCCGAGCATTTTTGAATAAAAAGCACCTGCCGTAGGAGCCGCTGCAGGTCCCGACAATACCGTAACAGCAGGATTTTTCCGAACCTGCTCCGGAACTACAACCCCACCATTCGACTGCATAATTAACAGAGACCCTTTAAAATGGTTGTCTGCTAATTTTTGTGTGAGATTGTCAAGATATGTTGAGAGAATCGGACCTACAAAAGCGCTCACAGCGGTGGTACTGATTCGTTCATAAAAACGTATTGAAGGCAGTACCTCAAATGAAGCGGTAACAAAAACACCGGGAAGTTTTTTACGGAGAAATGTGAGCGCCTGTTTTTCATGAATCGGGTTTTTATATGAATTCATAAAACAGATGGCAACCGATTCAACTTTTTCTTCAATTATTTTCTGGATGAGCGGAAGCAGGTCTTTCACTTTTAATTTAGAAATGATATTACCTTCTGAACCGATTCTTTCATTAATCGTAAAACGCAGATATCGCGGCACAAGCGGAACTACATTTTTGTAATGGTTATTGTATTGTTCTTCTCTGATTCCCCTTCTCATTTCAAGTGCATCGCGAAACCCTTTGGTGGTAATCAATGCAACTTTGGCTCCTTTAAGGGTAAGCAGGGCATTTGTGGCAACTGTGGTACCATGCACAATGGTATCAATGGAAGCGATAAACGTTTCGAAAGGCTGCTTTGCAATGGCGGCAATTTCCCGGATGCCGTTAATAAAACCTATGGAAGGATCCTCAGGTGTAGATAAAGTTTTATGTATAAGGGTATCTCCTTTGCTTGAAACACAGATCAAATCTGTAAAGGTTCCGCCAATATCAATTCCTGCATTATACTTCATGATTCAGATTCCATTGGCCCATTTTAGATGCCTCAATTAAGCTTTTCGGAACTGCAAAATTTTGATGCCTGGCGCAAAACCCTTCCACAAGTTCCAGTGATTTGTTTGTACCCAGTTCATTCATTATGGTGAAAGGGGGTTTCACTACAAGAGAAAGTTTGCAGGCCTGATCCAAATCATTTAAAGTAATGATATTGCGATCCATAATATATGCGCACAAAGAAAAGTAAGCACCTAAAAATTCAAGCCTTAGTTTTTCTTTCAATTCATCCGGTACTTCAATAATCTCATCTCTGCCGGCTATCACCCATTGTGTTTTATTCTTTACCGCTTCATGTAAAATTTCGGGTGTTTTAAACCAGGGCATGAGTTGTTTTCCCATTTCATCCAGTCCATGCGCAGTGATCGGATTGCCACCTGTGAAATTAAGTGCGGTAAACGGTCCTACTCCCAAACCCAGCGTTTCACAGGCTATTTTGTCTATTTGCTTTTCATTGCCCCAGCCCTTTTCAAGACATAGAATTGCTGTTTCACACAGACCTTCAAAAATCGGGTCAATGGCATATCCGTATGAACTTTTTACCTGGATGGGATGCTTCCCGATTGATTTATAAAATTCAAGCACCTGGAGTGTAATGTCTGTATCCGTTTTTTCTGAAGGCACAATTTCCACTACCGGATTCCGGTCAGCGGGGAAAAAATAATGAGCTACCAGGCAACGTGTTTTATTTTTAATATTCCTGAAAATAACTTCAGGCTGCATGTGTGATGAGTTCGACAGATATATACAGGAGTCGTCTGTTAATTTCTCAACCTGAAGAAATATGCTGTCTTTTATATTTTCATTTTCTGTTGCGGCTTCAACAACTATTTGTGAACCCCGCACGTTTTCATAATCGGAAGAGTAGATAAGCGCTGATTTTATTTTTTCAGATTCATCCGAAGTTATAGCCCCTTTTTCAACATCTTTCTGAATTTTTTTCCAGGCTTTATTTTTAGCCGTCTCCAGTGCCAGGGGAGATATATCCAGATTGATTATTTGTACATCATGCAGGTAGAGAGATTTTGTAAAATGAAGCGCAATGTCTGGTCCGATTTGCCCGGCCCCGATAACAGAAATTTTTGTTATGTTTAAGTTATTGAAAAGGTAAGCCATGGTTTTCAGGTTTTGAGATGTAAAATTATTGATACTTTAAAAGGAAAAAGTTGATTGGGGTCATGCTTTTACAAGAATTATCAGCGTAGATTTACCTCAGGGGCTCAGGGCGTATATTGATTGCATCCCGGATACTGATAGGATTCTGTTGTTTTTTACAGGTTCATACCATACTAAATTTTCTTTTAATATTTGCAGGAAATATTATATTAGCGACCTCAATATATTGTAAATAACTAAACAAAAAGCCCATGCAAAGAATTATTTTGATGTTTCTAACTGTGCTTGTTTATAGTAACCTGAACAGTCAAACTTTCACCAATGAAGGTGATGTTTATAATTATCTAAAAGGTAATATCATCAATATTGATCAGATAGAAGGGGTATATAAATATGCCTCCTATACACAGAAAAACAATGAAGCACCGGTGAGGGTTCCCATAGCACCGGTTAATGTTGCCATTGTAGCTGTAGGGGGCGTTTATAATGCATATTGGATAACCAACGGCAACAGGTTGATAAACCAGAAATTCTTTATGCAGATTAAAAAAATAGAATATCTGAGCAAATTTGAAGCAACCTTTTATGGAGGAGAACCCAGGGAAGTAGAATTTCTGGAAGAAGGAAATTTCAGGGTGTATAAAGAAAAGGCAAAATCAAAAACCGAAGAAGGAGCCGTTGAAAGCAATATTTATTATTTCGAAAAAGTATTTCCTTCAAAAGCTGAAATAGAAGCGGAACGGGCACGGTATGAAGCGGCCAATCCAAAATTCGCAAAATGTACCGGATTTGTAATCGGAAAGAATTTGATTGTTACAAACCTGAGTGTGGTTGAAAAAGCCAAAAAAATTATGATTAAGGGAGTTAAGGGTGATATTACCAGGTATTATACTGCAATGGTTATTCAAACCGATAAAGAAAATGATCTGGCAATTCTTGGATTAACCGACGAAACGGTTCAGATTGTATCTCCGGTTGTAATGAATAAAATTCCGCTTGAGGTAGGCAATGATGTATATGTATTGGGTTATCCACTAACCGCTGCAACAGGTGAAGAAGTAAGACTCACCAATGGAATTGTGAGTTCAAAAACAGGTTATCAGGGTGAAGGAAGTTCCTACCAGATTACAGCATCCATTCAAACCGGAAATATTGGCGGCCCTGTGTATGATAAAAAGGGAGCTCTTGTGGGAATTATTAATGCCCCGAAAGAAGGTGCAGAAAATGCAAATTATTGCATTAAAGCGATTTATATAAAAGGTTTAATAGATGCCCTGCCGGTTAAAATAAAATTGCCTGTAACCAATATTATTGCCGCAAAACCCTTACCCGAGAAAGTTAAAGTACTTAGAAAGTATGTTTACTTAATTGAGGTGGAGTACTAGAATAAACAATATTTACTCAATAATAAATTTCCCGGATTTCCATAAACCATCAATTCCTTTTAAGGTATAAATATAAATTCCTGTTGCCGGATTTGAGAGCTTGATTTTTGTTTGGTTTGTATTGCTGTTAACAGAATGAATTTCTCTACCATCAATTGCATAAATGTTAATTGTATGGCTTCCTTCATTTTGTATATCGAATATAATTTCATTCCCCGCCATCACCGGATTGGGGTAAACATTTACAAGAATATTATTTTTTGAAATGTTATTTTCTACTCCAACAGCAGCGCTATCCAGTTTCCAGATGGATGCGTTTTGAGGTGCTGCAAATATTTTTCCATTCACAGAAATCATGGCAATTTTTGGATAGGTAGCCATGCCATTGGTATTGCCCATATATTTCCAGATGGTATCAACAGATGCAAGACCCCAGAGACCCATATTCCCGGAAGTGTTATAAACATAAGCTGTGGAGCCTTGCACAAACAGTCCGCCGCATATAGGCCAGGGAGCAGCCGGCATTCCGGTATGGAATGTACGGAAAGTGCTTCCATTATTATCGCTTACATACAATTCATAGTCACGCTGATATAATAACCGGTTACCTTGTGTGGCAAAATAACCTCCGAAGCTTAACGGATTTTTCCATGCCCAGCTTGCACCCGCATCAGTGGTCAGGATAAAACCTGCGTTCATTTCTGCAAGCCAAGCATTTGTACTGTGTTTATGAAAATCCTTAATTACTTTGCTTGTCCATCCGCTTTGCCCTGTAACTGTTTTCTGGCTCCAGTTAGAACCACCATCTGAACTCATCCATACTTCAGGGCCTGAGGAATTGCTTACACCGGCTATCATGAGTTGTCCTTCTGCGAAAAATGCAGTAACTGCTTTGCCATTAAAATAATTTATGGCCGACCACGTTGCTCCATTATCTGTACTTTTATTTACCCCAATATCTTTACATGCATAAACTGAATTGCCATCACTTGCAATATTTGTATATAAATTGGTATCTGCCAGGTTCCAGCTTGCTCCCATATCGGTTGATTTATATAGTTTAGCTCCTGTTATGGCAAAAACATTATTGCCTGAACCAATAAGCTGTGTAATATTCATATAATTCAACCCGTTGTTTTTACCTTGCCAGTTTGTATTGGCCACCGGTTTACTATATATCCCAAAATAAGTAGTTCCAACAGCAGCCGACCAGGTGAGCGGACTTACCCATATCTGAGAACCATCATAATAGAATACGGTAGCACCGGCAGAATTGCCGTCAATTTTTTCTTCTGTAAAAGTTGTTCCATTATCTGATGATACATAACATTTATTATAATCGGTAGCGGATACATAAATTTTACTATCTGCAACTTCTATCGTATTCGGACTTGATACCCCTGTTGAACTCACAATAGTTGCCCCCCAGTCATCAGTATAAAAAACCGGAGCTGCATAAGAGGTGATAAAAAATAAACGGCCGTTTCGATAATCAATAGCCATACAGTTATTAAAAGGTAAGGTGGGTAATGGTTTATATATATCAGAAGCGAAATCTGTTAATGTTGCTCCTTTATTGGTACTCCATTTTGGCCGGCCGATACCTGCACCTCCAATAACCAATGTGTCGCCTTTGGCAAAAACGGCATTCGTACAACCTCCCTGAACGGTTGGTACCCAATTGGCGCCGAAATCGGCGGTCTTTAAAACTCCGGCAGTAGTTGTACCTAAAAAAAGTGTATCTTTAATTACAGCCATTTGTGTGGGAGAAAAAACAGCATTTCCCCCAGCCTGAGGTAAACCGTTTTGAACTCCAATCCAGGTATTGCCCCCGTCATTACTTTTATACATGCGTATCTTACCATTGTTGGAAGCTGCAAATACAAAGCTCCCTGCTTTTGCCAAAGCTTTAAAATCGGAAGCATCAGCGGCTACTGTTAATTTAGTCCAGGTAGTGCCGTTGTCTGTAGTTTTGTATAAACCGGATTGAATGCCTGCATACATGATGCTGCCATCTTTTAAAAAGCAGGTTGCCTGAGCACCTCCGGATGGTCCGGCGGTAGGTTTAAATTGTGCGGTTAAGTTTAGTTGGCTAAGCAGAATTGTAATAATTAGAATAGATTTTTTCATGTGTTTAAAAATTAAATGAATAAATAATTATTAAATTACGATATTGGTACTTATCAATTTTTGATGATTTGTTTAAAAATATCTTACAATTTTGTCGGGTCAAATTTCCCAAACCATATGGAATTGCCCCAGCGCTCAGTGCCTGTAAATCCACCTTTGCGCTCCCGTGCCAGGTAAACATATTCTTTACCGCCGTTTATCAGAAAGTAAGGCTCTTTATTCCCCTTTTCATTTTCCAAATCCATGTATAGGTAAAAGTCCTCACCACCAAATAATTTAAAATCACTGATGGTTCCGGATGCAATATCTATCTTACCTATTCTTCCCTGGAAGAGCGGAGTATAATAACAGGTGGTTGTATTTGTTGTGGTGTTAATACCAATACTTGTTTGATAGGAACAATCCTCATCCACGTCCTTTACCAGAAAAACATTCCAGACCAAACTTTTTTTATCCGGACTTTCGGTCAATGTGCTTTTCGACGGAAATGCTTGCGCGTTGGCGATGGGGCGCAACCGATTTTTTGCTGTATTCTCAATGCCATAAAATCTTTTGAAATTACCGTCTTTGTCAAATTGAAACATCAACAGATCTTTAAACGCACGATAAGAATAAGAACTCCCTACGGGCTTTTGATTTTTGAAATCCTGTCCGTCAATAAAAATATCTCCTGTGCCTGTAATATTAATGCTGTTAAGAACAAACCGTTTTCCATCAAACGCATACATTTTCTTTTGAGATGGGGTCTTAACTGCTTTGGAATTTATTTCTTCTATACTCACTGCATTTAAAAAGGCAAGTTTGCCATCGGTAACTTTCATGATCTGGAGGTACTCATACTTTTTCTCTTCCCAAATAGTTTCCCGCTGTTCATCTGTAAACCCTATGGCCGACATTCCACCTGCGCTCAGACTAAATTCATTATATTTTTTCTCTGGTTTGTCAATCATCCCCGGACCATATAAGAAAACATCTTTTCCATTTTGTGCAATATTCATTACGGCCCAGTTATTACATTTTGATTGAAAGTTAAACCGTTCGATAATATTTCCTCCGGGTGCAACTCTCACATAAGTAAAATTGGTAGGAACCGGATCATCAATTTTTTTGTAAAAGGCACAAGGTGCAAAAACATACACGGCATCAAGGTCTCCATTTGGGTCAGTACCGGATAAACTACCTTTAAAAATCAAATTCTGGGGAGCGGTAAACAGGAGGGAAGTTTCTTCGGCAATTTGTAAATCTTTGTTGAACCTAAGCAGTAAATAATTGCGATTACCCGATTTGGCCATATTCGAAATGCCTGGATTTTCAAGGGTTAACACCAAAAGTTCTCCTGATGAAGAAATTTCCTGTTTTGCAAGGTAAAATAGTTTTCGCTTCTTACCATCTTCATCCATTGTTGTAGGCTTAACCTTGTCGAGCTCCCTGGTTTCATATTCGTATTGGCCGGTATACCAGTTGAATTTTTTAATGGTTTGATTTTTTTTCAAAACGAGTTTCCCAACCATATTTGATTGGGCTGTAATCCCTTCATAAATCTCAGCATCCTTTTCACCATCTCCTTTATATTTAAACCATTTGTATTTAGTGTTTGCATTTTTCACATCCTGCTCATCAGCAACCGTATTCAGCAGGTTCAGGTTGTAATCAAACTTGTATACTTCAAACTTGATTTTTTTGTTTGTTGATTTTGTGACAAACACCATTTCGAATTGCTTTTTGGCATCATCGGTTACCACGTTTCCAAGGTACCCTTTACTTTTTGATTTGCCCGTTAGCTCCACCGTTTTTTCACTCACAAACGTTTGGGAACTTGCCTTCCTTCCACCAACTATCATGATGAAAAGGATGGTTATTATCAATTTATTTTTCATATGTTTGGTTTTTGTTATAACAAAGAACATTCAGAACTTAGCTTATATCAATACGTCAAATGCCCCATTTTATCAATTGGATCATTATACATCAATAATTGAAAAAACGAATTCAATGGACATCAGCAAACAGAAATAAATACAAATTATGCAGACAGAATCTCAAGCATTCTTAGCATATTCTCATTCACGTTCATGTGGTGTTTTACAGCCTTGTTGAAAGGAGTATATACGATTTCCTTATTCACTTCACCAACCATCACACCTGTTTTACCTTCAAGCAATGCTTCTACGGCTGCGATACCCAGTTTACTTGCTAGTACCCTGTCTGAACAGGTTGGAGAACCTCCTCTTTGAACATGGCCTAAAATACATACCCGGGTATCAAATTGAGGAAATTTTTGTTTTACTTTTGTTGCAATTGTAAATGCTCCGCCTTCTTCGTCACCTTCTGCTACAACGATAATCATGGAGCTTTTTTCGCGGCTCCAGCCTTTTTCAAAAACAGACAGCAAATGGTTGAAATCGGTAGTTGTTTCGGGTACAAGAATTGCTTCAGCACCTACGCCGATTCCTGTTCTCAGTGCAATAAAGCCTGCATCACGGCCCATTACCTCCACAAAAAAAATGCGATTATGCGACTCAGCGGTATCACGTATTTTATCTATCACCTGCATGGCCGTATTGATTGCTGAGTCGTAGCCAATTGCAAAATCGGTACCGAATAAATCATTATCAATCGTTTTGGGTATACCGATTACAGGAAAATCATTTTCTAAAATAAATTTTGCCGCACCGGCAAATGAACCATCACCACCCAATAAAACCAAGGCATCGATTTTCGCTTTTTTCAATTGCCTGAAAGCTATAGCCCTGCCTTCTTCTGTTTTGAACTGTAAACTGCGTGATGACTTGAGAATGGTACCACCCCTGTGAATTATATTACTTACCGAGGAAGCATCCATATCGATAATATCACCATCAATCAGTCCCTCGAATCCTCTTTGAACGCCGCATACCTTAATGCCATAAAAGCAACTGCTGCGTACTACCGCCCTGATACAGGCGTTTAAACCCGGGGCATCGCCACCGGAAGTAACTATTGCAATTTTGTTAACAGGTATTTTCATTCAATTTGCAGGATGAATTAATAATGCAAGTTATTCTTTTTATTCTAAAAGAATGCTGTAGTCGAAAGTTCCGGATGATAAAAATCAAACCCTGACATAACAGAAATCATAAATCCATATTTTTTGTCTGCTAAACTTTGTGAATTGATACCACAACAATGAACCCAGTATTTATTCTTCCCTATAGCGATCTCAGTAATAAAGATATCGCTGTAGTAGGCGGTAAAAATGCATCTTTAGGTGAAATGATTCATCATCTTACTTCTAAAGGTGTTCGTGTTCCCGACGGATTTGCAACTACCGCAGAAGCGTACCGGCTTTTTCTTTTCGAAAACAAACTCGAGCAGACTATCAGGAATGAGCTTGACCGTATTGATGTTTCAACTTTCAATAACCTGGATGAAGTAAGTAAAACAATCCGGGAACTGATGATGAGAGCACGTATGCCGGAAGGTATACAGAAGGAAATTAAAAGTGGCTATGCTGCATTATGCAAGCGTTATGGAAGAGAAGTAGATGTTGCCGTAAGAAGCAGTGCTACGGCAGAAGACCTTCCCAATGCAAGCTTTGCGGGTCAGCATGAATCATTCCTGAATATCCGGAATGAAAATGAAATTGTAGAATCCGTTCAACGCTGCTTTGCTTCGCTTTTTAACGCCCGTGCCATCAAGTATCGGTATGAAAATGGCTTCGACCATATGAAAATTTCCTTATCTGCCGGAGTACAATTGATGGTACGCTCTGATCTGGCCAGTTCGGGCGTATGCTTTACCCTGGAGCCTGAATCTGGTTTTCGGGATGTAATAGTGATATCGGGTTGTTGGGGCTTGGGAGAAAACATTGTACAGGGTATCGTAAATCCGGATGAATTCTATGTGTTTAAACCCACACTGAAGGCAGATAAAAATGCCATCATTTCTAAAAAAATGGGTTCAAAAGCCAAAACAATGATATATGCCGGTACAGGAGATTTTGGCAATACCATTAATTTGGATACCCTTATTGAAAAGCAACAGGAATGGGTATTGGATGACCGTGAAGTAACAATACTTGCCCAATGGTGCCTTTGCATTGAAGAACATTATAATATGCCCATGGATATTGAATGGGCAAAGGATGGGAATACCGGTCAAATTTTCATCATTCAGGCCAGACCCGAAACAGTACATTCTACAAAGGACCCGTATGTAAAAAATGAATTTGTATTGAAGGAAAAAGGGAAACTGCTTGTACAGGGAAGTGCTGTAGGTTCAGGCATTGCAACAGGTAAAGCCCGGATTATTTTATTGCCTTCGGATGCTGGTAAATTGCAACCCGGAGAAGTTTTGGTAACCGATATCACAAATCCGGATTGGGATCCCATATTAAAAAAAGCATCCGCAATTATTACTAATAAAGGAGGCCGAACCAGTCATGCTGCCATTGTAGCAAGAGAAATAGGAGTCGTTGCAGTAGTCGGATGTTTCGATGCAACATTAAAAATAAAGGATGGACAACAGGTAACTGTTTCCTGCGCAGAAGGTAAAACAGGGGCGGTTTATGATGGGAAACTTGCATGGTATGAGAAGAGCATCAACTTTGGACAACTTGAACTTCCCAAAACAGCACCTATGTTGATATTGGGTGACCCTGATAAAGCATTCCGTTATTCATTTTATCCTAATAAGGGCATTGGACTTATGCGACTGGAGTTTATCATTACAAATGCCATTAAAGTACATCCGATGGCATTGGTAAAATTTGATGAATTGAAAGATGATAAGGCTAAAATTGAAATTGCTGCCCTTACCATTCAATATCAAATCAAGGAGCACTATTTTATTGACAAGCTTTCACAGGCGGTTGCTACCATTGCCGCAGCCTTTTATCCCAAAGATGTAATTGTGCGCATGAGTGATTTTAAAACCAATGAATATGCAAATCTGCTGGGGGGCAAAGTGTTTGAGCCAGAGGAAGAGAACCCGATGCTGGGCTTTCGGGGAGCATCAAGATATGACCATGATCGTTACCGTGAGGGATTCAGGCTGGAATGCGAAGCGATTAAAAAAGTTCGCGGTGAAATGGGTTTAACCAATGTGAAACTCATGATCCCTTTTTGCAGAACAATACCTGAGGGTAAAAAAGTAATTGCACTGATGGAGCATTATGGTTTAAAAAGAGGGGAAAATGGTTTGGAGATTTATGTTATGGCTGAAATTCCTAGCAATGTAATTTTGGCCAAAGAATTTGCAAAAGTATTTGATGGATTTTCCATAGGTTCAAATGACCTGACGCAATTAACACTTGGACTTGACCGTGATTCGGCCATAGTTAATGAAATGTTTGATGAAAATGATCCGGCTGTAAAAAATATGATTGCATCGGTAATCAGGGATGCGAAAATATGCAAGGTAAAAATAGGATTGTGTGGTCAGGCGCCAAGTGATTTTCCGGAGTTTGCTCAATTCCTGATTGAACAGGAAATTGATAGTATTTCATTCAATCCGGATGCTTTGCTGAAGGGAATTGAGAACATGGTTAAAGCAGAGAAAAACAGGGCAAATAGGGTTCAAACCAAATAATTGTATAATCATGAAAGATTTTGAAAACAAAGTTGCCATAATAACCGGAGGTAGTTTCGGTATTGGAAGGGCAACCGCAATTGCATTTGCAAAAAGAGGTGCAAAAATAACTGTAGCGGATTATATTGAAGACATGGAAACGGTTAAGTTGGTTCAGGCGGCAGGCGCCGAAGCACTGTTTATAAAATGTGATGTTTCAAAAGCGATGGAAGTGAAAACCATGGTAGATAAAACCATTACAGCTTTCGGACGTTTGGATTATGCTTTTAACAATGCAGGTATAGAAGGACCCTCGGCATATTTACATGAATATACAGAAGAGAACTGGGACAAAACAATTGGCATTAATCTGAAAGGTGTTTGGTTATGTATGAAATATGAATTGCCACATATGCTGAAACAAAAAAAGGGTGTAATTGTGAATTGTGCTTCAGTTGCCGGTTTGGTTGGAGTTTCGAGATTGCCTGCATATGTGGCTTCAAAACATGGAGTGATTGGACTTACCAAAACCTGTGCACTGGAGAATGCCAAATTGGGAGTTCGCATCAATGCCGTATGTCCAGGAGTAATTGATACACCTATGA
Organism: Bacteroidota bacterium; assembly: GCA_030680835.1. Taxonomy (GTDB): domain Bacteria; phylum Bacteroidota; class Bacteroidia; order UKL13-3; family UKL13-3; genus B1. The sequence continues at coordinate 15,182 of JAUXUD010000096.1, forward strand.
TTGACAGAATAACAGGAAAAGATAAGATAGTAGAAATGAAGTTTATTGACATGGAGCCTATTGGCAGAATGGGACACCCTGAGGAAGTTGCGGAAGCCGTAACATGGCTTTGTTCAGATGCTGCATCATTTATTACAGGTCATGCCATGGCAGTAGATGGCGGATGGACTACACAGTAAATTCAAATGTAATTTATAAATAAAATTTTTATGCTTCCAATCTTCCCAATGTTTTTAATCTTTTTACGTGTGAAATAAGGGCATCCCAAAAAGTGGGTTTGAGATTATAAACAAAGCCGTATTCTTGTGCCGTTTTCTCTACGATGGGAGCAATACTCCGATAGTGAATATGACTGATATTGGGAAATAAATGATGCTCAATCTGAAAGTTAAGTCCACCGACATACCAATTGAGAAAAAGATTATTTCTTGCAAAATCCGAGGTGGTTTGCAACTGTTGAACCATCCATTCATTCTTAATTATGTTATTTGAATCGGGCAGGGGTTGCCCGGTACCTTCAACCACATGAGCCATTTGAAAAATAGTACCCATAATAATTCCTGCTGTTACATGTATTGCCGCAAATCCAAGGAGGACTTGCCACCAGACAAAGGAGGTTAACAAAATGGGTAAACCTATTATTATAAATAAATAGAGCGCTTTTGAAACTACTAGTTTAATAGTTTCAATATTGGGTTCATGACGTTGTTCTTTTGTAATTCCCGATTTATTGTACTGTCTTAACTGGGCAAACTCGGTTACCAGTTTTGACAGGGTAAAAAGTCCATATAAGAAAAACGCATAAATATTCTGGTAACGTTGATATTTATTAATGGGCGCATGACTGCATAATCTTAAAACCGATCTTGTACCAATGTCCTGGTCTAATTCGAAAATGTTTGTGAACCGATGGTGTAAAATATTATGCTGGATTTTCCAGTTAAATGTACTTCCTCCCAACATATACATACTCGAAGCAAATAAGGTGTTTACCCATTTTTTGCCGGAATAAACCCCATGTGCAGCATCATGCATTACCGACATCCCGATTCCCGCTTCTCCGATACCCATGAGTATTGCCAGTAATAAGGCAGAGCCTTTTCCTACAGGTGCAAATAAGATGATCAGAAAAGGAACAATATAGATGGACATCATTGCAATTGTTTTTAAATACAACGCAGAATTTCCTCTTGTTGAAATGCCTCTTGATTCAAAATAAGCATTGACATTATTTCTTAAAGCATGACCAAATTGTTTTTGTAAAGGATCGCTGCTGATAAATTTTACAATTTTCATTTTAAATGCATTTATGAACACAAATAAATCAAGTATTGCCCTTGAAACGAATGATTTTACTCAATTTGAGTTTTGATTTATGTCACCACTTTTCATGAAATGGGTCAGAAAAAATTGTATTTCTATTAAGCAATTTTGAACAATAAATTTAATAAATAAAATGAATTCGAATGCAATTCAGAAGAGGTTTTTATCATTAACATTCTAAAAAAATTTACCATGAATAAACAGGAAATCGAAGAACTTTTAACAGTATCTGAACCCAATTGTATTTCAGTGATTGTTCCTACACATCGCTTTTCGGAAGGTAAGTCTGAAGATTCACTGGTGTTGAACAAAGCAATTGAAAGGGTTAAAAACCTCATGAATCATAAGCAAAAACCACAAAATCTGCTAGTCTCAAAACTTGATGAACTACATAAACAGATTGATTTTTCACATACCAAGGACGGACTGGGGATTTATATCTCACCAGCTGTTTCCCGGATTGTTCATTTCCCTTTCCCTGTAAAAGAAAAAATAAATATCGGGCATCATTTTGACAGCAGGGAATTACTTTATTATAAAAATATATCCGACTATTTTGTTTTGTCTGTTAGTAAGAAATCAATCAGACTGTATAGCGGAAAAGGGGATGAATTGAAAGAGATTGTCAATGACGATTTCCCCCGTCTTTATCATGAAACATATGAGTATGCGCCACCAAGCATAGCAAGTTCAAACAGTTTCAGTAACAAATCCTATGAAAAAGACAAATCAGTAATTCAGGAAACACGGCTCAAAGCATTTCAAAGGTCTGCCGATCGCCTTTTGGGAAAATATCTTGACACACAAATACCTATAATATTATCGGGAGGTTCAAAAGAAGTAGCAGACTATAAAAAAATCACAAAATTTCAACATTTCATAATAGGTAGTATATTGGGGAATTACGAATACAATAAAAATGAGGTTGCAGATGCTGCCTGGGATTTTATGCAGGAATTTACAAAAAGGAAAAGGGCGATTTTATTGTCAGATTTCAGAGAACTGGTTGGGCAAAAAAGGGTGGCCCGGGGGATTAAAGAAACCATGAATGCAGCAAAAGAAGGTAAAGGATCCATGTTGTTGGTTGAAAAAGATTTGGAATATAAAAAACCATTGCTTAAGAAATCGGTTACTGAACATGTTCCCGACTCCGATCCTGTTGAAAAAATCATTAAAACAGTAGTAGAAAAAAAGGGGAAAGTAACTTTTATGGACAAGGGTACCCTGGAAGATTTTGGGGGAATTGCATTAATATTAAGATACAGTGATGCCTTAAGTTAAAGCATATTCCTTAAAAGTATTTGTTAGTATAAAACGATAAAAAAACAGGCAGATGCATCATCTGCCTGTTTTTTAAAATTAACCCTGGGCACGTATCAATAAGCAACCAAAGTTTCTACATAGTTAACTTCAAGTTTATTTTCTACCAGGGTGACACCGGGAGCTGCCCAGGCTGCATCTTCTGCATCATTTTTTTCAGCCAATGAGCGCACAGTACCGGTAAGAATAACTTTGTTCCCAACGGTATCTGCGTGAATGTGGCTTGCATCCAGACTGGCGTGTCGTTGAAATGCAGCATTGATCTTATCTTTAACTTCATTCATTTTTACTTTTGGAGTTAACTGGATTCGGTTTGTAATTCCACGTACCCCAACCAGGTTTTCTATAGCGTTCTTTGCCGAATTTTTCTGAAAAAGCCACTCTGCTTCGCCTTCCAGAGTTACCCATCCATTGTCGACTTTAACCATAATTTTATCTTCATTAACAGAACTGTTCCATTTCAATGCAGTCATTATGGCCTGGGCAATTTCAGTATCATTCTTTTTTAAGGTATTAAAAAGTTTCACTTCGAGGTCTTCGGCCACAGCTTTCACTCCGGATACTTTTGTTGCGGCCCTTTCTGCAGCGGCTTTTTTAGAAAACGTATCAACGGTCCCGGAAAGCGTTACAATGCCGTCTTTTACGGCAACTCCGATTTCATTTGCTGAAAGGATGGGCTCCCACCTTAGTTCATCCATCACGTCTTTTTGAATTTCATAATCTGTTCTCATAATTTTAACGATTACTTATGGTTTAACATTAATAAAAAATTACGGGTACGAAATAAATTTACTGCATATCAAAATTTGATGAAAACAGTCATAATTTGGCTTGATTTTAATCAAACGAATTAACTCGTGAGAAAGGTCAATTGTCGGGGTGATCACCGTCATAATTTTTTTTTTCATTCAATGTTACCTTCGGACTCAATTTTAGCCTGAATGACTAAAATGTGGAGTAAATGTTATGTTTGTCCTCCCTGGTAGGGAGTGTTAAAGAACATAACATGGAAACCGGATACGGGAGCTTCGGCTCCCGTTTCTTTTAGTAAAAAAAAATTATTAAATGCCATGATACCGGAGCTAAACAGTGAATTATCAGTCATTTTCGGGAGTATGGCGGCTATTTATGATTATCTTGGAAGCAATGAACGTTTTCGAGCATTGGCATATAAAAAAGTATCACGTGTTTTAAAGAGTTTAAATGAGGATATTACTGTTTTTATTAATAACAATACTCTTGACGAAATTCCGGGAGTAGGGGAGGGCATTGCAGATAAAATCCGTGAATATGTGAGTACCGGTAAAATTAGTAAATATGAAGAACTGAAGGAAAAAGTTCCTTTTGAATTGATGGAAATGCTTAATATTTCCGGATTTGGTCCGGAATCATTAAGACAAATTCACAAAGAACTTAATATTAATACCAAAGAAGAACTGATAAAAGCGATTAATAACGGAAGCATTGCCCGCCTTAGGAATTTTGGAATTAGAAAAGTAGAAAACATGATGCGTGGCCTTAAACTTCATAAAAAAGCAGAAGAGCGGATGTCGTTATGGTTGGCCCTTCAACTGTCGGAAAGTATTGCGGGAGAATTAAAAAAGTTAAAAGAAATTACACAAATTGAGGTTGCAGGTAGTATCAGAAGGAAAAAAGAATCTATTGGTGATATTGATATTCTGGTTTCATGCAAACCGGAAAACAGGAGAAAAATTATCAAGGCATTTATATCCTTGAAAATATGTAAAAACGTATTATTAAAGGGAGATACAAAAGCAAGTATCATTGTAAAGCATGATGACCGGCAAATAGACCTGAGAATTGTTGAAGAGAATGAATGGGGGGCCGCTTTATTGTATTTTACGGGTTCAAAGGAGCATAATATTTTTTTACGTTCCCTTGCCAAAGAAAAAGGATACAAAATTAACGAGTACGGAGTTTTTAATGTAAAGGATAATAAACGCATTGCAGGGAAAACTGAAACGGAAATTTATAAGTTGTTAGGATTTCAATGGATTCCTCCGGAAATGAGAGAAGATAAAGGTGAATATAAATTGGCAGAAAAAAATAAAATCCCAAAACTTGTGGAGATAGATAATCTGAAAGGCGATATGCAAATGCATTCCCGCTGGAGTGATGGATTGAATTCGATAGAAGAACTTGCATCATTTGTCATGAAGAACTATCCTTATGAATATATTGTATTGACGGATCATTCAAAAGCAGAACGGGTGGCCGGAGGCATGGATGAGAATAAATTCAGGGAACAGAATAAAAAAATAAAGGCAATTAATCTCAAATTAGAAAAAGAATTTATAAAAACCGGTGCTGAGGTAGACATACTTGCGGATGGATCTCTGGATTTAAGTAATGATTTGTTATCAGAACTCGACTGGGTTTGTGCCTCAATACATTCAGGTTTTAATAAAGACAATACAGAAAGGCTTATCAGTGCATGCCGGAATCCATATGTATGCTGTATAGGCCACCCGACCGGAAGGTTAATAGGTAAACGAGAGGAATACAAGGCAGATTGGAAAAGAATTTTTAAAGTTGCCGCAGAAACGGGAACTGCCATGGAAATAAATTCGCAGCCTGATCGTATGGATTTAAATGATGAACTTTCAGAACTGGCAAGGCAACAAGGTGTAATGCTAACAATCAGTACAGATAGTCATTCTCTGTCAGATCTGGCATTTATATCACTTGGAGTTTGGATAGCCCGCAGGGCATGGTGTACAGCAGCGGATATTTTAAACACTGCCGGATGGGAAACCGTTAGGAAATTTGCATTAAAGAAAAGGGACCTGTTTACAAACTCAAATTGAAACTTGACTTATAAGTGCTAAATGAGTTACATTTGAATTACAAATAATTATGAGGTATACGATGACTATTATTGCCAAAAGCATGATTTCTCAATTTGAGAATCCAAAGCCGGAAATTAATCCTCCGCAAACAGTTCCCGAACCCTCTCAATCACCCCCGGAGATTATTCCAATACCTGTGAAAGAAGAACCTTATCCCGTAAATCCCGAAATAGAGCAGGAACCTGAGAAACCGGAAGTTGAACCTCATAAAAAAGAAATGATGAAACTGTAATCTGCTTTTTTTATGTAGATTTGATTATTGTTTTCATGCGTAAGAAAAGTTATTATATCATTAACATTATTACACTGTACAGGTTGATAATGGCACCTGTGTTATTATTTATTATTTTTACGGGCAATTTAAATCTGTTTAAATGGTTATTGCCTTTAAGTTTTTTTACAGACCTGATAGATGGTTATCTGGCCCGCAAATTCAGGGTTACAAGTACCTGGGGAGCAAAATTGGATTCAATAGCCGATGATGTAAATATACTTGTTGCAGTAATTGCTTTATTTGTTTTTAAATTTGAATTCATCATTCAGGAAAAGGCATCAATTATTGTCCTGCTTGTTTTATTTGCAGTGCAAACTGCTTTAGCTTTAATCCGTTACAAAAAAATCAGTAGTTTTCATACCTATCTGGCTAAATGCGCAGCTATGTTGCAGGGCGTGTTTTTGATTCTTGTTTTCCTGATTCCCGGACCGGTATATTTTTTGTTTTATGCCATGGTTATTGTTACTGCAATAGAATTATCGGAAGAAATAATACTGGTGCTATTGCTTCCGAAATGGCAAGCTAATGTGAAAGGTATTTATTGGGTTTTGCAGAAGAAAACAAACCCAGTGTAGAATGACCAGGATCAATATTAAATTTGACAGGTATCATACCTGTTAAGATAAGCCCAAACTAATTTTGGGTTCATAAATTTTAACAAAATGTTGAATATGAAAAAAGTTAAAAGATGCGTATCTTTTTTTATCATCAGTTTTATGCAATTCTGTTTTTGTATGAGTCTGTATGCGGTCAATCTCAAGGCAAACAAGGAAATAATCAATGCGTAATACTATGAATAATGTATTTACCAACAGAGTTCAGGCCGGGCTCCTTCTGGCAGAAAAACTAGGGCAGTACAAAAACAGCAAAGCTATTGTATTGGCTATACCCCGTGGTGGTATACCTGTAGGATTCCAGATTGCTCAAAAACTGAATTTGCCTCTTGATGTAATCCTGACAAAAAAGATTGGACATCCGGACAACCGGGAGTTTGCAATTGGTTCGGTTTCACTTGATTCTTTTTTTGCAGAAAAGAATTTTGGAGTATCACAAGAATATATCAATAATGAAGTTAAGAGAATCCGGGAGCTTTTAAAGCAAAAATATATTTTGTTCAGGGGAAATAGAAATCCTGTATCGGTAATTGATAAAACAGTTATCCTTGTTGATGATGGCATTGCTACAGGCAATACCATGCGAGCCGCCATAAAGGTTTTACGTAAAAGCAAAGTGGCTAAAATTGTAGTTGCAGTTCCTATAGCTCCTTTACAATCCGATGAAATTAAATTTGCTGCAGATGAATATATTTGTTTAAAGTCACCTGCAAATTTGTTAAGCATTGGAAATCATTATGATGATTTTAGCGAGGTAAGCGATGAAGAGGTATTGAATTTACTGAATGAAACCACGCTAAAAACCTAGTAAAACAATGGCAGCAACCGGGTTCAAAGAATATATTTAGAGTACGTATCGTCAGCAGTTCATAAATCAAATGTGCTGTATTTTATTTGAATCAGTTGATATTAAAATATAAAAAATAACCCTGCTTTCACCTTGTAAAAGCAGGGTTTTATTTAACTTAAAACGACTCAAGTTAAGCAACTGTTATTTCCTTTTTGGTTTTAGTTACAGTAACTTCTTTTTTAGGAATTGATAATCTGAGAATACCATCTTCGTATTTTGCATCAATTTTATCAGAAAGGGTATTGTCAGGCAACAGGAAGGACCGGCTGAAAGAGTTGTATGAAAATTCCCTTCTTCTGAAATCTTCTTTTTCCTCTTTTTTTTCTTCTTCTTTTTCAGCACTTATGGTAAGATAATCATTGTCAACTTCTATTTTGAAATCTTTCTTTTCAAGTCCCGGTGCAGCGAGTTCAATTTTGAAGTCTTTCGTATTTTCAATGATATTTGCGGAAGGTACACGGAAATCAGTGCTCCATCTGTTTAATAGAGTACTCTCAAGATCAAGCAGATCAGGTAACAACCTGTCTCTTTCAAAAAATTCATTCACCAATGTTGGGAACAAACTTCCATTTTTTCTTACTGTGAGTGTCATAATTAATATATTTAAATAGTCAAAAATACCCGACAAAATTTAACTTGATAAGTGATTTTTGGTATGATTAAAAACAGATTTTGTATTGATTTTAATCACCCCTGAAAGAATCAATATATTACTGATTATCAACAACAGTTAACTTTTATTTGATATAAATCAAATCCTTCAATGAATGTTGTCAACTCTAAGATAATCGGGTACAAATATTTTTGCTTTTAACTTTTTAGTAAATATAAAATAAGAAAACAAAAGTGCATGTGGGGTAATATCATGATAGCATTGTTTAGGTTTTTTTTGATAGCAATTCTGATGATTAATCTGAAGTGTAACTGGTTACAAAAAAAGCCACCTGTGAATAATGAAATAAAAGCATTATTTGACCAACGGGGTGACTCTGCCTTAATACCGGAATCAGATTCTCAAATAGTCTTTTTAAATTCTGAGAAGGTGCTGTCAGATTATTACCAAAAGAAAAATTATACGCTAATTTGGATTAATGAGACGGGAATCCTGAATTCTGAATCAGACGCTTTGATTCAAAGAATAAGAAATGCTTATTTGGATGGACTTAATCCGGCCGATTATCACCTGAAGGAAATAGAATCTGCTTTGTTAATTCTCAAAAAAAACCAAACTCAGTCTTTTCTGAAAAAGGAGGTTTGTGCGCGGCTTGATGTTTTACTTACAGATGCATATATTACTTATGCTAGCCATCAGTATGCAGGACGTGTACATTCGGAAAACGAAAATACCGAATGGTTGGAGCGCATTGCTGAAATAAATCCGGTTGATTCATTGAAACTTGTCAAAGAAGGGATTAAAATCGATTCAATACTGGAAAAGTTTACCTGTAAGTTTACTCAATACAAACTGTTGAAAGCCCGGTTGGAAATGTTATATAAAGAAAAAAACAATATTGTTCATTCAAATATTGATACAATTCCTATTGAAAATAAAATTAAAATTATTGCCATAAACATGGAGCGATATAGATGGTTGCCCCGGAAAGTCCCTGATGTTTATATAATGGCCAATTTAGCAGGATTTTATGTCGAGATTAAAGATCATAATATTGATACTTTAAACATGAAAATAATTATCGGAAAACCTGAACAGCCAACTCCATTATTCCATTCAAAAATGACATGCCTGATTTTAAATCCGTGGTGGGAAATTCCCTCAGGAATTGCAAAAAAAGAGATGCTGCCACAAATAAAAATCGACAAGAATTATCTCGTTAAAAATAACATTAAAGTATTTGAATATAAAAAAATCAATAGTTCATACATCAGGCTAAGTGTTGAGAGAGAAATAAACTGGGATTTAATCACAAGCAATAACTTCAGGTATAAATTGAGACAAGCTCCGGGCCCATGGAATGCCCTTGGACAAATAAAATTCGTTTTCCCCAATACGCATGATATTTATTTTCATGATACCCCAGGCTGCGAATTGTTTTCAAAATCAGTCAGAACCTTTAGCCACGGTTGTATCCGTATCGAAAAACCGCTGGAACTTGCTGCTTACCTGTTAAAACAAGACGTATCATGGATAATTGATAAACTGAGAGAAAAAAAGGAAATTGTACTCAGAATACCTGCTTCGCCAATGGTATATATTTGTTACTGGACTACCTGGGTTGATAAAAATGGAAAGCTAAAATTTGCCTCTGATATTTATGGCTATGATCAAAAACTTTTAAACTCATTCCGTGAGTTTAATCCGGTAATTTTGAACCAGCTTTCTATTAAAAATTCCGGTATCAAATAGTAACTGATTTTCTATAAAACGCTTTTTCTGATTTGTATGATAATTGATATTTATCATGCTTGTTTTTGACTCTTATCATTATTACCCAATACTTTCCGAAATAATTTTGAACTGCGTTAATGTAAAAATATAAAATCATGAAAACGATACTGGTTCCTACCGATTTTTCAAAAAATGCAGACAATGCATTGAAATTCGCAATAGGTCTGGCAAAGGAAGAAAAGGATAAAATTCTACTGTTAAATGCATGGGAAATTGGTTATCCGGCAACCGAAATTCCGATTACAGGAGAAATTATTGCACAGCAACTTCTTTCCGCTGAAACCAATTCCAAAAAACGTCTGGATTCAATAATCTTAAAATTGAGAGAATCCGATGTAAAATGTGACCGGATAAGTGTGGAGGGACAAGTTGTAGATGCCGTTTTAAATGCAATCGAAAAATACCGTGTTAACCTCGTAATTATGGGAACAAAAGGGGCCAGTGGATTGAAAGAAATATTTATTGGAAGCAACACAGCGAAAGTAATTCAAAAGACAAATTGCCCGCTAATTGCGGTTCCTAAAGGTGCGGTTTTTAATAGTTTAAAAAGAATTACTTTTGCTACCAACTATAAAACAGAAGATATTAAAGCTTTAAAAAAGGTTGTGAAGATTGCTAAATTATTTAAAGCCGATATTACCCTTCTGCATGTGGCTGATGAAAATTATAAAAAAGAAGAATCAGAGATATTATTGAAAACATTTACAGATAAAGTAACCAAGAAACTGCAATTTAGTCAGCTGACATATAAACTGATTTATGGTAAAAATATTGAAAAAAAACTGGATGATTATGTAAAACAAAAACACGCCGATTTGTTTGTAATGTCTACCCTCCATCCAAACCTGTTTGACCGCCTGTTTGGGGGTAGTCTTGTAAAAACAATGGCATATCATACAAAAATGCCATTAATGGTTTTTCATCACCCCGACAATTCAATAATTTTCCTGTAACAATATAAATATGGAACACAATTTCAATATATTGATGGCTACAGATTATTCAAAATCTGCAGGCAATGCTGAACGTTATGCTGTTCAATTTTCTAAGGCAACGCAATCAACAATCAGGTTTGTACATATTTTTGAACCACAATTGGCGGGTTATACAGCTACATTCGATGCAGAGAAGATCGATTACAATCCATTACAATATGAGTTTTCAAAGCTCAATGAGCATGTAACAAAATTACTGGATTCATTAAATATTAAACCCGGAGAACTTAACTGTCAGTGCATAATCCGTGAAGGAATCAATATCAGAAAGCAGCTGCTTGACGAAGCTGCTGAATCGAAAACAGATTTAATCATTACCGGAACACACGGGGTAAGCGAGCTCCGCGAAATGATGTTTGGGGGGCATACCTGGAAAATCATTAAAAATACCAATATTCCGTTATTGGCCATTCCTGAAAATGCCAGCTACAGCGAAATTAAAAAAATTGTTTTTGCTACAGAGTACCGTAAAAATGAAATTTTATCAATTAAATTGTTAACACAAATTGCCAAAAAATTTAATGCTGAAATTACCGTTCTGCATATAACCAATTTTGTGCTGCCTGAAGAATTTGAAAATAAAATATTTGAAAACTTTAAGAGTGAATTAAAAGATAAAATTACTTACGACAAACTGAATATTCATTTAAAGCATCATTACAGTATCATCGATGGTTTAAATGATTATTGTAAATTGAAAAAAGCCAATTGGCTGGTTATGTCACCTGAAAGGTTATCATTGATTGATAAAATACTGAATCCTGCTGATATTAGTACCACAAAGCATATGAGTTCTCATACAAAGGTTCCGTTGTTTATTATACCCGAATTTAAGCATTCATAATTCGTTAAATTGGGTTCTAAATAATCATCTGCTATCATTTTTTTACCTTTGACTTTTTTTCTGGTTTTTGCATATATTTTTTTAGCAGCGGAATTTTTTGAATTGCATCCATAGATTGGTTGAGGCTTTCAGAACCCAGCTTCAGGTTACGAACCGCTGTTTTCAAATCATTGGATAAACAGCTGTCTCTTAATAAAACTCCCAGTGTACCCTGTCCTTTATCAATGTCTTTTGTAAAACTCAGGAGTTCATTTGAAATTTGTGCTGATTTTTCTCCTGCGGTATTAAGTGATCCAACCAACTGATACAAACGTTTGGACAGTATGGTATCTTTGGTTAGTATTCCCATCATGCTATTACCCCTGCCGGCATTTTTAACAATAATTTTCAACTCCATTGAGAGATCAGAAATATTTTTACCTACTTGCTGAAAATGAATAAAAGTTGAATCAACACGTCCCGAGAGCGTGGTATCGGTGAGTAACTTCCATAAAGTTCCGCGGCTGTTTCCAATTTTTTCGGTAACATATTTCAGGTTAAAGGCAATACCTGATACATAATCATTTGTTTGGTTTAATGTCCGGAGCATTTCATCGGTTTCAACAGGTTTCAGGGTACTTACGATACTTCCGCTTTTAACAATTTCGGCTTTACTGCCCGCTGCATTAATAATATTAATCAACTTGTTTCCCATCAGGCCATCTGTTCCAATACTGGCTACGGCATCGCTTTTAATAAATACAGTATATTTATCTTGTAAAGTTATTATTACCCTGATGGCTGTATCACTAATTACTTCAACTGATTCTACCGTGCCGGCATCTGCCCCCGCAAAACGAACATTGTTTCCGGCCTGTAATCCATTAACATTGCTAAAGTAGCATATTAGATGAATTGTAGGGCCAAACAGGTTTTGATTGCGGCCAATAAAATACATTGTTAATGCAAACAATACAGTGCCTGCAACAACAAAAACACCTAACCTAAATTGTTTCATTATTTCTTTTTCCATAACTATATAAAAAAACTGTTCACTTTTGGGTCCATTGACCGGGCTAATTCAGTATAGGTTCCCCCGGCATAACATTTTCCATCTATTAAGGCAATTATCCGGTTAGCAGTAATGCGGGTGCATTGCAAATCGTGAGAAATTATTACTGAAGATATCTGGTAAGCATGCTGCATTTCGAGCATCAGTTGACTGATTTCCCGTGAGGTTATCGGATCGAGTCCTGTGGTGGGCTCATCATAAAGCATCAATTGTGGTTTTAAAATCAATGCCCGCGCCAAACCAATCCGCTTTTTCATACCACCCGAAAGTTCGGCAGGCATCATATATTTTGATTCCGGTAGCCCAACGTTTTCCAAAACTTCTTCAACCTGCATGTCTAATTCTTTCCTGCTTTTTCCTTTTTCCCTTCTTTGCAGGGTAAATGTCAGGTTGTCGCTAATATTCATCGAATCGTAGAGTGCATTGCTTTGAAACAAAAAGCCGATTTTCGATCTGAGCAGGTTTAATTCTTTCCGCTTATAACCGGTGATGTCATTTCCAAATAAAAAGACTTTGCCCTGGTCGGCGTTTACCAAACCAATGATGCATTTGGCCAAAACAGATTTTCCACAACCCGAACGTCCAATAACTACCAGGTTTTCTCCTTTCGATAATGTCAGATTAATCCCTTTTAACACCTCATTTTTGCCGAAGGATTTATATAGATTATTTATTTTTACAACTGTTTCCGGGTCATTTATGTCAGTATCGTTTGTCATAACTAAACATGTTCTTATTAAATTATTCCCAATATCTGTAAAATTTGAACTGCCAGCAGGTCAATTATAAAAATCAATAAAGAAGATATAACAACTGCTGTATTTGCCGAGCGGCCAACCCCCTCTGTTCCTTTGCTTGAATAATAACCTTTGTAACAACCAACAAATCCTATGGCAAATCCAAAGAAGTAGGATTTAATCAGTGAAGGAATGATGTCGCTGTATTCTACATTATCGAAAACCTGCATAACATACAAACGCAGACTGATATTTCCCTGCATATTAATGCCAATATACGAACCCCAGAGAGAAATGGCATCACTCAATATAACCAATACAGGCAACATAAGTGTTGTAGCCAATACACGGGTTATCACTATGTATTTAATCGGACTTATTCCTGAAACTTCCATGGCATCTATTTGCTCCGTTACGCGCATGGATCCTAATTCTGCCCCGATTCCGGATGCAACTTTTCCGGCACATATGAGAGCCGTAATTACGGGTCCGATTTCACGGATAATGGATATACTAACCATAGCCGGCAGCCAGGCCTCTGCCCCAAACATCTGCATGGTAGGACGCGACTGAAGTGTTAATACCAAACCGATAATAAAAGCGGTTACCCCTGCCAATGGCAATGACTTATTTCCCACATAAAAACATTGCTTCAGGAATTCCTTCCACTCATATTCGGGTCGCAAACCATCAACAATGATTAAATAAAAGAATTGCGCAATCCGACCCGCTTCAATAAAAATATGTCTGATGGGAAATGGGATTTTTGAAAGAGACAGCATGAATGATATTTGGGGTTTCTTTTTAAACAAAATATTTATCTTTAAGTTAATGGAATGCCATACACTACAAACAAAATTATATTTTATACAGAATTATATTTTAATCTGTTCACGTACTTTGATAAAAGTCAATTCCTGGTATGATGTATGTCAATAGTTTACTGGATTTCAGTGCATGCCCGGCGCTGTATTTGTCTGACATGTATCATTGAATCATTTGAGGCTGATCATGAGCATTGCGTATAGGATTTGCTTGCTTTGCAAAGGAATATTGGAGATGTTTTATTTAATCCGGACATAGCAAATAACACACTTAAATATTCATGCAGATTATTCAAGGATTTATGCATATAATCTTGCTCCTGGGGTGTTTTTTAGTAATACATTCTTTAATGATTACTCCCTGTTTTTCACAGAAAACCAAAATACATTATCAAATCTATTCCGTTAAATATATCCAGATAAAAGAAGCATTGAATTACGGTCTTGTTTTTCGCGGGCCGGGATTTTGTTACCAACCGGTTTGGCAACTGGAAAATGAAAAAAGGGTAATTAATTATCAGGCCCGGCTTGCTTATTCATTTTTAGAAGCTAAGGAAATCAGGGGGGTATTATGAATCTCATTCCTGCACAAATAGGTTGTTTATTTAAACCATTTAAAAATAAAGCAGTTTGTATCGGACCTTTATTAACGGCAGAAATAAATTACCAGTTTTATCCCGATCTGCATAGTGGTTATACTTTTTGGTTCACGCATTATGGACTTTGTGCCCTTTTCTCTTATCCATTCAGGGTTACAGAACATCAGTTTAAACACTCATTGTCTTCATCAGTTCTGGGTTTCACTTCAAGGCCTAAACCGGAACGAAATTCAAGTTTTTATGATTTAGGAATTACGTATGCCTTGGATATTGTTCACAGCAATTTACAATTTGGTTCCTTGAACCGGTATAACCAGTCCGGCATCGAAATACGCTGGCAACGAAAACCTTCATCTGTTCTTGCCATTGCATATGCACTGGATTATTATGCTTATTACAAAGTGCCCCGCATCTTCATGCTCAATCAATCCCTTAAATTTATCATGCTACCTAAAATCAAAATAAGATGAAAACCGTTTTATGGTATTTATTATTTATTGTGTTGTTTTCGGCATGTATTAAGGACGCTCCACTAAAAAAGCCATATACAGGCTATAGCCCGGTGAATATAAATGATGGATGGTTGCTTTCAACCCCTGCCAGTGAACATATGGATGCGACAATTCTTGACAACATATACAGGGATGTATATGCAGATGAGAATACCTGGATGATGAAGAGTTTATTGGTATTTAAAAATGGAAAACTGATTGCCGAAAGTTATTTAAAAGATGAGGCTGATCGTACAAACCGGGCAGCAATTGGGTCATGTACAATACAACTAACGGGCATTATTACAGGCATCGCACTGTCGGAGGGTTTTATTGAAAGTATTGATGATCCGGTTGGAAAATACCTGCCTGGATTTATTGGAAATCATCCCGATAAATATAGTATCCCGATAAAAGATATGCTAACTATGCGTTCGGGTATTGCATTTAACAATACCGCAATTACAGAAGTATTACGGCAACTTAAAACCAACAATAGCATTGATTTTGTTCTGGGTTTGGAATTTGAAAAAATTTCCGGACTTTTTTTTGATTACAATGATGGCAATCCGCAAGTAGTATCAGGCATAGTACAATATGCAACAGGAAAAACACTTGAAGCATACGGAAGAAAAGTGTTGCTTGAGCCATTAGGAATTGAAAATATTTCATGGGATGCTTATCCTGAAGATGGGATTACCCTGGGAGCATTTGGCATCTTTACAACACCCAGGGAACTGGCAAAAGTAGCGCAATGTGTTATGGATAGCGGGAAATGGAATGGCAACCGGATAATTCCTGTTAGCTGGTGTAAAGAAATGTTGGCATCCCGGGTTTATAATGCTTTTGAAGATGCAGCTTTCGGATATTTCTGGTGGAGCATTCCTGCAAAAGGCTGGTATTTTATGTGGAGCTATGAAGGAACATTTGCTTTTGCCATACCAGCCAAACAATTACTGGTGCTAATCAGTTCGCTTCCAAACGTGCGTAATAACTTTGGTTTAAGTTTTCATAAAGCCAAAATGATTGTTGATCGTATTATTACAAGCTCCAATTGAAAATATTGCAGTATTTTTTGTTTAGCACACGAACCTGTAAGTATTGCCTGTTTAATTCTTCATTTTAATCAGTTTTTCCTGATTAAGAATTGCAATATTGCTCCCTTTAATGGCAATAATACCTTCATCTTTGAAATCAGAGAGGGTTCTGGTAACGGTTTCTGTTGCCGTACCAACTAAACCTGCCAGGTCTTCACGGGAAACTGCCATACTCAGGTTTTCACCTTCTTTTGAATAGCGTTCCTGTAACATGATTAAAGCTTCTGCTACCCTTTTTCTTACTGAATTGTAAGCTAGCCTTACCAGCCTGTTTTCCATTTCTGAAACGTTACCGGAAAGCATTTTAATAAACTTGGCAGCAACGTCCCGGTTTGAATAAAGCAGTGAAAAAAACTCATTTTTCGGAATAATTACGGCTTCGGTATCTTCCATGGCAATGGCTGCATCTGTATATGGCAGGTCCTCAAGGAGCGCTGTGTAACCAATAAAATCACCTTCCTTATATAGTCCGGTAACGTATTCCTTACCATTATCATTTGATTTACAGGTTTTAACTTTTCCTTTGGTAATAAAAAATACTCCTCTTGGATGGTTGGTTTCCATGTAAAGGCTGTCTTTTTTCCTGTATAATTTCCGTTCCTTATCATCTGATATTTCCTTGAGTGAATCAGTTCCTTGTGCTTCTTTAAAGAAATCGTTAAGTCCTTCTGCAGTTCGTGCAAACTCAATCCTCAGAATCTCATGCTTTTTCAAACGGGTTTCAACAGCCTGTAGTAAATCTGCATTCTCAAAAGGTTTTGTCAGATAATCATCAGCTCCCATTCCCATCCCCATTCTCTGGTCACTTTTTTCTGCCTTGGCTGTAAGGAAAATAAAAGGTATTCCGGCAGTTTCACTATCATTTCCAAGCATATGCAATACGCCGTATCCGTCCAATTCAGGCATCATAATATCACAAACAATCAGGTCGGGCTTTTCATGTTGTGCAAATTTTACACCTTCCTTCCCATTCGTTGCCGTGATTACTTTATATTTAGCCAGTTCAAGTATCTCTGCAATGTTTTCACGCATGTCAGGATTGTCTTCAATAAGCAGGATTGTTTTCATTATTTTTATTTATTAAGAATCTATTTTATAATAAATTTAAGGGTAAATACGGTTCCTTCATTTACAGAGCTTTTGTATGCGATATCACCACCCATTAATTCTATATATTTTTTTACGATATTTAAGCCCAAACCGGTTCCCTGTTCATTCCCGGCATTCTTGGCGCGGAAAAAACGCTGAAACAAAAATTGCTGGTCTTCCTTTGGAATTCCTATTCCCTGGTCTTTTACTATTATTGTAACCTTATCATTTTCACAAAGGGTTTCAAAATTAATTTCCCGGTCTTCCGGAGAATATTTAATCGCATTGGAAATAAGATTGAATAATACATTTTTCAGCAATTGCTTATCAAGAAATGCTTGATTTTTATTTCCAATATGCTTATAAATAATGTTTTGACCTATTTTCATCATAGGCCGCATTTCCTCAATGGTGTCTTTTGCAAATTCATCGAGGTCAAAATATTCGGGTTGGTTCCTAACAACCCCCTCTTCTAATTTACTTAATGATAGGAAATCATTTAATATCTGTGTTAAATTGTGCACAGATGAACGAATGCGTGTTATATGCTTTAGTCTTTTTTCCTGATCACGGGTTTCGGGATATTGCCCGATTAATGATACTGAAGATAATATTGTTGCCAATGGCGTCCTGAATTCATGTGAAGCAGTGGTTATAAATCTGGATTTTAACTCATTTAATTCCTTTTCCGTTTCAAGCGATCTCATTACTTCCTGCTTCGACTCGGCAAGTTTATTAATAGCCTGTGCCAATTCTTCGGTTCTTTCGGCTACCCTATGTTCGAGTTCCGCATTCAAAGCACTTATTTCATGCTGCTGTTTTATCCTTTCAGTGATATCAATAATAAAACTCATGAAAAACTGACCTTCACTGGTGGAAAAACTGCTTAAACTAACTTCAACCGGAAACTCGGTGCCGTCTTTTCGCATGGCATGAAGATCCATTCCAATACCCATACCTCTTGAATGGGGATTACTCATAAACTGGGTACGGTGCGTAACGTGAGCGGCAGCAAACCGGTGCGGAATCAGTATTTCAATTTTTTTATGGTAGAGCTCGTCTTTTGTATATCCGAAAAGCAATTCGGCTTTGGGATTAACCATGATTATTCCTGCATCTTTACCCACAACAATGATGCCTTCAGTTGCATTTTTAAATAATGCATCGAGCATCTCTATTTCCTGTTTCATGTGGGTTATTTAATTGTATTTTCCACGAATATAATAATAAATTAACAGACAGTAACTTTTGAAGGTTTCTGCAAGCAAAATATTACACTAAAAATAGGATCAGAATATATGATCAGGAGAACAAATGTCGGTGAGAAAAAAAGTCAAGGGATTGATATAAATCAATAAAAACACTGAACAATATCAAGAAATCCAGTTAATAAGTTAAAGATTATGGTTTTTCAATTTGTCCATTTGCAACAGCCTGGGAAAAAGGATTTCTTCTTCAAGAAAAATATGTTTTAATATATCCTGTTCAAAGTTAAACAGTTGCGCATAACTTAATTTTATTGTGGCCGAAGTTTCGGAGGCAGGCGTGTAATTATTGCTTACCTGACGAAGTTTTTTGAAAAGTTTGAGTATGGCCTGGTGTTTTAATTTAATCTCCTTGAAAGAAATGTGAAATTCACTGAGCTTTGTACTGTTGGTATTTTCTATTTTTAGCCTCAGATAAGGGAAAAATATTCGTTCATCCTCATCAAAATGCTTTTGAATCAGTTTACCCAATTTGATTAAAATATCACCAATAATTTTTGATTCTTCTTTATTATCCGAATTTGAAATGGTTTTTGAGCATAAAATAAAAGTAGCCAAAGTTTTTTGAAGATAAGGTTGTTGAACATCCATCAGATAAACTCCTAAATTATCCGTAGACATTTCACTAAAACTCAAACTTTCAGCTTTTCTTTTCATTATAATTATTTATGAGCCAAAATTGCATTATAATGTGAAGAGCTGGGATGACCTGTGTCAAATGCGGATATGATTCTGGTCATTTAAAATCTTATTTATTCCAAAATTGCGCATATTTTAGATTTAGTTCAGGCGTATTCTATTGGAAACAAATTAGTTATATTGGTAATTAAGTTAACTCTTATTTAAATTTAAAAATCCAAAAAAGATATAACAAATAAGTTAAGTTAAAATTAAATTAATGTTTTATCTTTGTTGGCCTGAAAAGCTAGGGGTAGACTTTTCAGGTAGTTTCATAGGCTAGGAAAAGCCTCTCCGCTTTAAGCGTGGGGGGCTTTTTCGTTTTATTTAATGTATCTTTTTTTATAAAAAATCCTTGAAGTAAATCGTAATTTTTTTCATTAAATGAACCCTGTCGGGCCCAAGAACATTATGTTCATGTCCCGGATATACAAAATAGTCGGCTTGTACGCCTTCATCAACACACTTTTTAAGAAATGTAAGGGTATGCTGCCACAAAACAACATTATCATTGGTTCCATGTATCAATAAAAGTCTTCCCTTCAGGTTTTTAGCATAATTGGTCAGATCGGCATCTGCATAACCATCGGGGTTTTCCTGCGGACTGTCCATATAGCGTTCGGTATACATTATTTCATACATTCTCCAGTCAATTACTGCACCCCCCGCAACACCCACTTTAAAGGTTTCCGGTGTTTTGGTCATTAAACCCGTACTCATAAAACCTCCAAAACTCCATCCAAATACTCCCAGGCGTGTGGGATCAATATACTTTTGATTTTTTAAATATGAAACACCTGCCAACTGGTCTTCCATTTCAATTTTTCCAAAATGCCGGTGAATGGCGTTTTCAAATTCCAGACCCCGGTTCATACTGCCCCGATTGTCTAAAGTAAAAGTAATATAGCCTTGTTGTGCCATCATATAGAGCCACATATCAGCACCTCCCAGCCAGTTGTTTGTAATCATCTGAGCATGGGGCCCACCATAAACATAAACAATAACCGGGTATTTTTTTGTTGAGTCAAACCCGGGAGGCAATATCATACGGCAGTTCAGTTTAACCAGTTTATCGGTTGATGGAATAGAAAATATTTTTATGTTGCAACTCTTATAATCACCTATGGGATTTTTTGCATTTAATAAAAGGCTTAATTCCCTGCCTTTTGTATCAAATAAAGTTACTCTTCTGGGAATACTTGTGCTGCTTAGCTGGTCGAGTGCATAAGTGCCTTCATCATTTACAAGCGTATTATGTTGCCCCTCTAAACCATTAATTGCAATCGATTTGAGCGTTTTTAAATCGAGTTTATATGCAATTTTACTCAAGCCATCTTCACTGGTTGCGTTATATATTAAAAAGGTTCCCTTTGGGTCGAAACCAATAATATCGGTTACTGCATTTTTCCCTTTTGTTAACTGGTTTAATAATTCTCCTTTGTGATTGTATAAATACAAATGATTATACCCATCTCTTTCGCTGAACCAGATAAATTTATTGGGATCGCTTTTTAAAAAAACCATTGGTTTTTCAGGCTCAACATATTTTGGATGGGTTTCGGTAAATAAAGTTTTAATAAATACTCCGGTAGTTCCATCATACATGTTCATGGTCATTTCATTTTGAGCCCGGTTAACAATGGCTATATATAAATAATCTTCATTTAAACTCCATGCAATATTGGTAAGATATTGCTCCGCATCACCCGTTGTTACTACCTCCAGATTTCTTTTCCTGGCAAAGTCGTAAATATATACATGGGCCTCATGACTTTTATTGCCGGCCATTGGATATTTTATAGATTGGAAAGATGTGGGCCTTGTTAAGTTTTTATGGTTCGAATCATTGGAGTTTATTTCCATTAATTTGTAATCGGGTACCATACCTTCATAGAGTTTATAATAAGCAATACGGGTTCCCTTTGGACTAAAAAAGGTTCCCTTGTTAATTCCAAATTCATTGCGGTGAACGGCTTTTCCATTAACAATTCCATAGGTTCCATCATTTGTTATCATGTCCTTTTTGTTGACAACCTGACCATCAGTAGTTATTACCGGTACATCTTCGGGTTTACCATTTACATTCACAAATAAATTATTGTTTATCGTATAAGCCAGTTTATTGGTTAAAGGCTCAAAGTCCAGGTCTTCGGCCTCTTTTGGGGCGCTTGCCAAAAGGCTGATTGTTTTACCGTTTAAATCAAAAAAATAACAGGAGTTATTATACAAAAAACGAAAAGCAGAAGTGTTTATCCACGTGATTGCCGGAAACTTTGTAATTGGTTTTTCATTCTTGAGCAGATTTCTAACCACCATACTAAATTCATCAATCGTTAATAAAGTGTCTTTTACTAAAGTTTCAGCCTTCTCAACAATTAAAACCTCTTTACCCTCTTTTTTTCCAATATAGGTAAACTGATTGGATTGCGGAATCCATTGCAATTGTGCGAGTCTTTCGGGTGCCAAACTGCTTCTTTGTTTCATAACAACTTCATCAACACTCAGCATTTTTTGTTGCGCAAAAACAACCAAATGGTTTAGGATCAGAATAAAAAGGAAAGTAAGTTTTTTCATATTTTATATTTCTTTAAGCTTTTAAATCAGGTTGGATCATACCAATATTTTGGATCAATATTAAACCAAATTCCCTATTTTCGCAATCCCAAAAATTGAGAGAATTATGTTTGAAAGTTTAAGTGGTAAGATTGAAAAAGCCTTTAAAACCTTAAAAGGTCAGGGGAAAATATCGGAAATAAATGTTGCTGAAACAGTTAAAGAAATTAGAAAAGCCTTAATTGATGCCGACGTAAATTATAAAATAGCCAAGCATTTTACGGATACGGTAAGAGAAAAAGCATTGGGTCAAAATGTTTTAACCAGTGTTTCTCCCGGGCAATTAATGGTTAAAATCGTTAATGATGAGTTAAGAGAATTATTAGGTGGAAAAACAGAAGATATCAATCTGAATGGCAACCCAACGGTTATATTAATGGCGGGTTTGCAGGGAAGTGGTAAAACAACCCATTCGGCAAAACTGGCAAATTATATCAAGAAAAAAGGACGTACTGTAATGATGGCAGCTTGTGATGTATATCGTCCTGCCGCCATTGAACAGTTAAAAGTTTTGGGCGCGCAAATTGATGTTCCTGTTTTTTGGGAAGAAGGAAACAACAACCCCGTAAAAATTGCTGAAAATGCTTTAAAGGCTGCTCGTTCGGCCAATATTCGTGTGCTTATTGTAGATACTGCCGGTCGTTTGAGTATTGATGAGCTGATGATGAAAGAAATTGGCGATATCAAAAAAGCTTTGAATCCCCAGGAAATATTGTTTGTTGTGGATGCCATGACCGGCCAGGATGCAGTGAATACCGCCAAAGCTTTTAATGATGTGCTGGATTTTAGTGGGGTAATTCTCACCAAACTGGACGGTGATACACGTGGAGGTGCTGCCTTGTCTATAAAATCCATTGTTAACAAGCCCATCAAGTTTATGGGTACCGGCGAAAAATTGGAAGCACTTGATGTATTCCATCCCGACCGGATGGCTCAGCGTATTTTAGGGATGGGCGATATCGTAAGTTTGGTGGAAAAAGCTCAGGAGGTTTTTGATGAAGCAGAAGCTGAAAAAATTCAGAAAAAACTTTTAAAAGACCAGTTTACCTTTGAAGATTTTTTTACCCAGATTCAGCAAATCAAAAAAATGGGTAACCTCAAAGACTTAATGGGCATGATACCCGGAGTTGGAAAAGCGGTTAAAGATATTGATATCAGCGACGATGCATTTAAAGGAATAGAAGCAATAATTAACTCGATGACTGCTGCGGAACGCAAAACTCCTGATATTATTAATGGTTCAAGAAGAAAGAGAATAGCCATGGGAAGCGGCACCGATATTCAACAAGTAAACCAACTCCTGAAACAATTCGAAGAAATGCGTAAAATGATGAAAAGCATTGGCAAATTGCAAGGCGCCGGCCGAAGCTTAAAAGGCATGCCCTTTATGAAATAAAGAAAGATTACGAGATTACGAGAATCGAGAAGCGAGATATTAGATATTAGTTGGTTTGTTTTCCTGTCTCGCCTCTCGCTTCTCAAACTCTCATTTCTTTATCAGTTTTAAGTCTTATCAATTTTCAATATAGAGCAAATGAATTTTTTAAGATCAAACTTTAAATTGATTCTTTCAATTTCAATATTTGTGTTGTTGTTTTATTCATGTAAAAAAACACCTGATGAGGTAATTATTGTTTCACCGGTTCCTCCATCTTTAAATATTTTTATTTTGAATAAAGATAGTATTAGCATTTTTGTTTCACAAACTGATAGCATTAATCTTATACTTGCTCCTCCAAATCAGCTTTTACCAACTTTTGGACGTCTTCAAGCCTGGTCTGATTTAAGCATTGGCCCTTATCTTGTTTGTGGCTCCTTAATTACATATTCAGCCATAGATAAATTTAAAACTTCATACTTATATTATTCCAATAATCCAATACCTGATACCTTATTTGTTGATTATAAAACTATAAACAATCATAAAGGTTGGAGGGGATACGATTATATCCCTGATTCAGTTTCTTTAAATAATATTAAAGGAACACAAACAAATCAATTTGGTAATTGGATATTTGTTAAAAAATAATTCTAAATCTCATACCTCATACCTCATAACTCAAATCACTGAATCTTAAAATCATAACTCATCCGCATCTGAATTCCCTGGTATTTCAGTGCATTCTTAATTTGCACATATTGCCTGTAGTCTGAACCCAATTCGCGTTTCATAAAATAAGTACTTGTATTTTCGCTTATTGTACTCAGCAATTCCGAAAATGGATCTTTTAATTCGGGTAAAATAACGGTACGGTATTCAGTAAGTTTCGCTTTTTTTGCAGCCACTTCAATGGCCTTATCCAAACCGCCAAAACCATCAATAAGTCCCAATGCCTTGGCTTCAACACCACTGTAAACCCTTCCCTGTGCCAGCGAATCAATTTGTGCTTCGCTTAAGTTCCGGCCTTCTGCAACACGTTTGATAAAATCGGCATAAACACGGTCAATTGCTTTTTGAATCACCTTTCTTTCCGCTTCATTTAAAGGTCTGTCGGGACTTCCCAAATCAGAGAATTCACCAAATTTTACGGTTTCAATTTTTATACCAAGTTTATTGTTTAACAATTCTTTTGCATTGAGCATCAATCCAAATACTCCAATGGAACCTGTTATGGTATTGGGTTGGGCAATAATGGCATCTGCAGGTGCAGCAATATAATAACCGCCACTGGCCGCAACATCACCCATAGAAACCACTACCGGTTTTATCTTTTTACACAATACTACCTCACGCCATATTACATCGCTTGCAAGTGCACTTCCGCCGGGCGAATTAATTCTTAAAACAACTGCTTTATATTTATCATCTTCCCGTATCTTTTTTAAAGTGGCGGCAATTTTTTCTGAACCGATTGTTTCATCATCACCCTTTCCGCTTATAATGTCACCCACACAATAAACTACAGCAATTTTATTGTCTGATGTTGAAACTTCACCCCTTACATTTTTGTATTTGGAATTAGATACAAATTCAATTTTCGCCTTTTCACCAATTCCCAA
This sequence comes from Bacteroidota bacterium, assembly GCA_030680835.1. GTDB lineage: Bacteria > Bacteroidota > Bacteroidia > UKL13-3 > UKL13-3 > B1. The sequence continues at coordinate 40,123 of JAUXUD010000096.1, forward strand.
TTTGCTTTTTATTTCGGCTTCTACTTCATCCTCATATTTTACGGCATCAATAATCCCCAGTCGCACGGCATCTTTTGAATTCTGAACCTGCAATTGATTTACGATATCCGTAATTTCTTCAACATTTTTCTTTCTTGCACTTGCAATATTTTTCAAAAAATAACGATATAAATTACCCATATATGCTTCTATTTGTTTGCGGTTGGCTTCACTCATTTTATCGGCAATTAAAGGCTCCCCGGCTGCTTTGTATTTACCATGACGAATCAACTCAGGTTCAAGACCAATTTTATCGAGCAATCCTTTAATATAAAACACCTGTTGCGAAAACCCATTCAATAATATATCTCCACTGGGATTTAAATAAATTCTATCGGCAACCGAAGCTACATAATAGCTGTGTTCATCCATGAGCTCGGCATAGGCATAAATGAACTTCTTTGATTTTTTAAATTTAATAAGTGCGTTTCTTATTTCCTCAAGGCTGGCATAACTATTGGGTGAAACATCTGCACCCAGATAAATTCCTTTGATATGATCATCTTCTGAAGCCTTTTTAATATTTGCCAGAATATCATTTAACCCAAGCGATTTACCAGACTCCATACCTGGGAAATCAAAAAAATAGAAAGGATTTTTCGTGGATCTTTCAGGAATAATATAATTTAGTTTAAGCTTTAAAACGCTGTTGTCCTTTAGTGCGATAGCTTTTTCATCAGAGCCCCCCGAAGCGATACCGGCCGCAATTCCAATGAGTATAAATATGAGAAGGAAACCGCCGATAATGAAGCCTAGTAAACTGGCGAACATAAATTTAAAAAATTGTTTCATTATATTTTGCTTAAGTCTTTTTTATGGGGGGTAAATATATACCCAATTTTTGAACCTGACACATTTTTTGTTTAAAGGGATGTCTGATTACATATCCGGCATTTTATGGATTAAATGCGTATATTAATTATAAGGATAAATTTGCCCGCTATTTAAATTTCTATAAATTCGTACCGTGCGCAATCCAAATTTAGACCCTGAAGAAAGCAATTTAAGCAATACTGATAAAGATATTGAACGGGTGCTTCGTCCAAAATCCTTTGATGATTTTACCGGTCAGGAAAAAATTATTGAAAATTTAAAAGTATTTGTACAAGCCGCCCGGCAAAGAGGGGAGTCCTTAGACCATGTGTTGCTCCACGGTCCTCCGGGATTGGGTAAAACCACTTTGGCTATTATTATAGCGAATGAATTAGGTGCAGGTATCAAAACAACTTCTGGTCCTGTACTGGAAAAGCCCGGCGATTTAGCAGGTTTGTTGACGAATCTCGAAGAAGGAGACGTGCTTTTTATTGATGAAATTCACAGGTTGAGCCCGGTAGTTGAAGAGTTTTTATACTCAGCCATGGAGGATTTTAAAATAGACATCATGATTGATAGTGGTCCCAATGCGCGAAGTATACAAATTGAAGTAGCACCCTTTACTTTAATTGGAGCAACCACAAGGAGTGGCTTACTTACTGCGCCATTAAGGGCAAGGTTTGGTATTAATTCGCGCCTGCAGTATTATGATAAAGCCTTGATGAAAACAATTATTGGCAGGTCGGCAGATATTTTAAAGTCGATGATTGATGAAGAAGCAGCATTTGAAATTGCGCGCAGGAGCAGGGGAACACCCCGCATTGGCAATGCATTATTAAGACGTACCCGAGATTTTGCACAGATTAAAGGGGATGGCACCATTAGTATGGAAATAGCAAAATATGCCTTGAACGCCCTGAATGTAGATGAAGAAGGTTTGGATGAAATGGATGCACGGATCTTAAAAACCATGATAGATAAATTTAAAGGAGGACCTGTAGGTTTAACAACTATAGCCACTGCTATTGGCGAAGACCCGGGTACAATAGAAGAAGTATATGAACCGTATTTAATACAGGAAGGTTTTATGATGCGAACACCCAGAGGAAGAGAAGTAACAGAAAAAGCTTATAAACATTTAGGTGCAGGACCTTCTTATAAGAACACTTTGTTTTAAATAGATAAGGAAGAACTACTGTTTTTATTAATTTATTCTGACCCAAATCAATTAAATTTATAGTTTATTCAAACTTTTAGCACTAACACACAGTCTATTGAATAAAACATTCAATAGCTATTTGCAAAAAGCGCAAAACTGCATACATTTGCACCCCCTAAGAGAAAAAGAAACGGAGAGCGGGAGCAGGGGAGCAAGGCAAGAGAAGAGGCGGAAACAGGACGGTTTGAAAGATAAATGTGAATAAACATTAAAAATAA
>JAUXUD010000062.1 GCA_030680835.1 Bacteroidota bacterium
ACAATAACTGGCAAATGTAAAAAAGTTTGGCCTTGGCCCGCATCCCAAGCCGCAAGGCCAATCGTTGCGACTAATAGGCCTTGCTCAAGGTCTGCTACATTTGTGTTCATTTGATTCATTATCTACAGGCCAATCTTTTAATATTTGCTGGCGTTATTGTAATAGGTCGGTCCTGAAGAATTCTAAATTTGAACACTTTTCTTTAATCAATGCATGTATAAAACATATAATTATGTGCGAAGTGTCCAAAAATTATGTAAACCGTATTAATGGATTGAATAACATGTCAGTCTAGTTGTGAATGAAAACTGCTATTAATGCTTCCTGAATTTTGCCTTTTAAAGCAAGGGAAATTAAGGACCGACCTATTTCGGTGCCGCATGCAATTGTTAAAAAGAAATGTGTGCGGCTGGCGTGTGTAAGCGGCCCTCGAGCAAGGCCTACCTTTCGCAAAAGTTGGCCTTGCGGCTTGGGCTGCGTGGCAAAACATTTCTTTTTTACAAGTGCAAGGTGCTGAAATAAGTCTTGATTTTTTGTTTCTTTTTGATCAAGCAAAAAGAAAAAAACAATCAATTGTAACACATTATTAAGGGTAATCTAATGCATCCCCAAAAGCTAACAATATCGCTATATTATTTTGTTAGCTTGACGCCAATTCGATAGCTATCGGGGGTGCTGGTGTACATGAGCATTTTTGTGAACGAGCATAACACCGCCAGAGGACATTATAGACAGACTCTTTAATCGGAAAATACCATCATCAATCCTTTAATCGGATTGCTTGAGTAATCTATTTCACGGATAATGGCTTTTGCCTGCGATTTTTGCGGGGCATTTACTTCTACAATTTCTTCAAGTATTTTGGTAGCATCTTTTTCCATACCGGCTTTCAGATATGCGAGGGCCAGGTACCATTTGCTCAATTGAATGCGATCAAAGCTGGTAAACAACTCTACCGACTGTAATAAATGTGTGATAGCCAGATTGTCAAAATCCGACTTCAGATAGCAAATACCGATATACAAATTGTATAACGCTTCCTCTTCCTGAGCAGGTTCAAACTGCTGGAAAGCCTCCAGAGCCAATGCAAATTCTCCGGCATCATACAAACGCATGGCCATGGCCTGATGACTGTTGGTGTCGGTAAAATTTGGGTCCGTGGTCCAGTAATTCATGCACGGCGTTATGTTTTTTTTGTAAATAGTATGTAAACTTTCTTCGGGCGCCCGCAGGCGTTCGGTGATGAACCAGGTACCAAAAAACAAAATAAACACCAATACCAGGGTCAATACTGTTTTTATTATACGTTTCATTTTACCCGCAAGTTATATCGCTTTTTAATACTTGACAACCCATATTATATCAGTGCGCAATCTGCTTATGCAAGGGGCATCAAACAGTGCCTGACCGCCTTTTTTTAATGAGGATATCCACATTTATTATCAAAAAAACAGGTTCATACCCGCTTAATTTCCTTGGTTTTTTTGTTAAAACCGGCCTTTATTTTTATGTGAGTTGAATGTATCTAAAAAAAACAGATCATAAATATTGGTTATTATCAGCGGATTGGAAATTTCATATTTCATTTTGGGAAAATGTCGCAATCAAAGTTTATTGCGACATTTAAATAAAACCAATCGCTTTTTAACCCTAAATTGTGGAAAACTTATGGGGCCGCGCAATAAACCAAAATGGACCATCCCATTTACTTTTTTAAATTTGTTAAATTCACTTTTGCTCTTATCGTAAAAACAACAAATAAAATCAATTTTTCTGCTCCCGGTACTTAATATTTATAAAAATGAATTTTCGATTCAAAATACTATAATTTAAGCCCAATTGTTTGCAGTTTATTGATATAACTAATAAAAACGTGAGTGCGACATTTTGATTTTTCTTCATAAATTTGAATGTGACAGCTAGGCATTTCCGGATTTGAATATAAATAGTGAACAGTTTAATTAGCTTAGCTAAAAAATCTGTCCTACATTTGCTCAATTTATACCCCAAGGTAAGGTTTGTTCTGAACCCAACTGCTGGAAAATTAACAAGAATTAATACATAAATATGCCAAAAGACATCAGCATTAAATCGGTACTCATTATTGGAAGCGGCCCCATTATAATTGGTCAGGCCTGTGAATTTGACTATAGCGGAACTCAGGCTGCCCGCTCGTTAAAGGAAGAAGGCGTGAAAGTGGTTTTGATTAACAGCAATCCGGCCACCATAATGACTGACCCGGTTACTGCAGATCATATTTATTTATTACCCCTTGAAACCGCGTCCATTGCACAAATATTAAGCGAACACCAGATTGATGCGGTATTGCCTACCATGGGCGGTCAAACTGCCCTGAACCTGGCCATTGAATGCGATGAAATTGGTCTTTGGGAAAAGCATGGCGTACGTATGATTGGAGTGGATATTGCCGCTATTGAAACCACAGAAAACCGCGAAAAATTTCGTCAGAAAATGATTGATATCGGAGTGCCGGTTGCCGATTCAAAAGTGGCCAACTCCTTTTTGGAAGGAAAAGAAATTGCACAGGATATTGGCTTTCCCCTGGTTATACGCCCTTCGTATACTTTAGGTGGAACCGGAGGCGGTTTTGTTTGGGTAAAGGAAGAATTGGATGCCGCCCTGCAACGTGGTTTATCTGCCTCTCCCACTCACGAGGTACTTGTTGAAAAAGCAGTTTTCGGGTGGAAAGAATATGAGCTGGAATTGCTTCGCGATCAAAACGACAGCGTAGCCATAATTTGTACCATCGAAAATTTTGACCCGATGGGCATTCATACCGGCGATTCGATAACGGTTGCTCCTGCCATGACATTAAGCGATACGGTGTTTCAGAGAATGCGCACCATGGGCATACATATGATGCGCAGTATCGGAAATTTTGCAGGCGGTTGCAATGTGCAGTTTGCGGTAAACCCCGAAGATGAATCGATAATAGCTGTAGAAATAAATCCCCGGGTTTCACGCTCATCAGCCCTGGCCAGTAAAGCTACCGGTTATCCCATTGCTAAAATTGCCGCCAAACTGGCTATCGGATATCACCTCGATGAATTAAAAAATCCGGTAACCAAAACCACTTCGGCCTATTTTGAACCGGCCATTGATTATGTAATTGTTAAAATGCCCCGCTGGAATTTTGATAAATTTAAAGGTGCCAACAAAACCCTGGGTTTACAAATGAAATCGGTGGGCGAGGTAATGGGTATTGGCCGCACTTTTATTGAAGCCTTGCAGAAAGCAACCCAAAGTCTGGAAATTAAACGAAATGGTCTGGGTGCCGATGGCTATCAGGACAGAAACCTCGAACGGATTGTAGACAAATTAAAGAACCCAAGCTGGGATCGTCTGTTTGCCATTAAAGATGCCCTGAGCCTGGGAATGCCCATTTCATCAGTCGAAAAAATTACCCGCATCGACAGGTGGTTTTTAACCCAGATTAATGATATGGTGAGACTGGAAGGCGATGCCAAGCGTTTTAACCTCAGTAACCTGCCCGAAGGTATGATGGTTGAACTGAAGCAAAAAGGATATAGCGATGTGCAAATTGCATACCTTCTTGGTGGCGATACCACTGAAGATGAGGTTTGGGACTTGCGCAAAAAAATGGGTATCCACCGCATTTACAAAACGGTAGATACCTGCAGTGCAGAATTCCCTTCGCCAACCAATTATTTTTACTCCACTTTTGATGGTGAAAATGAAAGTATTGTTAGCGATAAAAAGAAAATAATTGTTTTGGGTTCAGGCCCCAACCGCATTGGCCAGGGCATTGAGTTCGACTATAGCTGTGTGCATGGTTTGCTGGCAGCAAAAGAATGTGGTTACGAAGCCATTATGATTAACTGCAACCCCGAAACCGTAAGTACCGATTTTGATATGGCCGACAAGCTGTATTTTGAACCGGTTTTCTGGGAAACTTTAAGAGAGATTGTTGAACTCGAAAAACCTGAAGGTGTGATTGTGCAATTAGGCGGTCAGACTGCCCTTAAACTGGCCCGGAAATTACATGAGCTGGGCATTAAAATTATAGGCACCAGTTTCCCTGATATGGATTTATCGGAAGACCGCGGTTCCTTCTCAAATTTACTGAAAGACCTCAATATTCCCTACCCCGATTTTGGTGTAGCCGAAGATGCCGACGAAGCCATTGCCGTAGCCAAAAAAATCGGTTATCCGGTATTGGTTCGCCCCAGCTATGTATTGGGCGGACAAGGCATGAAGATTGTGATTAACGACGAAGACCTGGAGCAGGCTGTAATTGATTTGCTGGGCGATTTACCCGGCAACCGGGTTTTGATTGACCACTTTTTGGACCGTGCCGAAGAAGCTGAAATTGATTTGATTTGCGACAGTGAAGAGGCCCATGTAATTGGTATGATGGAACATATTGAACCGGCAGGAATTCATAGCGGCGACAGCAGCGCGGTTTTGCCACCATTCAGTTTGAGCCAGAAAGTTCAGGATACCATGGAAGCATATGCAAAAAGTCTGGCTGTAAATATGAATATTCTCGGGTTATTAAATATTCAGTTTGCCATAAAAGACGAAAAAGTATACGTTATTGAAGCCAATCCCCGCGCCAGCAGAACGGTTCCATTTATAGCCAAAGCATATCAGATTCCGTATATTAATATTGCCACCAAAGTAATGCTGGGAGCCAATAAAATTAAAGATTTCACCTTCGACAGAAAGCTGGTGGGTTATGCCATTAAAGAGCCTGTTTTCTCCTTCGATAAATTCCCCAATGTAAACAAGGAATTAGGCCCCGAAATGAAATCAACCGGCGAAGCCATCCGTTTCATCAAAGACCTGCAGGATCCAATTTTCCGCCATTTGGTAAAAGAAAAGAGTATGTATTTGTCACGGTAGGTGTATTTTAGAATTTCTTTTTCTTTGGATTTTTTCGTGTATCCCAAAACATAATTAATTCAATTTGATCTGGCTTTATCCTGTATATTAACAGATTTTGTTTATTTATTAATGCCTCGTGATAATTTTTTTTAATGGAGCTCCTGAATTGAACATTACCTTCGGACAAAAGGGCAAGCACGTTTGCAACATTTTCTGTAAAATGTGCTATTTCCTTTTCAGTCCAATTCTCTTCTAAATAATCAATTACCTTATCGTAACTTGAGATTGCCTCTTCTGTCCAAAAGATTTTTACCGCCATCTTTTAATTCTTTTGATAGCTTCTTCATGTGGAATTAATTCTCCACGGTCGGCTTGTGCGAGACCGCGATCTACCGAGGCTTTAATTTCATCAGGATACTCATCCCAAATATCCGGTACTTCAACAGAAATAAACTCTTTAATTCTTGTTATTAGATCTTCGCTTTCAATGTTGAATATCTTTTGTGCCAGTTTTATTTTCTCCAATTCTATATTCATAACAGAAATATTAGTATTTCAAAAATACAAATAATTTCGTTTTATATGATGTTTTTCAGCATTTATCAGGTGACAATTTTACCCCATCATTTTTAATTTCTTATTTTATTCTTACTATTGATTCAGGTTATTGGTTATATAATAGTATTTTTATGAAAAATTCATTACTACTAATTGCTAGCTTTTTAATTAATACCGTTTCATTTGCAGGTATTAATTCCGGGAATAAACCAGCCCAACACAATTACTCAAAAATTATATCGGGGAACTATGGTTTTATTGAAAATAAAGGTCAGATTATTGACCAGAATAATCACCTGAATCCGGCTGTGAAATACCTGTTTAATGGCAATGGACTCAATATTCATTTACTTGAAAATAGCTTTAGTTATGATACATACAGCATTGAACGAAAAACCAAAACAACAACTGAAAAGCTAAGTAAAAAGTTTGATATACCTGAGGAGGAAATTACCTATCATTTTCATCGGGTAGATATAACATTTATGGGTGCGAACAAAAATCCAAAACTGATTGCAGAATACCCATCCAGCGATTATACCAACTATTACACCACCGCAACACCCGAAGAAGGAGTATTGAATGTTCGAATGTTTGCTAAGGTGACGTACAAAGACCTATACAATGGAATTGACCTTGAATTTGTGTTGGATGAAAACAACAAACCAAAATACAACTTTATTGTGCATGCCGGTGCCGACGCTTCTCAAATAAAATGGACATACAAGGGCGCTTTGAACGCTATTTTAAAAGATGAAAAGATTATATTGGTGTTGAAACAGGGCAATCTTGAAGAGAAGATTCCAACAAGTTATTTGTTGGGTAATTCACAGTCTGTGAAGCTTAACTATACTGTTGACAAGGAAAATGTATATGGATTTTTTGTGCCTGAATATAATACAATACAAACATTAATTATTGACCCCACTCCCTGGGCTACTTATTATGGGGGAAGCGGAGAAGATGTTGCCTCAGGAATAGTTACAGATGCAAATGGAAATGCATTTGTAAGCGGATATACCTCATCATCAGCAGCAATAGCTACCAGTGGGGCATATCAAAATACCCTAAGCGGAACTTATGATGCGTTTATCTCCGAATTTAGTGGTACAGGTATTCGTCAATGGGCTACCTATTTTGGAGGAACAGGCAATGATTATAGTTACGGCATTACCAGCGATGGCAGCGGAAATCTCTTAATTACCGGAAGCACTTCATCGGGTTCAGGCATTGCCACATCAGGTTCATATCAAAGTTCAGGAAACGGCAATAATGACGCTTTTGTTGCAAAATTTAATGCTTCAGGTTCCCGCTTATGGGGAACTTATTATGGTGGAAGCGCAAATGAACAGAGCAAAGGAATTGCCTGTGATGCCAGTGGGAATGCGTATATCACAGGCTACACCTTATCACTAACCGGAATAGCCACTCCAGGAGCGTATCGAACCAATTTGTATTTTTATTATCTCATAACTACTCCACATTATGTAAAAAATATTTTTATTGCTAAAATAAACTCCACCGGGACCGCTCTTTTATGGGGAACCTATTATGGAGGACATTCTGAGGATGATGATAAAGGATTAGCGATTACAATTGATAACAACAACAGTGTTTTGGTTACCGGAATAACAAAGGCTGATACCGGTATAACAACCAGTGGCACCTATCAGCCTACTATTTCATGGACTAATATTGGAAATGCGTTTATTGTTAAATTTAATTCTTCTGGAGTTCGGCAATGGGGTACCTATTACGGTGGCCCGGATGCAAATACAATTGGGAATGCAATAATAACCGATACGAGCGGAAATATTTTTATTGCCGGAAATGGCCCTCTTACCCTTTATGGAAGTGTTGGTTCCTACCAACCTGTTAATGGGTCTGGTTCTCCAACTATAAGTGGTGCTGATGCATTTGTTGCAAAGTTTAATTCATCGGGTACTGCAAGAATTTGGGGTACTTTTTATGGCGGTTCAGGTTCTGAATGGGCAAATGGAATTTCTTTTGATTCTTTGGGAAATATTATCATTACCGGTCAAACAAATTCAACATCTGCAATAGCAAGCACCGGGGCTTATCAAGCTTCGTTGGGAGGAACATCTGCTTATGATGCTTTTATTGCTAAATTAAATCCAACTGCAAGTGCGAGAATATGGGGAACCTATTTTGGCGGCTCAGGAAATGATTTTGCCAATGCAATAGCTGTAAGCAGTAATGGTAACATTTTTATTACAGGTCAATCGGCATCTTCATTAGGAATTGCTACATCAGGCGCACATCAAACCACTTTTGGAACTGGAGCCTATGATGCCTTTTTAGCTTCTTTAAGGAGTAATGGTTCTCTACCGGTAAAACTAATTTACTTTGAGGCAAAACTACTATACAACAAACAAGTTTTGTTAATCTGGGAATCAGCCAATGAAATAAACAATAATAATTTTACAGTGGAGCGCAGCAATGATTTGGAAAACTTTGAAGATATTGGAATTGTTAAAGGTGCTGTAAATAGCGCGAACGCCCATTATTATGAGTTTTTAGATCAGGCACCTTTTGGTTCAGCAGCAATACCTGTTAAAGCCAAAACCCTATTCTACCGCCTGCGCCAAACCGATTTTGATGGAACCAATACCCTAAGTGAAATAAAAGCGGTTGAATTCGGAGACCTGACTAATGACCAAATAAAATTGGTTTATGATAAAGAGCAATCTGTTTTACAAATCAATTCAGCCTCGGCTCAAAAAATCGTTGTCCAAATATTTAGTTTAAACGGTTCATTGCTGACTTCCTTCACGGAAAATTTGAAGGAAGGATATCAAATGATTCCCATTCAGGCAAATGTTTCCGCCGGGTTTTATTTGTTAAAAACTCAGGTTGGAGATGATGTGCAGTATTTTAAGGTTTGGATGCGGTGAGAATCCTATTTTTAACAACATAATTCGTTCTTCTCATCTTTCTCCTCCTTAAAGCCCTCTTTTTTCTCTGTGGTAAAATGGGAATTTTCGTTTTTAACTGAGATTTCCCTGCAAGTTGAAATTGCTTTGGTTTTCCAACTTTCATATCCTGCCCCTTCTGTAATACCAAAAATGTTGCATGTTGTATCCGACCCCGATGGGGTCGCAGGTTTATAGCGTGCGGCATTTGTCTATAATCATGCGACCCCATCGGGGTCGAACCTTGACTCTACACCCAGCCCATATTTTTTCCGCAAAGGGCTATATGTATCTACACTATGCCTATATTTTTTCTGCAATGGGCATCATGTATCTACACTATGCCTATATTGATTTCTGCAATGGGCTATATATATCTACACCTAGCCTATATTTTTTCTGCAATGGGCATTATGTATCTGCACTATGCCTATATTGATTTTCGCAATGAGCTATATGTATCTAAATTGGGTCAGCAAAACTATTCGAACAAATGATCCGGTTCAGGCAATTTGAATACCAGTTTATTGGTTCCGATAAAGTTTAAAAAAATATTGATAAAAATGGCCAGCACATTGGATACCAGAGGTCCGTTTTTGAGCAGCCAGTTGCCGAGTTCGGCCTGGTTCATATTGTGTGCCACCGCAGCAAACCAGGTGTTTGGCAGCAAAAAATGGTCGAAAAAGAAGTTTAAAACCAGGTAAACGGCAAAGGTAATGCTATAAACCAAAATATACTTGAGCAAATACTTTTCGCCATCATCGGTTTGATCGATATAAGTCCAGAATTTATTGAAGGTAAAACCCACAAAAAAGCCCATGATATAACCAATTGCTTTCGATATGAGGTTTAATGCAGGGTACTGAAGCGAAATTAACCAGAATACCCCCAAACTCACTCCTGCGCTGGTTGCACCTACAATGCCAAATTTCAAAAATTTTCGCATGGTGGGGTATTGGCGTAACCATAACCTGAATTGTTGAATGTATTTAAACTTCATTGCGTGTCAAAAATAGCAGATTTAAATTGAGAGCAGAAAATTTAGTTTAACTATTAACGATAAATTAAGCCGTTGTCGGCAAAACTATAATACTTTTTATGCCCGATAATAATATGATCGCTTACATAAATATCCAGAAAACGGCCGGCATCCACCAGTTTGCGGGTTAGCTGAATATCCTGGGCACTGGGCGTGCAGCTTCCCGAAGGATGGTTGTGGCACAAAACGATTCCGCTTGCCATGGCATCAATTGCATGTTTAAAAATTATTTTTGGATCGGCCACCGTACCGCTTACACCGCCTATACTAATATTTCGTTTGCCCATCACAGCGTTATTTCTCCCCAGAAACAAAATCCAGAACTCTTCATGCGGGAGGTCTTCCAAAATCGGTTCAAACTGTATATATGCCTCTAAACTGCAGGTAATCTTTACAACCTCCTGGGCAGCCTCCTCCTTTCGTCGGCGGCCCAGTTCAAGGGCGGCAATCATGGCTATTGCCTTGGCTTCGCCTATTCCTTTAATTGTTTTTAGTTCGCTTACACTTAATTTACCCAGTTTGTTGAGGTTGTTGTTTGCCAATTGCAATACCCGCTTCCCCAGGTCAACGGCCGAATTATCTGTGGTTCCGGTACCAATTAAAATAGCCAGCAATTCGGCATTGCTTAAAAATTGCCTGCCCCTTAAAACCAGTTTCTCCCGGGGGCGATCGTCTTCGGCCAATTGCTTGATGCCAACATGATTTTCGATATATGCAGCCTTTGTTTCCATTGCAGGCGCTAAGATACTTGTGGCGTATGGCAATAAAAAAGTTTTGAGGCAAAGTAAATCCCAGAATTGGGATAAATGTTAGGTGGTTAGCATTGTGTTAAAAAAATGATTTGGGAAATACGCTGGTAGAGACGCGATTTATCGCGTCTAAACATGCCCCACCCCATGTTTCCCCCCACAAAAAAAGCCTTCCGTTGGGAAAGCCTTTTTTAATATGGGTTGAATTCAATCGTTTTGAATCGGGATTCGCGTTGAATTTAGATTCGTTGTGAATCATCATTCGCTGTGAATCACCATTCGTTGTGAATCTTTAGACGCGATGAATCGCGTCTCTACCTATTTGCTGGTTTGTTTTTTCTTTATTGATCGTTTTACGATTACCTTTTCCATTCCTACTTTGGCTACTACTTTGGCCAGTTTTGATTTTTGGTTCGAAGCTTTATTTTTATGAATAATGCTGCGTTTGGCCAATTTATCCAACATGGAGCTCACTTCTCTTAATAAGGTTTCGGCTTCGCTTTTTACTGTGCTGGTACGAATGCGCTTTGCCAGGGTACGTGTGCTTTTGGCCTGATAACGGTTGCGTAAACGCTTGGTAGCGTTATTTCTGATTCTCTTTTTTGATGATTTATGGTTTGCCATTGTCTAATACTTATCTAATTACTTATGTACCTTAAAAAAGGGATGGCAAAGATATGTTTTTGAAATTAAAATCAAACCGCCAAATTAAAAAACTCTTTAAACCGCGAAACTTTCGCCGCAACTGCATGTACGAGAGGCGTTTGGATTGTTAAAGGTAAAGCCTTTTCCATTTAATCCGTCGCTAAAATCCAGCTCTGTGCCAAATAAATACAGCACACTGCGCTTATCGGTTACTACTCTTACCCCATTGTCATCAAAGGCTTCATCGCCCGATTTCAGGTTATTATCGAAGTCGAGTTTGTACGAAAGGCCCGAACATCCGCCACTATCCACGCCTACGCGTAAAAAGTACGAGGCATCGTAATGTTTCTCATCTATTAATTGACTTATTCTCTTTTTTGCTTTTTCACTAACGGTAATCATTTCAATAACGATTTAAGGTACAAAAATAACGCTTTATTATCAGATAGCAATTGATTGACCCAAATGTTTTGGTAAATTTGAACAGTTAAAGAAATTGAATAGAATATGACTCAACCAATACAAACCATCGCCATCGCGGGTGCAGGAACCATGGGTAGCGGCATTGCCCAGATAACTGCCGCAGCCGGGGTTAAGACTATTTTGTTTGATATCAGTAACGATATGCTTAAAAAGGCAGAGCTTGGCCTCAACACAACTTTGGCGGTTTTGGTTGAAAAACAAAAAATAAGTCCTGAAAAAAGGGATTCTATCCTTGCAAATATTCAGTTCACAGATAAAATGGGAGAAGTGGTTGCCGATCTGATTATTGAGGCCATTGTGGAACGTTTGGATGCAAAACATGCGTTTTTTCAATCGGTGGCAACATTTAATACCCCTCAAACCATATTGGCAAGCAATACTTCATCCATACCCATTACCCAAATTGCGGCAAAAATTCCTTACCCCGAAAGAATGCTGGGCATCCACTTTTTTAACCCCGCCCCTTTAATGAAACTTGTTGAAATCATCAGTGGGGTTCAAACCGAAAATGCAATTGCACTAAGCTGCAAAACTTTAATAGAAGGAATGGGCAAAACCTGTGTTATGGTTAAAGATGCACCCGGATTTATTGTGAACCGTGTGGCCCGCCATTATTACGTGGAGGCCTTAAAAGTATTGGAGGAAAACATTGCCTCATTCGAAGATATTGATGCCCTGATGGAAAGCAGCGGTTTTAAAATGGGCCCCTTCCGCTTAATGGATTTAATTGGCGTGGATACCAATTTTTCGGTAACCTCCAGTGTTTTTAATTCGTTTTACCAGGATGCAAAATTCAGGCCCAGCCGCATTCAGCAGCAAAAGGTAGATGCCGGGTATTATGGTAAAAAATCGGGAAAGGGATTTTATGAGTATTAAAGCGCATGAACTGGACATTAGAAATGCCAATTTGGTTGATATTGCTGCAATAACAGAAATATACAATGAAGCGGTTTTAAACGGGGTTGCCACTTTTGATACGGAACCCAAAAGCATTGAAAACCGGCTGGAATGGCTGAACCAACACGATGCAAAACATCCGGTTTTGGTGGCTTGTCTCAACAATGAAGTAGTGGCCTGGGCTTCGTTAAGCAGGTGGAGCGACCGCTCTGCTTATGATGGCACCGCCGAGGTATCGGTTTATGTGCATCAGCATCACCGCTCAAGTGGAATTGGAAGTGTTTTGTTTGCCCATTTGGTAAAACAGGCCGAAACTCTGGGATTACATTATCTGCTCTCGCGCATTTCGGAAGGCAATGAAACCAGTATACGAATGCACCTGAGAAACGGTTTTTCAACCATTGGGGTTATGCACCAGGTGGGGAATAAATTTGGGCAGTATCTGGATGTAACTTTAATGGAAAAAGTATTGGTTTAAACTTGAACAAATGACAAAATATAAAATTGGATTCATAGCGATCATCTTATTATTGCAGCTCAACTGTAAAAAAAACAAAAACGCCATCAATGCCAATAACGATTTCTTTCCGCCGGTTTTGGTGGATTTTACCATCAATATGGATTTGCCTTCGGCATCGGATTTAAAGTTTGCCAACGGGCACTTTATTCAACCCGGTACCGGTTACAAACAAAGAGGGGTGATTGTGTATAATACCGGTTTTCAGGGGCCCGACCAGTATGTTGCCTTCGACCGTACCTGTCCGTATTTGCCGGATAGCGTTTGCAGTTATGTGAGCATGGATACCAGCTCCACCTTGTTTTTCAGGTGTGGCCAATACAATGGAACAAAATATACAGGTTGCTGCAATTCAAAATTTATGGCTCAAAATGGCGCTCAGGTTCAGGGCAAAGCCACCCGCGGTTTGCGGCAATATTATGTGGGAAATTTTGGAAGCCAGTTGCGGGTAACAAATACGCCACAATAAATGTATTTTTTGTTCCTTTGTTTCTTTGTAGCCCTAATAAACACAGCTTGCTACAAAGAAACAAAGGAACAAAGTTTAAACAAATTTAGAAGCTGGTTAAGCCCTTTGAATCAACTTATTTAATACAGATATTATTATGAAAAAAACGATACTCATTTCATCTTTGTTCCTTTCTGGGTTCAGCCTTTTTGCGCAGCCTGCATTTATTAAAGATTCTTTAGATACTTATGTAAAACGCGAAATGGAACGCTGGCAGGTGCCGGGTTTGGCCATTGCGGTAGTAAAAGACGGGAAAATTGTGGTTTGCAAAGGATATGGAGTAAAGGAAAACGGGAAAACAGATCCGGTAAACGAATACACTTTGTTCCAAATTGCCAGTAACAGCAAGGCTTTTACCGGCACAGCCATTGCAATGCTAAACCAGGAAAAACGTTTATCACTAGATAATAAAGTTACCTCCTATCTGCCGTATTTTAAATTGTATGAACCCACTTCTACAGAACTTTGTACCGTTAGGGATTTGCTTTGTCATCGAATTGGCCTGTATACCTTTCAGGGTGATTTTTTGAATTGGGGAAGTACCTTAAGCCGGAGGGAAATTGTGGAACATATGCAGCTTACCAAACCCATACATCCTTTCAGGTATAAATACGGTTATTGTAACGCTGCTTTTATAACGGCCGGCGAAATTATTAAAGCAGTTACCGATACAAGCTGGGATGATTTTATTCACTATCGGTTTTTTGAACCGCTCGAAATGAAACATACCAACAGCTCCTACCTTACCATGCTTAACGATAAAAATGCCTGCAAACCTCATACGCTGGTTAAGGAAAAAATAGTTACGCTGCCATTGGCCAATATTGATAATATGGGTGCATCGGCAGCCATCAATTCATGTGCCCGCGATATGGCCAATTGGCTTTTGTTTCAACTCGACAGCGGCCGTTTTAATGGCAAACGCCTCATTCCCTTTTCGGTTTTGGCCGAAACCCGCAAATCTCAGATGATATCCAATGATGTAAGTTCGCGCACTTTTAAAACCAAACATTTCTCAAACTATGGACTGGGTTGGCAAAGTTATGATTACGAGGCCCGCAGAATCTGGGAACACAGCGGAGGTGCCAATGGTTTTGTGACAAAAACAGAGTTTATCCCCGAAGAAAATCTTGGGATTCTGGTGTACACCAATACCGATGCCAACGGACTTTACGATGCCCTGGTAAAACAGGTTATTGAATCGTATTTTGGAATGCCATACCGCAACCTGAGTGAGAAGTATTTTATCCCCACACATGCCGGCAATATGGCCGAACAAAAGGATTTGGATAGCCTGGAGAATTTGGCAAAAGCAACTATTAAAACACCCGTTGATTTGAAAAAATATGCAGGCATTTATCAAAACGAGTTGTACGGGAAGATTGAAATTAAAGCGGAAAAGAATAAGCTGAATGTATATTTCAGTCACCACCCGCAAAACATTGGCAGCATGGAATATTTGGGTAATAACAAGTTTTTATGTACCTATTCTGATCCGGTTTGCGGGGTGCAGATGATTCCGTTTGAGATTGCAAATGATGAAGTGGTTTCGGTAAAAGTTAAAGTAGCCGATTTTATCGATTACCAATCGTATGTGTTTAAACGGTTGAAATAATTAGTCATAGTTTCTGTTCTGAAATCAAAGGCAATTAATTTTTAATTTTTCCGTTTAAGAAATTATTGCCTGTTACTTGTATCAATTATCTTCATTTTATACTTGTTTAATAATATGTTTATGAAAAACAGTATTTTTATTATTGGAATTATTCTTATCATTTTCTCTTCATGTAGTAAAGAAAAGACACCGATAACTACGCCTGATTCGGTATTGGATTATTTTCCTCTGAAAAAAGGGAATTATTGGGTTTATAAAGTTTCATATTTGGACAGTGCCGGTAATACCATCTCTCAAAGTAGGGAAAATGATTCCATGGTAATTGGAAATGATATTTTAATTAATAACAAAACCTACATTACTGTAATCCATTATAACTATTTAGGTGCTACTAATTCAGATCCTTTCATAGTATATTACAGGGATTCATCTGATTGCATTGTTAACAATTATGGCAAGATTATTTTCAGTATAAATTCAGGAGTTTATAAAGAAATTTTTCATGAGGATTCTAGTGCGTATATCAATTATTCATTTGTGAGCCAGGCTACTAATATAACTGTTCCCATAGGCACCTATAATTGTTTGGATTATAAAGGTGAATTATATAGAAAATCTGAGCAATATAAAATAGCCTTTTTAACACATAATTATTGTTATAAAAATATCGGTACTATCAGGAAAGTAATGCTATATATAGGTTCCCTTGATAAGGTTAATTTAGATTTGATAAAATATCATATTCAATAATTAATTTGTGTTCAGCTCGAATTTGAATGGGTAAAACTACCCAAGCAGAATCTTTAACTTCAACACAGCCGCAACAGTCATGGCATCTGTTATCTGACCGCTCATCACCATTTGAAACAGTTCTTCAAAGGGAATTTTCCTAATCTTTAATTCTTCGGTTTCCTCCGGTTCAGCCTTGGTAAAACTTAAATCGCGGGCTACATAAATAATGGCAAACTCATCGGTGGCCGAATTACTCAAATGAATTTCTATGAGTTTCTGCCAGTCGTTGGCAATAATTCCGCATTCTTCCAGCAACTCACGCTTGCCCGATTCAATGGGATCAATGCCTATTTTGCCGCCGCCTTCGGGAATTTCCCAGCTGTATTGTTTTAGCGGATAGCGGTACTGTCCAACAATCCAGGTATTGTTGTGCTCATCCAAAGGTATAATGCCAATAGCCAGGTGTTTAAAATGCAACAGGCCATAGATGCCGGGCTTCCCCAGCGGGTTCAATACTTCCTCATGGTGTAATACAATCCACGGGTTTTCATAAACAATTTTATCGCTAAGCTTTTTCCAGGGATTTGTATTTTGAGGTTCATTCATGGTTTATCAAGGAATATACATCTATATTTAATTGCATCAATCATTTTTACAAGGGTTATAATATCAATGATTATCTGCATTCTTTAAAATAACAATTCAATATTCAACAGTTATGAAAATTGCAAACTTAGTTCGACCCCGCTGGGGTCGTATGTTTATAGGAAATATGCCGCCTGCTATAAACCTGCGACCCCATCGGGGTCGAACAAACCATTAACTATAGAATATTGAATACCAATCATCAATTTCATTTTCAAAATCCGGCAGTAACCTTATGCTATATGCCATACTTTTCTTTTATGTGGTTTTTAAATTCAGCAAGTGAAATTGTGTTTTGAGGGTTTCTCTGATAATCTTCAATCCTATCATTAAGAATGGAAATCTGATCTTCCGTTAAATCCGGATAAACTGAATTTTCAAGCTTTTCAACGTTAACATCCTTAAAATTATTTAACATTTCAATTACAGTAGCTTCCTGACTTTCATCCATAATATTAACAAGCAATGTTTTCATAATTCGAATATACTGAAATTTTGTATAAACTATGGGAATTTCGGAAACTTTTTAAAGTCGGGTTTGCGTTTTTCGAGGAATGAATTTTTGCCTTCTTTGGCTTCTTCGCTCAGGTAATAAAGCAAGGTAGCATTTCCTGCCAGGTCTTGTATACCGGCTTGTCCGTCGAGTTCTGCATTAAACGAACTTTTTATCATGCGCAGGGCAATCGGACTTTTTTCCATCATTTTGCGGCACCATTCAATGGTGGTGTTTTCTAATTCGTCAAGCGGAACCACCTTATTAACCAATCCCATTTCAAGGGCTTCCTGCGCATTGTATTGTTCGCATAAAAACCAGATCTCACGTGCTTTCTTTTGTCCCACCAAACGGGCCAGATAACCGGCCCCGAAACCGCCATCAAAACTGCCAACCTTTGGACCTGTTTGGCCAAATTTTGCATTATCGGCAGCAATGGTTAAATCGCAAATAACGTGCAATACATGTCCGCCACCAATAGCATAACCGGCCACCATGGCAATTACCGGTTTTGGAATACGGCGAATTTGCATTTGCAGATCGAGTACATTTAAACGGGGCACGCCATCATCGCCCACATACCCGCCATGTCCGCGTACGCTTTGATCGCCTCCGCTGCAAAAGGCCTTGCCGCCTTCGCCGGTTAAAATTACACAGTACACCTTTTCATCCTGCCGCGCCAATTCCATGGCTTCACTCATTTCCTTAACCGTTAAGGGTGTAAATGCATTGTGCTTTTTGGGGCGGTTAATACTTATTTTGGCAATCCCTTCATAAAACTGAAACAGTATTTCCTTGTATTCCTTCAGGGTTGTCCACTTGTGTTTTGTTTGCATGGCAGCAAAGGTAAGCGGTAATCGGTAATCGGTAATCGGTAATCGGTATTTTTTTTTATTGAATGCGGTTTTTCAAGGGAATACTGTTTACAACGGAGACGCGATAAATCGCGTCTCTACATGTTGTAACCGATAAGTCCGATTACCCTTTTATTCAACTTTCAGTTGTCTGAATTCTTTTATCGCTTTTATATTTTCGTCATTAACAAACGGCAACTCCAGAATGGCTACATTATTATGCGGGGCATAAAACTTTTCGAGGGTTTTGCCCAGACTTTTCAAGTGGTTGCAGGTGTAATAATGCAGGTCGAATTGCCGTGCCAATAACTCAACGCTTTGATGCTGGGGTGTGGTAAAATAGTCCAATACTTCGGGGTGCTCAGAGGGGCCGTCAATCCATTCAAATATTTTACCTCCGAAGTTATTTAAAACAATAATGCGTAGATTATTCGGTATTTGTTTTTGCCAGAACGCATTGCGGTCGTAAAACAGCGATAAATCCCCTGTAATTAAGGTTACCGTTTTGTGCATTTGCATTTTTGCTGAACCCAAAGCGGTTGAAGTAGCTCCGTCAATACCACTGGTTCCACGATTTCCGTATACATGCAGCGCCTTTAATGGAATTCCCAGCCAGCTGGCATACCTCACTACCGCACTGTTAGCAAGCTGCAATTGAGAATTCTCGGGTAAAGCACTCAGTAAATGCTGCATTACGATTGGTTCACACCAAATATTTTTAGCTACAAATTGTTTAATCGCAGCACTCACTTTTTTATTGTACAGTTTCCAGTCGGAGGCATAAGGTTTCATAAACGTTTGCTTAAACCGGTTTATCGAAACAAAAGCTTCAAGGAAATTGAGTTCATGAGCGATAACAAAATGGGAAACATTATTATAGGTATCAATTAAATTTACACTGCTTTGAACCCTGAAATGATACTTTGGTTTTTGGCTTTTCAGCCAGTTTTTTAATGATTTGGAAACCATCGGTCCGCCTAACGACAGAATAAAATCGGGCTCCAGGTCTTTAAGTTCTCCCGGGTGAACAAACTGGGTAATGCTGTCGAATAAAGGAATATTACCCGATTCATGCTGGTTCGAAACCACGTCTGCAAATACAACTACATCATCGTGGTTTACACAAGCATTTAAAACCAGTTGCAGGCTTTTTGATACCGGTAACTGCCCTACCAGGATCATGCGTTTTTTGCTTTTCTTCCAGGCGCCGGCCAGTTCATCCAACTGAAGTGTGGGCAAGGCAATAGGGGGATAATTTACTTCTTTAAGCGGACTTACTTTAGGAATTCCAGAGCTGCCTTTTACATCATATAATGGCTCGCGCATCGGGGCATTTATATGTACCGGTCCATAGCCCGAGGGTTGCATAGTTTCCTGAATGGCTGTGGTTACAATTCTTTCGGTGAGCTTGTAATCAATTTTATCTTCTTCAAAACAAAGCAATTCGTGACTTCCCAAAACGTGTTTGCCAAATACTCCTTTTTGCATAATCATTTGCCCGTCCTGTTGGTTCAGCAATTCGGGCGGACGATCGGCAGAAATAACCAATAGCGGAACTTTTTGATAATAGGCCTCGGCTATGGCGGGGAAAAAATTGAGGCAGGCAGTGCCCGATGTACAAATTAATACAACAGGTTTTTGTAATTGCTGGGCCATTCCCAAAGCCATAAAGGCTGCGCTTCGTTCGTCGATGACAGAGTGACACTTAATTTTTTTGTTTTGTGAAAAGGCAAATACCAGCGGGGCCGAACGGCTTCCCGGACAAATCACTGCATGTTCAATCCCGTAATGGCTGCATATCTTCGCAATTGTAAATACGTGTTGTTGCACAAGTAGTTTTTTTGGCTGTAGGGTTCAATATTAATAAAACAATCTGAAAGCCTGACTATGAAAAATTAACAAGCGTTTTAATTTAATTGCATTCTTCGGTTTATTGAATCAAGCGCATTTTCATTCTCACATTAACCAAAGGCCTGTTATCACTTTTACGGGTGGCAACAGCAGCAATTTTATCAATCACATTCCAACCGCTGATAACTTCTCCAAAAACGGTATAATCTCCATCGAGCTGGGGTGTTCCACCCACTTTTACGTAATATTCAATCTGGTCCATATCAACATTTGTTGCATTGGGATATTTTTGTTCGTATTCTTTGTCGGCCGCCGGTTGCAAGCTTGAAATATATTTACGAAGCGCTTCTTTATCTCCTTTTGCATTTAATTCGTTTACCATTGCCTGAACCGAATCTCTTTGGTATAGGTTATATAATATTTCCTGCTTGTGGGACATGTTTTTGCCATTGATAATTTGTTCGAGTTCCTTAGGGGTGTAGGACTTTCCCTGCACAATATAAAACTGGCATCCACTGGAAGCTTTTGCCGGATTATTATCGCGGGCAGCAGCCAGGGCTCCTTTTCTGTGAAAAAGTTTTGGGTTAAATTCGGCAGGAATGGTATAGCCCACATCACCATCGCCTAATGAAGCAGAAGTATCAGAATATTTTGATCCCGGATCACCTCCCTGAATCATGAACGTTTCGATTACTCTGTGAAATAACAAACTATCATAAAAACCTGCTTTAACCAGTTTAATAAAGTTATCGCGGTGTTTGGGAGTTTCATTATAAAGTTTCATTACAATTACTCCATAATCGGTTGTTAATTCAACTTTTTGTTCGATCGAAAAGGGAATTGGCCGGGTTACCGTTTTATGAATCGGCGCAGCTTTTTTTGCTTTGGGTTTTGGTTTAACTTGGTTGCTTTTATTAACCTGGGCTATGCTTGCAAAAGCCGAAGCAAGGAAAAGAAATGTGATGATAGCTGTTTTTTTCATTTTTGATTATTTTTTGATTTCCAAATTACGCTCAATATAGTCGATTAGCGAATGAATTACCTTGATATGTATTTCCTGGGCTCTGTCGGCATAGGGGCTGTGTGGTGCACGAATTTCAACATCACATTGTCCGGCCATTTTACCTCCGTCTTTACCGGTTAAGCCAATAATTTTGATTCCTTTTTTACGGGCTGCATCCATTGCGTTCAGTACATTTTTGCTGTTACCGCTGGTTGAAATTCCCAGCAATACATCACCCTTATTTCCTAACGCTTCCAGGTAACGACTAAAAACAAAGTCGTAACCATAATCATTTGAAACGCATGCCATATGGCTCACATCGCTCATTGAAATGGCAGCAATGGCGGGTCTGTCGTTCCTGTATCTTCCGGTCAGTTCTTCGGCAAAATGCATGGCATCGCACATGCTGCCGCCATTGCCGCAACTCAATATTTTACCTCCGTTTTTAATGGATTCAACCATTATTTTTCCGGCAGCTTCTATATTGTTAAAATTTGTATCATCGGCCAGGAATTTACCCAGTATCTCCTGTGCCTCGCTGAAATGTTGCCTGATATGTTCCATTAGGTGATTACTTTAAATTATCAATATCGTCAAGGTCACGCAGTCTTCCTGATTCACGCTTATTTTTCAACAAATCATCATATCCAATAAAATTAACCATTAAACCTTCAATTTCAATTTCAATGCGATTTTTATAACATTCCTCAAATGTTACGCCATCAATTTGCGTTAAGAGGTCAATGCGCAATGGAGGATAACCGAGTTGAACAACATTCCCTGCTTTTGTAAAATCTGATACTGTAAGTCCATAAGAAGAAAAACCAAACTCATTAACGGTGCTTAAAATTCGTATGGAATTCTCATTTGTTGGGTTTAACCAGATATCTAAATCTCCTGTGTATCTGGGATGTCCATGAATTCCCACAGCATATCCTCCAACAATCAGATACTCAGCTTTGTTTTTGATTAATAACGCTACAAACTCTTTGAAGTCTTTGCTGAACATCCTTATTTTTAAATTTATTATATTGCTCTCGTAAAAACTCTATCGCATCTAACCGTTCGATATAAGTTTTTGAAACCCAGTACGTATAGTCTGAATGCTTATCTTTTAATGAAATAATTTTCAGCACTTTATCCATAAAACAAATATAACACTACTGTATTAAATTTCATGCCATTCAGAATAATTTATTCCCTTTTATTTTCAATAAGATAATCTGTTTACACAAAAATATCAATTGTTTTTTCGACCGATTACTTTGCTGCAAACGCCTTTTTTCCTGCATCCAAAAAGTTTATAAAATTCTGAACATTCAGATCATAAGCTTTCGGTTCAGTAAGTAAATTCGCATCACCATCTATCAACACATAATAAGGTTGTGCATTGGCGTTGTACTTACTTATTTGCAGATCGGCATTTTGCTTTCCAATGGTTTTCTTTTCCTTATTATCATAAGTGCTGGTATACCATTCGTTTTCGGGCAATTCGGTTTTATCATCCACATAAACGGCAAGTATTACATAATCATTTTGAAGCCGCTTTAACACTTCCGGGTCGTTCCATACATTGGCTTCCATTTCGCGGCAGTTTACACAACCATGTCCGGTAAAATCGATGAAAATGGGTTTATTTACTTTTTTTGCATAGGCAAGTGCCTGTTTATAGTCGAAAAACCCTTGTAAACCATGAGGTAGATGAAACAGGTTATTGAACCGAACTTCTCCCAGGTCGTTTTGCTTGTTCTCGTTTTGCGTATTTGAACCTTTATTATTTTTAGCAAGGTCAAAATCCAGACTTTCCTGTGGAGGCAAATAACCCGACAATGCTTTTAAAGGTGCTCCAAACAAACCCGGCAGCAGGTAAAGTACAAAGGTAAATGTAGCAATGGCCAGCATCATGCGAGGCACGCCCAGGTGGGGCAAATCGGTATCGTGACTTAATTTTAACTTACCCAGCAAATACATGCCCATCAGGAAGAAAATAACAATCCATATGGCGAGGTAAACATCTCTGTCGAGGATGCCCCAATGGTAGGTTTGATCGGGAATGGAAAGGAATTTAAAGGCGAAAGCCAGTTCTAAAAAGCCAAGCACCACTTTAACCGAATTGAGCCAACCGCCCGATTTGGGCAAATTCTGTATCCATGAAGGGAATACTGCAAACAAGGTAAAGGGCAATGCCAATCCGGCACCAAAAGCGGCCATACCCAGCAAGGGTTTCAAAAACTTTCCGCCAACGGCTTCAATCAATAAACTTCCTACAATAGGACCGGTGCAGCTAAATGAAACCAAAACCAAAGTAAAGGCCATAAAAAACACGCCCATAAAATTGCTCATGCTGCTTTTTGAGTCAACCGAATTTACAAACCGGTGCGGAAGGGTAATTTCGAACATGCCCAAAAAAGAAGCAGCAAACACAATAAAAATAATAAAAAACAAAATATTCGGAATCCAGTGCGTAGCGAGCAGATTGCCAAAATCGGCACCCAAATCAAAAAAGGCAAATACCAAACCCAGTGATGCATAAATACCAATAATGCTGAACCCAAATGTAAAGGCCCTGCGTAAAGCCAAACTGCGGGTTTCGCTGCGCTTGGTAAAAAAAGTTACCGTCATGGGCAACATAGGAAATACGCATGGAGTTATTACAGCAATTAATCCTCCCAAAAAAGCAAAAATTAGAAAGCCAAGCATCGATTTTTGATCTCCGCCCGATACCGAACCTGTTGCAACAATGGCTTCTTTTTTAACCGTATCCTTTTCGGCTGCTGCCGATATTACCTGTTGCTCCAGGCTATCAATCTTTTTTTCTGTTTCTGCTAAAAGTATTGCCGTGTTAGCGGGAGTTGCCTTTTCGGGTTGAACCGATGAATTTTTTTCGGCAGATGCAATTACCTTTATATTATTAAACTCAAAATCATAATCGTGCAAAACGCACATGCCTGTAATTTGTGAGCACTCCTGAATTTCGAGCGTAAGCTTAATCTTCGGATTTGCGGTGAGTATTTTTACCTTCTGACGAAATTCGGCCTTCCCTTCAAACGTTGAAACTTCACCCTCAAATACATCATCGAAATGCTTATGACTGCCAACCGGCTTTACCTTGCCAAGTAATTTATAGGAAGGGTCTTTTTTCCAGTCAAAAAATGCCACCACGGGTCCAACTTTATCGCTAAAGTCGCTGGAGTACATATACCAGTCTTTATCAATTTTGGCTTTAAAAATCAATTCAATTTCGTCACCTGGCTTTACTTCTGATTTGCTTACAGAAGTTTGAAAGACCGGTTTTGCTTTCATCTTAGGCTGAGCAAAGCCAAACAAACCAAAACAAACTAAAATTATTGAGAACGTGAAATGCGGAAATTTAAACATATTACTTTTACTTAAATTTGGTTGGGTTCAACCAAAAACATGCCACAAAACGCTTGTGTACGGTTTTTTAAATTGATACTTGTTAAATTATTCATAAAAAGCAAAAGTAGAAATAAAAATTGAGAGTTCTGACTGTTTAATATAATAAACAAGGCAGTTTAATTGTTGGCAATCAAAAAGCCAATGCATACAATTGCAACTTACTTTTGTTGGGTTCATGCAAAAACCACTACTGCTCGCATTATTATTTTGGCTGCCATTTTTAATAAATGCCCAATCACAGGAAACACCGCCTCCTTTAAAAATGACGGTGGAGCAATACGTTGAAAAATACAGCAGTCTGGCTGTAGATGAGATGTTTAGAAGCAAAATACCCGCAAGCATCACACTGGCTCAGGGCATATTGGAAAGCGGAAACGGCAACAGCCGCCTGGCAACCGAAGCGAATAACCATTTTGGCATAAAATGCAAATCAACCTGGACGGGTAAAACGCTGTTTGAAGACGATGATGCCCCGCAGGAATGCTTCAGGAAATATGATGCCGCGATTGACAGTTACCGCGATCATTCTGATTTTTTGATGAAAAATGTGCGTTATGCCTTTTTGTTTGACCTTGCCCCAACGGATTATGTGGCCTGGGCGCATGGCTTAAAAAAGGCGGGTTATGCCACCAATCCGCAGTATGCCGAATTGCTCATTACTTTTATTGAAAAGCATAAGCTGCACCGCTTTGATGGGGCAATAATAAGTGATGAAGAAAGTAAAGAGCTCAAAGAAGATAAAGCCGAAACCATGAAATCGCATGGTACTGAATTTATCAATAACGGCGTACCGGGGATAATTGCCAGACCCGACGAAAGTTACGTTCAATTAGCCAATAACTACGGATTAAAAGTATTTCAACTATACCGCAACAACGATTTAACCAAAGATGCTGTTTGTAAGGTGGGTGATACCATTTACCTGAAACCGAAAAAAAATAAATCGGACATTTTGGTTCATCGGGTTCAGCCAAACCAAACCATGTATTGGATCAGCCAGCGATATGCTGTAAAACTTGAGAAACTGCTCGACCGCAACCAGATGCGTTTGGGGCAGGAACCTGCTGCCGGTGAATTGATTTACCTGCACAACAAAAGCAAAAAGCAACCCTTGCTCGCCGATACTACAGGATATAAAACTGAAATAATATCGGTAGGTGCCGATTCGCTAAAGATGGATACTATTTATAACCAAAAAGTATATGAAGATCCGCTTCTGAACCTGGAAACCAGCAAACCGGCAGAACCTTCCATTTTAACCGATAGCACCCATGAGTTTAAACAATGCCTGAGTTTTTTCCATACTGTGCAAAAAGGCGAAACTTTGTATGGCATCGGCAAGCGTTATGGAATACGGGTTGATGCCATTCAGTTTATCAATGCATTAAACAGTGATAGTATTGGCATTGGCCAGCGACTGATCATAAATCCGGCAATATTAAGTGCCGATACCAAAGAGCCGCAAGCCATACCCGGACTGCATAAAGTGAAACAAGGGGAAACCCTTTACAGCATATCAAAAATGTACAATTTGAAAGTTGCTGATATAAAAGCAACCAATAATTTAAGCAGCGATACCATTATGTTGGGTCAGCAATTGGTAATTGTGCCGCCTGAACCCGGAAAAGAAGTGCTGAAAAGCAAGGATGAATCGGCTGAAGAATCTTATTTTCATAGCGTTGAAAAGGGAGAAAATATATACCTATTGGCCCGCAAATATGGGGTAACAGTCAAACAAATCAGGGAACTTAACCCTTCAATAAGTGATGTGCTGGCTATAGGGCAAAAAATAAGAATTCGGTAAATGCAACGCTTTTTGATTTTTTCTAATCAAATTAATTAGTAAACTTGTAATTCTTTATTATTGAAAAAAGGAATTATTTATAAGGCTATTTGAATATGAAAAAGGTATTTTTAACAATGGGCATTTGCTTGTTAGGTTTGGTTTCTCAGGCGCAATTGCGCTATGGTTTTGCAGTGCCCTACGATAATTTTAATGTAAACGATACCTCTGCTGCACTGGAGCTGGTACTTTTTACTGTAGATAACGACACGTTGAGAGACTCGGTAGGTGTGGGTTCAGACGTTACGGCAATTGACGGAACTGCCCGTCATGGATTTGAATTTAACTTTCCCCCTGTAAAATTTATTTTTCCGATAGGAACAACTATTTACAACGGCAGCAACCGCCATAAAATTAAATACAACCTTACACCCAACCCAACCTTATGGGGTACCAGATACTTCTATATCAAATTAACTTCATTAATAGGTGTTACCGCTTCCGGCCTAATGTATGGCCAGGAACAAATTGTGGTTTATATTGATTATGATGGAACCAATGTGGGCATTCCCAAGTTATCTGTACATGATTACCGCCTGTATCCGGTTCCGGCTACCAACCAGTTATTTATTGAAGGCGTAAACAGCAGAAATTTTAAAATTTACGATTTGGCAGGTCGGTTTATTAAAGGTGGAGAAACCCTGCAAAACAGCATAGATATTAGCGAATTAAGCAATGGCTTATATGTTTTACATGCCATCAGCGATAAAGGTTTAATCGTTCAAAAATTCATTAAAGAATAAGGCATTGTGCCTGGCGCTCCCAAAACATTTTTCATCATCGATTTCGACAGCACGTTTACCCAGGTGGAAGCCATGGAAGAACTGGCTGCCATTAGTCTGGAAAACGATCCCGAAAAGGAAGACCTGATTTTAAAGATTAAGCAATTAACCGATCTGGCCATGGACGGTAAAATGCCTTTTGGCAAATCGCTCAAAGCCCGGATAGCGCTTTTATCTGCCAAAAAATATCATGTCGGCATGCTTGTTAAGCGCTTGCGAAAACGCGTAAGCACTTCATTTGTGCGTAACAAAAAGTTTTTTAAAGATTATCAGGGTCAGATTTATATTATATCGGGTGGGTTCAGAGAATTTATTGTACCTGTGGTAAAGCCTTATTTTATTGATGATGCCCATGTTTTTGCCAATACCTTTGTTTACGACAAAAAGAACAATATCACAGGTGCCGACGAACAAAATCCTTTGGCACAGGAAAACGGCAAAGTGAAACTGATAAAGCAGTTAAAATTACATGGAGATATTATTGTTATCGGAGATGGATATACCGATTTCCAGATCTTTGAAGCCGGTTTGGCTACACAGTTTTTTGCATTTACAGAAAATGTTGTACGCGAAAATGTAGTTAAAAAAGCGCCTTTAACGGCACCCAGCCTCGATGAAATTCTCTATACCCAACGCCTGCCTATGGCCCTGTCGTACCCCAAAACGCGCATAAAGGTTGTACTTTTGGGTGAACCCACTTTTTTGGCCGAAAAAGCCATGAAAGCAGAAGGCTACCAACTTATAAAACTACCCGAAAAAACAAATACAAAATTGCTGAACCAACATTTGGAACAAAGCAATATTCTCTTGTTTTCAGGGGCTGTTGATCCAAATAAAATAGAAAAAGCAAACTTTTCAAAATTATTAACAGTGGGTTATTGGGGCGAACTGCATCGGGAGGAAATTGCCGACACGCTGGTTAAAAAAGGCACAGCGGTGTTTGATGCCAATTTTGCGCACTCGCGCAGCAATGCCGAGCTTGCCCTGCTATTGTTATTGCAGTTGAACCGAAAACTGGGGCAGGAATTATCGGGCAAAAAACTGGGAATTATCGGTTATGGCCACCGGGGTTCTATGATATCGGTACTGGCAGAGCATTTGGGAGTGGAAATTTTTTATTATGATATTGATGAAAAACCGGAACTGGGTAATACCAAACGTGTAAAACAATTACCCGAATTATTGCGCAAGGTAAATATGCTTGTGGTTACTGCAGGAAAGCGCTTTGAAGGCAAAACCATTTTAGGTTCAAAAGAAATAAAAGCCTTGCAAAATGATTGCATTTTAATAAACCTGAGTTACGATAATTGTTTGGATTTGAATGCTGTTCATGCAGCTCTCTATCAAAATAAGCTGGGTGGTTTTGCAATGGATTGTTTACAGGAAGAAACTTATAGATTAATAGCCTTTTGGCCAATGGCAATAATAAGTTTACAAAAACGATTTGCCACAGAACAAACCCAGCAAAATATTTCGGAAATGCTTTGTGAAAAAATAATCGCATACATAAATACCGGCAATACTGCAGGCAGTGTTAATTTCCCCGAACTCAACTTACCAGCACAGCAACAATCGCAGCGGTTTATACATGTACATGAAAACAAACCAGGCGTATTGGCGCAAATCAATACCATATTGGCCCGGCATAAAATAAATATCAGCGGCCAGTATTTAAAAACCAACGCGAGTATTGGTTATGTAATTACCGATGTTGCCAAAGATTACCCAAAGCAGGCGCTTGAGGATTTGAAAGCCATCAAAGAAACCATTCGGTTCAGGGTTTTGTATTGAAATAAAAAGATTGTTTCCAATACTTTCGCAGTGATTGAATATTTTCTGCCTTGGCATAAAAGACTCCATTTTGTGGCCATTCGAATGAGGTCATCATATACCAATGTTTTATAAGCTTGTTTGTATTACATTTGATAAGCCAAATTCTTAATAACAAGAATTTATGAAAAACTCTATTTTATTCATTTTACTTTTTTGTATAACATGCGGTTTTACAAAAATACAAGCACAACCAAAATGTGTATTTGATACATTGTATCCAAATTTCGGTTATTATGGATTCGTGGGAGAGAATGTTATTCAGTTAAAAGATGGAGGGTATGCTATAAGAGGATTTACATCTAAGTTTAACACTATGTTTTATCCGGATGAAGCATTTTCAACAGTATTAAAAATTGATAGATGTGGCAATAAAATCTGGCAATATGATGATACAGCAATATTTTTTTCTTATTCAACAACTGGACTTAACCTTATTGAAGAAGAAGACAATGGTATAACTTTTCTAAATGACACTCTGGACTTGATTAAACTCGATAAAAATGGGAATAGAAAATGGGTAATAAAAATTGACAAAGATACTGTACGTTATAATAGTATTATAAAAGTTGCATCCAATCATTATTTATTAGCTGGTACTAAAAAGGTTGCTCCAAATAAAGGCCATGCCAGCATTTTAATAATTGATTCTCTTGGCAATACTATCTCTCAAAAGAATTATTTTGTTAATTCCGGAAACAGTAGTTATTTAACAAGTTTATATAGAAAATCATTAAATGAATTGATTCTTCTTGGTTTTGAAGATTCCGCATTGATGGTTATCAGCACTGATTTAAGTGGTAACATAAATAATATATATAAAAAATATATCCATGATTCATTGATAGATCAATATAAGATTAGAAAGGCCTGTTTAAATTCTGATTTAGACGAGATTTTATATTCCACTTCATCCGCTCTGATGGAAAAAAATAAATTATATTTAGCCAGATTAAATTTGAATAGTGTTATTATTAGTGACACTATTATTAGTGCCACTAATAATGATATAGCTGATTTTTTAGTTTCTCCTGGTCCTAATAAATCTCTTGTTTTTTTGACACGTAATAATTCATATTTTATTAATCATATTGATTCGAATTTTACCTTAATTAAAAGGGAACGCATTTCAAATATCTGGGGCTTTGGCTATGAATTTCAAGCAAATCAATTTTTATATTCATCGGACGGCTCATTATTGACAATTGGATATACGACAATCTATGGTGGATCTTTCAGTGCACATTTCAATTTGTATGCAAAAAAGATATACCTTTATAAATACGTAGAATCTTTATTAATTACAGGGCCCGGTTCAATAGACACAAAAAATGGACAAATCCAATTAACGGCAGTCATAACTCCTATTGATGCACCCAATCAGCAAATATTTTGGGCAGTGAATGATACGAGCAAAGCAGTTATTACACAAACCGGTTTGCTTACTGCAAAGTCGAATGGAACCGTAACCGTAACTGCCACTTCAATGGATAACTCTCTTGCCACAGTGTCAAAAAACATTTATATAACAAATCAATCCATTGGCATGGGCGAACAACTAACTCATTTACAAATTTCAGTTTACCCAAATCCGGCAAACCAAAGCATCAATATTTCATTTCAATCAATCGTTACTAACCCTGAATTCGAATTATTTGATGCAAAAGTAATGCATATTAAAAATGCCCGTATCGATAAAATAAATGAGCAGTTATACAAGCTTGATTTGATAAATTTAACGGAAGGAATTTATATACTATCCATTGGTGTAAATGAAATGAAGCAGTACCAAAAAGTGATGGTGCTTAAATAGCAAAAATGTTACCCGCGTTGTTTCATTGCCTCGTACATGGCAATGCCTGCGGCAACCGATACATTGAGCGATGATACCCCGAAACCCATGGGGATTTTTGCCTGATGGCTGCATTTGTTTAATACATCGGTACCAATTCCGCTTTCTTCGTTACCATAATAATGGCCAATGGTCCGCTTAGGTATTTTTCTTCTAAATTAATAATTTTCAATTATTTATACATTATTTTTGTATTTAAAAAATTCCATTATTTAAATTATCATTATGAAAAAGTATATCAATGCTATATTAATGGTTTATCTAATTATCGGTTTAGTAAAACTACATGCACAACCTTTATGTGAATTTGATACCGTTTATACTCCCAACAGTTTTATTAATTTAAATAGTGGAAGAAAAGTTATTCAATTAAATGATAAGAACTTTTTTATTGTTGGTACCACAATAGAATTAACTAATACTCCACCTGATTATTTTTATTCAACATCATTTGCTAAAATAGGAGCTTGTGGGGGTATTATGGGGACATTTAAAGACAGCGTTTCTTTAAATTATATTGCAGATACAAAGTTAATTGAAGAACAGGGTGCAAGTATTACAATACTGATTAATGGAAACCGGTTAATAAAACTGGATAGATATATGAATAAAAAATGGGAAGTAAAACTTGGAGATGCTGTCAATTATATAAGCACGAATAGTTTTATTAAATTAAGCAACAATAAATATTTATTTGTTGGGAAAAAAGCCCGGGCCTGTATTTTAATGACGGATACACTTGGGAACGCAATTTTACAAAAACGCCTTTCTATAGATTCAAATAGTAATAGTTATTTTCAAAAAGTCTATAAAAAATCATTAAATGAAATTAATTTGTTAGGGTTTGAAGATAGCAGCTTAATTATCCTGACAATTGATACAATTGGAAATATTCAAAACAGTTATAAAACAGTACTTTTTAATGGTTCATCAACCTATAAACATGTTTGCTTTAATTACGATTCAACGGAAATAATATACTCATCTTTAGTTTCTTCTGCTCATAAAATATATTTGGCAAGATATACTTCAAGTGGAGTTAAAATTAAAGACACTATGACAAGTATAGATGGTATTGCTAATATCAATGAATCTAATCTATCAGTTGCTCCTAATAAAACCATTGAATTACTTGCGCTATACTGTACTCTTTTAATTGATAAGGATTTTAATATAATTTGGAAGGATACGTTATTATTACGAAAGCCATATGAGGATTATGCATATCATAGTTCTATTTTTACAAAAGAAAACTCAGTAATTACTATAGGTGATAGGGTACATTGTCCTGGCATTTCCGGTACTTGTTATTGGGATTTACATATTAAAAAGTCCTTCACATATAAATACGTAAAATCATTAACGATAAGCGGCCAAAATTATATAAATACCAATGGCGGTCAAACTCAATTAACCCCAATAATTACCCCTGCCGATGCGCTTAATAAAAAAATTTATTGGAATGTGAGTGATTGGAGCAAGGCAATAATTGATTCAAATGGATTGCTTACAGCCAAAGCCAATGGTATTGTAAAAGTTACCGCCACATCTGCAGATAACAGCCTTGCAACTGCATTTATGAATATTACCATAAGTAACCAAAGCATTGGAATTGATGAAGCATTATCAAAATCATTCGCGTCGGTTTACCCGAACCCAAGCAGCCAAATCATAAATATTTCATTTCAATCAAGCGTTACTAACCCTGAATTTGAATTATATGATACAAAGGAATGCTTATTAAAAATGTTCATTTTGATAAAATAAATGAGCATTTATACAAGCTTGATTTGATAAATTTAACCGAAGGGATGTATATTCTTTCTATCGGTATAAATGAAATGAAACAATACCAAAAAGTGATGGTGGTTAAATAGCAAAAATGTTACCCGCGTTGTTTCATTGCCTCATACATGGCAATACCCGCGGCAACCGATACATTGAGCGATGACACTCCGAAATCCATGGGAATTTTTGCCTGGTGGCTGCATTTGTTTAATACATCGGTACCAATTCCGCTTTCTTCGTTACCCATAATAATGGCCAATGGTCCGCTTAAGTCGGTTTGATCCAGATTTTTTTTGGCTTTTTCGGTGCAGGCCAGGGTGGTAAATCCGCATTGGTTCAAAAATTCGATAGCTGTTTTAATATGGCGTTCGCGGCAAACGGGGATGTTTAAAAGTGCCCCCGCCGATGTTTTAACGGCATCGTCGTTTACGGGTGCTGCTTCGGTTAACGGAATAACAATGGCATGCACCCCGGCACATAAAGCAGTGCGTGCTATAGCGCCGAGGTTGCGTACATCGGTTAGGCGATCCAGCACAATAACAAATGGCACTTTCCCCTCTTCAAACCATTGTGGCATCAGGTGTTCGAGATTGTAATACGTGATAGGCGAAATATAACCGCAAATTCCCTGATGGTTTTTGTTTTTGAACGAATAAAATTTCTCTTTGGGCACATACTGAACCGGGATCTGCAATAATTTGCACTGTGCAATAATCTCATCCGCAGTTGGGTTCTGAAGGCCTTTGGTTACCTGCACTTTTATCAGCTCCTTACCGGCAGCCAGTGCTTCTTTTACGGCATGCAATCCGTAAATCATTGTTTGACTCATATTTTAAAAAATCGGTGTTCGGTAGGTGGTAATCGGTGGTATCCCAGAGATCGGTGGTATCCCGGGGAGACGCGATAAATCGCGTCTCTACGCGTGGACCGTTTACCGAATACCGTTTACCGATTACATCCCCGTTTGTGCGGCATCTATCTGCTTGCGCAGTTCTTTGGCCAATTCTATCTGCTGATTACCTTCGGTTATCTGTTGAATATAATTCAAAATCTGCATAATATCTTCGATATCATTTTTAACTGAGTTGCGTTTGGTTTTAAAACTCAGGTAATATTTCAGTTTCTCAGTATTTATATTCACCATTTCTTTAGCCAGTTTATTTGCTTTTTCGGGAGCACCGGCTATATAATAACCTTCCACCAGGCGCACAACAAATACATCGTAGTTTACCTTATGATTTGGCATCACTTTTAAGCAATAATCAAGTACTTTAACGGCCGAATCTCTTTTGCCTTCCATAACCAATTGCTCAGCCAGGCGATAAAAAATATTTCGGAAATTCTTGGTCTGACGCAAAATGGTTTCATCCAGATAAACATCGGGTTCACTCATATTTCCCCATTTAAATTTATTCATGATATTCTCATACAAAATATCAGAGTTAATTCGTCCTGTGGTTCCATCGCGTTGTACATTGCTGGTAATAGGCACCAAACGATAGGTTAAACCTTCAAGCTGGAAATACGATTGCAGGTTCATATATACATCATTGCCGGTTGTTATGGCCCAGCAAATCGGACGGGTGTTTATGTTTGAACAAATAATATCCAGCAGAATCAAATCGGCTTTCATTAAATTGGAGTTGCCAATTTCCCACTTGATGGTATCCACCATAAACGCGGCATCTTTTGGTTGAACCACTCCGTTTTTTAAACAGGCTGCGCGATCTACAATAATGCTGAACTTTTTGGTTGGATAATACCTTAAGGCATCGCCGCCCTGAGTTTGCACAGTACCCATCGGCTCATTGTCGTCGTTTATAAATGCCAGAATATTTTTTAACGGATAGTACTCATTCTTATTAATGCCATATCGTTTTTCCAGTTCCGGGTTTTCATAATACACCGCATAATCGCGTGTACCTTGTTTATACTGAGACGAAGCCATACTAAAATCAATCGGTCTGCTGTCAAATGCCGGCCGTTTCAATCCATCGGCATACCAATCGGTATTTAACAAACTCATATTGATAACCCGAACATCGCTTCTTATATTTTCAACGTTTTGGGCATACCACAATGGGTAGGTGTCATTATCGCCATTGGTAAACAAAATAGCGTCTTTGGCACAAGAGTTCAAATAGTCTTCAGCAAAATTTAAAGCAGTAAAACGATTGCTGCGGTCATGGTCATCCCAGTTTTGGGTACCCATTACCATGGGAACTGCCGCAAGCGACAATACTGTGGCTCCGGTTGCGGCCATGGTTTTGTTCAGTCGTTTCGAAAGCCAGTCAACAATTGCCAGCACGCCCAAACCAATCCAAATAATAAAAGTTTGGTATGAACCTACATAGGCATAATCTCGTTCACGCGGCTGATGTGCCGGGAAGTTCAGATAAAGAATAATAAAGAATCCGGTAAAGAGGAAAAGGGTTAAAACAACCACGGCATCTTCTCTTGATTTTTTGAAATGATAGAAAAAGCCAAGGAGTCCGAGTAGAATTGGGAGGAAGAAATACGTATTGTGGGCTTTATTGCCTTTCATACTTTCGGGCATGTTTTTTTGCGGACCCAATCTCCATTCATCAATAAAGTTAATGCCGCTTAACCAGTTTCCGCGGGTAATATCTCCGTAGCCCTGCTCATCGTTTTGTCGTCCGATAAAGTTCCAGAAGAAATAGCGCCAGTACATAAAGCCCAGCTGATAGCTCAATAAAAAGTCGATATTCTTACCCATATTGGCTCTTTTGCCTTCCGGAATTTTTTCCCATTCGCGGTATGAATTTATGTAATCGGCCCGATCGGCCCACATGCGCGGAAAAAGTGTGCAATCCTTAGGATCATAAACCCGTTCAATTTTTTCTCCGGCTTCTTCATATTTTCCATCAGCACCTTTTGCATACTGCATATTTCCCTTTTTAAGGTCGATTACTTTTGCGTAAAAGTACTGGCCATATACCAGAGGATTTTCGCCATACTGCTCACGATTCAAATAACTCAATAATGAAAAAGGCTGCTCCGGATCGTTCATATCAATAGGTGGATTTGCCAGGGAGCGGATAATAATCATGGAATAAGATGAATAACCGATCACAACAAAGGAGAAACACAATACCACCAGGTTCACAATATCGAGGGCAACTTTACGCTGAAATAAAATAAAATACAGGACTCCGGTTATAATGCCCCACATAATCAATCCGCCAATACTTGCATTGATTACAAAATAACTGAGCACCATTATTGCATAAGAACCTATAGCAACATATAGGCTTGTTTTGCTTTGCGTATGTGTATAATGAATAAATGAAGCGATGAGTGCAATCAATAAAAATATCAACACAACAGCACCTGTATTAAATGTCATTCCAAATGAATTAACCAAAAGGAAATCGAGTTTGGTTGCCAAACCCGGTAAGCCCGGGATGATACCGAACTGCACAATACCAATGGCTAAAATAGCTACAATTGAAGCCTGTATAAAGCCGGCCCGTGTAAATTTGAATTTTTTGAAATAATAAACATATACAATTGCAGGGATAACCAACAAATTCAGTAAATGGACGCCTATTGCCAGACCAATAAGATAGGCAATCAATACCAGCCAACGGTTTGAATGTTTTTCGTTGGCTATATTTTCCCATTTTAAGATACACCAGAACGTGAGGGTGGTAAAAAAACTGGATGAAGCATATACCTCTGCTTCAACGGCAGAAAACCAAAAGGTGTCGGAGAAATTTAAGGTAAGGGCACCCACCAAACCCGCGCCAATAATGGCTATGTTTTGCCAGTTTTCAAGGACTTCGTTTCCTTTGGCCAATATTTTTTTGGCCAGATGTGTAATGGTCCAAAACATAAACATTACCGTTAGCGCACTGGTAACGGCCGAAACCATATTCACCCAAAAGGCTACTTTGCTCACATCAGCACCGGCCATCAGACTAAAAATCCTTCCAATCATTAAAAATAACGGGGCACCCGGAGGGTGGCAAATTTGAAGTTTATAAGAAGCAGAGATAAACTCACCGCAATCCCAAAAACTCACAGAAGGCTCAATGGTAAGGGTGTAGGTGATTAGGGAGACTATAAAAATAAGCCATCCAAAAACAGTGTTTAACAGATTGTATTTACTCATTATAAAACTATTTAATTTGGTATTAACGTGTGTGGCAAACATAAATTATTTTAGTATAGAATTCTAAAAAAATAAATGTTTTAAAAATTGCACAATTGCTTACTTTTGCGGATTGTTTAACCAGGAGAAAAAGCCAAGTGTCACATAAAGTAGTTGTAATTGGAGGAGGTGCAGCAGGGTACTTTGCTGCCATTAATTGTGCGGAAGCCAATAATGATTTGGAGGTTTTACTCATTGAAAAATCATCCAAAGTACTGCAAAAGGTTAAGGTTTCGGGCGGCGGGCGCTGCAATGTAGGATATGCTTGTTTCGATTTAAAGCAGCTATCGCTGGCATACCCGCGTGGCGAGAAACAATTGAAAAGCGCATTTGCCCGCTTTAGTACCAAAGACACCATTGAGTGGTTTAACACAAGAAATATAACTTTAAAAACCGAAGCGGATGGCCGTATGTTTCCCGTATCCGACAACTCGCAAACCATTATAGATTGCCTTGAAAAAGCCGCAAAAAAGCTTAAAGTAAAGGTTGAACTCGAGAAAGGTGTAAAAAAAATTATTCCTAATTTTCACGGTGGTTTTGAATTGTTGCTCGATAGCGGCGATAAGATTGCCTGCCATAAAATAATTGTGGCCAGTGGCGGCAGTGCGAAAGAAGATGGATTTAACTGGCTTAAAGACCTGGGCCATCGCATTGAACCGCCGGTTCCATCCCTGTTTACCTTTAATATTCCGCACAACCCCATTATTGAATTGCAGGGCATAGCCATAAACCCGGCAAGGGTAAGAATATTGGATACCAAACTGGAAAACAGTGGTCCTTTGTTAATTACGCATTGGGGTTTTAGCGGTCCGGCTATATTAAAAACATCGTCGGTTGGGGCAAGGATACTCGCTGATAAAAACTACGAATTTGACGTGCAGATAAGCTGGCTCGATAATAAAAGAGAAGATTCGGTTCGCCAGGAATTGTTTAATTTAAAAGCTGCAAATCCAACCAAGAATATTGGAAAGTTATTTCCGTTTAACTTACCCAAACGCTTAAACTCCTTTTTGCTTGCCAAAGCAAAGGTTGACGAAGGCGCAAACTGGGCAGAAGTAAGTAAAGAGGCCGTAAACGATATCATCAACTGCCTGTTATAC
Source organism: Bacteroidota bacterium (assembly GCA_030680835.1). Taxonomy (GTDB): domain Bacteria; phylum Bacteroidota; class Bacteroidia; order UKL13-3; family UKL13-3; genus B1. The sequence goes on from JAUXUD010000062.1 coordinate 37,181, forward strand.
GATACCTATCATGTGGTGGGCAAAACCACTTTTAAAGAAGAGTTTGTAACCTGTGGTGGTGTTAATCTCGATGATGTAGATTTTAAAACCATGGAAAGCAAACGCATCAAGGGTTTGTATTTTGCCGGCGAAGTGCTGGATATTGACGGCATTACAGGCGGCTTCAATTTTCAGGCGGCATGGACTACAGGGTTTATTGCCGGCAAAGCGGCAAGTGTTGCTTAACAGTTTTCTTGAGCCCAGGCATATAAAATATCAAGGGTAGTACCCATTGTGTTGCAGCTTGATTTTAAGTGCTGAGCAGGAATTTCTTTCTCATCGCCCCAAACAGGGATAGACCGTGGCGCATTTTTCTTTATCCAAATATCTTGACTTCCTTTTGTTCTTGAATATCTGTAGCCCATCATCAAGAGAAAACTTTCCCAGCATTTTGTGGGTAGCGGCCTGAAATTTCCCATAGAAGTTAAAATTCTATAAGTTCAATATCAACCTTATCTGCAACAGCATTAAACTCTTTGAGTTTACCATCCATATCCACATATGCCCTGGAGTAATCCTTATTTCGCAATTTATTATGCTTCCACCCTTTATCAGAGAGCTCCTGTGCCATTTTTTTGGGTGTAAGCGAAATCAAAAAATCAAAATAATTATCAAGAGAATACCTTAGCATTTCTTCCGCATTGGCATCAGTGGAACCATAACCGGTTATATCTAATGTTGGAATATAAACAACAATCTGCCGGGTGTCTCTATCACGGTATTTAACTCTATACAAAACAGCATCTATTTGACTGCCCGTTTTGAGCCGTTTAATATGCAGGCTTTCTTCTAATTTTCCGGATTTGCTTTTTTTGACTGAAAGTGTATCCATGGTTGTATTCAAGAGAAAATGATTTATTTAATTGGTGCTAAGTTAAGTGTTTTCTTATAAAACCAATATAAAAAAATATTTTCCTTATAATTAATAATTCTGTTTTATTTATAATTCTGCTATTTTAATAAAGCCTTATGTTCTTTTTTACTTATTATTTTTAATTTTATTCCGCTTCGCATCCGTTAAAGCCTTGTTCAGCATCCACTCAATCTGGCCGTGCGTACTACGAAATTCGTCGGCAGCCCATTTTTCTATGGCGGCCATCATTTCTTTGCTGAGCCTTAATGCAAAAGGTTTTTTTTCGTTCTCCGCCATCTTCACAATTATTTTATGCAGGCTATTGCATTGCGTGCTTTTAACTCACTTAAATAACTTTGCATCCCCGTTTCATTTTGTGTTCCGATTAAAAACTTTTTGCCGCTTTTTAACACCAGTTGCAGACCCTTATTGCCCCTTACATTATAGGCTTTACCGTTTCTAAATGTATAACGCAATCCCCAGCCTCCATATTCCATTATGGGTTTGTATTGCCTGATGTAGGCTTCTTCAATTTCATCCCAGCCTACAAAATAGTAATACCGCTGAAAGGGGAAATATCGCAGCGTAATGCCCTTTTCATCGATTCGGGTATCGAGTTTTGATAAATAAAATAAGGCTGTTATGGCACCCAAAATCGCAAAGGATATAATGAGGTTTGTGGTTTGTGCCGAATTCGGCTCACCAAATACAATACTTCCGATTACGGTTACAAAAGGAATGATAATGACAAGTTTTAACCAAAGCTGGTTAAATTTCTGATTTTCGGTATAGGGTTCCATTTATGTTATTTATTATTGGTTCAAAGTACCTGTATTAATTACCGGGCTTACGCCCCCGCTGCATAAAACCACCATGAGGTTGCTTACCATGGCTGCCTTTTTATCTTCGTCTAAATCAATAATTTGTTTTTTAGATAGGGCATTCAAAGCCAGCTCAACCATGCCTACAGCACCTTCCACAATTTTGGTTCGGGCAGCCACAATAGCTGTTGCCTGCTGTCGTTGCAGCATGGCATGTGCAATTTCCTGCGCATAGGATAAGTTGCTTATACGGGCTTCCATTACTTCAATTCCGGCAATGCTTAAGCGTTCACTCAATTCTTTCACCAGCTCTTCATGCACTTCGTTCGTATTTGAACGCAATGAAATATCCTGCTGCTCATCATCGAAATTATCATACGGATACGTGCCTGCCAGTTTACGTATGGCCGACTCACTTTGAATCTTTACAAAACTTTCAAAATCGTTTACTTCAAAAGCTGCTTTAAACGTTTCGCTAACCCGCCAAACCAGCACAATTCCAATCATAATCGGATTACCCAGCTTGTCGTTCACTTTAATCGGATGGCTGTCGAAGTTTCGTGCCCGCAATGAAATTTTACGCTTGGTAAAAAATGGGTTCACCCAAAAAAAGCCGTTTTCTTTTGCCGAACCTTTGTACTCTCCAAACAAAACCAAAACGCTCGATTCGTTGGGATTGATAATAATAAAACCACTCATCAGAAAAAATGCAGCAGCGAGACAAACAGCCCCAACTACAATAACTTTAGTAACAATAGCCGCAATTCCCAGGAACAGCAAACCCAGACAAAGCATCAAAAAAACATAACCCGATTGAGGTTTAATTAAATTTTCGTGTTTCATGTGATTGATATTAAAATGATATCACAAAGATATTATTAAAAAAATGAAATGCAAGAAAAAGTTGAAAAAGCTTTTGGCTATCAGCCTCTGGCTTCTAGCTTCTGGCCTCTGGCTAAATTTATTGAAAATTATAGTTTACCTGCAAAACACCAATAGCATAAACTCCCAATTTCCTTTTATCTTTGCCTTGATTTTATGCGTAAAGAACCAAAGAGATACTTAGTAACGGCAGCATTGCCTTATGCAAACGGACCTGTACATATTGGCCATTTGGCGGGATGTTATTTGCCGGCAGATATTTATGTGCGCTTTTTAAAGGCACAAGGGAAGGATGTAATTTTTATTTGTGGCAGCGATGAGCACGGCGTTCCCATAACCCTTAAAGCCAAAAACGAAGGAATTACCCCGCAGCAGGTAGTCGACAAATACGATGGCATCATGAAAAATGCCTTCAAAGACTTTGGAATTGATTTTACGTATTACGGCAGAACATCTTCAAAAACGCATCACGATACGGCTCAGGAATTTTTTAAAAACCTGTATGATAAAGGAATTTTTAAAGAAGAAATTACGCAGCAATATTATGATGTAGAAGCCAGTCAGTTTTTGGCCGACCGATATATTACCGGCACCTGCCCGCGTTGTGGTAACCCCGGCGCTTACGGCGATCAGTGCGAGAAATGCGGAACTGCTCTTAGTCCTACCGATTTAATCAATCCCAAATCAGCTTTAAGTGGCAATGTACCGGTATTAAAAGAAACCAAAAACTGGTTTTTACCCATGGGTGAAATTCAGCAAACTGAGCAGTTTCAAAACTATATCAAACGGTTCAGCCAATGGAAATCAAATATAAAAGGACAGTGTAACAGTTGGCTAACCGAAGGTTTGCAATCGCGGGCTATGACCCGCGATTTGGACTGGGGTGTGCCGGTGCCTATAGAGGGACCAGAGGCAAGCGGCAAAGTGCTGTATGTTTGGTTTGATGCACCCATCGGGTATATTTCTGCTACCAAGGAATATTTTGAAATAAATTCCAATCCGATAGCTATCGGATCCCAAATCCCAAATCCTAAATGGGAAACATATTGGCAAGACCAAGATACCGCTCTGATCCATTTTATAGGCAAAGATAATATTGTGTTTCATGCCATTATTTTTCCTATGATGCTGATGGCACACGGTGATTTTATTTTACCAACCAACGTACCCGCCAATGAGTTTTTAAATCTTGAAGGGGATAAAATTTCAACTTCACGAAACTGGGCTGTTTGGCTGCATGAGTATTTAACAGATTTCCCCGATAAGCAGGATGAACTGCGTTATGTTTTAACCAGCATTGCACCCGAAACCAAGGATAGTGAATTTACCTGGAAAGATTTTCAAACCCGGGTAAACAGTGAGTTGGTAAGTATTTTTGGCAATTTTGTAAACCGGGTTCTGGTTTTATGCGAAAAATATTATGCAGGTTTGGTTCCTGAAATAAACATAAAATTAAAGGATGAAAAACTTATAAAAGCCAGGCAAACCTGCATGGATCATGTTGCTGAGAGTTTACAACAAATGCAGCTAAATCTGGAGGCCATTAAACTAAGGGATGCACAAGCAGAGTTTATCAATGTGGCGCGGGCAGGAAACAAATATCTGGCTGATACAGAACCCTGGAAGCTGATAAAAACAGATGCAGAAAGTGTGAAACAAATATTGATTGATGCCTTGCAAATTTGTGCTAAATTAGCTATTGCAGCCGAACCGTTTTTGCCGCATACTTCCGCAAAATTAAAGCTCATGCTGAACGCAAAAGACCTTGATTGGAAAGGATTGTTTAATGAAACTCTTATTGGTTCAAACCAACAGCTAAACAAATCCGAAATATTATATAAACAAGTGGAAGACGAAGATATTCAGAAGCAGCTCGAACGTTTGGAACGCATTAAAAAAGCCAACCATCTTGAACCTAAACCCAATGAAACTTTGCACGAAGTGAAGGCAGACATTAGCTATGAAGATTTTGATAAATTAGATTTGCGCGTAGGCAAAATTTTAGAGGCGATTAAAGTTCCCAAAGCCGATAAATTATTAAAGTTAACGGTAGATTTGGGTTTCGAAAAACGCACCATCCTTTCAGGCATTGCCGAGTATTACAAGCCCGAAGAACTGGTGGGCAAGTTGGTAACCGTTGTGGCCAATCTGGCACCACGCAAAATCCGCGGCATCGAAAGCCAGGGCATGTTGTTAATGGCCGGCAATGATTTTGGAAAATTGCTGAGCGTAGGTCCCGAAGCCGATATTGAATTGGGTAGCATTGTTAAATAGGAAATTAATGCAAATAAACCGGCGCAATATTTAATAAACCAAAACAAAATGGGTGGCATTACTCACAGTATTTAATCTGCGTAAACCGGGATTGATATAATATATAACATAAGGTACAACCACTGCGTTTCCGGCAATAAAAATACTTGCCGCCGTTATTCCAACATCTGCATCCCCTGAAATCATGGCTCCTATCAGGTTGAGTTCTGCCAGCGTAATAAATCCTGCCACGCTCCATGCTACCCAGGGCTTTTGTTGATTGCCAATACAGATCAGGGAATAAAATGGAATGAAACCCTGTGTAGCTGTGGTAAATCCCGAATCGCTTACACTAATTATTTTGTCAATAAGAAAGTCCTTTTGCAAACCTGTTTTAAATTTAACCAAATTACCAACCATAAATTTAGTTGAACGCGCTTTTACTTCGTCGTATAATTTAAATCCCTTTTGGGCATAGAGCAATTGTACATTTAAAAATAAGAACAATAACAGTAGTTTTCTCATCTTATAAAGACTCTTCAGCAAGTGATAAATTAATGCCCCGGATGAGTTCTCTTTTTGGCGTAATCAGCCAAATCGGGATAGCTGCCGTTTCAATAAAAAAAGCACTTACAAGCATTCCTTCACCAAAATACTTCCATCTCATGGCAGAGGTAATTTCAATATCAGTAGGTTGAAAAGTGTATGCTATGGTTGAACTCATAAAAAGTCCAATCGTGTATAATATAGGTTTGCCATAGCGTTTAAATGCATTTCGGGGTGTAAAGCGAATACTGTTGATGGAAGCCAGGGCTAAATGCTTTCCTCCGAATAAATATAAGGTATCGTTATGAACCGATTTAATATAAGCGGAGAATTCTTTGTTGTTTGAAACAGTTGTTAGCCATACATGGTGCATGAAACCTATTTTATAATGTTCGTGGCTTATCGTATTTGTAATTACCAGCTTTTGTGCAGACGCAGCAAAACATAATAAAAATAGCAAACAGCAAAACAGGATTTTCATAATTTAAAAATGTAAAACTACTGCGTTTTAAATTAATATTTTTAAAGAATTTCACCCGCCCCTTTCATTCCTCCTGCGGCACGTTCGCTCTGGGCCCCAGATAAATCTTTCTGCTTAGTGTGCTGCTTCTGCCTATCTGCAATTTAATTTCATATTCACCGATTGGAAATTCTGCCGAACTCAGGGTACAGGTTTTGCTATAGCTACCCGATTTGGTTTGGGTGGCAGGCATCAGTTCTTTTACAATATCACCATTGCTGTTGTATAGAATTATACTTACTGTATTTGATTTCAATACCTCATATTCAAACCAGCAACTGATGCTGTAAATCTCACGGGTTTCGCGGGTGGCCATGCTGTTTCTGTTTTTTTGCGGCACTTCAGGTGGCAGCGGTTTCCCGGTGGCAGTACTTAAAAATTCTCTCAAAAACTTTTGTTGTAAGGGATCATCACCGCTAACAGATGCAATATCTAAATTATCCGTTAATGCCCATACTGCGTTTTGAGCCATACTATTCTGGTATTTTTTTTCTTCAATGAGTTTCGCTAAATGAAATAAATTTCCGGTGCTCATGGGCCCAGGTTTAAAGGTTATATTGGGGTCGGGAGCATCGTCGTGTTTCTCACTGCACATGGCATATAACTTTACATTTCTTGACTGGTGCGGCTGAAGTTCGGTAATCGAATTTTGGGTTACCAGCATATTTTGAACCTCTGAACTATCAGCAGTTAAAAATCTGCCCGTTTCAAGGTTAACTTTCAGTACATTGCCTGTAAGGTTTGTAATTTTCATGCCCATGCATTTGCCATAATGCGAACTCGAATTCACGCCATCAATTGAGCCCAAACCCCGGATGTCGACTTTAATCATTTTTTTTTGAAGGGCTGTGTTTAAACTGATTGTTTGAACTGCCCGGGCGGCTTGGGTTGCCATTACCAACAGCAATACCCAAAGGTAAATTACACTTTTCATTTTTATACAATTAAGGAACTATGAAAGTGTAATTTTCTAATACATATACTTGCGTATTTTATTGTACTAACGCAAGCCGGTCACAGTAAATTGTATAAACCCTTATCTGCTCCGGTTCAAAATAATTTTTACCGGATAACTTACTCCTTTATCAGTAAGTATCTGCAAGTGATAAACCCCGTCAGCCAGACCTTCCATATCAACAATAGCTTCCTGACTCCGGTTGCCTGTTATTTGTATTTTTACGGTTGAGCCTAAAATATTTATTACTTCAATTGACTTCAGATATACACCCGGTTTTATAGCTGATACTTTTATGTTTCCGCTTGTTGGATTTGGATATACTTCAAATGCATTCGCTTCATCAATTTCAGTTATACCACTTGGCATAACATTCATTACATTTGATAAAATGCGAATGTTATTTCCTGTACCTGCTGTGCAATTTATGCTTTGGGTTAATTCAATTAAATAACGAATGGCGCCGCTTGGTGGTAATGAATCAATATACGAAGTTGCGCTTATCGGGATTTGTTTTATTGAAACAAACGAACCGCCATTAACGCTTCTCAAAACAAGCTGGAAGTTCGCAAATACTGAACCCAAATAGGGAATCCACACTATTGAATTCATGCTGTTGCCCAAAGTAATTGCTGTTCCGCTAATCGCCCGGTGTACCTCACTTGCCGTTGATTCGTTTCCGCAACTGTCAACCGCTTTTATCAGGTAATAATAAGCTTGAGCAGGCATTGAGGTTATATCAATTACTGAACTTTGGTTTGTAAATGAGGTGCTGTTAAATAAAATAAAAGGTCCGGCCATTGAGCTGCTTGTATATAACCTGAACAGAGCAACCCCAACATCCTGTCTCTTGTTCCATACAATTCTGTTGTGTCCGCTAATGGTATCAACGGTTACTGCGCAAATTTCCTGTCCGTTGTATATGGGTTTATAGTTTATTAATACCGAATCTTTAAGCATACACGCATTTGAATCAGTAACCGTTACTGTTGCATAACCCGGATGTAAATTGATGGCATTAAAACTTGTTTGAACCGGTATGGTATTCCAGCTATATTGGTAAGGTGGGGTTCCGCCTGTTAATATAATTCCGGCTGTACCATCATTACTTCCCAGGCATCTGGCATTGGTATAATGCATGCTCTTTATAATCGTGGGGACATCATTAATGAGAATAGATGTTGTTGCCTGGCATCCGATTGAATCTATTGCAAAAAATGTTTTCGTTCCTGCATTTAAGTAATAGAATACATTATTTCCCTGATAAGATGAACCCGATAATTTGTATTGAAAAGGTGCGCTGCCATTGTTCACACTCAAGATTACAGTAGCGTTATAATCTCCGTGACATAGAATCCCCGTGCTTAAGTTTGCGCTTAAAGCCATTGCGGTGGTAGGTTCGGTGATGGCGAGGCGGATTGAATCCATTTGGTTTAAACTGTCTTTTAAGGTAAACAAATATGATCCTGCCCCAAGGTTATTGAAGGTTGCACTGCTTTGGTAAGCTCCATTGTTAAATTTATATTGAACCGGACCGATGGTTCCACTTGAGGTAAACACAGCCTGTCCGCTTAGTTCCCCCTTGCATTTTACGTTATTAAACGACACCAGGGTTAATAATAATGAGATATCTATGGAATCATAAATAAGATAAGATCCGCAAGCACCGCCTGATAAGTTCAGAATAATCTTATATCTTCCGCTTTGGATAAAGGAATATGATGAGATGCTATCTGCATTAATGGTTGTGAAGGCATTGCTGTTTGGTGATGTTTCTATTTGCCATTTCGTTTGGGCCGGGTTATTACTGATAGAATTCGTGCGGGTATATTTAAATTTACGTGTATGAGACCCGGTAATAATTTTATTTATAATTGCTTCAGGACCCGGATTTACATAAATAACAATGGTTCTGGAGCTTTTAGCAGGGATCGGGCAAATGCGGTCTTTGGAGGTCAATACAAAGACATAAGGAGTGTTCCTGCCGGAATTTGAAGGTGCAGTCCAGCAAAATTTCATACTGTCCAACTTGGGTCCGTTTATTGCTCTGAGTAATGGATTATAAAGAGGTACAAATGTTGCACCGGGCATATTTGTCGGGTTGCTCCAGCTTAGGTCAGTGGTGTCGTAATCGGCATTTTTAAAGGCTGAATAAATCCTGCAAAACCTTTGGTTCTCGCAAATTCTTATGGAATCACCGGTATAAATAAGGGAGCCAAGCGAGGCTCCGGTTGAATCATATTTTCGCACAGTTACTGATGAATTTGCTGCACAGATCTGGCTGTAGATCTGGTGATCTCTTCGCGTAATACCCATTAAAGTTGGCACTCCGCCAATGGTTTTCCATTGTTTTACTTCTATCACTAAATTCGCTACAAATACACCCAGAGGCCTGAAGCGTATATCACCGGTAAGTGGATTTATATTTATTCCAATTGGAGGTGAGTAAGGAGGACTTTGAAGAGGTGCGCCCAGGTATGGAAATGGAACAATTGGGCTGTATGGAGAAACGTATGGAGCAGAAGATCCCGGACCTGTTAATGAGTAACCAAAAGCATAGCTTAAAGAGTCTCCGTCTGGATCGCTTGCATTAGTGCTAATCTGTGCGTCCTGGCCGGCACACACCACAAATGATAAGGGATTATTAAATATAGGAGAAGAATTACATGGAGAAGTGCATCTGTTAATGATGGCTACTGAGTAAAATATAAGACTCGACGGATTAGAGAGTGTGGTAATAGCCGCATTTCTACAGCATTCTGAATAACTTATATTTACCATACAACAATTTGCAGGCAGATTGCCCAGGTTCACTAATCCTTTAAAAGTATAAACTTCAATTCCGGGTGAAAAAGAGCCGGGAGTACGTGAGCCGCAATTTGAACAAATTGAGATTGTACTATTGCATAATTGCACCACATCAAACCCGCTGGCCACAGTATCAATCAAGAGTGCCTGGCTGAAACTGCCTGAACAAGAGCCAGAAGCAATGTTGACGGTTCTTGAACAAGTATTACTTAGTGGTCCACTCGGACAATTTGAGCAAACAGAACCACCGGAACAGTCTTGATAATATTTCAGGGTTACAAGATAAATGTTGGGTGTTGGAGTACAAGCATAAAATATTTCGCTTCCAATCATATGTGATGCGAAAGAAGGATTTGTAAAAGAAATTCCTAAACCTAAACAAACTGTAAATAAGAATTTATACATACAGTTTTTCATGATTGATAAGAATTAGGGGATAAATAAATTAATTATCCAACTGCAAAGTGAAGTATAATTTATGTTTATAAATTCATAAAAAGCAGGGGATATATAAATATTTTCATAATATATTAAAGTCAGGCTTAATGGCTCAGGCTAAAAATCATCTCAACCGATGGTTCACAAAAATGACCCAGAATAAAAATCATCTCATCCATTGGTTCACGCAAGCGGCTCAGACTAAAAATCATCACATCCGAGGGTTCACGAAAATGACTCAGTTTAGAAATCATCTCATCCATCGGTTCAAAAAAATGACCCAGACTAAAAATCATCATATCCGGCGGTTCACGCAAGAGGCATTGCGGATAAAAAACAGGGCCCGAGGTCACGTGTATTGCCATTTTTGAATGCTGTTATTCCATTTCCGGGAGCTGCAATGCCGTTTTTGCAATCCACCGGGAAATAAATAGGATATAATTTAATATAAACCAGATTGTGTAAACTCTTTAATTGTTGAGCCAGGCCACAAAAGTGAAATGCCATATGATGTAATTTTTGCGCTACGCCTTATAAAGATGGCGTTGGGTGATATAGTTTTTGCGTCAGAGCATTTTTTTGATTCGTTAGATGATGTAATTTTTGATCCAGATCATCTGATTATGCCGCCGGAACAAATAATTTTTGAGCCTTGCCATAGCGACATGCGGGTTAATTTTGCTAATTTAAAATAAAGCGGTAATCTTGTTAACCCTGCCACAAATCAGGGTTACTTACAAAACGGTTGCAAGTGACCCGGTAAAAGAAAGGGGGATAAAGAAGTTAGCCACAATATTAAAACGACAAAACCTAAGAATATGATTACAAAATGGACAATAAAAAATTTTAAATCAGTATCAAAAAAAACTGAACTAAAATTTGAACCTCTGACAATTTTTGCTGGTGCAAACAGCTCAGGTAAAAGTACAATAATTCAAAGCCTACTTTTAACAACTCAGACAATCCAAAATCCTGTTACTTCTGGAGAATACGCGCAAACTTAGGGCATTATACGAGGAAATTTTAAATATAAACATGAAAGAGGCACATGAGTTAAGAGAAGGAAAGAGTGGAGGAAGCAATCAGATATCTCATAAGGGGTATTTAGCATGGAGAAGAGATATTGATTATGAGTTTCATTTGCATTATTGGAAAAAAGGAAATGAACTAATTTTTACAGATGTGGTTCACCATAACGATTTTAAAATTACTAAAATATAAATACTGTGGCCAACACATGATATAGTGCATGCGGGTTTCAGCGGGTTTCGAAAGTTCATGGCTCGTAAAAAAGGTCGGTGTAAACAGATAGGAAATTGCTTCGTAATCCCACACGAAACCATACCATCAAACGTTAGGCACAATTATTAAGACGACAATATGGAGACATTCGGAGACAAATTATTTGGACGAGTAAATTCTGCAAGAAACGCACTTTTTTTGCAAGGAGAAATTGCACAATTGACATATCAGTCTTTTGACAAGTATGTGCAACTAATTGACGAATCAAAAGAAACAGAAATTGAAGTTACATATCCAATTGGTTACCGACCTGACAATACACCAATCAATACGACACATAAATATACAAAAGAAAAATTAATCGGACGCTACCAGTACCTTGGACTTACACAACTACCTATTAACGGTATTTATCAATTAGTAACAACAATAGAAACATTGCTTGGTGAAATTCTAAGAGACACTTTAATTGAATTTCCAGTTAAAATTTCAAACAAACGCAAGCTTGACTTTGAGATTGTACTTGAAGCAAAATCACTTGAAGAAATAAAAATTGTATTGGTAAACTCCATAATCAATGAGCTTTCTTACAAATCACCTAAAGACTTTGCTGAAGAGTTTTCAAAGTATGTTGGAATAAATCTTTTAGAGAAACCATCATTTCACAAATACATTGAGTTGAAAGCGACACGTGATATATTCATACACAATCAAGGTATTGCAAATGAAATATACTTATCAAAAGCTGACACATTAGCGAGAGTAAAATCTGGACAATATTTACATGTTGACATTCAATATTTTTTACAATCATATGAATGTTGTTTACAAATAACTGAAATATTAGACGAGGCTTTAAACAAGATATGGCCAAGTTTAGAATACAATAAAAGTAAGACACAAAATTTAGAAGGACAAAAAGCTGTCGCAATAGAACAAGCAATTGAGCAGGCTGAGTTAGTTGAGAAAGAAGAAAAAGTAAAACGCATTAAAAAGACAACCAAGAAAGTAACAACAAAAAAGAAATAACTGTTCATTTGTAAGCAAAAAACTTCTTTAATTCGTATCTTCGACAGTATAAATGGCGGACAAAGCATATATAACACCAAATGTAATTAAGTGGGCAAGAGAATCGGCAAGAATGACCGAAGAGAGTGCTGCTGCCAAAGTTTTTGTATCTATTGACAAGCTTAAAAAGTGGGAGGAAGGTACAAGCCAGCCAACTATCAGACAAGCACAGACATTAGCTAAAGCATATAAAAGACCTTTTGCTTTATTTTTTCTTCCAGAAATCCCAAGAGATTTTCAGCCTCTGCAGGATTTCAGAATAAGTGGTTCAAAACCATTAAGTACTTCTTCTATTTTTATAATTCGTGAAATTCAACAAAAGCAATCCTGGATTAGCAATATCAACCAAGAGAATAATGAGCGTAAACCACCTTTTGTTGGTAAATTCTCTTTAAAAGATAAACCTGAAATAGTTGCAGAAGACATATTAAATACATTAGGTATTACTCCTGCTGAATACAACAAAGAAAATCCTATTAAAGAATGGATAGACAAAGCAGAATCAAAAAGTATTTTCATATCACGTACAAGTTTTATTCATTCAAGACTTAAATTAGATTCCGATGAGATTCAAGGATTTGCTATTGCCGATCCTTTTGCTCCATTCGTGTTTATTAATTCTGATGATTGGAATGCGCCACAACTTTTTACTTTAGTTCATGAACTTGCACATATTTGGTTAGCAGAAACAGGTATATCAAATGAAGTTGAACCTCATTTAAAAAGTAAAGATAAATTTCACCCTGTAGAATTGTTTTGCAATGAAGTTGCCGCTAATGCATTAATTCCAAAACACTTAATAGAAAACCTTTCTGCCACGACTTTTGAAAATTCTAAAAACGTTTTTAAAGCTGCAAAAATTTTTGGAGTTAGTTCATTTTCTTTTTTGGTAAGAGCACTAAATTTAAATTTAATTACAAGCGCCGTTTATCAAAAACTAAAAAAGGAAGCTGACATTGATTATAATGTTTTTCTAAAAAAAGAAGCAGAAAAAAAATTACTCCAAAAAGAGAATGATAAAACGGGCGGACCAAATTATTTTCTATTACAACTTAATAGGAACAGTCGGCTATTTACACAAACAGTTTTAGATGCATTTCGTGGTGGTTTCATAGAGCCCACACAAGCAAGTAATTTGCTAAATGTTCAGATTAATAAATTTCAAAAATTAGAAGCCCAATTATATAAATGAGTGCAAAGGCAGACAACTACTGTATCGACGCCAATGTACTTATTCAAGCCTGGCAAAAATATTATTCCCCAAAATTCTGTCCAGACTATTGGAATATTCTAAATGAATTGGGACTTAAAAACAGAATTTTTATTCCGGAGCAAGTTTACGATGAAATCACCCGTACTGAAGACGACCTATCAAAATGGTTAAAAAAAAGTGATATACCAATCCGCAAAATCGAAGAACAGGTAATTAAATGTTTACAAGAGATTTATTCAAACAATCCATCGCATAAAAGTTTAGTCGACAATACCAAATCAAGATCATTAGCAGACCCTTGGGTTATTGCACATGCTATGAATGAAAAAGCGACTGTTGTGACCAAAGAAGAAAAGGTTACCGCTTTAAATTCAAACAAAGTAAAAATTCCAAATGTTTGTGATAATATGAATGTAAGGTGGATTAACGATTTTGATTTTATTAACGAACTTAACATTAAATTTTCATGTAATTTGAGGTAACACGGCAGGTCAAAATAGCAACAGTTTAGTTGGACATGGCAATGTGCGGCCATACCACTAATGTATTAAAAAGAAATGGAATAACTTTTTAGTTCGGAACAGTTTAGTCAGTTTGCCCAAAATCCCCATTTACCGCCCCCGGTTCAAAATAACTTTTACCGGATATCTAACCCCAGTAGTTGATTTAATCAACAAATTATAAACCCCATCGGCAAGCTCATTCATATTGATTGTGGTTTCGTGGTTCAAACCGCCCACAATTTGTGTAATTACTGTTGAACCCAATAAATTTATTACCTCAACCGATTCAATATTTATACCGGGTCTGATAGCATTTATTTTTATTGAACCATCCGTTGGGTTGGGATATACTTCAAAAGAATTGCGCTTATTTTCTGCTTCACTTATTCCCACCACACCCATATCCATCAAATTTGAATATACATGTATCGCACCTGCTTTGTTGCTTGTTGGGTTACAAGTAGCACTAAATACAAGTTCAATTAAATAACGCATCGTCCCGTTTGGTGCCAACGAATCTGTGAATGAGGTTGCACTCAATGGCAGCTGTTTTATATTTATAAACGGACCTTTGTTTGCACTGCGCAAAATATTGTAGCCGCTGGCTGATGATGCACCCGAATAAACATTCCAGTATATGGCATTTCGGTTTGCTTTTATTGCGGTTGCGGTTGCATATATAGTGCGGTGCGTATTGCTTGCCGCTGATTCATTTCCGCACGAATCAATAACCTTTAATTGATAAAAATACGATTGTTTTAACGGTGTAGAAACATTGTCGGTAAAAGAGCTATAACTATTATAACTCTGGCTGTCGACCAAACTAAACGGGCCGGCAGAATTTGTACTTGCATAAATCTTATAGGATGCAATGCCAACCCCTGATGTTTTATTCCATATCACCGTGTTTTTTCCGCTAAAAGTATCAACGGTTACCGCACAAATCTGCTCATTGTTGAATAAGGATTTACTGCCTATGGTTGCAGAGTCGCTAATACTGCATAAATTACTGTCGCTTACAATAACTTTTATAAAGCCCGGAGCCAAATTACTTAGCGAACTTGTTGTTTGAACCGGAATCGTATTCCAGTTATAGGCATAAGGCAAAATGCCTCCCGTTACCGTTATAGATGCAGTTCCATTATTGGCTCCCAGGCAGGATGCGTTGCTGTAATGAAATACTTTAGTGAGCAAAGCCGGCTGGCCAATAGCAATATTGCTGGTAACCATACAACCTGTAGAATCCTTGCTTGTAAAGTTATAATTGCCTGCTGTTAAATTGGCAAATACATTCGTTGTCAGCCAGGGTCCCGTTCCCATTTTATACTGATACGGGGGTATGGCTCCGCTCGCTGTAATTGTAACATTGCCATCTGCAAACCCATAACAAGTCACATCTTTTTTGCTTTCATTTACAAACATTTGAGAAGGTTCTGTTATTGTACCTGTAAAAGTGAGTTCGCAGGCATTCCAGTCTTTAATGGTAAAAGTATATGCTTTGGGAACAAGATTGTAAAAGGTATTCTGCAAATTATAACTCCCTGCATCCATGCGGTATTGGTATGGAGTATTTCCACCGGAGGCATACAATATTGCCGAACCATAACTACCATAACAAGCTGCATTTGATAGCTGTAAACTGCCAATCAGTTTGTAATTGGGTTCAGTAATAATAACACTGGTACTTGCAGCACAATTGTGCGAATCCAATGCAGAAAAAATATAATTGCCCGCTTTTAAATTTATAAAAACAGCATTGCTCTGAAAACCCGAACCTGCAATTTTATATAGAAACGGCGGCGTACCATAGTTAACCGCTAAGGTTACCTGAGCGCTCGAATCGCCTTTGCATTTTATGTTTGTATGGCTTGTACTGCTTAACCCAAAGCTATTTGCCGGTTCTGTTATTGTAAAACTTAAAGTGTCAATGGTATTAAAACTATCCATTACCGTTACCAGATAATTGCCGGCTAAAAGATTACTGAATGTACTGTTGTTTTGAAAGGCTCCACTGTTTAACTGATACTGAATAGTTCCCACCCCGCCGGTACTTGTAAAAACAGCTGAACCCGATGAATCTCCCTTACAGCCAATATTGGTTTTAGTAACCATGCTTAATATAACAAATCGAATGCTTATTGAATCTTCAATAGTGGTTATACCGCAAGACGGGTTGTTTAGCATCAGCTTAATTTTGTAATTACCACTTGCCGGAAATGTATAACTGTAAATACTGTCGGAATTAAACGTGTTATAAATGCCGCTGCCTGCAATGCTTTCAATTTTCCATTGAGTTAGTGAGGTTGTATTTGGACTGCTATTGGTTTTTATATATTTAAACCGAACTGAATTTTTTGAAAGGATTGTTTTGTTGATGGTTGCCTCTGGCAAAACGCTAACATATACAGACACCGAACGAAGCACTTTGGCCGGCAAACTGCAAAACCGGTCTTTGCCCGTTACCGTAAATACATATGGGGTTAAACTTCCTGCCGTTATGGGAGCCGTCCAGCAAAATTTAAAGCTATCCTGGCGCGGACCATTGGCCTTTCGTGTTGCTGTATTATAAAGCGCCGTAAACGTTGCTCCGGGCATGTTTAAATGGGTACTCCAGCTGATGTCGGTGGTATCGCTTATAGTGGCATCTGTTGCAACATAAATTCTGCAAAATCTTGCACCCGGGCAAATTCTTACTGTGTCGCCGGGATAGCCAAAGCTGCCCAGTAAGACTCCGGTTGAATCGTATTTTTTAAGTGTTACCGCAGAATTGGCCGGACAGTTTTGACTGTAAATGGTAAAGTCTCTGCGACTTGTTCCCAATAAAGTAGTTACGCCACTTACCTTATTCCATTGTTTCACTTCAATGGCAAGCGGTGCAATAAATGTGGTGGTGGGTCTGAATTGAATATCTCCGGTTACTTTGTTAACCCGCATCCCTGTAGGCAATACAGCCGGAGGCGACTGGAGTGGAATACCCAGATACGGAAAGGGAGTAGTTGCTCCATAAGGTGAAATATAGGGAACCGTATTCCCATAGCTCGTAAGCGCAGGAGCCAATGCATAGCTTAACGAATCTCCGTCGGGATCAACCCCTGCCACGTTTATCGTTTGATCGATTCCATTACAAATTACAAAATCAACCGGGTTGTTAAAAACAGGAGATGAATTACAAGGAGCGGCACAACGGTTAATGATAATATCTGAATAAAAATTTACGATTGCCGGGTTGCTAACCGTTGTAATATTGGCATTCCGCACGCCTCCGCTATACGCCAGGCGAACCTGACAGCAATTGGGACTGCTTATGGCAAGCGCAGCCAGACTAATATTTCCTTTAAAGGTATATACTTCAACGCCCGGGGCGAAAGTTCCCGGTGTTCGGGTGCCGCAGTTGGTACATACCGTTTTTTGAATGCTGCATAATTGCACCACATCAAATGCACTTTGTGCAACCGCTATGCCAAGGCTTTGTACTCCAAAATTGGTACCACTGCATGGATTGGCAATACCAATGATGCTGAGTGAAATCATGCATGAAGGCGATAAACTGGTAGGGCAATTGGCACAAAGCTGAGCTCCTGAACAGTCGCGGTAAATTTTTACTGTTACAAAATATACGTTCGGCGTAGCCGTGCATTGATACGACATGTCTACTCCTAGAATGGGAGCATTGAAAGCCTTTTTAGGAAATAAAAAACAAACTGAAATGCAAGATGCAAGAATCAGATTTTGAATAAAGTTGTTCATAAAAAGAATTAACCCGCAAAAACAAATATAATCACAATCCACTAAAATTTGCGAATTTCACAAAAATTCCTGCAGCTGCTTGTTTCCTGAGTCAATTATCTCCCACGGTTCAGCAATATTTTAACAGGAACCCGTACACCCGTTTTTGTTTGAATCAGCAAATGATAAACGCCATCAGCCAGTTCATTCATATCAATGTTCGTTTCCCGGTTCAGGCCTTGTACCTTTTGTGTAATTACCGTTGAACCCAACATGTTTAATACATCTACCGATTCAATATACATACCCGATTTCAAAGCATTTATTGTTATTGATCCCCAGCTCGGATTGGGATATACTTCAAATGAATTGAACCTGCTTTCTTCTTCAAAAATTCCCACTACGCCCATATCCATCAAATTGGAATAAACGTGTATCGCACCTGCCTTGTTGCTTGTTGGATTACAAACCGCACTAAATAGGAGTTCAATTAAATAACGCATGGTTCCATTTGGTGCCAGTGAATCTGTAAATGCAAATGCACTCATTGGCAACTGTTTTATGTTTATAAACGGACCTTTGTTTGCACTACGCAATATGATGTATCCGCTTGCCGATACTGCTCCCGAATAGCTATTCCAGGAGAGTGCATTGGTATTTGGTTTAACTGCAATTGCCGTTGCATAAATTGTGCGGTGCGTAGTACTTGCGGTTGATTCATTTCGGCATGAATCCTGAACTTTTAACTGGTAATAATACGATTGTTTTAAAGGTGCTGAAACATTGTCGGTATACGAACTGTATGCATTATAACTCTGACTGTCAACCAAATTAAAAGGGCCAATTACATTTTCACTTGCATAAATTTTATAAGCTGCTATTCCAACTCCTGAAGTTTTATTCCATATCACTACATTTTTACCGCTAACTGTATCAACAGTAACCGCACAAATTTGCTCATTATTATACAGAGGTTTATAGCTAATATTTGCAGAGTCGCTGAGCGTACATAAATTGCTGTCAACCGTCACTACTTTTATTAAGCCGGGTGCCAGATTACTCACCGAGCTGCTTGTTTGAACCGGTATTGTATTCCAGCTATAGGTATAAGGCAATACGCCCCCCGATAAAATAATGGAAGCCGTTCCGTTATTGGCCCCCAAACACCTTGCATTTGAATAGGTAAACTTTTTTGTAAGCGGTGTTGCCGGTCCACTAATGTTCACATTGGTTATAACAGTACATGCATTTGAATCGCGGGTGGTAAACGTATAATTACCCGCTGTTAAATTTCCGAAAACATTATTGCTTATAAAAGCCCCTGTTCCCTTTTTATATTGATACGGAGGTATGGCACCGCTGGCATTCAGCGTTACTTTTCCATCGGTAAATCCGTAACAGGTGATATTATTTTTTATTGCATTTACAATGAGTTGGGTTGGCGAGGTAATGGTTCCGTAATAGGTGAGTTCGCAATTGTTCCAGTCCTTCAGGGTAAACGTGTAAGCCTTGGGAATGAGGTTGCTAAAACTGTTTACCAAATTATAACTTCCCCCGTCAATCCTATAGTAGTAAGGTGTGTTTCCGCCCGATGCATATAATGTGGCTGATCCGGTTCCGCCATAACATAAAGGATTTGTTAGTTGCAGACTTCCATTCAGTTTGTTAGCCGGTTCAGTAATTACCACTACCGTACTGGCTTGGCAATTGTTCGAATCGGCTACAATAAGTGTATTGTTGCCTCCTCTTAAATTGGTGAAAATATTGCTGCTCTGGTAGCCTGAACCGACTATCTTATACTGAAAAGGAGGCGTTCCGTTACTTACTGTCAATGTAGCCTGCCCTACAGAATCTCCCTTGCATTTTAAATTCACAATATTTGAACTCGTTAATCCAATTGCCGTAGCCGGTTCAGTAATGATAAAACTTAAAGTATCTATTGTGTTAAAACTATCTCTAACTGTTGCCAGGTAATTTCCGGCAGTTAATTTATCGAACATGCCACTGTTTTGATAAGCTCCGTTGTTTAATTTATACTGAACCGAACCTGCACCGCCAACACTTGTTAATTCAACACTTCCACCCGAATCTCCTTTGCATATAATATTTGTTTTGGAAACCAGACTGAGGGTTAAAAAACGCATGTACACAGAATCCAGAATTGTTATCAAACCACAATTGGGATTGCTTAATGTTAATCGTATTTTGTAATTGCCACTTACCGGAAATGTATAACTGTTTATGCTGTCCGAATTAAATGTGGTATACACATTGCTGCCCTGGGAAGTTTCAATTTGCCATTGGGTGAGCGAAGGGGTATTGGGAATTGTATTTGTTTTTACATATTTAAATTTTATTGTATTTTTTGATATCAGGATTTTGGAAATCGTAGCCTGTAGCAATTGGTTTACATACACCGCCACCGACCTTAATACTTTTGCGGGCAGGTTGCAAAAGCGGTCTCTGCCCATTACTGTAAATACATAAGGATTCAAGCTTCCTGCATTGACTGGAGCTGTCCAGCAAAATTTAAAACTATCCAGGCGCGGACCATTGGCACTTCGGGTTGCGGTATTATACAGTGCGGTAAAAGAGGCTCCGGTCATACTGGAATTGGTACTCCAGCTTAAATCAGTACTATCACTTTGGGTAGTATCTGCAGCAACAAAAATGCGGCAAAACCGTTCACCCGGGCATATTCTTACCGAATCGCCCGCGTAACCATAAGTACCCAATGCAATACCCGAAGAATCATATTTTAATAATGTTACCGGCGAATTGGCCGGGCAACTTTGACTGTATAGTGTGTAATCCCTTCGGGTAACTCCCATAAGTGTTGCCACCCCGCTCACCTTTTTCCATTGTCTTACTTCAATTACAAAGGGTGCCATAAAATTACCCGATGGCCTGAACTGTACATCTCCTGTTACGCTGTTAACGCTCATTCCTGAAGGCAACGTTGCAGGAGGCGATTGGGAGGGAGCCCCCAAATAAGGGAAAGGAGCAATGGCTGTATAAGGGCTCGAATAGGGTACCGATGTATTGTTAAACATAAGTGCCGCAGCCAAAGCATAACTTAATGAATCTCCGTCGGGATCAACAGCAGCCAGGTTAATATTCTGATCCACTCCGTTACAAACAATCACATCCAATGGATTATTAAATTGGGGCGAAGAATTGCAGGGTGATGCACAACGGTTAATGCGCAATTCGGTGAAATAATTAACATTACCCGGATTGCTAACTGTAGTAATATTGGTACTTCGGGCCTGACCTGTACCATAGATAAGTTTTATCTGACAACAGTTTGGATAATTGGTGGCTAGGGTAACAAAACTCACATTGCCTTCAAAAGTAAAAACTTCAACTCCCGGCGAAAAAGTACCAGGCGTTCTTGTTCCGCAATTGCTGCAAATTGTTTTTTGCGTATTGCATAACTGAACAATATCATACCCGCTTTGTGCCACCAAAAGCGTAATGCCCACGGTGCCAAAATTGGTTCCATTGCACGGACTGGCACCCCCTATAATGTTCAGGTTAATGGAACAGGTTGCAGGCAAACTCGTGGGGCAGGTAGAACAAATCTGTGTACCCGAAGTACAATCGCGGTAAATTTTTACCCGCACCAGATACACATTTGGCGTGGCCGTACACTGATACGACATATCAACTCCAAGTTGATGTCCGCCATAGGTTTTTTGAGGAATGAAACAGAGAAAAGAAACAGAAAGAGAAATCGTGAAAACTGCTTTTTGTAAAAATCGTTTCATAATCAGATTACATCAGGTCAAACAAAATTAAGTACTATATCCGAATTCCCATGAAAACTTTGAAGATAAAAAGCCTCTTAACCAAAGTCTTACAATTTTGGATAAGCCCAGGCCGCTTCAAAACCTATAAAACGAATAATCAAAGTATTTGAATCCGCTTTTATAAAAATTCATTTCCGTTCTTATACTTAACAGCATAAAAACACAGCACAAACCCCTCATGCCAATTAATAATTTGAGATATAGTTTTCAAACCCTTAAATTCGCAGTCCCAAACTGGTCTCGTAGTTCAATGGATAGAATAGATGTTTCCTAAACATTTGATATGAGTTCGATTCTCGTCGAGACTACAAGTAAAGAAAGAGTAACAGAGCGGAGAAAGAGTGCGAAAGTTCCTGTTGCTCCGCTCTGTTTCTGTTTCTCACCCCTAGTATTCTCTTCGAAAAAATATTATTACTGATAGATTAAACCTGATTTATTTATCAGTGACCGGGCATATATTAGGATTCATAGAAATATCTTAATTAAAATTTATTCTTATATTGCAGAAATGTTACAGGCCAAGGATATAGAAAATCGAATTAGAGACATTAAACCAGTTTTAGAAGCCAGGTTTCATGTAAACAGGATTGGTTATTTTGGGTCATTTGCAAATAATAACAACAATGATGAAAGCGACCTTGACTTGCTGGTTGAATTTTCAAAACCTGTTGGATGGGATTTTTTCACCCTTGAAAAATTTCTGGAAGAAAAATTGGGGATTCCAATTGATCTGGTTACTAAAAATGCACTGAAGGAAAGAATTAAGG
Source organism: Bacteroidota bacterium (assembly GCA_030680835.1). Taxonomy (GTDB): domain Bacteria; phylum Bacteroidota; class Bacteroidia; order UKL13-3; family UKL13-3; genus B1. The sequence goes on from JAUXUD010000062.1 coordinate 59,627, forward strand.
AACAAATATTAAATCAGGTAATATACGTTTGAAACCATCAGAAAGAGATCCGGTATTGTTTTTGGAGGATATTGAACTTTGCATCAGAAGGGTTCAGGAGTATATTGCTGGGCTTTCTTTTCAACAGTTTAAATATGACTATAAAACAGTAGATGCGGTGATTAGGAATTTTGAAATCATAGGAGAAGCTTCAAAAAATATTCCTAATAGCTTGAAGGAAAAATATTCTGGAGTTCCTGGGATGAAATGTATAGACTCAGAAACAGGATTTCTCATGAATATTTTGGAATAGATTATCGAATTATTTGGGAAATTGCCACTACTTACCTTCCCAAAAATCATGAAGAAATTAAAATGATTCTTGGCAAAGAAAAAAAATAAGTTTTTATTTTGGATTACGCCTTTTCTGAATTTCCGGAATTGAAAACTAATGGAATTATATTTTCGATAAGTAAAATCTTAATGCCTGTTTCCCTATAATAAAAATTATGCAGTTCATGAAAGACTTTAATAGTTTTTATTTCATTTTTTAAATAGAAACATTTAAAATGGTTAAAAGAACTAAATCTAATTGATAGGTCTCTAAGCTTATAAATTTCAAAAGTCCTTTTAGAAATTATTTTAATAAAACCGGTAGCCAATAAAATACCTTTCCAAATTGGTATTGGTTTATATTTACTAAGTGAGACAAAATTATCTACATCATAATCATTATTGGATTTAGTTACTTCACCCATTTCGTTTGCACCGGAATTTTTTTCAGGAATTAACTGTAAATAATTACCGATTTTTAATTGAAAAAAATCATTTGAGTTCCCTTTTTTGAAATTTAAATTTTTCCATTCAATATTTGACATTTTATTTTTCATCTTTTTTCATACGAATTTTAAAACTAATTGGGGCTAATACAATTTTAGTTGTCAATACGCTTGAATAAAATAATTTTGTTGATTGTTTTAAAAGTTGTATCTTGATAATTTATAATTAATAATTATAAATGCACAGGTTATGATGTTTTCAAACTTTTTAATCAATCGAATATATTGTTTGGTCCGCCACTACTAATCTCAAACTTTCAACTCTACAAAAAAAAGTTTACCTACGATATTATAGTTTGTCATTATAATTTTTTATTTAGGTTTGTGCTGCTGTTCTTTTAAAACAAAAGCTATGAAAAAATTGTTCAGTTCTATCTGCATTGCAGTAATGGCATTGCATGGCTATTCACAAAACATCGGTATTGGTAATACTACACCACAATCCAAACTATCCGTTGGAGCAAGTTCTCAATTTCAAATTGATAGCATTGGCAACATTAAAAAGATCAATAATATCCCATATTCATTTCCTGCATCTCAAGGAAGCAGTGATCAAATATTGACAAATAATGGCAGTGGAAGCTTGAACTGGACTTCAACTAGCGGAACTGCATGGGGTTTAAGTGGCAATACTGGTACAAGTTCAACTACTAATTTTATTGGAATAAACGATAGTGTTGCTTTGACATTTAAAGTAAATAATAGTCGTGCAGGTTTCATAGACTCGAGTACATATTCTACTTTTTACGGAATTCGATCCGGCAATTCTAACACAGGAAACTATAATACTTTAATCGGGTATCAATCACTTTGGATGAACACTTTTGGAATTCACAACACTGGGCTATTTAAATGATGGTAAACGATTTGGTTATTATTTTCCAACACTTAGTGTTCAAACTAACACTTATTATTATTTATTCAGGAAAAATTAATGCACGTGTTTTTAGCAGTGAAAAGGAGGTGTTTATAAGTTAAATTGTGAAACGACCTTGTATCTTCTGTTTTAATCGCCTTACTTTTTACCTTTATTTGGTTTTGATTTATTTCCTTTAACTATTACTTTGATGCTATCAGCAACTGGCAAGTTTTCGGGCATGGTTCCACCAATTTCTTCAATGGTTTTACGCACCTTTTTACCAATTTCAAAATGAGTTTTATTTGCTTGTTGCTTCCCTTTAATTTGTTCTTTTCTAAGTTTTTCTTCTGTTTGAGTAGCACGAAACAAATTGGCGGCTAATTCGGTACTTCCCATATGGTCAAGTAGATTCTCGCTTTTCTTTAATCCTTTGTTTTTATGAATTCCTTTGGCATCCAGTCCGCCATACAAACCCATGTACCCATGATTTTGGAAGATTGCATAATCAAGAGGTTCAATAACTCCCGCCTCTTTTGCTGCATCGGCCAATTGAATATTATGTCTTTTCATCTCGTCACGCAAAAACAAACGCTTCTCTGCTTCACTTTTTAAACGGTTGTATTCGTCCATCTGCCTTATTTCCTGTAAGCGGGTCTGCATGGCAAAATAGGTTTGCCCTTGCGCCACAACCTCCTTAGATGGATCTGCGTTCTGAACAATTAAATAGCAGGCATATCGCGATAATTTTACACCGTCTTCCATTGGCCTTTGAGCACCCGACCCAATTGAAACCATCTCGAGGAAGTCCTCGAAATGGTCTTCGACCCTATGGCCACTGTTTAAACAAGCTTCCTTTGCCTTGTCTATAACCGGTTTAAAGTGTCTGTATTCAGAGTATTCTAAAATCTTGCCAAGCAAACGTGCAGACCACCACTCATTGCCATTTTCGTCAACCTGCTTGATTTTTTCAAATTCAGTTTCATTGGGACCACCTAATTTTTTTCTCATGTTTAATTTATTAATTCTGGTCTATTCTCTTTTTTATTAACCTTATTATTACAACCTTATTCATATTATCAAATATACATAATAACTCAACTTATATTATTTTACAAAACTACTGTTATTATTCCCGGGGTTTCAAACTGCAAAAACCTTTTCCGCATCGAATGTTAAATGCTCGCTAAATTTTACACATCCTAACTGATTGGTATGCATATGGGTATGTCTGCCTCTTCAAGACTCAGAGAGTTCCCTTTCACCGTCTGTTGAACCCGCTGCAGCCTTAACACTTTCAGCATGGATTGCTCACGACCATAAAACTACAGGATGGCAGCCGGCAATTATAAAAAGACTTACCCTTGCTTCCGTTGTATTTCGGTTGCAGCTCACCAGGAGGAGATTATTTTAAAGGTAAAATTGATGAAATCAGTATTTATAACCGTGCTTTAACTGCAGGTGAAATTTCCTTAATGTATAGCAGTGCAGCTCCGGTTGAAAGCTTGAATAAGCCTGATAGCCGAATGGAGATTTATCCAAACCCCTTTTCAAATGAGATTACTATTTTAAATCATTCAAACAAAGCCATTCAAGCGGCCGTTTTTGATCTCATGGGCAGTAAAATTTTTGAGCAAATCATTGAGCCCGATAATGCTAAACTTGATTTAACCATCATAAATGGCACTGGCGTTTTTCTATTACAATTGAATCATTTCTTCTATAAAATAATCAAGCTATAGTTCCTTATAAGCGATAATAGTTAATTATTCAAAGTCAGAAACAATACGGAGAAACAGTGCGGAAAATTCTCAGAATGGTTCAAGGACAATAATATGCAACAAAAAAACCAAACGATGCATCAAAGTTTGGTTTTTTGTTGGGTAAAGGATATGCTGGAGTTCCAGTAGTTTGTTTCTGTATTTATAAATACCCCCTTTTGGGGGTCAGTGCGTTTGCCATTTATTAATAGATTGTAAACATTGTTAAATACCGATTATTTCTATATGTCCAATTAATAAACGTGTATGTGTTTTTATTAAACGTGTACTATTTTTAATAAATGCATGTTTATAAGTGTTCCATAAAATTCCGATAAACGAGACTGCCTCCCATTGAACCAGTCTCGTTTAAACTGTATTTTTTAAATTAATTTTTTACAATAATCATCGTTTTGGTTTCAACCAATTGCTCATCGGCAAGCAGGGAATAATGATAAGTACCACTTACTAAATTCTTGCAGTCGAGTTCCAGTTGTCCAAAACCGGTTTTATTGAGCGGAAATGCTTGCACAAGTTTGCCATTATTGTCAATTACTTTAATAAATGCCGACTTCACAGTTTCGGGTAAGTAGTAATCAATAAAAGTTACATCGTTTAAAGGATTGGGAATATTTTGGAACAGTTCGGCAGTTTTGCTAATCTCTGCTTTTACTTTTGGATCAGTTCCACTTATAGAACCGCTGGTTTTGTTTATTACAGGTGTAGTAGCATCTAATTTTGCTTTGAGTTCTTCTATTTGTTTTTGCTGCTCTTTAATGGCTTGAGTTAAAACAGGAATCAACATATCATAGTTTACTGAATAAAACCCTTCTTCATCTTTTTTAGTGGCTTCAGGTATTACTTGCTCCAATTCTTGTGCAATAAATCCATATTTATATCCTTCACTAAATTTCAAATCTGTAAATTCTTCTTTTCTGAATTCATATTTTACGGGACGCATATTAATTAAAAGTGTAAGTGCATCTGAAACATTGATAATATTTTTCTTGTACCTTTTATCAGAATTAATCCAATTTCCAACAGCCCTTGCTTCGCTGGGGAACCATCAGGAATAAATCAGGCAACTCATAAAAGTGTAATCCAGATTGTTTATCGTGCATATGGGAATGCAGATAATATATTAATTGGGATGAGTAAAAGTTATAATAATCATTAAAAGGTTCAATACATTAAGTGGAATCAAAAGCAAATCATTATGAATTATTTATTCTTTAAACCACTGGTTAAACTCTTCCTTTTTCCGCACCGCTACCGGCAGTTCCGTTCCATCGTACAATGTAAGTTGCAGGCTTCTTCCTTTGCCTATGCGTTTGATATAATGTTTGTTTACAATATAAGATTTGTGGCAACGATTAAATAAATTTTGGGGTAGCACATCCTCATACACGCCGATGGGTTTGCTTGAAATCGTCTTTTTATTCTCATGGTAAATTTCAGTATAGGTTCCATCAGCTTTGAGATAGGTAATATTATTAATTGTTATTTTTTCGAGTGCCTGCTGATTGTTTATGATCAGGTACTCATCCAGGTTAAATTGCTTGCGGCTGATGAGGTCATTTAATACGGGATTATTCTCTGTAATGTGTATGCTTACTTTTTTTATGGCTTCAATAAACTCTTTTGGAATAATGGGCTTCAATAAATAGTCTACTGCCGCAAACCGGATGGCTTTAATGGCATGCTCTGAATATCCGGTGATGAAAATAAGTTTATACTTTTTATAGTCAATGGCGCTCAGCAAGTCAAATACCTGCCCATCGGCAAGCTCTATATCGAGGAACAATATATCTGCCTGCCCGTGTTGTAAAAACGATGCAGTCTCGAGTATGCTTCCTGATGAACCAACAACCTCAATCTCCTTTTTAAAATGAACATCCAGAAGCTCCATCAGGGAGTCCCTGTTGTGCTTTTCATCTTCAACAATAAATGCTTTTAATTTAACCATGCCTTAATCTTTTACTATCGGGATTTCAACAGTTACTGTTGTTCCCTTGCCTGAATTTTGAGTTGCGGAATTTACGCTAAAATACCCTTTTTTACCCATGCTCCTGTATAATAATTCAACCCGTTCCCTGGTAATTCCCATACCCGTGTTTTTTGCCTGAATTTTCTTTGGATCAAACCCACAGCCATTATCCTGTATTGTATACTTTAACATAACTTCATTAAGTTTTTCAATGGTTATTTTTATATGACCTTTATAGGAAATTCCCTTAAATGCATGCTTAATGGCATTTTCCAACAGGGGTTGTATAATCAGTGGCGGTACATAAATTGCCAACAAATCCTCATCATTTATTTTCACATCCCATTCACAGTCGAATTTTTCGGCAAATCTCATTTTTTCTATGTCAAGATATTTAATTGTATAATCAATTTCATTAAGAAGTTGAATAAATTCCTTACCCGAGTAGTCAATACTTTTTCGCATCACCACAGCCAGGGTGCCTATATAATCTTCTGCATTATTCAGCTCCTTTAAATGAATGAGCCTTTGAATATTGCTTAATGCATTGAACACAAAATGCGGATTCATTTGTGCGCGTAAAATTCTAAGTTTAAATAAGGTCAGGTTTTTACTCATGGTAATTTTTTCTTTCATGAGTTGATAATAATATGCAGGGATTACGATGACCAATATTATGATTAATATAAAAAACCAGGTTTGTTTGAACCAGGGTGTGCGAATATTAAAGAGCAGGGACGATATACTGCCTGCATTACCATGCGAATTAATGGGTGTAATCTCAAAGGTATAGTTGCCCGATTTCAAACCCAGCAATGGCACCTCCAATGTATTGGTTTCAATCCATTCCCTGCTCAGTTCCTTTACCCGGTATCTGAATAAATAAGTTACCCCGGTATTAATAAATGAGGAGGCATAACTGATGATGAGGTTATTTTGATCGTAAGGCAGGTCAAGAGCTGTTTTATCATATATCGTTGAATTCACCTTAATCTGTGTAATCAGTGCTTTGCCGGTTTCGTCAGAGGGTTTTGGAAACTCAACAAAACGGAACAACCCATTTGGGGTTGCGATAACAACACTGTTCTTCCAGAATGCAATACTGTTAATTGTTTTATCGGGCAACCCTTCGGGCAAAGAGTAATTTAATACCGAAAAAAGAGGTTTGTTACGAACATATTTAATGCAGATTACCGAAATCCCGTTGATATTGGCAACCCAGATATTTCCATTTTCTGCAATCCTGATTTCAAGACATGCATCCGAGAGCAGTTTCAAACTATTGGAATTTGTTTCACTAAACCGGACAATTCTTCCTCCTGCTTCACAATAAAACAATCCACTTTGAGCCGTTGCAACCCACATATTTCCCTGCCTGTCTTTTTTTATATCAACAATGCGGCTTTGATCCAATTGCACATTCAGGGGTAAAGGAGATGCTGTAAATATATTCCCGTTTTGTACGCTTTTATGAATCCCGTTGATTCCACCTATCCATATTTCATTTTTACCGGCTCTGCATATAGCTGTTGTTCTTTTTGCAATCAGTGTGATTAAAGTATCGCGCTTGTTAAATTTGTATATAAAAGCCCCGGATGCCGTACCTATTAATGCCTCGTCATTTCCTCCGCTCTCAATGTCCTTTATTGCCGATATGGGTAGCTTCACTGGATTTTTAAAATTTTCATCTAACCGGAACAAGCCCCCGTCAGCTCCCACCAATTGTTTGCTGCCCACGGGCAAATAGCCCATAATTCTTTTTATATCCGGGGCATTGAATAATTCGCTGCATTTTCCCGTTGCATCGGTAACCAGCATACCGTTTCCCTCTGTTTTTAAATACAAGCGGTCATTTACCGGCACAATACCCAAAATACCATTTGCCTTTTGTTCCGGCAGGTTAATCTTAATGGGTGCATATTTTCTGATGAAATAAATTCCGTTATCAGAACTTCCAAGCCATTTATTTCCTTTTCTGTCTATAAACACCCTGTTTATCAAAAAGGGCAGACTCTGAATTTCCAATAATTGGGTGAATGCCTGATTGTATACAGCATACATACTGTCACCTGCCAATACATGACTATGGGCCTGGTTAAATAAAAAGCGGTATGCTGGGTCCGTTTTAATGCTATCCAGTTCTCCGCTTAAAGGGTCTATTCTCCAAACCTGTTGCGTTTCTGTTTTGAGCGCCCATACATATTTGCCGGGTGCCGTTGTATAATGCATGCTGAGGTATCCGGATAAAGGAAGTTGGACTGCTTTTGACCAATCTTTATGCTTCCATTGTTGTAATCCCAATGCCGATATTTTTGCGTAAGATTTATTTTTGATATATAAAATATGCTGGAAAACAGCTCCTCCCAAAGCGTCATTATATTTAAATTCTATATCCGAAATTTCCTTGCCCACAAATAACTTTTTACCCTTCTCCTCTATTAAAAATGCAACTGAATTATTATGCTGAACTATTATTATCATACACATGCCAGGTGGCTTGTACTGCTTTACCCGCTTTAAAAAAGTATCATTCCCGGCATTATATATTTTCCCGTCAAAGTAATAAGAGGGTTCGGAGCTAAACCCATTGAACCAAATGCGACCGGTACGGTCTTCATATAATCCCAATACCTCATTGTCAGGTAAACCGTTACGGGTAGTAAAATTTACAAATTGCACGCCATCATAGCGACTCACGCCCTGATCTGTGCTGATCCATATAAATCCATACCTGTCCTCGATAATATTATACACTTTATTGGAAGCCAAACCCTGGTTAACATTATAATTTTTATAATGTGGATATTGAGCTATAAGCTTTCCTGGAGCTATAAAAACTAAAAGGGAAAGCCAGTATAAAATCTCGTTTCTCAAAACATTTTTGGTTTTAAACGAAAGTATGTTAAAACGAATAATAAAAATAATACGTTTGTAGAAAAATATGAAACATGTAACTGTATTTTGCGGCTCAAGTATTGGTACCGAAAGTGTTTATAAAGAACAAGCATACATACTTGGGCAACTTTTAGCCGAGGCAAAAATAGGTTTGATTTATGGGGGTGCCCGTATTGGGTTGATGGGTGCTGTTGCCGATGGGGTATTAAATAAAAAAGGACGTGCTATTGGGGTTATCCCCAAATTTTTAAAGAATAAGGAAGTAGCACATCATGGATTAACCGAACTTATTTTGGTTGATACCATGCATGAACGAAAATCCAGAATGAACGAGTTAAGCGATGGAATCATTGCACTTCCCGGTGGATTTGGCACCCTGGAAGAATTATTCGAAATGCTTACCTGGTCGCAACTCGGACTCCATAAAAAACCCATTGCCCTTTTAAATATTGATGGCTACTATAACCCCCTGATTGAACTGATACATACAATGGTTTTAAAAGGTTTTCTGAAAGTAGTAAATCAGCAAATGCTTTTGATTTGTAATGAGATTGATGAAATACTTCCTAAAATGAATGCATACATTGCTCCTGATGTTGGAAAATGGATGCGTGATGAAACCATATAGGACCCAATATATAATTTTGAATGGAAGTTATTTCTCATTTACACATTTTCTGCGTAAATCTGCGTATTAATTTGCGTTAATCTGCGTGAACCTTTTCCTTTCGGTTTCTCGCAGATTTACGCAGATGGCAACGCAGATTTACGCAGATTTATTAATTTAAAATTTGTATGCAAAGAACGAAATGGGTTGACCGCATATTTACTTTTGATTTGCCTCCCGGTTGGATTCCCGATGTGTTGGAGCGATTAAGAGGCACTGTGCCCCGACTGAATGCTATAACAATAAATCTTTCGGATGCAGTAGCAAGCTTTAAACCACAAAATAAATGGAGCATCCGCGAACATATTGGTCACCTGCTCGATTTGGAAGATTTACATTCAGGTAGAATTGACGATTTTATAAGCCGTAAAGAAATATTACGTGCCGCAGACATGAGTAATGCAAAAACATATCAGTCCAATCATAACGAAAAAACATGTGCGGAATTAATTGAAGCCTTTGCTCAAAAGCGGAATCATTTAATTTCCTGTTTTGTAAATCTTGATGATGAAACCCAACTCATAAAATCGCTTCATCCCCGGCTGCAGGTTCCCGTTCGCCCCATCGATATTGCCTATTTTACAGCAGAACACGATGACCATCATTTGGCAGATATCCGGGAAATTCTTGAATTAAAATGTTGAACCGGTGTTTAACCAACCAAAATATTTGTTGCTCAATTGAATATTTCCATGCCATCCCTGACGGGATTTCATAATTCATGTATATGCATCATTTCTACCCATATCAATCCCTTACGGGGATAAAAACATCTGCCGGAAATTCCATTTCCCATAGGGAAACAATATCGGTAGAACAACCGATAATAATTTTATTTTTACGTCCCGTCAGGGACGAAATAAAAACGACAGCTAAGGTTTGATGATAAATCTAAAAGATAGGTTATCCTTAATTTTCAATAAATACAAACCCGGTAATAAACCGCTCGTGTTTAATTGAACTAAATCTTTATTTCCTTCATTCATTTTATATTCTTTCACCGCCTTCCCCTGGTAATCATAAATAATCACATTTTCAATAATCGCATTAGAATTAGAATTTTCAATATATAAATAATCAATCACCGGATTTGGATAGATTTTATATCCATCTATATCTTGTTGTCCCGATAAACCCGTATTGCAATCGCCTACCTGAATTTGTCTGACAATGTTTCTTACAAAACCTGAAGGATTTGTTAGTGTATAAGTTATGGTATAGAGGCCTTTCTTACTTGAATCCAGATTACTGGTTTTAGTAACCACAAGACTGTTTAACGGCCAATAATTATCGTAATAAAAATATCCGGGATCAATAAATGAAGTATTTACTTCAATACAAATAAAAGGTGGGCCAAGCAATTGAATTGCAAGTGTTATTGTATCCACTACATTTATGGTTAAGAGCAGATTTAAATTTCCACAAGCCGAATCTGCCATCACAAATCCGAGGGGATAACTTCCCAGTTGTGAGCTGTCAACGGTTCCCGAATTTTGTGTGATATTTAGTCCAAATAGAACACTTAAATAAGCTTTTGCTTTAGTGATGGTGTCGGTCTGGAAAAGTAGTGGCACACAGACTGAATAATAAATGGTATCATTTACAATTGGGGCTACCACAATATTTCGTCTGACACATTTAGTAACTGCGCCAGAAGTAATACAGTAAACCACTGAATACCTTCCCGGCACAGCAGTATCTATATTATTCATAACTATTACCATATTACTAATATCATTATTCATACTGTCTTTAGCAATATAACCGGGTTCATAATACTTTGTATTAACCGGTTGTGTAATCAGGCAAGGTCCTATTAATACTATAGTTGGAAGGCCTTGAGCGTATGTTATATTATGGGTTAAAAAGAAAATAACGCAAATGAGAAATATATAGTTTAAATTTTTCATAATTCGTTTTTGTAAACCAATAGGGTCAACACGAAGTTAAACGGATCAAAACTTAAAATTTACTTTCTTTTTATATTCAGCTTCCCATGGGTCTACCTACGGATGTGCCACCGCCATTTTACCTTCCAGGTTTTTGATTTCTATTGTGTTTGAACCATTTGATAATTTGCAATTGATGAGCAATTTTAATAGACGGGTTTTCATTCCGCTTGCATTTGTTTTGAATGATTCAGAACTCAGGAGGGAAAAATTTGTGTTCAAATCCTGCTTTATTTCTGCACTCGAATAAGTAACTCCGCTCTCATCGGTCCATTCAAGCATTACAGTTGAAAAATTATAAGGGTCTTCAACAGGTATTAATTCCGTGCTGAAATTTGCCAGGCAATCGGTGTTTGACCCTGTTCTGATATTTTTAGATATCTCCATGGTATCAGTTCCGTTTATCTGCTTTAATGAAACGTTAACCACTTTGTTTGAACTGAAACCATAAAAAATAGTTTTCCCTTTTATTATTTTTCCATCACCAAAATCCCATAAATAAATATTTGACGGGTCACCAATTGCATAAAATTTATAAATATTATGTGAACTGTCAAGGCTGGTATAGCTGAATTCAGGCAATTGGTTGGGATTAAGAAAATAGTTTAGTTTTAATTTATTATTTATGCTTGAAGAACAACCATTAGAATAACTGCAAGTATATTTTATAGGCTGAACCGTACCCGATTTTAAGGTCTTATTAACCTGTGCCGTGGTTTCGGAGCTACCATCGCTGAATTGCCATAATTCTGATACAAGAGCGGCAGAACCTGTTGATACTGCGTTTAGTTTAATAGTATAATAAGGAATATTGGCTAATCCATTCCGGCTAAAGTCATAGTTATGCTTTTCAAAGCTTGAATCGGGTCTGAAAAGATATCCTGTTGATTTTTTATAATCTCTTAAAATAATTTTTAGTCCTGCTTTACAGGTGCTGCAGTTTTGCTTTAAGTTCCCTGTAAATTCCAAAACATTATCATTATCCATCCGGTAATCGGTTATAAGATAATAGTTGTTTTTACCAGCTTCTAACGTAAGCGGAACATTGTTAATTTCACCACTCATATAAAAAACCGGACTCCCAATTTCATCAATCGGTTCAAGCCGTTTTTTACAGGCGAAAAATGTAAATAACAGAAGCGAAAAAATAATAATCCTTGATTTCATTTTACTTGATTTTATAGCTTAATCCCAAAGTGAATCCCTTATTGCGGTCGAATTTGTTTTCTTTAAAAAGGGTATTGTTCGATACGTCCAAAAGTCCCAGATACATATTTGAATGAAGTACTATTTTACTGTTTATAAAAAATGAATATCCCAGGTTTAACTGAAGATCATTTCTATTAACTGCGTCAAAATATCCATTCTCGACCTTCACCGAACTCAGAGTTTGATCACCGGTTTTTGTTGTAGTTATTCTTTCAGTTGTTTGCAAAAGCAGCAAATAATTTACCCCGGCATTTAACATATGTTTGCCATTAAACCGGTATATAAATGAAAGGGGTATTTGTAAATAATCGAGGCGCTGGGTTTGTATGCTTTTTGTTTCGTATGTTGAACCGAAATCATAATTACTGTATTGGTAATTTCTTGCATTCATATTCTCATTGAGTCTTCTGTATTCAATCCCTGCAATAACTCCCAGCCGGGGTTTAAAAAAGTAATAATACCTGATCCCATAACCGAAATTGAAATTTTTTGAAGAAAAATCATTTCCGTTAAATCCTGTAAGCGTGCCTTCCAGAGCCAAAAACGAAGGATTTGCACCCTGGTCAAATTGTTTGTGAAAATTTGTCCTAACCGGATTGCAGGTATCGCATATCAGCCTGTTTAATTTCAATTGCTTTATCCCTTTGGCTTCTATATATATTGCATCAATGCCTGCAGTTTCTATTATATCTGATTCGGGTTTCACTTCATTTGTATTAATTTCTAAGTTCGGCTCATCTATTGGCTGAATGAGATCAGCAATCGTGTAAACACTTGAATTCATTATGTTTAAATCAGCCTTTGTTTTTTTATCCTGTGCTTTAATAAAAACAACAGTTGCAGGTTCCGTATTTGTCTTTTTTGCATTATCCTGTGCTGGCTTCAACTGATTATGGATTTCGGGTTTTGAATAAGTTGCCATATTAATATTTGTTTTGTGAGTTTGCGGGTTTGCTACTGAATTATCATTTGTATTTTTTAATTCGTTATGCGCTAATATTTCTTTTTCAATACCCTGTTCCTCAATATTAGTTACAATTCCGGGTAAATAACTATTCATATAAAAACCCAAACCGCTAATAACTCCAGTTATTACAAACAGTACCAATCCATACAAAAACAGATTGGTCTTTAATTGCCTTTCTGCACGAATCAGTTTCTTAGCTTTAACCCAATAAACTTCTTCAAATTCATCCGGCATCGAATCCATTCGGTTTCTTAACAGGTTATCAAATTTTTCATCTTCATTCTTCATAATGCCATTATTTTAACTGATGATAATAGTATGGTAAATCTTTCTTTTAACCGGGTTCTGGCTTTTGCCAGATGCCAGCGTGATGTGCTCTCGGCAATCTGCAGACTTTTGCTAATTTCCTGATGGCTCAAACCCTCAAAAACATATAAATTAAATACTTCCTTACATCCCTGGGGCAATCGTTTTATTTCTTTTAATATATCTATTGCGTCTAATTTTTCTTCGGCTTCGTTTAAATCAAATGGGTGTTTCGAAAGCGGCAAATCATCCAGACTAACTTTCGAAAACAATTCCTTATAATTTTTAGCCTTTCTGAATTCATCAATAATAGTATTGATCATGATACTTTTCACCCATTTGTCGAAAGGCTTATTTTCGTCATACTTTTTTAGATTATTTAATATCTTTAAAAATGCCCGGTTCAGCATATCAACCGCATCATCTTTATTTATGGTATACCTTTTACAAATACCAATCAGCAAGGCAAAACATTCTTTGTAGAGCTCGTATTCAGCCCTAATATCCTTGTTTTTGCATTTACCAATCAGTATTTTCAGGTCAGTCATTTGCTTGTAAAGCTTAACCCTAAAAATAGGGCTAAGCTTTGTTTGGGTTAGCTGTTTTGTTTCGCTTTAAAGGCAAGTTATTTCTTTTTATTCTTATTGTTTTATTAATTTAATAAAATGATACTGTTTACTTGTATTTAATTTAACAATGTAAATCCCTTTGGATAGATCTCCTGTATCAATTGTAAAGTGGTTTGCAGCAGGTAAAAGGTTAAAGTTTGATGTAAAGCATTCCCTTCCCTGCATATCGAAAAGCATAACCTGGAGTTCGTCTGACTGTGGGCTGTTCAGCTCCAATTGTACTGACTCCTGGAAAGGATTGGGATATAATTTAACCTTAGCCAGAAAATTCTCTTTTTCAAAGATTCCGATCAAACTATCATACACAATTATACTCTCACAATAAGTTTTATGACAGGAATCGCGGGGGACTGAAATAAATAAACATACATTATAAGTTCCATTCGCTGCAAAAGTATGGGTGGGGTATTTATTGGTTGATGAATCACCATCACCGAAGGCCCAAAAGAACATGGCAGAATCTTCCAGATAATTTGAATGCGCACTAAAGTAATACTTACGTGGAGCTACTAGTTTGGTATTGTTAAATTTTGGTGTGCATTTATTAGTTGCCTGTTCAGGAGTAACCTGGATAGGTAAACAGTTTAATTCATGACAACTCCGGTCAATACTATCTTCAACATATAAACATACCTGGTAAATCCCTGCATATTCAAATTTATGAGACAAATTTTTTCCTGTTGCAAGGGTTCCATCGCCAAAATTCCAACTACACTTTACTCTTGGGCCTAATCCTATAGTTAAAAACAATCCTGATATAGACACGTATGTGAAATTAGCCTTGCATGTATTTGTAAAAGGACCCACATTAAATGAAAAACAAAAAGTAGAAGCACAAGTGCTTCCTGTTTTTTGAACTGTTAAGCAAACATTATAAGAGCCGCTTGCAGAAAATTGGTGTTCCGGATTTTTTAGAGTAGAATAAATACCATCACCAAAAGCCCATAAATAGGTCAAACTATCACCGGTACTTTGATTGATAAATTTAATTTTTAAATTATTGATTGTATCCCTCAAAAAGGCATATTGCGCGTTACAGGCACCGAAATTATTAATAATGATTATTTTACATTTCATTTCGTTACAACCTGTATCGGTTTGACTTTGAACCAATAAACAAACAGAATAATTTCCATTTGCCTGATACGCAAATGATGGATTCGCAATGCTTGAAGTGGACCCCTGTCCAAAAGTCCAATGGTAGCTTAGGTTGGCACCAGAGGAGGTACTAACGAAGTTTACCTTTGCCGGATTACCTGCATCAAATGCCCACTCAAAATCTGCTTTACACCCTGCATTGATTACGGAACAATTTTGACTGATACATGAATCTGTTCCCATTACCTTTATTGTTTTTAAGCAAACATTATAAGAACTGTTTCCTGGAAAAAGATGAACAGGATTATATGCTGTTGATGTAGTATTGTCACCAAAATCCCATAAAAATGCTGTTGATGAACTTATAGCCATGGACGGGTAAAAATTAAATTTTCTGTAACTTAATGTATCCCGCACAGAAGTATAGTAACTGTTACAGGTATTTATCCCCTGGCTTTGAGGTCCGGGACATCCAGAAGAATTATATATTGAATTTAGCCTGTTACCAAAATTCACAATTCCACTATTAATGTTATCGTAATAATCATAGATTTTATTTTTTATGACGATAGAGTCTGAAGTACCCCACCAGTTGTGTTTTGAATTTATATTGGCAGGAGAAAAATTCTGAATATTGTAAATACTATTGGAAACAAAATTGCTGCTATCTATAAAAGAGGTATCAGGCCAGTTCGGATTAATAATAATTCCTATTCTATTTTGTTTGATAGTTGAATTTCTAATAGTTAATGCACCATAAATGCTGCCATTGCCTGTAACAATAATACCAACACCATTGCCTGTTCCTGAAAGTGTGGAGCATTCAATAACTCCCCTGCCAATCACCGCTAACGTATCATAATTTTTAATTTCAGAGTTTATTACTCGCAAAAATACTGGATAGATTGATGTACCCTCAATTTTACTATCAATTATATTAAGTGAACTCACTTCGGTGAAAACTTTTGATCTTTTAACATTCGAAGAAACAATTAAATGATTTCCACCCTTTAATATTATACTGTCAACCAAGCATGTTCTGATGGTAAAAAACCTGAGAGCAGAATTGGAAAAAATATCGCTTCGGGTAATTGTACTGTTTTTTATTTCTATGGATGTCTGCATTTGCAAAATACTGGTAGTCGTTATGTATGAACTATCTATAATAAGCGAATCCTGTGGGGTACTCAACCCGTTCGTTTTAATGGTAGTATTGCCAATTATTGCATTTTTAATAAGCAAAGTTCCGGTATTACCAAATTCAATTTCGGCACCCGATTTTGGTCCCGAAAAATATACAAAATTTATTAGTGAATTAGATAGGTTTGCGTTTTTAAATATTAGCATCGCTTTCCCAGAAGCAGTCCCATTAAAGATAATACGGCTTGTACTTTTGCCGATTGCCAATATTGATCCTTTAATAAGAATTTCATAGTTGCCGCTGTAGTTGATAAGTACCCCTGGTGCAATAGTAAGTGTAACACCAGCCGGTATCTGAACATCTCCTATAACGTTATACGGACTTCCTGCTGCGGTCCAATTGGTATTTGTGAAATATGCTCCACTTACATTAGTTTGCGCAATTCCTAATTGTGCACCAAGCATCAATAAGATGCTAAAAATTATTGTTTTCATAGCTGTATAATTGGTCTATATCTATCGGTACGTGTTAAATGCTGTTTTTGTTGGTGTACCCCATAAAAAAACAGAAATTTCTGTAATAATAATGAGTGAAGCCTTTTCATATGATATAATTTAGGGTTTATAAAAGCTTGTACGTATTTGGGTAAGGATTTGATGGTGAGATTAAATTTGTTAAACCAAAATATGATTAATATTCTACAAATCAGCAGCTTAAAATATATTATTTTTGCGTACTGATAAGTATCATAGAAATGTTTTTTCAATTATGAAAACAAAACATTTGCTTTGAAGCTCAAATTGATATATTTGATTTAATAAAACGCTTACTATGGGTTCAACGGCTCTCATATTATTAATCATATGTGGAATTGCATTCTCGGGTGGTGGCATTCTTATTTCAAAATTACTTGCAAAAACATCTAAAAATGCCCAAAAGGGTGAACCTTACGAATGTGGTATTCCTACATCAGGTTCATCCTGGATTCAGTTTAATGTGGGTTATTATTTGTTCGCACTCATTTTTCTGATTTTTGATGTGGAACTGGTTTTTATGTATCCCTGGGCTGTGGTTGTTAAAGAAACCGGATTGGTAGCCCTGGTTGAAATACTTATTTTTATGTTCATTTTGTTTATGGGTTTATTATATGCTTGGAAAAAGGGGGCACTTAAATGGATGTAAAAGATAAAATGCAATCCCCCCTGGAATTTCCGGGCCAGATTCATGAAACGCCCGATGGCGGAATTTTGCTTACCAAACTGGATGATGTAATTAATTGGGCCCGCGCCAATTCGTTATGGCCCCTGGTGTTCGGTACCAGTTGTTGTGCCATCGAAATGATGTCGGCCGCCGATGCAAAATACGATTGGTCGCGGTTTGGATTTGAAGTAGCCCGTGCAACTCCCCGCCAGGCCGATTTAATAATTGTTGCCGGAACTATTGTTATGAAAATGGCTCCCGTACTTAAACGCTTATACGATCAAATGCCTGATCCAAAATATGTGATTGCCATGGGTGCCTGTACCATTTCGGGCGGACCTTTTTTTTACAATACTTATTCCGTAGTTAAAGGAGTTGACCATATTATTCCGGTTGATGTATATATACCGGGTTGTCCGCCCCGGCCAGAAGCCTTGCTGCACAGCATGATTACACTTCAGGAAAAAATTAAACACGAAACGTATTTCAATACAAAAAAAGAAACTGCAAAATGACCCATGAAGAACTGAAAAATACCCTCACTGCTATTTTACCTTCGTCAAGCTTTGATGAAACCGGAGAGTTCTTAACGGTTATTGTTCCTTCCGAAGACTTGCTTCCGTTTATGACGGAACTTCGCTCAAATACCGGACTTGATTTTGATTACCTATTTTGCCTTACCTGTATCGACTGGAAAGATCACCTGATGATGGTGTATCATTTGATGTCGAAAACCCATAAACATGCATTGGTGATCAAGGCAAAATTAACCAACCGCGAAGACCCGCAAATTGAAACGGTTTGTCATATCTGGCGTACCGCCGAGTTTCACGAACGCGAAGTGTTTGATTTGTTTGGTGTAAAATTTATTAATCATCCCGATTTGCGCAGAATATTTTTAGACGACGATTGGGATGGGTTTCCACTAAGAAAAGATTACGTGGATGAAAATATGATTGAAATATGAGAAGCCTGATAGCAGAAGATTACGTAACCCCCGAAGGCGAGTTCGTCATTAATATGGGCCCTCAGCACCCATCAACCCATGGGGTGCTTCATTTAAAGCTTTGGCTAAATGGAGAAACTGTAAATAAGGTTGAACCGCATTTGGGTTATATCCACCGCTCTATCGAAAAAATGAGCGAAAATCTTTCGTACCGCAATTTTATTTTTGCTACCAGCCGCATGGATTACCTGGCGGCTCATATTAATAATGAAGCCTGTGCCTTAACCGTTGAAAAAGGCCTGGGCATTGAAGCACCACCCCGTGCAAAATACGTCCGTACCATTATATCCGAACTTACCCGGCTCTCGTCTCACCAGCTTTGGTGGGGTTGCACAGGTCTCGATTTGGGCGCAGTAACACCATTCTTTTATGCATTCCGCGAGCGCGAAGCCATTATGGAAATAATGGAAGAAACCTGTGGTGCCCGCCTTACCCAAAACTATATGGTTCCCGGCGGATTGATGGTTGATATTCATCCAAACTTTCAAAAAAGAGTGAAAGAAGTGTTAACACTCATCAAAAAGAATTTTAATGAATACGATGAGATCTTAACAGGTAATGTAATTTTTGAAAACCGTACCAAAGAAGTGGGTTATCTTTCAAAAGAAGATGCCATTTCATATGGCGTTACAGGCCCAACAGCCCGTGCTTCGGGCGTAAGCTGTGATATTCGTAAATGGTTTCCCTACAGCGCTTACGATCAGGTACAGTTTAACGAAATACTGGATACCGGAGGTGATTGCTACGCCCGCTATATGGTGCGCATGCATGAAATGAGAGAGTCTGTTTCCATTATCGAACAATTGATTGATAATATTCCTGAAGGCGATTATCAAACCAAAACAAAAGCGGTGCTTAAATTGCCTAAAGGCGAATTTTATCAAAGGGTTGAAACCCCGCGGGGAGAACTGGGTGTGTATATAGTAAGCGATGGAGCTGCCAGTCCGTACCGCATTAAATACCGCTCACCGGGTTTCTCTAATCTTTCGGCCTTGCCCGTAATGGCAAAGGGTGGAAAAATTGGTGACCTGGTGGCGATAATGGCAACCATAGATTTGGTAATACCGGATATTGACCGGTGACGCAACACATAAAGACGCGATAAATCGCGTCTCTACAGGTTGTATCACCCGGGATAAACACAACATAACAATGATTTCACGCGTAAAGACGCGATTCATCGCGTCTCTATGGGTGAACACGATTTAAAAATAAAAAACAGAATAAATTGAATATACCTCTCTTATATAGTTTGTCAGGTCTCGCAAGAACCATACATATTTGGTTAGCGGGTCTTATTAGTAATGAAATGTTACTCCTGACCACAGAAATGGTAATAATGGGTATCAGCCTCATTGCCTTTTTGGTGCTCCTCTGTTTCTTTTTAGGATATATGGAACGCCGGGTTGCGGCATTTATGGAAATACGCCTGGGTCCAAACCGGGTGGGCCCCAAAGGCACTTTACAAATTGTTGCCGATACGGTAAAATTGTTGCTTAAAGAAGGCCTTACACCCGATTTGTCGGATAAATTTTTATTTAACCTGGCTCCTTTAATTGTGGTGATTACTTCCATGCTGGTAATTGCCCCTATTGCATTTGCAAAAGATTTTCAACTCTGGGATATAAATATCGGAGTACTTTATGTTTCATCGGTTTCATCCATTGCAGTAATTGGGATTTTAATGGCCGGCTGGGCCAGTAACAACAAATACTCATTATTGGGTGCCATGCGAAGCGGCGCACAAATTGTGAGTTATGAATTATCTGTTGGCTTGTCTCTGATTTCAATTGTTATTTTGAGTGGCAGCCTAAGTTTGAGTGATATTGTTTACAGCCAGTCGAATGGCTGGTGGATCTTTAAAGGTCATATCCCCATCATTATTTCATTTGTAATATTTGTAGTTGCCTCAACTGCTGAAATTAACCGTGCTCCTTTTGATATGGCCGAAGCGGATCAGGAATTGACCGGTGGTTTTAATACCGAATATGCAGGGATGAAATTCGCCATGTTTTTATTGTCGGAATACATCAATCTGTTTGTGGTTTCGGCCATTGCTGCCACCATCTTTTTGGGCGGATGGATGCCATTTCATATAGGAGGCTGGGAATCGTTTAACCATATCATGGACTATATTCCTTCATTCTTTTGGTTCATGGGCAAAACCTTTTTTATTATTTTTATTATCATGTGGTTTCGTTGGACTTTCCCAAGATTGCGTGTTGACCAGTTGCTTTCGCTCGAGTGGAAATATTTACTGCCCATAAGCATGGTAAATACTATTTTAATAACAGTGATGGCCATAATGGGATGGCATTTTTAACAATTAATTGAAAAAAGAAAAAATGTTTTTAAAAGAATATTTCGGCACCATTTATAAATCGGTCAAATCATTGCTGACTGGCATGAAAGTGACGGGATACTATTTTACGCATCAAAAGGAAATTTTAACCGAAGAATATCCCGATAACCGTTCAACCCTAAAGATGTTCGATCGTTTCAGGGGTGAGGTGATAATGCCGCACAATGCCGATAACGAACACCGTTGTACCGGGTGCCAGGCTTGTGAAATTGCCTGCCCCAATGGTACTATAAAAATTATTACCAAACAGGAACTAATGCCCGATGGTAAAAAGAAAAAACGAATTGATGCTTTTATTTACCATCTGGAATTATGTACCATGTGCAACCTGTGTATTGTTGCATGCCCATCGGATGCGATTGTTATGGGACAAACTTTTGAACACAGTGTATACGATAAAAAAACCTTACGAAAAGTGCTGAATAAACCGGGTTCTAAAATTATGGAGGGCGTAGAATAATGAGTGCATCAACCATCGTATTTTATATTCTTGCTGTTGGCACCATTGGCAGTGCATTGCTGGCAGTAACCGCTAATAAAATTTTCCGTTCGGCAGTTTATCTGTTGTTTAGTCTAATAGGAATTGCCGGTATTTATTTTTACCTCAATTTCGAATTTATTGCCGCGGTTCAAATCGTAGTTTATGTAGGCGGGATTGTGGTACTGATTATCTTTTCCATTTTTCTTACCCACGAATCGGGCAAGGATATGGAAAAACCCAATACGATGCGGGTTATATTCTCAGCCCTTTCAGCCTTGTTTGCCTGCCTATTTACCTTGTTCTTTATCAGGGAACAAACTTTTATAAAAACATTAAATGCCTCTGTTGAACCGACTGTGAAAAATATTGGAAGGCAAATGTTAAGCACCACCGAACATGGTTTTATTTTACCTTTTGAGGTGGTGAGTATGCTATTGCTTGCCGCTATGATCGGTTGTATTGTTATCGCTATTAAATCAAGACCTGCAGCATGAACGAAATTGGTTTAGAACATTTATTAATTGTAAGCACCTGCCTGTTTTTTATAGGCATATATGGCTTTCTTACCCGCCGCAATATGATTACCATGCTCATGTCTGTTGAACTCATTTTAAACAGTGTGAATATTAACTTTATTGCGTTCAACAAATATTTATTCCCCGATAAACTGGATGGCGTATTTTTTACAGTTTTTATTATTACCATAGCCGCAGCCGAAGCCGCTGTTGCCATTGCCATTATTATTAACCTGTACCGCCATTACAAATCAATTGATGTAAACGACGCTGAAAAAATGAGATTTTAAAAATGATAGACTCAACTTATATCTTGCTCATTCCGCTCCTGCCCTTTTTAAGCTTTTTGCTGATCGGGCTTTTGGGTCGAACGTATTTCCCTAAGCAATGTTCAATCATCGGAACCCTATCCCTCTTTGCCTCTTTTGTAATTTCGCTGGTAGTTGCTTATCAGTACTTTTTTCAAATCGGACAGGTAAATGGCATCTATCAAAAAATAACAGCATTTAAAATGGTTTGGCTGCAATTCTCGCCAAATATCTCAATAGATATGGGCATTTTGCTGGATCCCATTTCGGTGATGATGCTGTTGGTGGTTACATTTATTTCCTTCATGATTCATGTATACAGCATGGGTTATATGCATGGCGATCCCAGGATATCTGTCTTCTATTCGTTCTTGTCGTTATTTACTTTTTCAATGTTGGGCTTGGTTATCTCAACCAATATTTTTCAGATTTATATTTTTTGGGAACTGGTGGGAATCTCTTCCTTCCTGCTCATTGGTTATTATTATGAAAAACCTTCAGCCGTTGCGGCATCTAAAAAAGCGTTTATTGTTACCCGCTTTGCCGACCTGGGCTTTTTAGTGGGAATATTGATTCTTTCTTTTCAATCGGAAACCCTCGATTTTCAAACCTTAATTGAGCGTTTAACAACAGATACCGAATATTTAAACAGTGCAACTACCGCATCGTTCTTTGGCTTTTCGGCCTTAACCTGGGGCCTTACATTGGTGTTTGCAGGAGGGGCAGGTAAATCGGCCATGCTGCCGTTCCATATCTGGCTGCCCGATGCCATGGAAGGTCCTACTCCGGTTTCGGCTTTAATACATGCCGCCACCATGGTGGTTGCAGGGGTTTATTTGGTGGCCCGCTTGTTTCCTGTGTTTTCCATTTCGGCTCCCGAAGCTCTTAATATTGTTGCTTATGTGGGTGCGTTTTCTTCTCTTTTTGCAGCAATTATTGCCTGCACCCAAACCGATATCAAACGCGTACTGGCTTATTCAACCATGTCGCAAATAGGGTTTATGATGTTTGCCCTCGGCGTTTCGGGGTATGGTGGAGAAGAGGGACTGGGATATACCGCATCCATGTTTCACCTGTTTACCCATGCCATGTTTAAAGCCCTGTTATTCCTTTGTGCAGGCGCCGTTATTCATTATGTACACAGCAATGAAATGAACGATATGGGCGGACTCAGAAAACTGATGCCTGTTACCCATATAACTTTCTTAATAGCATGTTTGGCCATTACCGGTATTCCTCCTTTCTCCGGGTTTTTTAGCAAGGAAGAAATTTTATTGGCAGCCTATCATTCCAACAAACTTATTTTTGCAATGGGGATTCTCACTGCGGCTTTAACTGCGTTTTATATGTTCAGGTTATACTTTACTATTTTCTGGAGCAAACCTTTTAAATCACATCAGGCAGAAACTGCACATCATGGTGAAGCACCGGGTACCATGCTGTTGCCTTTAATTATTCTGGCGTTTTTTGCAGCCATTACCGGTTTGATCCGATTTGGCAAATATGTATCTTCTGATGGTGCTGCACTGATAAGTGAGCTTCATGTTGATTTTTCTATTGCACCTGTTTTAATTGCATTGCTGGGTATTGGCATCGCATACTATCTTTATAAAAAAGAAAATGATACACCACAAAAACTGGCTACCGGTTTAAGCGGATTTTATAAGGCCGCTTATGGTAAATTTTATATTGATGAATTGTACCTGTTTATTACAAAAGGTATTGTGTTCAACCTGGTTGGCCGGCCCATTGCCTGGTTCGATAAAAATATTGTTGATGGAGGTATTAATTTAAGCGCATCAACTGTGGGTTATATCTCCGAAACCATCAAGAAGTTTCAATCGGGCAAGGTGCAGGATTATGCCATTTATTTCTTTGCCGCTACTATCGGATTTGTGCTGCTCTTTATTTATTTATGGTCATGACAAACTTATCTATACTCATACTTATTCCGCTACTTACAGCACTTGCTGTGCTCATGGGGAGAAATGCAATTCAGATTCGTTTTGTGGCCCTAATTGGTTCAGTAATACAATTGCTGGCAGGTATTGCATTGTTATTTTCATATTTAGCCGAAAGGGCTGCAGGCAATACCGCACAAATGCTTTTCGAATACCGTTGCTCCTGGTACAGCGCTCTCAATATCGAGTATTACGTAGGCGTTGATGGAATCTCCATTGCTATGATTTTGCTTACTGCGGTTGTGGTAGTTGCCGGAATATTGATTTCCTGGAATATGCAAACCCTCAACAAAGAGTTTTTCTTTTTGATTGTACTCTTAAGTTTGGGAGCATACGGTTTCTTTATTTCATTGGATTTATTCACCTTATTTTTCTTTTTGGAACTGGCCGTTATTCCAAAATATTTATTGATTGGTATCTGGGGTTCGGGCAATAAAGAATACAGTGCCATGAAACTTGCACTCATGCTCATGGGTGGCTCTGCATTGGTTCTGGTGGGTATTTTAGCTACCTATTTCAATACCAATATAGGCAACGGGGTGCACACGTTTGATTTGATAAAAATTTCACAGATAAGCATTCCGGTTCAAACCCAGATGTATATTTTCCCGCTGCTCTTTGTAGGCTTTGGCGTATTTACCGCATTGTTTCCATTTCATACCTGGGCACCCGACGGGCACTCCTCGGCACCTACCGCCGCATCCATGTTTTTGGCAGGTATCTCTATGAAACTGGGAGGTTATGGCTGTTTACGGGTTGCAACGTATTTAATGCCTGAGGCAGCACATCAGTATTCGTGGGTAATTGTATTGCTGGCAACTGCGGCAATTATCTATGGCGCATTTGCAACCCTCATGCAAAAGGATTTAAAGTACATGAACGCATACTCATCGGTGAGTCATTGCGGTTTTGTATTGCTGGGTATTGGCATGCTTACCAAAACGGCCATCATTGGGGCGGTTATTCAAATGGTATCACACGGTTTAATGACAGCCCTTTTCTTCGGTTCCATCGGCATGCTTTACGAAAGAACCCATACCCGTCAGGTGGCACAATTGGGAGGATTACTTAAAACATTGCCTTTCTTAAGTACTGTTTTTATCATTGCCGGTTTGTGTTCACTCGGCTTACCCGGCTTTAGTGGTTTTGTTGCCGAAATGACTGTTTTTATGGGTGCCTGGCAAAGACCCGAATTGTTTAACCGAATAGCAACCATTTTGGCATGTGCATCTATAGTGGTAACCGCTGTTTATATATTAAGGGCCGCAGGTAAGTCGGTAATGGGACCTATAGCAAACGAACAATTCAAAAATGTTACAGATGCACGCTGGACAGAAAAGCTGGCATCTATACTTTTAATTGTAGCCATCCTTTCAATTGGGTTTGCTCCTTTTTGGATTATAGATTTAATTGATGTGGATACGCAATTGATTATGGAAAATATTGGACGGGGACTTAGTAGTAATTAAATTATGGGCATCGAATTTTTTATATTGATGAAATCTGAATGGGCTTTGATGCTCATCATATTTATTCTGCTAATCATTAAAGTAAACGGCACTTATCAGGATAACGCAAAACTGCTGTTGTTTACCAATATATTATTGGCTTTAAACTTTATGCTGGGTTTTGTTTCCAATCAAAGCGGAATGCTTTTTAACAGCATGTTCCATACAAATAGCCTTATTGCGTTCGAAAAAAACATATTAAACTTTGCTACGCTCATCATTTCTCTTCAGGCGTATACCTGGTTAAAAAACCACAAGCATATGCTCGAATATTATATGCTTTTGTTAACCACATTACTGGGCATGTTCTTTATGATTTCGAGCGGAAATTTCCTGATGTTTTATCTGGGCCTTGAACTTTCAGCCATTCCATTGGCAGCCCTGGTAAACTTCGATTTAGATAAATTAAAATCATCGGAAGCCGCCATGAAAATGGTGTTGTTATCGGCATTTGCTTCAGGCATTATGTTGTTTGGTATTTCTATGATTTACGGAACAACAGGCTCTCTTAATTTTGCCGAATTACCTGCTTTAATTACAGGCAGTCATCTGCAAATTCTGACACTCATTTTCATCTTTACTGGCTTTGCGTTCAAGCTTTCGGTGGTTCCTTTTCATTTATGGACCGCAGATGTTTACGAAGGTGCTCCTGTTTCCATCACTGCATATTTGTCGGTGGTTTCAAAAGCCGCCATTGTTTTTGTGCTCATTTCAACATTAAGTCCGCTATTTGCCGGTTTAACAACTGTTTGGTACAATATTTTATTCATAAGCATCATTCTTACCATCATTGTTGGAAATCTGTTTGCAATACGTCAGCAAAACATCAAACGATTTCTTGCATTTTCCTCCATTGCTCAGGTAGGTTTTATCCTGTTGGCAATAAGTGCCGGAACTGCATTAAGCAATACAGCTGCCATTTTCTTTTTAATTGTTTATACCCTTTCCAACCTGGGTGTATTTGGCGTTATTGCTTTGGTATCAGACGAAACCGGTAAAGAAAATATAGATGATTACAAGGGCTTTTACAAAACCAATCCTGCATTGGGGTGGGTTATTGCACTTTCTCTGTTTTCACTCGCAGGAATCCCCCCTACAGCAGGCTTTTTTGGCAAAATGTTTTTGATTACCGCAGGGGCAAGTAAAGGCTCTTATATTTTGGTTGGAATCGCTGCTTTAAACATGGTTGTTTCGCTGTATTACTATCTTAAAATTGTAAAGACTGTTTTTATTGACCCCAATGAAGAACCCATTGTACC
Organism: Bacteroidota bacterium; assembly: GCA_030680835.1. GTDB lineage: Bacteria > Bacteroidota > Bacteroidia > UKL13-3 > UKL13-3 > B1. The sequence continues at coordinate 86,509 of JAUXUD010000062.1, forward strand.
TATAAAAACAAATATGTATTTAAAATTAAGTTTGGGTGTTTGCATGATAGGTATTGTAATAACAGGATTTACCAGCGGATTGTATGATTATATTTACCTTTTGTTTCGTCTTTAAAATAGTCCCCTATTTATTTAATTTATCCAAACCATGGCATTAAATCCCAATCATACTTTTGAAGACCTCGGTGATATAAAATGCGCCATTGCAGAAAAAAATTGCACACGGGAACGCGCCGATTTTTTGAAAGCCCTTTTAGAATTTAATGGCTTTACCGTAGTTGTTGCAGAAAGCCCTGCCCCAAAGCCGGCAAAAGCTGCTCCTGCGGCAAAACCCGTTGAAACCCCTGAAGGTGAAGTTGCTCCAGTTGCAGAAACCATTGCAGAAACTCCAACACCAGAACCCATAAAAACATATACAGTAGGCGTCACCGACGTGGCATTTAGTCCCACCAACGCCATATTTAACCGCGAGTTAAAAACAAAAGAAGGCCAAATTGTAACCCCAAATTACTGGTACCAGAAAAAACCGGTTGCCAATGAGGGTGGGTGGTATTGGAAGAAGTAATCTAAGAAATTCATGACCTTGATTATTCAAAAGCATTGCCATTTTTATTGATGCTTGCGAACTCAATGCGTTTTAAATAAAGGTAGCATAAAACTATACAGTAGGCGTCATAGACCTCGTATTTAGTCCTACATAAAAAGCGAAACGGGTACAATATGCTGAAAGAGCCCAACTATATTCTGAGAGGCTTTATCCCGGAACATAGCACCTCCAACATTATACGGACAGACTCAATCATTGATCTTAACACCTCCAACATTTATCTGTTTGAACCTATTTGTCATTTAGCAGGAATGAAAAGTCCTTATGATGGTTTATTAGAAAAGGCTTAAGTTTGAAAAACGAAAATCCGTATATCCCTCAAATCAATCAAATCAGATTTGTACGCCTCATGACAGCAAAAGATTCTGCCTTCTTAAAAATACAACAGCTTGTTCAGCGATTTGATGAGCAGATTGAGTCATACACCAAAACCGATTACAACGAAGCTAAGACACGACAGGATTTTATCAATCCCTTTTTCAAAGCGTTAGGTTGGGACATTGACAACGAAAACGATTATGCCGAGGCATACCGGGAAGTAATTTATGAGGACAAAGTAAAAGTTGGCGAAAAAACCAAAGCCCCAGACTACTCTTTTCGTATTGGCAACGGCAAGCGACTGTTTTTTGTTGAAGCTAAGAAACCAAGCGTTTTTATCAAAGACGAAATAACACCAGCATATCAGGTGAGGCGTTATGGTTGGAGTGCAAAACTTTCTGTTTCGATCATCACCGACTTTCAGGAATTTGCCATTTACGATTGCACCAAGAAACCAAACCCCACGGACAAAGCTTCGGTTGCACGAATAAAATATCTCACTTACAAAGATTACATACCGCAGTTTGATTTTATCTGGGAAACTTTCAGCCGTGAGCATGTGCTGAAAGGCAGCTTTGACAAATTTGTTCAAACCGACACCCATAAAAAAGGAACTGCCACCGTTGATAAAGAATTTTTGCAATCGCTTGATAGTTGGAGAACTTATCTTGCAACATCAATCAGCATTAGAAATAAAAACCTGAACGAAGAAGAAATAAACTTTGCAGTTCAACAGACGATTGACAGAATTATTTTTCTAAGAATTGCAGAAGACAGAAGGGTTGAACCCTATGGAAATTTAAAGCAAGCGGCCAAAACAGGCGACTTATACAAAAACCTTTTCCAACAATTTAAGCAAGCCGATGACAAATACAATTCGGGTTTGTTTGATTTCAAGAAAGATAAAATTTCAAAAGACCTTGTAATTGATAACAAGGTAATCAAAACCATTATCAACGAACTGTATTATCCCGAAAGCCCTTACGAGTTTTCGGTTTTATCAGTTGAGATTTTAGGGAGTGCTTATGAACAGTTTTTAGGAAAAGTAATTCGTATCACACCTGGACACATTGCAAAAGTTGAACTCAAACCCGAAGTAAGAAAAGCAGGTGGCGTTTATTACACACCGCAATATATAGTTGAATACATTGTAGAAAACACATTGGGCAAACTGTTAAAAGACAAAACCCCAGAAGAGGTAAGCAAAATAAAAATAGTTGACCCTGCATGTGGCAGCGGCAGTTTTTTAATTGGTGCTTACCAATATTTGCTGGACTGGCACAAGAACATTTACAGTAACAACGGCACCCTTCGACCCATCGTAAAGCTCAGGGCAAGCTTAGCTAAGGGTGGCAAAGGTAAAAAAGGCGAAGTGCTTACCCCTGAAGGTAATCTTACCACAGCCGAGAAGAAAAGGATTTTGCTCAACAACATTTTTGGAGTGGATATAGATGTGAACGCAGTAGAAGTAACCAAGTTGAGTTTGCTTTTGAAATGTATGGAAGGTGAAACCGAAGCCAGCATTGCAACACAAATGCTTTTATTCCACGACAGAGTTTTGCCAACTCTTGACAACAACATTAAAGACGGTAACAGTTTGGTTGATACCGATTTTTATGCAGGTGAACTGGATTTTGGAGAAGAAAGAAAAATTAAACCCTTTAATTGGAAGAAAGCTTTCCCGGAAGTGTTCAATATAAAAATTACGAAAGAAGAAACTTTGCCAAAAGAAAAATTAAGGAATGCACTATTAAAATCTATAGAAACAGAAAAGGAATTAAATGAGGCTATGAACGAATACATAAATACTGTAAATGAACCTTCAGCACCTTACGGGTTGCAAGGTGGGTTTGATATCGTATTTGGAAATCCCCCTTATGGGGCGTTGCTTACAAAAGAAGTTGATGATTACTTAAGGCGTAAATACCAGGTTGCAAATTATCAATTGGATACTTACAGTCTTTTTATAGAACAAGGGAAAAGATTGCTTAATACGAATGGTTATTTGGCATTCATTATACCATCAGCTTGGGTTGCTTCAACCTATGATAACAAGTTAAGAAAATATTTGACTGAAGAAAACAGAATTGAAAATTTTGTAATTACACCAAAACAAACTTTTAAAGATGCTTCGGTTGAAACTTGCATTTTAATTTTATCAAACAATTCGCCTGGTAGAAGTTTTGAAGTTGAAAGATGGGATACAAAAGAAAAAATTTCCTACACCATAAATACAAAAGAAATTAACGCGGAAAATTCTTTTGCATTTCCTGTTTACGCTGATGATAAGACAAACAAGGTTGTTCAGAAAATCAGAAAGCAAAAAAAAATTCTCAAAGACTTTGCTGATGTCAGTTGGGGAGTCAAACCATATCAAAAAGGAAAGGGTAAACCCCCTCAAAAGGGTTTTGAATCAATCGATAAAATTTTTCATTCTGACAAAATGAAAACTAAAACTTTCCGACCAATTCTTGGTGGAAGTGAGATACACAGATTTCATTTGACATGGAAGGGTGGGTTTATTGATTATGGTGAATGGCTTGCAGAACCAAGACGACCTCACTGGTTTGATGGTGAAAGAATTTTAGTTAGAGAAGTAACAGCTAACGGAATTATGCAGGCAACATTCGTTGACAAAGATTTTGTATTTTCAAATTCAGTTGATGGAATTAAATTGAAGTCAAAGGACCTGAACATCAAATTTCTTTTGGGACTAATCAATTCCAAACTCATTTCGTTTTATCATAGCAACACTTCTGCAAATGCCTTTAAGGGCGCCTTTCCAAAAGTATTACTACAAAATTTAAGAGAGCTTCCCGTTCCAAAACCAGAAACCAAAATTCAAAAAGAAATTGAAATATTTGTAAACCAACTTTTGGAACTTAATCAACAAAAAGCAAAAACAAAACTTGCTACGCATGTTTCACAACTGCAAAACAAGATTGATTATTGCGAAAACAGAATAAACGAAATCGTTTACCAACTTTACGAGTTGACAGAAGCGGAAATTAAAATTGTTGAAGGGAAATGAACGATTACTATTCTTTTGATATTGAATTTCCCAATGTTGATTTTAATAACTACTATATCAAGTGTGACATTGTAAGCAAAGTTCATCATGCACATCTAACAACTCATGAGAACGAAATTGAGTTAAAGATCTTTTATGATGACAACACCTATTTCGGGGAGAAGATTGCTATGTGGGTGCAGAAAATTAATTGGAGAAAATTTGGATCATTTATTAAAGTAAGCAACGAAAAAAAGAAAGACCGTTTAAAGAAAATTGATCTATCACTTGCAAAGTTGTGCAGCATTCAAAATAGTACAGGTAACTATGATGGGATTACCAAGTTTGTTGTAATAAAAATTGATTTTGTGAAGTTCTATTGGAATCCAGTTAAAGAAGAATTAAACACAGCAGAATTTTATTTGCATGATGTTGGTTTCAGAGTTGTTAAAGATTTCTATTCAATTGTATTTGGTCAAGATGGAAATTTCAACATTAGTAGAATGAATGGAATGGATGTGTTTTATCCTTTGGACAAATCAGAATTTCGTCCTGAGTTCAATACAATTTCAAGAGATAACAGAGAAAATAGAGTTGCAACAATTACGAAAGAGCCAAAGATTCAATTCAAATACAATAAGCAAGTAACGGAAGAGGAAGCCATTTTTTACGGCGATGTTGTTTGTCTTTTAGCTTCGTTTTATCACCACATTAAAATTGACTATTCCCTTCGCAGAATTCATTTGCCAGAACATACAATCACAATTAAAAAGATTGAAGTGAAAAATCATTTTGAAACACGAGGCTCTTTATGGTCATTTAACATTTTCGGAAACTTCCATAAATTTCTACATTCAGATTGGCAGAAAAACAGCATAAAGAATTTCAAACTACTCTCAAAAGCGATTGAGTTATTTAATCAGGCACTTTTAGTTGATAGCAATTCAGAATTTCTTATTCGCTATAACATCATTGAACTTTGCGATACAAGAAAACAGTCGAATGAAAAATTCAATCTTATTTTAACAGGAAATGCTAAGAAAAAGAAATACAAAGAGGCATTAAAACTCTTGCTTGAAACGGTTAATCCAAAGGAACACAAACCATTTAGGAACAAATGGGATTCTCTTTCGGGAAAGTTGGAAAACAAACCAATGAAAAGCCCCTTGACTTCTTTTTTAGAAAGCCAAAATATAAAAACATCTGACTTACCAATTTCCGTGGATGTCTTAAAGGAGTTAAGAAATAATATCACTCATGGAAGTATTGACAAAGTTGATGCAGAAATTTTAAGAAGAGCAAACACATTACTTTACAGGATAAATGGCATTTTGATTCTGAATTTGATTGGAGTTAAGGATTGGAAATTAAACACAGAACTAAATTAATAGTAAATAAATGAGCCGTTATAACTCAGCAAGCAGAAAAGAACATCCATTCAAATTATTTGCGGAAAACAATCCGCAATTTCTTGTCATTGGTTCATTCCCAACAACTGACAATAGAATTTCGTTTGATTTTTATTACCCAAATGGAACGAACAAATTTTGGAAAACACTAAGTCAGGTTTTTTCGGACAGCAAAACCAAACTGAATACGAAAGTTTCAGTTAAGGACAAGGGAACAATTAGAGAACAAAATAAAAAGGATAGGGAGAATTTTTGTCGGGAAAATAAAATTGCAATTACAGACATGATCACCTCATGCATTAGAATGCATGGTAATTCAAAAGATAGCCAGTTGCTTGTTCATCGCTATACTTCAATTATTAATATTTTGAAAGAGTATAAATCAATTAAAAGAATTATTCTCACAGCAAAAAGTTTAGGTTCATCAGCAAATCATCACTTCTATCAATACCTTACAATGAATGAAATTGATTTTGAGTTTGAAGATAATGGAGCCATTCCAAAAGGTATGATTGAAGTTGAGGGTAGAAAAATAAGTATATTCAGTATTGGCTCAACATCATTCCTTAACTCTCATACTACAGACAAACAATTGATTGATTTGTATGAGGAAGCTTTTAATAGAAATCATCAATGAAATTAATACCCGTAGCCCAATCCCCCATACCAAATCCGATTTCAACACCTTCATATTAACACCTGTAATTCTCACAAAGTACAGTCCCGGCACACCAAACAATAGGTTTGCTGAAGGCTCTGCTCCTGTGGTTTTTATTATTAGCTTCCCAGTAAATTCATCTACATAGTTTGCTTCACCAATATTGCATTTAGTCCCACCAACGCCATATTTAACCGCGAGTTAAAAACAAAAGAAGGCCAAATTGTAACCCCAAATTACTGGTACCAGAAAAAACCGGTTGCCAATGAGGGTGGCTGGTATTGGAAGAAGTGAGCGGAGAGCGGTAAGCAGTAATCAGTATTCGGTAATCGGTATTGTACCGTACAGAATGCTCTCTTCGCTGAAAAAAACTGATATTGCAACTAAGGAAAATGTTGTTGTAACTAAATAAACAGGCATTTCAACTCTTAAAAATGACATGTAACCTGGTTGCGGGTTGTATTTTTCTTGCCCAAAGTCATTTCCCTGAAGCGCTAAGCCACAACATTGAAGGGCTGAATGATTTAATTTTTACTTTTTGCCTCGTTTGTGAATGACTGGCTTCAATTATTTTGAGCCAGGCTTCATGAGTGTAGCGCTGGATGACGTAATTTATGCGCCAGGCCACGTAAGTGCTGCTCCGGATGATCTGATTTTTGAGCCTGGTCATTTGATCAACGGCCTGGATGTGATAATTTTAACGCCAGACAACATCAAAGCATCGCCGGATGAAGTAATTCTTGCGCCAGCTCATTTGATTGCTGCTCCGGAACAAATAATTTTTGAATTTTGCCATATGAATACAATGCCGGAACAAATAATTTTTTCAAAATGACATTTGATTGGTATACCGAAAGTAATAATTTTTGAATTTTTCCACATGCTGAACCGATTTACCACATTCTTTTACTGTTGCATCAAATTGTATAGAGCTATGCCATTTGGGTGCAGGCAGGTATGAAATAATTTTTTATTTTATGGAGTTCGCCGGACACAAAACCAACCGAACCAAATTGAATTATGTCCACGTCAGCACAAGAGTCTGCAAAACATAAATAGTACATTTGATGATTTGGAAATCTAAAATAAAGCAGTAACCTTGTTACGCTTTATTACTAATCAGGGTTACCCACCAAACGGTAATAGGTGACCGTGAAGAAAGTAAGGGTATAAAGAAGTTATAGGCAACCATAAAAGAACCCGGTGAGAAATGCAATTAACGAAATTTCAAAAATTAATGCTAATCAATGCGCAACCAATAAAATTTTGGTTAAACATTGTAGGAGGATTCATTGCGTTGTATTTGCTATGGGAACATGAAATAATTAAAGCAATTTTAATTGGTGGGTCTATTATTTTTGGAGGAACCTTTTTAGCGACAAAATACTCTAAGCTTAATGTTGAAGAAATTGCAAAAACTAGAATGGGAAATATATTTCTTCAATATTCCACCAGGTTTGGTCTTATATGCTACCTTATTAGTCATGTCTTAATACCCCTTTCTATTTGGTATCATAATTACGTTTTTACAGGAGTAGGACTAATAGCCTTAATTGTTGGATTAATTGGGATAAAAAAAATATCTTGAAACAAGAAGCGTATTCTTTGATTATTTTTGATAAACAAACAAATATTAATAATTTGACAATGAGCAAGGCAGCCTATAACAGCACATTTGCAATAGGCGGGGTTTCGTGCTCCGCAGACAGTTTTGTGGTTACAGAAAGTTCGGTTCTTCGAATCAACATTTGTGGTAAAAAGCCCGCCCATCGCAAATCTGCCTAACGTTAGGTGCAAAGCTAAAAGACGCTAACGACAGACAACTAAGTTCTCATTAAATGACAAAATAATTATGGAAAAAAAGACTTACAAAAATTGCCAGAGTTGTGGAATACCTTTACACAAAGACCCACAAGGTGGCGGCACAGAAAAAGACGGAACTAAAAGCACAAAATATTGTAGCTATTGTTACGCAAACGGAGAATTTAAAGGTGGTAATTTAACATTGCAAGAGTTTTCCGAATTGTCAAGAAAAGGAATGATTGAAGGCGGGCACAACAAATTTTTTGCTTGGCTTTTTTCGAGATCTTTTATGTTGGGACATTTAGAACGCTGGAAAAATAAATAATGGGATTTTACGACCTCAATAAAGAGCAACGGCTTCAATTTGTTGACAAAACCAACTGTATCGACCCCTATTAATTGGACTTTTTTTTCAAATCAGTTGTGCAACTTTGCCTCCTCCATATTCTCCTCTGACAAGCAAAGGTAGGCGTTTGATTCTGGCTTGTCATGGGTACACCCCTTACCCAGTATGATTATTACCCCGCAAAAAACTTCAACAATTATTTGCTATTTCCAATATTTATTACAAGTTTTACATATCCTTTTGTGAATGGAATTTTGCATTCTGGTTGATTGCAGAACCCATTGAAAAGCACATGCAATAAATAAAGTATAAAAATAAATATGCTCTATCTGTCGGCAATAATTCTCTCCTTCTTTCTCTCATTTGTATTAATTACAAAAAGAAGTAAAACACGGGCTGATTATATATTGGTTGCATGGCTGAGTGTTACAGGATTTCATTTGTTGTGTTATTATATAATTTTTACAAGTCAGGTGTTAAACTACCCTACGCTCACTGCCCTGGGTATTACATTGCCTTTGGCTCATGGACCCTTTTTATATTTGTATACGAAGCATCAAACATCATCCACGCTGCTCCCTAAAAAACACTTGCTCCATTTCCTTCCGGTTTTGTTATCCGGTCTCATGTTTGGGGAGTTTTATTTTATGTCACTTGACCAAAAAATTGAAGTGTTTAGGGGAAATGGGCAGCTTTTTAAAACACAATCAATAATAAATATGTATGCTGTTTATGCTTCTGGTGTTATATATATTTTCCTGTCACTTAACAGATTATTAAAATACAGAAAGCGTTTGGTTCAACAGTTTTCCAATACCGAGAAAATCAATTTTAACTGGCTTTTATATCTGATAATATGGATGATGATTATATGGATTGCCGTTTTGTTTGTAAGGGAAGATAAAATTATATATGGAGCCGCATCCCTTTTTATACTTTGGTTAGGTTATTTTGGTATTAAACAAGTTCGTGTTTTTAGCCAGAATTCATATGGGATTGAGGGAGAATCAGATTATTCGGTAAACAGAAATGATAATGCAGACGGTTTAATCGGTTCAGAATGTATTCCAAAAAGTGATTCCCCTCTTGAAAATAATAGTTCAGACAATTTAAAATACCAAAAATCTACACTTAGCGAACAGGATGCCGCTGCAATTCATGAGCGCTTAATTAACTTGATGGCTGAGCAAAAGCCATATAAAAATCCGGATTTGACCCTGAATGAATTGGCCAAAACACTGGAAGTTCACCCCAACCACCTGTCGCAGGTTATAAACTCAAAAGAAAAAAAAAGCTTTTATGATCTGATTAATGAAATGCGGGTTGAAGAGTTTATTAAGCTCAGTGCACATCCCTCGAGTATGCAATACACCCTGCTGGCAATATCCTATGATTGCGGATTCAACTCAAAAGCTTCGTTTAACCGGAATTTTAAAAAACATACCGGATTTACCCCTAGCGATTATATAAAGCAACAACCCATGGCATAAGCAAAAGGGTATCACCACGCATTAAATACGTTTCAATTCTCATAACCAATTGATAATATTTGCTTTGCGAATATGTTATTTATAGGTCTCAACGCTCATGATGAAACCTTTGAAATAAAAATCAGGGATAATTTTGCGGCTTAATTTTATACTTTAAACACATGAAATCAATACGTAAAATTTTAATGCTGGCCTTCACTGCCACACTTTTATTCCTGGTCATTACAAATAATGCTTCTGCGCAAACCGTCACACAATCACTTAAAGGCAAGGTTTTCGATAACGAAACCCAAACCCCTTTAATAGGAGCAACTGTTGTAGTTTTGGGAACAAACCCCTTATTGGGAGCAATAACTGATAAAAATGGGAATTATAAAATATCAAATGTTCCAATAGGTCGCTATAATATTCAATTTCATTATCTGGGTTATAATCCCATAACATTGTCTGAAATACTGGTTACATCAGGCAAAGAAGTGGTTAATAATATTGGATTAACAGAATCGGTTTCGCAAATCAAAGAAGTATCTGTTAAAGGATATTCACAAAAAGACAAACCCTTAAATACGATGGCACTTATCAGTGCAAAAACGTTTACGGTGGAAGAAACCAGACGATATGCGGGTGGGATGGATGATCCGGCACGCCTGGTATCTGCTTTTGCCGGAGTTACCACCGGTAATATTTCTGATAATGCAATAAGTATCAGGGGCAATTCACCCAAAGGGGTATCCTGGCGGCTGGAGGGGGTCGAAATTCCCAATCCAAGTCACTTTTCAGGTGCCAACGTAGCAGGAGGTGGATTTGTTACCATTTTTAGCAGTCAGCTTCTGGCCAACTCCGATTTTTTTACAGGTGCTTTTCCTGCCGAATACGGCAATGCACTGGCCGGGGTTTTTGATATGAAACTTCGCAATGGGAACAGTGAAAAAAGGGAACATACGGTTCAGGCCGGAATGATGGGCATTGATATCGCTTCAGAGGGCCCTTTTAAAAAAGGTAAAAATGCCAGCTATCTGTTTAATTATCGTTATTCAACTTTTTCTTTGCTCACTAGTTTGGGAATTATTCCTTCCGGTGAAGTACCCACCTTTCAGGATTTATCATTCAAGTTAAGCTTCCCAACTCAAAAAGCAGGCGTTTTTTCATTGTGGGGAATCGGAGCCATTGATAACAACAGTAAAAAGGATAAGCCCGACTCAACAAAATGGAAATATGATTTCGACAGGGTAAAATATGACTGGGGCCTCAAAACAGGCGCGTTGGGTTTGTCGCACAAAATAATTACAGGTAGTAAAACTTATATTAACACAGTTGTTGCCGTTTCAGGAATAGAGAATATTATGGATGCGAAACGACTTAACAACAACCTGGCATCCAAACCCTATTGGTATTTTACCGACAAGTCAGGAAAAATCAGCACAAGCACATTTATTAACCATAAGTTCAGTGCAAAGCATACAATGAAAGCAGGGATTAACTATCATACATTGATTTATAAATTGGATCTGAACAGTGCCGTTAATGACGATTCTGAAACTTTTCAGAACACGGTTAAGGAAAATAATTCAAGCAGTTTTTCAGAATTCTATGTACAGTCAAAATTCGATATAACTGAAAATCTTTCTATCAATACGGGGATTAACACCAATTATTTTGCCTTGAACAATCGCTTTTCGGTAGATCCGCGACTAAGTTTAAAATGGGGATTTAAACCCAAACACTCTTTAAGTTTTGGGTATGGCAAACACAGTCAACTGGAGGAATTAAAAATATATCTCTTCAGCCAAAAAGTGAACGGGAATACCGAATATCCGAATAAAGCTTTAAAGGTATCACAGGCCCATCATTTCGTATTGGGGTACGACTGGTCTATTAATGATAACTTACGATTAAAAATTGAACCCTACTTTCAATTCTTATACGGCATTCCCGGTGTTTCTAAAACATCCTATTCATTAATCAATTTTCAACAGGATTGGTCATTCAGGAACTCGTTGGAAAATAATACCCATGGACAGAACATAGGCATTGATTTTACATTAGAGCGCTTTTTGAACCATAATTATTATTGTCTGGTAACCGCCTCCGTTTTTGATTCTAAATATATGGGAGATGATGGGGTTTGGCGTAATACCCGGTACAACAGAGGTTTTGTAATGAATGTATTGGTGGGAAAAGAGTTTTTTATAAAAAACAACCGGGTTATTGGTGTAAACGGAAGATTAAATTATATGGGAGGTGAACGAACCAGTCCGGTATTGGTTCAGGAATCATTAAAACAAAAGAGTGTAGTCTTTGATGAGTCAAAAGCATTTGAAAAACAACTGCCTGCAATTTATAATCTTGATTTGTCATTCAGTTATCGCATTAACAAAATGAAGCATTCGAGTGTATGGTCTTTACAAATCAAAAACGCATTAGGCGCCCCAATGTTTTCAGGATACTTTTATAATTATAAAACAAGAGAAATTCAAAATGAAGAAGTCGTGGTTATAGTACCCAGCATTAGCTATAAAATTGAGTTTTAGTGTATTATTCAGTATTGGATTTTATGCTACGCCCAGCGGGCATACAGAATTTGCTGAAGAACTTTCAAAATATAAGCAGGGAAAAGGCTCCGTTCAGTTCCCTGTTAACGAAGCGCTTCCTCTAAAACTCATTGCCAATATTGTTAAATTCAGTGTAAAAGAAAATTTACAAAAGGCAAAGAAATAAGTGCTCTATTATTTAGAATCGTTCTTGATTATTTGAAAAAAGTTTTTATATTGCATCTAAAATAAACAATACAATATGAAAAAACTTAGACAATCTATTATTTCTTTTTCTCTGGTTTCTTTGCTCTCAATGAGCCTGACCCATGCTACCGTTCGCATTATTCAGGCACAAACAAGCCCAAGCGAGGCATTCATTCCGGCTGTAACAAATGCAGTTGTAGGTGATACCATAAAGTGGGTAAATGTTAATGGTACCCATACCACGGCCTCAACGAGTGTACCTTCAGGTGCCCTTTCATGGAGCTCTCCTGATTTAACTGCAGCGGGTTTTATTTATGTGGTAAAAGTGGTTGGTACTTATAATTATACCTGTCACCCTGCAACCGGCGGACATATGCCCGGAAGTATTATTGTTACAGGTACTGCCAGTGTTTCAACTGTTGATCGCGAAACAAATACAGGCTTTTTTGCTTACCCAAATCCTTGTACCGACAAAATTACTATTGAATCCCAGTTTGTAAATAATATTTCTATTTATAATATTTCGGGTCAGGTGATAAAATCTGTTGCTGTAAAACCAGAGCTGACAAAAGTTGAAATAGATGTTGCCGACCTGGCTAAAGGAATTTATTTTATCACTATTGAAAAGGGTATTAATACCTATTCTCAAAAAATACTGATTCATTAATATTCTGCTTTTTTATATCTTCTGGCATCGTTCAGGCATCCTGTTGAACACTATTTAGCTGAATTTATGTTTATTGGTGCTCTTTGTATGGAAGTAACATCTGTTTAGATAAATTAACCTCATTTTTAATCGCTTTTTGTAATATTTGAGAATCACAATATCAGTGGATTCACTTTGCGAGCTGATACTTGTTTGCAATGCCCATGGCAGTAAGTGAGAAGTATTCTAACTATTGGAATACAAAAATTATTAAAGTTTGTTTTTTATATGTTTCAGATCATCTTAAACTATCTTTCTGTTGCGCTTGCTATTCAGGCTTTAATTGTTTTTGTAGAAGTTCTGATAAACTTTAAAAGGCCCTTTTCCCTAAAGTCGATGATGCTGGCAATGGTTATTAGTATTGCCTGGCGTGGAATTGGCTCTGTTTATTGTAATTACTATGGCTATAACAGATGGATCATGGAACTACCCGGACCTATCATGGGGGCTGCTTCAATAAGTTTTTTCTCCATCATTTATCAGAATAGCATAAAAAAGTATGTAATTATTTTTGGAATTATTATGATCCTTACGCAATGGATTTTTATGTTTTATTATTCATTTATTGAACCGATAGATCAGGGAATTCAATTGATTAATGATCCGGTTATGGGAGGTTATGTTAAATTTCTCAAGATGTTTTTTGTGACTGTTATTTTAGGTTTAAACGTTGATTTGTTTCGTAAAATATTTAGAAAGTATCCCCCCGATAATATGTATTTTATTAAACTAAGAACCTGGTCTCCATTTTTAATTGTTGCCTTCATGTTGATGTGGACAGGAAATATTATCAAAAACAGCATCCCTAATGAAAATACTTTCCATCAAATACTGTTTATAACCGGAAACTTCGCCATTCTATTGATATTTTTATTCAGACCCAAATTCCTGAACCGGACCAATTTAAAAATAACACTTGGCGATTTTTTTAATATAAAAGCTAAATCGGAATTATCAAACCAGGCTTTCCACGAAGCATTTTTTAATAAGGCTTATTTTCTGAATAAAGAAGCCTCTTTAGATGTGCTCAGTAAGCAATTGGATGTTTCTACTGAAGAACTTGGTAATTTTATTTTTAACAATTATGGACTGGGTTTTAATGATTTAGTAAACAAACACCGCATCTTATATTTCATGGAATTGGTAAGCTCTGGCAAATATGGCAATTATACCATTGACGCTTTAGCCCAGGATTCAGGCTTTAGTTCAAGGCATCACCTTTACAAACCTTTTAAAAAATTTCATGGGGGAACACCGTCTGATTTTATGCGATCGGTAGCAAAATAATCTGCACATTAACTTTTAACTAAAAAGAATTAACATCTTTTAATCTATTTTTATTTATTCTTTATAGCAAAATAACTGACTGATAATTAGTGCGTCATATAAGTTAACTCCGTTTCTTCCGATTGACACCTCCTTTTTTCGGCACTCAAAGTTTTAAACTTTATTTATGTGCTGCCCTTTGAACGATTTATCGCTTTTGTATAAAAGTGCTGAAAATTCAATGCGCAAAATTTAAAAGTGTATCAGAATGTTTCAGATTAAAATTAACCCATTATGAAAAAAATATCAAGTCGTATGCATGCAGGTTGTTTCTACCTGGCATTATTTATTGCGATTTCTACCACAACGGTACAAGCCCAGCAGCCTGGTAATTGCCTTGCATTTGATGGTATCAATGATTACGTAAGCATACCTGCAACACTCACAACGGCAACAACCTTATCAACAAATACCGCTATTACAATTGAATATTGGTTCAGAGGAACCAGCCTGCAGTCTGCAGTGCGTATGCAAAACAGTGGTAATTATATTATTGCCGGTCACAATTTGAAACATGCTATATCTACGGATGGAGGAACCAATAATGGAGTTGCAATCAGTAGTGTTGTTTATGATGGAAGATGGCACCACATTGCCATGACCTGGCAAAAGAATACCATCAATGGATTTAAAAGTTATGTTGACGGCGTGTTGTATGCACAAAGAAATTCAGCGAATGTGAATTTGCCAACACTTACCGTTACCGGCTATTTGGGCACTTATGGTGGGTCTTCAGAATTTACAAATGGTAAATTAGATGAAGTTAGAATATACAATGCCGCTTTAAGTCAGGCCAATATCCAATTTGATATGGTAAATGCTACCTCACAACTCACTTCAAATTTATTGGCTTACTATAATTTTAATCAGGGTACTGCGGGTGGATCCAATACCGCAATAAATACTTTAACAGATGTATCAGTCAATGCACGCAATGGAACACTCATTAATTTTGCACGAAGCGGTTCAAACAGTAACTGGATTGAAAGTTATGCAATGGTTCTTCCAACAGCAAGTGCAGCAAGCGCAATAAACAGTACCGGATTTACTGCAAATTGGACAGCTCCGGCAATTGGAGTAGTTAATAATTATTTGCTTGACGTTTCAACCACACCTGATTTTGCAGGAACAATTTCTGGTTCGCCTTTTGATTGTGGAAGTTCCCTCACATATAATGTTACCGGCTTATTGAGTGGTACCTATTATTACCGTGTAAGAGCCAATAAAACTTCAGTAGCCGAACAAGGTTTGTATTCAAATACCATCGTTGTTACAGTACCTTATACCAATCCGGGTAATGCTCTAAGTTTTGATGGTATCAATGATTATATATCTTTAGATGATTTTTCAGTAGGAAACTTTGCTACATCAAATTTTACAGTTGAATGTTGGCTAAAGACAAGCTCTGTTTTGAGCACGGCGCGTCTGGTATCCAAAAGAGCAAGTTGTTCTCATTCAAGTTTTTGGACAATTACTTTGAGTTCCGGTAAAATTCTTTGCGATGTTGATCAGGATAATAATGGAACAAATTATAATTCGGTAACAGGAAATAAAATCGTAAATGACAATCGTTGGCATCATGTTGCCATGGTAAGAACCGGCGTAAACCTTTCTCTATTTATTGACGGAATTCTGGAAGGTTCAAACAATGGAGCAGGTACTGCCAATATCAGCAACACCGCTTTGCTTCAGATAGGCACAAACTGCAACACATATTTTAACGGGGCAATGGACGAAGTGCGAATATGGACAACTGCAAAGACCCAGAGCGAGATTCAGGCAGGTATGAAAGCACCCGTAAGTACCTCCTCCTCAAATTTAGCTGTTTATTATAAATTTGATCAGGGTATAGCTGCCGGTGCCAATACAGGATTAATAAATCTGATTGATCAAAGTCCAGCGGCTAAAAATGCAACTTTAGTAAATTTTAGCCTTAACGGAACTACCAGCAATTGGATTGAAAGTTATGCCATGGTTGTGCCAACATTGACAACAGCAACCAATATAACCTCAAGTGGATTTACCATTAACTGGACTGCTCCGGCAACAGGTAGTTTCACAAATTATGTTCTCGAAGTTTCTACAAGTTCTGATTTTACCGGGCACATTTTCAATTCTCCATTCACCCTAAATACATCTACTCTAAGCTATGTTCTTTCTAGTTTAAAAAGCGGTAAGTACTATTATAGGATCAGGGCAAATAACGACGTCACTACTGTTTCAAATCAAGGTGTCTATTCAAATACAGATTCCGTTCTTGTTCCTTATTCCAATCCTGGGAATGCGTTGAACTTTGACGGAGTGAATGATTGCGTTGCATTGCCCAACTCATTAGCTACGGCCTTAACCAATTCAGCCAATACTGCAATTACCATAGAATATTGGTTTAGGGGTACAAGTTTGCTATCTGCCGTTAGAATTCAAAATGGTAATGCCTTTATCGTTGCCGGATACAATAACCAACATATAATTTCAACAGATGGAAGTACTACTAATGGAGTACCTGTTGGGGCAGGAGCAACAGATGGACATTGGCACCACATTGCAATGACCTGGCAAAAAAATGCCAGCTTTAAAAGTTACTTAGATGGCAAATTGGTTGCATCAAGAAATGCAACATTAAATGCAAATTTGCCTGTTATCAACAGTGGTGCCTTCATTGGAAGCTACGGGGGTACATCCGAATTCACCAATGGAAATATAGATGAAGTAAGAATATACAATACCGTGCTTACACAAGCCAGCATTCAATCGGATATGGTGAGTACCAGTCCATCTATGCCTTCAAATTTATTGGCCTATTATAATTTTGATAACGGTGTTGCGGCTGCGGTAAACACCAGTTCAAACGTGCTTGCTGATAAGTCGGGGAATTCTTATCATGGCTCATTAAAGAATTTTGCAAGTTCGGGTGCAATAAGCAACTGGATTGAAAGTTATGCCATGATTGTACCCTCGCTCCTGCCCGTAACAAACATTACTGCAAGTGGATTTACAATTAACTGGGCTGCTCCTGCAATCGGTACGGTAAACAATTATATTGTTGATGTGTCAACAAGTTCAGACTTTAGCGGTCCGATTCTGAATTCTCCTTTTACCAGCGCTTCCAATGTGTTTTCTCAAAACATTGTTAATTTAAAAAAAGGACAATACTATTATCGGGTCAGGGCAAATAAAGACTCTGCTTCGGTTTTCAATCAGGGGGCCTATTCTAAAGTAGATTCAGCACTGATTCCTTTTAACCCGCCGGGAAATGCATTGAAATTTGACGGTGCAAATGATTATGTTGGCTTACCCTCAGCTTTAACATCAGCGGTTACAAATAACACTGCAATAACTATTGAGTATTGGTTCAGAGGATCCAACATTCAGTCGGCAGTGCGTTTGAATAACAGCAGTGGTTACATTATTGCCGGATATGGCACAACTCCGGGTTCGCAACTTCATGTAATTTCATCGGATGGTGGAACTACAAATGGTTTACCGGTTGGTGCAGCAGCTGTTGACGGTCGTTGGCATCATATAGCCATGTGCTGGGAAAAAAATACGGTAAATGGTTTCAGATCATATTTGGATGGACAACTGGTAGCACAAAGAAATTCTGCAAACGTAAACCTGCCACTGCTTTCAACTGCTGCCTATTTGGGTAGTTTATATGGAACTACAGAATTTATGAATGGCAGTTTAGATGAAGTGCGTATTTATAAAACGGCCCTGAGCCAAAGCAATATTCAGGCTGATATGATGAGCACCGCTTCATCCTCACCTGCTAATTTAATTGCCTGGTATAATTTTGATCAGGGGGTGAGTCAGGAAATCAATAGCAGTTCAACAGTCTTATTTGATAAAACAGGTAATGGCTACAATGGTAGTTTATACAATTTTGCTTTAGGTGGACAAACAAGTAACTGGATAGAAAGTTACGCTATGGTTGTGCCTGCACTGCAGACCGCCAGCAATATAACTTCTTCGGGTTTTACACTTAACTGGACTGCCTCAACATATGGAACAACAGACAATTATATTTTGGAAGTGTATACAAATCCGCTGTTGAGTAATCCGGTTTCTGGTTCTCCTTTTACCATTTCATCAACAAGTTTTTCAAAAACTTTTAATGGTCTTGGCAGTGGTACGTATTATTACCGTTTAAGTGCTGATAAAAATTCGGTAAGTGCCCAGGGATGTTTTTCTACTGTCAATACAGTTACGGTTCCCTATAGTCCGCCCGGCAATGCTTTGTCCCTTGACGGTTCAAATGATTTTGCTTCGGTTAATGATAATACTGTCGGGAATTTTGGTATATCAAATTTTACTGTTGAATTCTGGCTGAAAACAAACTCAGGAAGTACATCAGCCGGCTTGGTTACTAAAAGGGCAGTTTGCGGCCATACAAGTTTCTGGAACATCTACATGAACTCTGGGAAGATTTATAGCGAGGTTGACCAGGATGCGAATGCTACTAATTTTATCGCGTTAAACGGAACTAAAGTGGTAAATGATAACCATTGGCATCATATTGCCTTTGTAAGAAACGGTACAAATGTTTCGCTATACATTGATGGAATCCAGAATGGCTCAGTTAATGGTTCAGGGATTGCCAATATCACGAACACGGGTAAAATTCAGATTGGAAATAATTGCAGCAGTTATTTTAACGGATCTATAGATGAACTGAGAATCTGGAACCTTGCAAAAACTCAGACTGAAATTCAGTCGAAGATGAAGGATACGGTAAGCATATCATCATCAAATTTAATTGCTTATTATAATTTTGATCAAGGCCTCGCGGGATCTTTAAATACCGGATCAACGGAACTCACGGACCAAACAAGTGCAGGGAAAAATGGTACATTGAACAGTTTTACATTGAATGGTGTAACAAGTAACTGGATTGAAAGTTATGCCATGGTTGCACCAGAAATATTGGCTTCAACAGGTATTACCTCAACCGGGTTTACCGCTAACTGGACAGCTCCCTCAATTGGAGTAGTAGATACTTATTATGTTGACATTTCAACACTTTCCAATTTTTCATCTGTTGTAGCCGGTTCTCCCTTTAAAGTTGCTGGCACATTACTTACAAAAACCATCACAGGCCTGAACAGTAATTTCAATTATTATGTGAGAGTTCGTGCTGACAAAAACAGTGTAGGTGGTCAGGGGAATTACAGTATTATTAAAAACGTAAAAACAAATTCAACACTCTTACCTCCCGGTAATGCGCTTAGCTTTGATGGCGTTGACGATTATATCGTAATTCCTGCTTCAACGGGTATTAACACACAGTTTGCCACAAACCGAATAACGCTGGAAGGTTGGTTCAAAATAAAAAGTCTTCCTGCTGCAGGAAGTGTACCTGCATTTATAAGTGAGTCGTACCTGGGCGATGGAAATATCAAATTTGGTATGTGGCTTGAAAGCAATCTGGTTGTTGCAGGTTGTTTTGTAAACAACACCTGGTACAGAACGTATGCTACAAGTCCAATATCCTTAAACAGGTGGACACATCTGGCTGCAACATACAACCAGAGTCAAATTAAATTATATGTAAATGGAGTGCTGGTTTCATCGATAAATGCCACAATCGCATTACCGCCAGGTACTGAAGAATGGAGAATCGGCAGAAGATGGGATATGGCCCATTATCTAGACGGAACTGCAGATGAAATTAAAATCTATAATGAAGCACTTTCTCCATTGCAGATTAACCAGGATATGATGGATTCTGTTATTTCCATGCCCGCTAATTTAGTGGCATATTATAATTTTGATGAAGGAACTGCATCCGGAAACAACAGCGGAATTAATCAACTATCAGATCAAAGGGCGAATCCTGTAACCGGACTCTTACTAAACTTTGGTTTAACAGGTTCAAACAGTAACTGGGTTTCAAGTTATGGAATGGCGATACCTGAAATGCTTGATCCAACAAACATAACCAATAATGGATTTAAAATAAACTGGTCAGCTCCGCTTCGCGGAACGAGAACCAATTATGTTGTTGATGTTTCATTAACTTCAAATTTTGGAGCGCCGGTTAACGGTTCTCCATTCTTGGTAAATCCGGCTGCCACATTTTTAACACTTAGCGGTTTACCATCCGGAACTTTTTATTTCAAGGTAAGGGCAAATGATTCAACTTCTGCAAATGCAAATCAAGGTGCATATTCTGCTGTTCAATCAGCAACCTTGTTATTCCCACCTCCGGGTAATGCACTTTCTTTTGATGGTGTGAATGATTATGTTCCCATCCCAAAAAATATTTCCGGAGATTTTACTATTGAGTATTGGTTGAAATGTAATGTGATTGGTAAAACCGGTACCAATTGGTGGCAGGGAAATGGTATCGTTGATGGAGATGTAAGCAGTACAAATGCTGATTTTGGAACCTCCCTTTTAAATGGGCGCCTCGCTTTTGGTATCGGTTATTCAGGACATAATCAAACCCTTCAATCCACTTCATTTATCAATACCGGAAAGTGGACTCATGTGGCTGTGACAAGACATATGAATTCAGGCGTGTTTAAGATATATATCAATGGAAATTTGGAAGCATCGGGTGTGGCAGGCAAAAATGCACTAACATCATCTTCAACACTTACAATCGGTAAGCTCCAGACCGGTGCTAATTTTTTCGACGGTAGTATAGACGAACTCAGGATCTGGAATGTGGTGAGATCGGATTCGGCCATTGCTTCCAATTATTTAGATACAATAGACACTGCTACTCCCGGCCTTGTTGATTATTACAGTTTCGACCAGGGCATAAAAGGGGGTGTTAGCAATACCGGAGTTTCAAAATTAATTGATCTTGCAGGAAATGATAACGGAGGCAATCTTACAAATTTTGCCTTGAATGGAACTACCAGTAACTGGGTTGAAAGTTATGCATTGGTTGTGCCAACGGTTACTGCTGCTACTTCAGTCAATCCAACCGGCTTTACTGCTAACTGGACTGCTCCCAAGCTGGGTACAGTAAGTAATTATTTTATGGATGTGTCAACGCTTTCAAATTTTAGTTCCCCCATTTTAGGCTCACCATTTACATTGAACCCAAGTCCATTGAATAAAGTTTTAGGAGGTTTAACAGGTGGAACGTATTACTACAGAAATATTGCAGAAAAGAGTGGCTCAGCAACTACCGGACAAGGAGGATATTCAAATAGTATTTCAGTGGATGTACCCTATTCACCTCCGGGTAATGCATTGGCATTTGATGGATTCAATGATTATGTGCTAATTAACAACGCTGCTTTAGGCAACTTTGGTACTTCAAATTTTACAGTTGAATTCTGGATGAAAACCGGAAGTATCAATGGCGCAATCATTGGCAAAAGACCATCTTGCGGACACAGTTACTTTTGGAATATTATTATGACTAATGGAAAGATTGTTTGCGAAGTAGATCAGAACAGACGTTATTATCTGAACTTAGTTGGTAAATCGGTAGTTAATGATTTACGCTGGCACCATATTGCAATGGTAAGAATTGGCAATCAACTCAGCTTATACATTGACGGAAAACTTGATGTCACAGGAGTTACAGGCACTGGTACCACCAATGTTTCAAATAACGCAAAACTTTCAATCGGACGTGTTTGCACTTACTTTAATGGCAGCATTGATGAATTAAGACTGTGGTCGGCAGCCCTGAACCAATCTGATGTGCTTACTGTAATGAAAGCACCGGTAAATGTCACTACACCCGGCTTGAACGCCTATTATAAATTCGATCAGGGAGTTGGAGGAAGCCTCAATTATGGAATTACTACTTTGTTAGATGCCACAGCAAATAATTATAACGGCACCTTAACCAATATCGCACTTGAAGCACTAACTACAAATTGGGTTCAAAGTTATGCCATGGTGGTGCCAACCCAGCTTGATCCTACAAATTTAACCAATAGCAGTTTTACTTTAAACTGGACAGCCCCACAAACAGGTACATTCACAAATTACCTTGTTGATGTTTCGCAGAATCCTGCCTTTACAGCACCTATTTCGGGTTCTCCATTTTATGTTTCACCCGGAACCACCACGCTCGATATGACCGGCATGGCCGCAAGTACGTATTACACAAGAGTAAGAGTTGATAAAACCTCGCAACCTTATTCAGGTGAAGGTGCGCCTTCAAATGTAAAAACAATTGTATTAAATTATATTCAGCCGGGGAACGCACTTGCATTTGATGGCATCAACGATAATGGGGTAATCGGTAAAACCATCACCGATGACTTTACCATTGAATATTGGCTTAAAACCACAATGACTTCCAATACCGGTTCCTCATGGACCCAGGGAAATGGAATTGTTGATGGAGAAGCATCCGGTTCAAATGATTTTGGTACATCCATCTTAAATAATAAACTGGCATTCGGAGTTGGTTCAACTACCATTCAATCTCTATCAAGTATAAACAGTGGCAAATGGGTTCATGTTGCTGTAACAAGAGAGAAAAGTACCGGCTTATTTAGACTTTATATCAACGGATCTCAGGAAAACATTGGAACGGGAAATACAAATACGTTAAGTGCTTCGTCAACCTTGACCCTTGGCAAAATTCAAACAAACGGTAACTACTTCAATGGTGCGATTGATGAGTTAAGAATTTGGAATGTGGTAAGAACCGGGGGACAGATTGCCGCTTCGTATACGGATACCTTGTTGAGAACCACGTCAAACATTGTGGATTATTACAGAATGGATCAGGGCACAGGGGGTGGAACCAATACAGGAGTTACTGCATTGATTGATATTGCAGGTACAAACAATGGAGGCACAATCAACAATTTTGGGCTGAATGGTTTCACCAGTAATTGGGTTCCCTCCTATAGCATGACAGTAAATGGTCCTTCGGCTTTAACGGCCACCCAAACAAATTGTTCTACTATTGATTTAACATGGCAAATAAGTACAACACCAACAAATAATGCTGATGTGTCGGTATTTTCGGATCAAAGCAATTTCAGACAAAATATTTACGCCAATGATACATTGATTGCCACACTACCCTATAACACTACTTCCTATTCATTCAATGTAAATCAATACTATAATAATGATAAACTGGTTCGGGGAATTGCCTATAATTTTACTGTTAAATCAGTTTATGTGCCACCCTTGTTTCAATATACCAAATTAAGTAGTCCAAGCAACGTTGCAGTTGGCCAGTTTAAACCTCAGCCCACAACCCCTGCAGGCTTTACAGCTACCAATAATAAATGTGATGCCACTATTGACTTAAGCTGGATCTGGAATGAGGCCAATCCAACGGGTGGATTCGTTTTGGAACGATCCATTGATTCATCCTTTGATAGCCCTGACATATTTCTATTAACAGGTGACAAGAGAAATTTAACGGATCAGAATTTAGTAAGGGGTCAATATTATTTATATCGCATTTCATCACGAAATAACTGCTACAATGCTTTAGCAGTTGATACCATGCAGGCTGGTCAATCAGATACCATGGTTGCCGTACAGGGAATTTCTCCTGCTGTTCCCGCACGACCTTCCAACATCCGTTTGTTTCCCGATTCAACAACCAATATCATAACCGTAAGATGGAATGATAATTCTACCAATGAGGATAAATTTACAGTTGAACGAACTGCCAGCGGAGGCGGAACCTCTTCTTATGAAGTGAACGCCAATGATACGGTTTATGATGACATTCAAGCTGTAGGTTGTGTTAATTACAATTACACAATAAAAGCCTATTCGGGATGTGCTACCAGTGGAGTTTCTTCATTGGGTTTATTTCAAACGCGGCTTACCCCAAACATCGACAGCACTTTTGTTCCCAATACCAATTATTCATTAACCTGTTCAAAAGGCTATTATTCCGACAGGGTTGAACTTAACTGGGATAATAGAAATACGGCTCAGCTAACTTCTATCCGGATATTCCGAAAACCTGCTTTATCTGCCGGTGATTCTATTGTTATTGCAAGTCTGCCGGTGGGTACCAATATATATTTCGACAACACTGCAGTAGCCGGTGTTTTGTATAAATACTTCCTGTTTGGTGTGATGCCCTGCGGAGGTACCACACAATTTTCTAATTCAACAACAGATATTGGATTTAGAAGTCCAACCGGAACCATTGCCGGAAATGTAGCCTTTGCTGGCGGCTTTGCAGTAGACGGCGCAAAAATTCTTGCGCAAAACAACACGGCAAGCCTGGGAGGATCTGTTTACTTAGACGGTATCAACGATTATTTAACTGTTCCTCATAAGACTACACAAAATCCATCTGCAAATGCATTGACCATTGAACTTTGGTATAAACCCTACAGCAGAAAAAGTTGCATTTTAGTTTCTAAAACCGATTCAATAAATGGCGGATATCTGCTTCAATTTGACAGCGCAGCGAATAAACTTCAGTTCATCATTTCAAATTCTACCACACAACAAGTGGCTGAAGTAAATAGTCCATTTGGAACCTTTAATTCCTTTAATCAAATAACTGCAGTATACGGAAGCGATTCAATGCGAATCTATATCAATGGTATGGAAGCAACTGCTATTCCTACTTTAATTCAATCTATGGGAACCTCCCAGGAAGCCCTTTATTTTGGCGGGTCTCCTTCCTATAATATTTATGGTAAAGGATTTCTTGACGAGATCCGATTATTCCAAACAGCAAAATCACATGCTGATGTTTTAAAAGATTATAGCCGGATCGTATCTTCCAATAATCCCAATTTGTTCTTATATCTCAGCTTTGATGACCGGTTTCCGGGTCTCACCCAAAGTTTTGATGCAAGTAATAACAACCAGGTTTTTAATGAGAATCACGCAAATTTTGTAAACGGAGCCTTATACAGTGATACCGTTCCATCAAACAACCAGCTTTCCATGACCGCCTATACAGATAACAAAGGGAATTATATTTTCGAAGGGGTAAGGTATACAGGTACCGGTCAGAATTTTACAATAGTTCCTACCTTAAATATTCATGTTTTTACACCGGCTAACTCTGTTGTTTTTATTGGTGATGGATTGCTTGCTCAAAATAATATCAACTTCACCGATAATTCCAGTTTTCAATTTACAGGAACTGTTTCATACGCCGGAACATCATGCCCTGCCATAGGGGCAAATGTACTTATTGATGGAATCAGTGCGGTTGTAAACGGCGAACAGGTGTTGGTGAATGATAGTGGTAAATTTACGATACAGGTACCAATAGGCAGCCACGTTGTGTCATTAAGCCAGGACTTTCACACATTCAGTGAAGGTAGGTTTCCTCCTACCGGTTCCTACAATTTTATTGGTCCATTGGCAGTAAACTTCAAAGATTCAACATTGCTTAAGGTTGTTGGAAGAGTTTGTGGTGGGAACACCGAATTAACCAAGGCGCCGGGAATGGGCAGATCCAAAAATAATATTGGTAAAGCACAGTTTACTTTTAACTCTGTTGGACAATCAGGTACTAATGGATGCTATACAAAATCTATGGTTACCAACGACAGTACCGGCGAATACATTGCTTATTTATATCCATTGCGTTACACAATTGATGGATTAAAATTAGTAAATAATCCGGGCCTGAATCTGAACGAGGAGAATTTAAATAACCCAAATATTTTGGATTTATCTGTGATTCCTGCTACCTCCACAGTTGTAGATACTTTAAAAACAGGCAACAGCATCCGGGTTGATAGCATCACGTATCATAGCCGTGTAGATTTTAAATATTATGTTACTCCTGAAATATTTTTAACAAATACCAATACAGCATTTGATTCGCTCGTAAATAATTTCATTGGAGAAAATTCAATCACCATGAATGACACAACGCAAATTGATATTTCTCACAATGAGTTTGGTTATCCGGTATTTTATCAGGCCCTGGCTTATACCGCCAAAGTAAAGGTGGTGGAAATTTATCACAATGCCGATTCTTCCTCAACAAACAGAATAGCGAATGATTTGGTGGGTGTAAGCGGAACATTTAATTTTTTAAATGACCTTGCCGCTCCCGATGATACCATCAGCTCTGTGAGCGTTACAGATGGTAAATTTGATTACACTTTTAAAACAGGCAATCCCAATAATTTACGCAATGCACTCTATCCCGGTTATAGTTATACCAAAACATTGCAGATAGAATTTGTGCCTGATCTGGGTTCAACCATAAACTATCAACCCAATAAAAACGATATCGTAAATAAATTTTACAGGGGCTTTATTTTTGGCGCAAGATCCAGTGGGGCAAACTTTACAACAACGGGTCCGGCATTGGTAGATTTTGTGCTGCACGACCCGCCAGGCAGTGCAAGTTCATCAAGTTGGTTGAAAGGTACAGCTTATAGCAAAACGGAAAGCTGGAGCGTTGCGGATGCAACAGGGGGGGGCACAACATTTAAAGTTGCACTCGGCGTGGATATAACTGTGGTAGCTTTGTTTGGAATTGGAGCACAAGTGGGTACATCTACTGAATCTGAATCTAAAAGCGAAGTTGCACAAGGTGTAACATCCACAACTACCAGAACCCATTCAGGCGAATTGGTTAAAACCACTTCAAGCAATACTACCATTTCATCAGGATCGGACCCCGGCTCTGTGGGCTCCTCGGCTGATGTATATTATGGAAAAAGCGAGAATATTCTGTTCGGTAACACCGACGTTATTCAATTGCTTGATTCTGCGAATTGCGCGGTTTTGGCAAATCTGGCAGGAACCGAGATTTGTACAGGTCCGGTTGTAAACGGATTGCAGATTGGCAAACTAAATGGATTTTACGTAGTGCCCGGTACCATTAACACAACATTTGCATACACACAAGACGAAATTTTAAATCTCGTTATCCCCGACTTGCAAAATCTGAGAAATCAGTTGCTCACAGGAAACGTGCTGAACAGCAGAGGTCAGAAAAAATATACCAATAAGGTAAATACATCTGATCCATTATTTACTTTAAAATATGCGTCAAATAATGATGACCCACTATGGGGAACATTAAGATCAAGCCCAAATCCGTTCACACGTGAAGCCAAGGATTCCACAGGAGAAAGTTATTTGTTCAGAGGTAACACACCTTCTGAACCGGATTCGATCAGATTTTATAATCAACAGATTCGTTTATGGAAAACTGCGATTGCAAATAATGAAAAAACAAAATACAGTTTGTTCAAAAATAATAATATCAGTGCAGTGAGTGGAGGAAGGAATATCAGTCTGGGTAAAACCTCATTTTCGCAAGATTTTACTTCTCAGGTAGATGAGAACCACACTGAAAGTTTTGAAGTAAGTACAGGTTCAGAAACGGGCTTGACTTTGGGAATAAATATAAATGGAATCGGAACTGAATCAGCCAGTAATTTTACCTTTCAAAAGACCACAGGTAATGGAACCACAACAACCAATACCACGCTGAATACTTTTGCATATACCCTTCAGGATGGAGATGACGGCGACCTGATAACAGTTGATATACTTGATCCAAAAGATGGCAACAGTCATTTCTTTAAACTCATAGCCGGACGTACTTCCTGCCCGTATGAAGGTGCAGAAACTGCCTTGTTTTACAATCCTGATAACGATACCATCACATCGCATACACTGCTATCCGATGGCGTTGAACTACAACCTGCCACTGCACAAAACGATGTGCCGGTAATCAGTGTGGACCAAAAATCACTTTACAATATTCCGGCAACTAATCCGGCAGTATTTGTGCTTCAACTTGGTAACAACAGCGATGGCAGGCAGGATAGAACCTATTCACTGAGGGTTGATCCGGCAAGTAATCCATTTGGAGCCATCATCAAAGTAAACGGGCTTGATCCGAACCGCGATTTCGATGTGCCTTATGGAACCACCTTGCAACAAACCTTAACCATTGAAAAAGGTCCGCTGCAATATGATTATAACAATATCCGCTTTATACTGAAGTCGGCATGTGATGATGCTATTTTTGACACAGTTTCGGTGAGTGCAAAATTTCTTCCTACCTGTACAGATATTGCGCTAAATACACCTGATGACAAGTGGGTACTCAACACATTTAACAAGGATACCTTGCAGGTGCTTATGGGTAATTACAACTACAATTTCGGTGGTTTTAAGAAAGTTCATTTTCAGTATAAACCAGGTTCATCCAATACCTGGTATGATGAAAAAATATTTTATAAAGACACACCGGATGCAAAAATTAAGATTCCTGTGGGTACTCCGTATATCACGTATCCATTCAGTTTCAAAAATCTTACAGATGGTAC
The DNA here is from genome assembly GCA_030680835.1 of Bacteroidota bacterium. GTDB lineage: Bacteria > Bacteroidota > Bacteroidia > UKL13-3 > UKL13-3 > B1. Next base: position 115,148 of record JAUXUD010000062.1, read on the forward strand.
GTATCAATTACGTGCTGTAAGCGATTGTATAGCACCCGGGTACCCGGATACCCGGATTAATTCAACGGTGCTCACAGGTACGGTTGACCGCATAAACCCTGTTCCATTCGGCACCCCAACACCCGCAAATGGCATCTGGTCGCCCGATTCCGACATCAGTATTCAATTCAATGAACCCATAGACCAGAGTTCAATTTCTCCGGCAAACTTTGAGGTTAAAGGTGTGCTGAACCAATCGGATGCCCGAAGTAACATCAGTATGTATCTTGATGGTGATGAAGATTACCTGGAAGTGGATCAACGACTCGATCTGAGCAAAAAATCCTTGACTTTTGAATTCTGGCATCAGCGACTCGGTCTGGGTGAGCAAGTGCTGATTTCACAAGGTGCAGATCTCAATAATTCGATTCAAATCGGCTTTAATGCCAATGATAAATTATATTTCAGGATTAATGGAACAACAGTAACAGGAAATACGGCTATCACCGATACTTCAACTTTTAATTTTTATGCAATTTCTTATGATGCAGTTAATAAGACGGCTGATATTATTCAAAATGCCACTGTATTAAATACCGGGAATAATGCCATGGTAAACCCTTATTCCGGTTCAGGAAAATTCTTTATGGGTAAATCCTCCTTTGGTTCAGCAAAATATGCGAAAGGTAAAATTTACGAAGTGAGGGTATGGGGAGTGGCCCGTTCGGTAACTGATGTAAATAGCACCAAATCCAAATTGCTCACAGGGACAGAGAAAGGTCTAATAGCAAACTGGAGAATGGATGAGGCTGAGGGTACCCTTCTTACAGATTATGTCAGATCGCGAAATGCTACTATTGTAAATGGCGAATGGGATATATTTCCTTCGGGTAATTCAATTGCATTCAATGGCGCAGGAGATTATATTACCATTCCAACAGCTAAGTCTACACTCGGTTCTGAAAATGATTTTACCATTGAATTCTGGTTTAAGGCTGATACAGGAAATAGTGTTGGATTTCTCTCAAATGGCAAAGGACTTGCAACAGATATAAATCCGGATCTGAAATGGAGCATTGAAACGGATTCGGGCAGTCGGATTTTAGTTAAACACAATGGCCTGGTGTTTCAGGCAACCAATAAGAACTATTTTGATGGGAACTGGCATCACCTGGCTATCGTAAAACGCTATAATAGTTTCCTTACAAGCTATATTGACGGCAATCAGGAAAATGCAGTAACTGCTGCCGGCTTTAAAGGTTTTGGCGGCGCAAAATTATGGGTTGGATGCAGGGGCTGGAACAATGCCGGAAATCCCATTTACGACAGCACCTCTAATAATTTTATCGGGAAAATGGATGATGTGAGACTCTGGACAACCTCGCGTTTGCAGGAACAAATTGATCGGGATAAAAATCATCGCCTCAATGGAAATGAAGTGGGATTGGCAATGTATTTGCCCTTTGAAATGTATACGGAAGAATTGGGTGTTCCTGTTCTGACTCCTTCTCCAATAATTTATAATCCCATTAAGGATACCACATTTATAATGAAAGGTAATTCGTATTTCAGCATAGAGTCGCCAAACATTAAATTGCCGCGCACAGCGCAACATGTTGACTTTACATACGGAGTTGGAAGTGATAAAATAATCATTACACCTACAACGGCCAATCAATATATTGAAGGGGTAACATTAGACATAACCGTTAGGGGAATTAAGGATAAAAATGGAAATATAATGCAGTCTCCCAGATCCTGGATCGCTTTAATGAACAGAACCGTGGTAAGATGGATGGAAGAAGTTGTGAATCTTAGAAAGTTATCAGGGGCTCCTTTATCATTCACGATAAATATCAAAAATCTCAACGGTAAAGTTGAACAATTCAGTATTGGTCAGCTACCCAGTTGGCTTACTGCTACACCTATGTCGGGTGTTATTAATCCAAACAGTCAGATACCGGTAACCTTTACTGTTGACCCAACCTTAAATATCGGAAACTATGAAGACATACTCTCATTGAATACCGATTTTGGGTATGCCGAAACTGCGCACCTTAAATTGAATGTTTATGCGGATCCACCTAATTGGAAAATTAACCCCTCCGACTTTTCAAAATCGATGAGCATTGTTGGGCAGGTTAGAATAAACAATGTTATATCTTCCAATACAGATGATATATTGGGTGCATTTGTAAATGATGTTTGCAGAGGTATTGCCAAAGTTGAATATTACCAGCAATTAGACAAGTACCTTGTATTTATGGATGTGTATTCCAATACCAATAATGAAATGATGGAATTCAGAATCTGGAATTCTGCGACGGGTAAAACACATATTCAGGTTGACCCAACTATAAAATTTATTTCCGACAGTTTAGTGGGCTCAGTAAATACCCCTCAGATCTTTAATGCATTGGACAAAGTGAGTGAACAAATTCCTTTGAATAAAGGTTGGAACTGGGTTTCGTTTAATTTATTAATGACAGATTCTGCAAACTTAAATTCCTTGTTTTCAAATTTAAAACCGTTCGCCGGAAACCAGATAAAAACAAATACGCAATTAGCTATCTACGATGCAACAAATGGCTGGTCGGGGAATCTTGCATCACTCAATGCCGGAGTTAAACCCGAATGCTCTTACCTTATTTATGTAGGTCAGCAGGATACTTTAAACCTGAGAGGTTCTGAAGCCAATCCGGAATTAAGAACGATCATGTACCACAAGGGATGGAATTGCATGGGATATGTTGCACAACGAAATATGTTAATCAATGAAGCCTTATCCGATTTAAATGCAACACAGAACGATCTGGTAAAGGGTCAGGACAATTTTGCTATATATGACTCAACCCTGGGTTGGGTGGGGAGTTTAAAAACAATGATTCCCAATGAGGGCTATCAATACAAGGCTTCAGATTCAGGATTTTTCAACTATCCGCTCTCAGCCATGTTTGGCAAAAAAGAGCTGGAAGATAATTCTGTTAAATCGGCTTACTGGAGTTTTAATCCCCACAAATTTGCAGGCAATATGAATTTAATAGCTCAGGTATCGGCCTGCAGCAATCTGCAAAACACACAAGGCTTTTTGTTGGGTGCTTTTGTAAATGACGAGTTACGGGGCTTCACAAAACCGGTAAGCACCATAGCAAATGAACAAGCTTATTTCTTAACAATTGCCGGTGGCGAAAATGAAAACATCATCTTTAAATTACTGGATGAAAGTACAGGTAATATTTACAATCTCGACCAAAGCATTACATACAGTACAAACGCCATCACCGGAAGTTTATCTGAGCCATTGCTTTTAAGCAGCGAAGACCCATGTATTGCCAATAAATTAATCGGTGCCTTCAGTTCAAACGTTTATCCGGTTCCATTTAACGAGTCCTTAACCATCGGTTTCAATTTGCCGCTAAACGATAAAATAAGTATTCGCCTTATTGATATTTCAGGCAAAGAAATTGGCATTATTTGTAACGAAGAATTATACAACAAAGGCGCACATCAGCTCAACTGGAAATCCACCGGATTGCCAACCGGCGTTTATATAATAGAAATTGTAAGCTCTGGAAATACCGTAAGACACAAAATTGTAAAACTATAAACCATGCCAGGTATCAACAACATCCAACCCCGTAGGGGTGACATTATTCTAGCCCCGGGGTTTAACCCGGGGTTAGCAATCCGTAAATATTTCCCCCTGCGGCTCCTGTTAAACTGCATCCAACCCCGAAGGGGTGACATTATTCTAGCCCCGGGGTTTAACCCGGGGTTAGCAATCGATACATATTTCCCCGCGCGGCTCCGCAATGTTTTGTTGGAACACAATATTGTGGCCGCGCAATTAACCGATTCATGGGTTATAAATTCATTACCCCGATAACTATATCACAAATCAATAAATTAAATAATAATCATAAACATAATATATCATGAAAACATTCAAACAAATCAAAACCATGCTATTGCTGGTCATTGCAACGGTAACCGGCATTAACACAGCAATAGCCGCCGATCCAAACTGGACGGTAAATCCTCCCGATTTTCAATACAACATGACCATGCTGGCAGTGATTAATATTGATTGTGCCGAACAATTAAGTCCGAGCAACCGGATAGGCATTTTTATGGGAAACGAGTGCCGAGGAACCGCATTAACCAGCACCGTTATCAATGGAAAATTTATGGCTTCACTGTTCGTATATAGCAATACGGTAAACGGGGAATCGCTCAGCTTTAAAGTGTATGATGCTGCAAACGATATCATTTATGATGCACACCTGACCGTAAAATTTCAGCAAAATGCTTCATATGGTACGGCCATTTCTCCGTATGTTGTGTATAGCAAATTTCCCTGTCTGGTAAACAAACAAGCATTGCCTGCCAACAACCTTATTACCCCCGATGGGGATGGTATCAATGATTTTTTTGCTATAGAGGATGTTGATTCTTACAAAGATTTTGCTTTAACGATTTATAATGACTTTGGCCTGGAGGTTTACAAAATATCCCGTGATTATAAGAACAACTGGGGTGCTACCTACCAGGATAAAACCCTCCCTGATGGAGCCTATTATTTTCTGTTTAAGAATGAGACTAATGGCAAGGAATATAAAGGTATTATTAATGTCGTAAATCCGGATTGATTTTATTACTTATTAAACAAAAGAACATATTATGAAAACCAATATAAAAATCGTTTTGCTTGTCCTTTTAGTATCATTCAAAACAAACGCACAGGTACGAAGCAGCATATACTCAAACTTGCTCAATCCTTTTATATATAATCCGGCCTTAGCCGGCTCAAACGACAATATTTATGCAATCTTTAATACCCGGGGTATTACAGGCGGCGTGGATGGCAGCAATCGTTCCTATAACTTCGGCATTCATGCACCGCTTAATAATAATACCATGGGCATCGGCGCAAAGGTTTTATCAAGTTCAGTAGGTGTTTTTCAGGCAACCAATGCCGAAGCCGCTTATAGTAAATTTGTGAAAATGGATGAAAAAAGCATCCTGAAACTGGGCATATCAATGGGTATTACTCAAACCCGCTTAAAAAACGAATTACTCAATACCCAAACCGATTTAAGCGACCCTGCTTTGAGTTCAAAAGACCTGAACCGGTTTTTATTTTCAAGTGGAATTGGTTTGCATTATGCATACAATAAAAAAGCAGAATTGGGATTATCATTCCCGGCATTAATGACTGGAGATAAACCACTAAACAATATGATGGTTGTAAATGCTTCCTGGTGTTTTAATAGCTCGGAAAATAACCTGAAAATAAAACCAATGATAAACTATTATAAACTCAACAACAGTCCGAATATGGCAGATGTGCTTTTACAGCTAAACTGGAAAGATCAAATTTCAGCTATGGGAGGATACCGCAGCAATGGGTCTGCCATCGCCTCTTTGGGTTTAAACTTTAAGACTTTTGCAATTAACTATGCCTATTACTATCAAATGTCAGGAATTATGGCGCTGGCTCCTGCTCAAAATGAAATAGCGATTGCTTTTAGTTTCAATAAACCGGTACCGGCAAAAACAAATTAGTGTCGGTAAAGGCAAGGTTATCGTTTGCCCGATGATTATGCATATCCGGTCATCCGTCATTTGGCCGGATATGCTGCTTTATCCCACCCGCGTTGCCCTCTAATTAAATAATAATATGAAATTTGATTGTAAAGTTTTATCAATAACAGATGAAGAGTTTGGTTGCTCAGTAACCTTCTCTGAAAAAAACAACGGGGGACTCGACCAAAAAAACATGACCCTGAATGAATTAAAAAACTATACGGGAAGTTATGTAATGCTTCAGCGAACTTATGCAAAGAGCGCCTCCGAAAAGGGTCAAATCGAAGAGGATTATCTCTATATAGAAACCGATGATCCGAACAAATCAGGTGAATTAACAAATTTTATTATACATGTATATCCTTCCAAACTATCGATTACCTACAACCAAGATTTAATCGAAATTAATTTCAATGAGAACGCCCTTAACCACCAAAGTCTAAGACAAATTATTCCGAAAATAATTGGCGACAAGGGACAAATTAACTTTTGGGATTAGATATGATTCGCCCTGCAAAAAACCAATATCGTTTATCCTCCAACCAACTCGGGTTTGTTTAGGAATCAACTCAATCCTTCCGCTTCAACTTCTTCTTCTGCGAAGCATTCATCTTGTTAATCTTCTTGTAGTATCCCGTCTTGTTTCCTTCAACCCAGATTATAAGCTTTTGCTTTGCATTTACCTTGTTTTTTTTGAGTTTGTTCCAGCTCTTAATCTCCGCTTGTGTTACGTCAAACCAATCGGCAATGTCTCCTAAATTATCCCCTTTTTTAACGATATAGGTCACTTTCCTTTTCGAAAAACCTGTGGGTTCCTTCGCTTTAAGTTCCGCCTTACTCTTGCCTGCCCCAGCACTCGCTACACCTTTTCCATTAATGCTGTCTATGAGTGCTTCATCTGCTTTTTGAATTGTGCTCGGCTGTATCTCTATCGGGTTTAACGGGCGATAAACCGTATCTTTCAGCAAATAAAAATTCGCAGCTTTACTCCTGGGTATTTTCAGGTAATAGCCTTCCAGAGAAAAGGGAATAATGTCTTTTCTAAAAATCGGATTTAGCTCTCTCAACTCTTCCAATGTTGAACCCGTTACCGATGAAATTTGTTGTAACGAAAGCCATTTGTTCACCATAACCGTATCAAAAACAACTTCAAATTTGGGTTCAGCCGTTTTTATACCATGTTCTTTATAGTAATTTAAAATGTATGCTGTAGCAATTACTCTTGAATATAAATCTTTGCAAAAAGTGGGCATATGCGGATAAATATCCCAAAAATACAGGCTGTTATTGCTGTTGTGTATGCACTTGTTAAGGGTAACCGGCGAACAACCATAGCTGGCTATTGCCAGAGGCCAGCTCTTATAAATGCTATACAAATCTCTAAAATGCTGTGAGGCTACATTACTCGATTTAATAGGATCCCTCCGCTCGTCAACATAGGTGTTTACCTTTAACTTATACATTTTACTAACGGGAAATGTCATCATCCAGATTCCGCTGGCACCATTAATGCTCACAGCCGAAGGATCCAGCATAGATGCCGTGGCCGCCAGGTATTTTAAATCGGATGGCAATCCCTTTGAACGCAATGCCCGTTCTATTAATGGGAAATAATATTTGCTCCTGCCAATTAATTCCCGCACTTTTTCGGGGTTACTCAGATACTCTTCAATAAAAGGTTTGGCCGATGGGTGATAGGCCAAATCGATGGTGCTCTTTAACGCAGCCATGCGTGTTTTATACAAATCATCCGCTTCGGTAGTATTTGTTGCTATAACATTGCCTGAACCCAATAAGCCAATAAAAAGTATAATCAGAAATTTTCCTTTATTTAGTATCCCCATATTTCGCAAAATAAACAAACACAAAGTCTCCCCTACATGAAAGTAATTAAGATGTAAACAATTTTTTTAAGGTTTTGGGTTGAAACCGAAACATTCAATCCTGAACCGAAATTCCGGTTCATTGATTGTACAGACGCGATTCATCGCGTCTCATGATGCGTCACATTTCAATGTTGAATCGCGTCTCATGATATACCACGTTTTATCGTGCATTTCGTCTAATAATGCACCACAAATAACAGCCATTTACTAAGATTCCCCGGTATCGCTCAACCAAAAACAGAAGCACAATCGCCCCTAGCTGCACAATCACTTTTAATGCCCGCTACGCGCTTATCAAGCAACTGTTTTTATGCGTATTTCTTTTTTTAGGAGGCTTTCTCGCTTGGTTTTTCCTCTTCCTTTTTCTTCATTCCTTCTTCTATCTGGTCTTTTACATTCTTTTTGGCGTCGTTAAACTCACGCACCCCCTGACCAATTCCACGCATCAATTCAGGAATTTTTTTGCCACCGAATAAAAACACGATAGCCAGCAAAATGATGAGCCATTCGCCACCACCTAAGTTTCCGATAAATAATAATGTGCCGTTCATTTTTGTTTGATTTATGTTACGAAATTAATTTATTTTGTTTGTTTGTTACCCTGCTGCTTCTTTATGCAGGATAAACGCCTCATTCCTAATCTTTTTTATCTTAAGTGCACCATCCGTTTCAGGGCCTTAAGTTCCTTATCCGATAATTCTCTCCACGCTCCACGCTTTAAACTTCCTTTTTCCAATCCGGCGTAAAGTACTCTGTCAAGTTTGTCAACGCTGTATCCCAAATGCTCAAACATGCGGTGAATAATCCGGTTTCTGCCGCTATGAATTTCTATTCCTACCACATTTTTCTCTTTGGCATCCGATTGTGCTATGGCGTCTGGTTTTATCATTCCGTCTTCCAGCATCACCCCATTTGCCAGGGTCCATAAATCTGTTGATTTCAGGTTTTTATTCAGTGTTGCTTTATATACCTTATTGATCTCATACTTGGGATGCGTTAAGCGGTTTGCAAGCTCGCCATCATTGGTTAAAACCAAAACGCCGGTTGTATTCCGGTCCAAACGCCCTACCGGAAATATCCGTTCTTTCATTTTCCCTTCAAACAAATCCATCACTGTATTTCTTCCATCCGGGTCATCCGAGGTGGTAATGGCATCCTTAGGTTTGTTTAAAAGTATATACACTTTTGCTTCAACAGCCAGTTTCTGACCATTAAACTTAACAACATCACCCGCTTTTACTTTAGTTCCTAACTCGGTAACAACATCTCCGTTTATGGTAACCAAACCTGCGCCAATCAATTCATCTGCTTCCCTCCTCGAACTTACCCCGGCATTCGAAATATATCTGTTCAGTCTGATTTCAGAGCCGGCATACAATGCGTTTTCCGTAATCCGTTCCCTGCTTTGCGATTTTATTTTGGGTACAAAAGTATCCGAAGCCTCCGTCTTAACGAATTTACCTCGTGCTCCCGGAGTACTGCTTTTAAATTCTTCTTCGCCTTCCTTAATTCTGGGCTTATAACCCTTCATTTCCGATTTTTTTGTAAAAAAGGTTCCTTTTCCCGTATCCGTTTTATCTCCAAAGCTTCTTCTGGCGGGTTTTTCTTCCTGATCTCTAATGCTTTTTACAGATGAGCGCTCCATAAATGTTTTTGAAGAACCATATGCCGCTTTCTTTTTAACAGCAAAACCCTCCGACTTCTTGTAAGGTGGTTTCGAACCATAAGTCTTCCGTTCTCCTTTGTCCACCGAAGCTTTAGCGAAGGTGGACCCTGTCTTCTTATACGCTGGTTTCGAACCATAAGTCTTTCGCGCTCCACGCTCCGCGCTCCGCTCTGCCCCATGCCCTCTGCCTTTGTCCGCCGTAGCTTTAGCGAAGGTGGACCCTGCTTTCTTATACGCTGGTTTCGAACCATAAGTCTTCCGCTCTCCCTTGTCCGCCGTCCGCGTGTCGCCCGTAGCTTTAGCGAAGGTGGATCCAGTTTTCTTATACACTGGTTTCGAACCATATGTTTTCCGCTCTCCCTTGTCCACCGAAGCTTTAGCGAAGGTGGACCCTGTCTTCTTATATGCTGGCTTCGACCCATATGCTTTCCGCTCTCCGCCATTGTCCGCCGCAGCTTTAGCGAAGGCGGACCCCGCCTTCTTATACGGTGGTTTCGAACCATATGCTCTCCGCTCCCCGCTCTCCGCTCTCCGCTCTCCGCTCTGCACTTTGCCTGGTCCCGTCCTGCTTATTCTTTTTCCTGTATTGCTTTTGTTCATCTGAATGTGTTGCTTTTAAAATTTTATTGAATTGCCTCTTGTTTTTAACGCTTCGCTTAGTCAAACTGCAAGGGAAAATGTTCCTTCAAAAATCTAAAACGATTCAACAAAAATTAGGGCTCAAAGATAAGTAATGTTCTGTCATTTACAGCATAATAGCAAAAGAAAACCGGTATTTGACAACAATCAGCCAAATACCGGTTAAAACCAAAAACAAACTTAAAAATTGAATGTATTAGCGCTTCTTCGTAATTATATGCGACTTGCCATTTATGGTAACTGTAACCTGATTGTCACATTTTCCAGTACCAAAGTCTATGATTCTTTTTGCTTTTCCTTCAGGAGTTAACTCAATAACCCCCGAAACAAAACGATATTGACAACTTAAATCTGCCTTTATAGGCACTGTGGTTACTGCGCTGTAACTTATCCCTTTTCGGTTTGTTCCACTGGTGGTACCCGAAATTTCATATACATCATCATTCCATATCGGGGTTGATTCTCCCGAAATCCAGGTACGAGTACGGTTGCTGTTCCAGATATGGGTTTCGTTTGTTACTGTGGTTACTTTACCATTTACGATTATGGTAAATTTCATTTGGTTCAGCGCGTTTCTGCCATTATTGGTTATGGTTTTAGAGCCTTCAATATGGTTGTCGTTTTGATAGAATTCTGTGAATCCTATGGTAATTACTGTACCTGCTGCCCTGTATTTACCTGTCCAGGTAACATTAATGATTCCCCTGCGGTAATTGCCGTCCTTGCATAAATAGTTCGACGGACCATAATTAATGGTCATGGTTCTTATACTGTTGTTTGTATCAATAAGAATAATTGGAAATCCACCTTTTTTCAATCCGGTTTCACTGGCAGCATCATCCACTTCTTTAAAAACCTGATCATAATTGGATTCTCCCTGACTTTGATCTTCAGCGCTGGTGAGTTCCATATCTTCTTTATCATTTTTTTTGCAGCTTGTTAAGCTTAGTCCAATGGCAAGCATTACCACCAAACTTAATTTCATTAATTGCTTCATGTTTCTGTATTTTTAATTTTTGTATGGGTATGACTCTCCCTATCAAAAATAGTTTAATCCAATAATAATTTTTTTTTTTTTCGGGGTTACCTATGTTTGACCAATGAAGGTAAAAAAATTATTGCTTGCTACTTTATCGGTTTTTGGAATTGTGGGGCTCCTGCATTTATTAAATATCAATGAGCTTATTTATCTGAATCCTTTTGTATTAATAAGTTTACGCTGGTTATCACTTGCTGTTGCAATATGGTTTGCAATTGAAAAAAGAAATTTAACCGCCTGGATTCTGGTAGCCATGTTTATTGGTGTGGCACTCGGACATGATTTCCCTGAGATTGGAAAACCCCTGAAAGTGTTCAGCGATATTTTTCTCCGGCTCATAAAAACCATCATAGCACCGCTGCTTTTTGCAACTCTGGTTGTAGGTATTGCCGGCCACTCTAACATCAAACAAGTAGGCAGAATGGGAATAAAAGCGCTCGTATATTTCGAAATTGTTACAACTGTCGCACTCGTTATTGGCCTATTTGCCATCAATATTTCACAGGCAGGTGTGGGTTCAGAATTAAAAGTTGAAAGTTCCCAAATTGAGAAAGGCAACAAAATACTCGAACAAAAACAATCGCACGATGTAATCCTTGATATTTTCCCCGAAAACATCGCAAAAGCTGTTTTTGAAAACCAGATTTTACAGGTGGTTATTTTTAGCATCCTGTTTGGGATTGCACTGGCCCTGGTTAAAAACGAGGAGAAAAAAGCTTCAATGCTCTTGTTTGCAGAAGGTTTAAGTGAGACCATGTTTAAGTTTACCAATATTGTGATGCTGTTTGCGCCCCTGGCTGTTGGTGGCGCTATGGCTTATTCGGTTGCCAGCCTGGGTTTGGGGGTTTTGGGGAATTTAATAAAACTGGTTCTAACTTTATATGTTGCCCTTTTTGCATTTGTCGCACTCGTACTTTTCCCAATTGGGTTAATGGTTAAGCTTCCTTTTAAACGCTTTTTGAACGCAATTTCAGAACCGGTCTCCATTGCCTTCGCAACTGCAAGCTCTGAAGCAGCTTTGCCCAAAGCCCTCGAAAAATTAATCGAAATGGGAATTCCGCGCAAAGTAGTCGCCTTTGTTTTGCCAACCGGATACAGTTTTAACCTCGACGGTACAACCTTATATCTTTCGCTTGCATCTGTTTTTATAGCGCAGGCTTGTGGTATCGATTTAAGCATTGGGCAGCAGATACAAATGTGCTTTATTTTAATGCTCACAAGCAAAGGAGTAGCTGGTGTTCGTGGCGCTTCTTTTTTGATCCTGGTAAGCACCGTTTCCAGTTTGGGCCTGGATCCGCAAAAAGCATTTGCTATTTTAGCTGTGGATGCATTAATGGATATGGGCAGAACCACTATTAATGTTATCGGAAATTGCCTGGCTACTTATGTGGTTGCCAAATGGGAGGGTGAGGTTTAAGAAATACAATTCACAAAAGACATTTTATTGTTGTGCAGTGTTTCTAAACAAATACAAGCTGTTACTGTTACCTTTGCAGAACCTTAAAATCAAACCCATTGATTAACTATACCAAATTTACACTCGAAAACGGATTAACCGTTATTCACCATGCAGACGATTCCACGCAATTATGCGTTTTAAACCTTCTTTACAAGGTGGGTTCAAGAGATGAAAATCCTGATAAAACAGGCTTTGCGCACCTTTTTGAACACCTGATGTTTGGCGGTTCAAAAAACATTGAAGAATTTGATACCGAACTGCAAACTGCCGGTGGCGAAAGCAACGCCTTTACCAGCAATGACATTACCAACTACTATATTACCTTGCCTGCAAATAATATAGAAACCGGTTTCTGGCTCGAAAGCGACCGGATGCTCAGCCTGGATATCAATCAAAAAAGTCTGGATGTTCAAAAAAATGTGGTAATTGAAGAATTTAAAGAGCGTTACCTCAACCAGCCTTATGGCGATGTTTGGTTGAAAATTTTACCTCTTGCTTATAAAGTACATCCATACAACTGGGCAACTATCGGAAAAAATATCACGCATATCGAAAACTTTGAACTAAATGAGGTAAAAAGTTTCTTCGAAAACTACTATTCTCCAAATAACGCAATACTGGTAGTAGCAGGCAATATACCTCTTGAAACTTGTAAGGTTTTTTGCGAAAAATGGTTTGGTTCAATAGAAAAAAAAGACACAAAACATTCGAATTACCAGCAGGAACCCCGGCAAATGGAACCCCGGTCTGAACATGTTTACAATGATGTTCCTCTGGATTTACTGGTTAAAGCCTATCACATGGGCGGACGTATGGATTCCGATTATTATGTGTGTGATTTGCTTTCAGATATTCTGGGTTCAGGAAAATCGGCCCGTTTTTTTAATAAGTTGGTTAAAGAAAAACGACTGTTTAGTGAGCTCGACACTTATATAAGCGGTGATGCTGACCCGGGTTTGTTTTTGATAGAAGGAAAGCTGATGAAAGGAATCAGTTTTGAAACTGCCGAAAATGCGATAAAAGAAGAACTTGAGTACCTGAAAACACATTTAATCGGCGAAACCGAGTTAACCAAGGTTCAAAACAAAACCGAAACCAATGTGCGTTTTGGGGATGTAAATGTTTTGAACCGTGCCATGAAGCTTGCTTTTGCAGAGTTTTTAGGCAATATAGAGCTTGTAAATACCGAAATAGATGAATATTTAAAGGTTACCCCTGCCTTGCTTCAGGATATTGCTAAAAACATGTTTGTAGAAAACAATTGTTCAACCCTTTACTACCACGCCAAAGTATGAGCTTAGAAAGAAATATTGCGCCGCAATTTCATAAGGTAAAAGACTTGCATTTTCCTGAATATCAAAAGATTGAGATTAAAACAGGAATTGATCTATATGCCATAAAAGCCGGCACCGAACCGGTTATTCGCTTAGACCTGGTTTTTAATGCCGGCCTGACCCGACAATTGAAAAAAGCAGAATCTTCATTTACCGCGCAAATGCTAAGTGAAGGAACAAGCAAAAAAACGGCTTCAGCGCTTGCAGATGCCCTCGATTTTTATGGCGCTTATTTCCAAACCCGGAGCAATGCCGACGATGCCATTGCTTCCCTGTATTGTCTCGAAAAACATTTGAAAAGCTGTCTTCCCATATTTATTGAAGCGCTTGTTGACTCTATATTCCCTCCAAAAGAGCTTGATATTATACGTAAAAACAGCATTCAAAAACTTTTGGTAAACGAAAAGAAAAATAATTATTTATGCCGTAAAGTTTTTTACCAGAAACTTCTTGGTGCCCATCATCCCTATGCAGGATTCTCGGAAAAGGCAGATCTTGAAAACCTGAATCTTGATGATTTGAAATCGTTTTACAAAACAAACTATTTATCCGGTTTAAAATTTCTGATCCTGTCTGGCAATTTTTCTGAAATTACATTAGGCTATATACACGAAAGTATTAAAACCTGTTTGCTTCAAAACAGTATTGAACCCAGAGGAGGTGCTGCTATTTCCACAATTTTGGGTAAACACTTTGTCGAAAAAAACGACTCCGTTCAATCTGCCATTCGAATTGGCAAGCTTTCAATCGAACGGGCGCACCCCGATTACAGAAAACTTCAACTGTTAAACCTCATTTTTGGTGGTTATTTTGGTTCCCGCCTCATGAAAAACATACGGGAAGATAAGGGCCTTACTTATGGAATTTACTCGGTGCTCGAGTCTTTTCAGCAAACTTCGGTTTGGTATATTGAAACCGAAATCAATACCAAAAACCGGGAGCAGGGTTTAACAGAAATATACAAAGAATTGGCTGCTATTCGCAATGAGCCCATTGGTGCCCACGAACTTGAAGTTGCAAAAAACTATATGCTGGGATCTTTTTTAAGAAGCCTCGACGGACCTTTTTCTTTGGCCGATCGTCTTAAAATCATAATAGACTTCGGTCTTTCAAAGGATTATTACGCCGAATTTGTTCATATAATAAACAGCATGAGTCCTGAAGCGTTAATGGCCATTTCAAATAAATACTTTAGTGCCGAAAATATCGTTGAGGTGCTTGTAGGAAAGAAGTGAAAACCTTTGTATTAACCATATTAACCCTTGTTTTTTCTTATCAGATATCAGCACAGAAAATCCAATTCAAACGTGTTTGCAGAAACGGCACAAGCAACAATCTATACTGGCAACTGAATCCCGATACTTGCTTGCTTTATTCTACAATTACCCTGGTTGGATCGGAGCCGGCCAGTTCTTTTAATTCAATTGATAGCGGTATAACCACTGCAAGCCTTCAATACACACATATTGCTGCAAATATTCCCACTAAAAAAGATTGGAAATACTTCTTGCAATACCGGGTAATTTGTGGAGCCGATACCTTGCTTGTTCGTACAGATACATTGTCAGTAGACACTTCCCGCGCTGAACCCACCTTTCTGGATTCGGTAAGTATAAACCCAATAACCAACACAGTATCTATTGGCTGGTCATCAAATAAGTCTCCTGATTTTAATTCATACTACCTGTACAATGCAGAAAAACCCGATCCCAGGTTGGCCGAAAATTATCTCGATACTTTTTATCTCCAAATAAATCCACCAATTAACCCAAAAAATGGCAGTCTTACTTATGATATTGCAAGCGCCGATAGCTGTGATAACAGGCAGGTTTACAATTCACCCCATAAAACGATTTGGCTTACCACAAAAATTGATACGTGTGTAAACGATGTTAGCATTGCCTGGACAAGTTATTTTGGATGGCCTTCCATAAAAATGCAGTACCTGTATAGAAACCTGAATGGCTCGGGGTATGTTTTGTATGATTCAATTTTACCCGGATTAAATGCTTATGTAGATAAAACCGTGCAGAACAATTCCAGTTTCGAATATTTTCTTCGAGCGGTAAAACTAGACACAGCAAGGTATATAAGCTCGTCATCAAATTCAGCACTTGTACTTAGTGGTAAAAGCATCCAACCCAGTAACACCCTAATAAACTACGTAAGTAACAACAACGCCAATAAACTGGAAATTGAAATCAATCCAAATCCTATTGCTAATTATTCAGCAATCGATTTATATAGATTTAGCGGCAGTCAAAGTCCGGCTAAAATATACTCATTTTCCCCTGGTGAAACATTATATGAAGACTTGGCGGCATCAAACCAAAGTATCAACCGGTATTTTCTGGTCAGTAAAAACACCTGTGGTCAAACCGCCGATTCCAGTGCCCAGTCAAATAATATCGTACTGAATGTTAATGAAAGTAATGGTTTAATTGATTTATTTTGGAATCGATATTTCACGTGGAACGGTGGGGTAAAAGAGTATATAGTATTCAGTGCATCAGGCGCTACATTAACAGATGCAATAAATTTCACGGCACTCAAGAGTGTTCTCTTGGATACATTTATTAATGATCTTCCTGCTATTGATAATGTTGTTTGTTTTTATATAGAGGCAATAGAAAACAACAACACTACCATTAGCAAAAGCAATATCTTGTGCCATATAAAAGTTGGGCAAATTTATTTTCCTAATGCCATTGTATTAAGTGGAACCAACAATCATTTCACATTTAAGGGCCTTGGAATTGACCTCGCCAATAGCTCTATTCAAATATTTAACCGCTGGGGAAGTTTGGTGTATGGCAAGCAAAATATTACTGATGGCTGGTATGGAACCACAACCGACAATATTCAGCTTGATGAGGGCGTATATGTTTTCATTGCACATATCTATCAGGCCGGAGTAATCAATACAATACATGGGAATATTACCATCCTCAAATAAAATTGTTTTTAACAGTGTGAACAGAAGGCCCGGGCTCAACCGCTCTGCAGCGGCATCCTGGCTAAAGGCTGTATTGGTAAAGGAAAAGAAAGCACTAAACTGCATCAATATTAACTTTTGTGATGATGAATACCTTTTGGGAATTAACCAGGAATTCCTTCAACACGACTATTATACCGACATAATAACTTTCGACCTTTCGGATCAAGATGGCCTCATTGAAGCCGATATATATATTAGCCTGGATCGGGTCAGGGAGAATGCGAAGCTATTAAAATCAAGTGCTGACAAAGAACTTAAGCGCGTTATGCTGCATGGCTTGCTGCATTTGTGTGGATACAATGATAAAACAAAAGGGGAAATTGCTCAAATGAGGGGCAAAGAGGAATTATACCTAAAATTAATATAGAACCGAATAGTTCCACGTGAAATTTGGTATAATGCTTTCTAAAGGTAGCTTCAATAATTGTGCTCATTTAAATATGTGGTTTTTGCCCTTGCTTATTGTTTTGTGCCCAGTATTTGGAATTCATATATTGAATGTGGGTAGTCAACGTAATTGGACCCAAATTGAGTAAATTCGTTGTTTAACAACTGTTTAAATGACCGGTGGGTAGCCCTGCTATTGTTTGTAGTGTTAGGTTTATCAGTGGATTAATGGATAGATCACTCACATAAAATAAAGTTTCTCTTGACTTTTTTAGTCTGTAAATTTGTCCTGTGGCTAAATAAAAACTTAAACAGGAATACTGGGTTTTTAATCGCCAAATTTATCGGTTCTCGCAGAGGCCGGAGAGGTTGCGCTGAGAGAAGAAAGCGGTTTCTCTGCATAGCTCCGCGTAAGCTCTGCGAGCCTCTGCGAGAGCGGGTAACACCGGCTTTTAATGAAATTTGAAAACCATTCGACTTGAACACTGTTGATTTAGTATATTTGTAAAAAGAATGTGATTTGTTTCACGTGGAATAATAGTATGATGTTTGAAAAGTATGATGTAATTGTAGTGGGTGCGGGGCATGCCGGTTGCGAGGCTGCGGCTTCTGCGGCCAATCTGGGTTCAAGGGTTTTGCTCATTACAATGGATATGAATAAAATTGCGCAAATGAGCTGTAATCCGGCAATGGGCGGAATAGCTAAGGGGCAAATTGTGCGCGAAATTGATGCAATTGGTGGCTATTCGGGCATTGTGAGCGATAAGTCTACCATTCAGTTCAGGATGCTAAACCGGTCGAAAGGGCCGGCAATGTGGAGTCCGCGCTCGCAAAACGACAGAATGCTGTTTAGTGCTTACTGGAGAGAAATGCTTGAAAACACACCCCATGTTGACTTTTGGCAGGATATGGTTAAAAGCCTGATTATTGAAAACAACAAAGTTGCCGGGGTAATTACAGGAATGGGTCAGGAAATTAGAGCAAAATCGGTCGTGCTAACCAATGGAACGTTTTTAAATGGCATTATACATATTGGATCAAAACAATTTGGTGGAGGAAGAATTGGTGAAAAAGCGGCAACCGGAATTACCGAACAGCTAACAGAACTGGGATTCGCTACCGGAAGAATGAAAACCGGCACACCACCCCGGGTTGATGGCAGAAGCCTCGATTATAGTAAAATGGAGCGGCAGGAAGGGGATGAAAATCCCGAAAAATTTTCTTATTCCGATAAAACCAAATCGGTTACTAACCAAAGGTGCTGCTGGATAACTTATACCAATCAGGATGTGCACGACATTTTGAAAACAGGCTTCGCCGAATCGCCCATGTATGCTGGCCGGATACAAGGCCTGGGACCTCGCTATTGTCCTTCCATTGAAGATAAAATTAACCGCTTTGCAGAGCGGGAGCGACACCAGATTTTTGTGGAACCGGAAGGCTGGAGCACTGTGGAAATTTATGTAAACGGGTTTTCAACTTCCTTGCCCGATCATGTGCAAATGAAGGCCATGCGATTGATTCCGGGTTTTGAAAAAGCCAAAATGTTCAGGCCCGGTTATGCAATTGAATATGATTATTTTCCTCCCACCCAGTTGAAACTGAGTTTGGAAACCCACCTCATTGAGAATTTATATTTTGCCGGCCAGATTAATGGCACAACCGGATACGAAGAAGCAGCCTGCCAGGGTTTAATGGCCGGCATCAATGCCCATTTAAAGATAAACGAGAAGGAGCCATACGTGTTGAAGCGTTCGGAAGCATATATTGGTGTGCTTATAGACGATCTGGTAAATAAAGGAACCGATGAACCCTACAGAATGTTCACCTCCCGGGCCGAATACCGCTTGATGTTACGGCAGGATAACGGAGATATCCGCTTAACTGAAAAAGCAAATAAACTTGGCCTTGCAAGTGACGAAAGATTGCGGGCGGTTGAAAAGAAAATTGAAGACACCAAAAGTATCATTCATTATTTTACCAAAACTTCAATTTCTCCTACAGAGGCAAATCCATTTTTGGCTCTTTTAAACACCGCAGCAATTCCACAAAATTACAAATTGAACCAAATCCTCAGCCGACCACAGATAACGATGCTGGATATGGTTAAAGAGCTGCTTTTGGTAAAAACATTTGCAGCCGATTATTCAGAAGAAACATTATTGCAGGCAGAGGTATTAATGAAATATGAGGGCTATCTTGAAAAAGAACAATTAATGGTTGAAAAAATGAATCGCCTGGAAGATTTTAGAATCCATGATGATTTTGATTTTAAAACCGTTAAGTCTATTTCGTTGGAAGCTCGTGAGAAACTCAGCCGCCAAAAACCCAAAACATTGGGTCAGGCTTCCCGTATCAGCGGAATATCTCCTTCTGATGTTTCGGTATTGATGGTGCATTTGGGCAGATAATTCCCTTATTTTGCCGCGTGGAAAATTTAAACGCTTGTCCGGTTTGCAATGCTGCAAACTTTGTTAAAATATTTGATTGCAAGGATTACGTTGCTACGGGTGAAACCTTTGCTATTGTTGAATGCCCGGAGTGTTCGTTACGCTACACAAATCCCCGGCCGGCAGAATCAGAAATTGCTAAATATTACCAGTCTGATAAGTACATTTCCCACAGTGGTTCCGGTAAATCAGAATTAGGCGTCACCTACAAATTGTATGATTGGGTCAGAAATTTTAGTATTGGTACCAAATTAAACCTGATTAAAAAGTATCACAAAAGCGGAAAATTGCTGGATTTGGGTTGTGGGCTGGGCTACTTTTTAAACGGTGTAAAATTGGATCAAACCTTTGAAGCGACCGGAGCAGATGTATCCGATGAGGCGCTCGCTTTCATTAAGAAAGAGTTTGGAATTGAGGCAATGAATGAAACGGATTTAAGCAATATTTCCAATCAAACATTTAACATCATTACGCAGTGGCATGTGATGGAACATGTGCACCGGCTTGATGAAAGAATGCTGGAATTAAAACGCCTGCTTTCAAAAAATGGCACAATGTTTATTGCAGTACCCATATCCAATTCATTCGATGCTAAGCATTATAAGCAATTCTGGGATGCGTATGATGTACCCAGACACTTATACCACTTTACACCCAAAAGTTTTCGTATGCTGATGGAAAAAAACGATTTTAAAGTGATCAAACAAAAAGCAATGTTATTCGATAGCCCGTATATTTCCATGCGCAGCGAATATCACCAGAATCATTCATTTGGTTTTGTGATGGGGGCCATTTGGGGAATTGTTTCAATATTATCTGCTTGGTTTACAGGTAATTACTCAAGTATCCTGTTTGTTGTTAAGCATAAATAATTTATGAAATTATTTTTTAAAACACTCGTTTTAACCCTTTTGCTTTCCAATTGTGCGCAACAGGTTCCTCCAAATGGGGGTCCTAAGGACGAGTTGCCTCCTAAAGTGTTGGGTGCCAGACCACACAATAAAACAACCGGATTTACAGCTGATAAAATTGTCATAAAATTTGATGAATATGTTGAACTCAGGGACAAAGAGCAAATAATCATTTCGCCGATTTTAAAAAATAAATTAATTGAAACCGACCGCAAAACCATCATTGTAAGTTTCCCAAGAACAAAGCCTGAACCCAATACCACCTATACCATTAATTTTGGAAACAGTATTACGGATAACCACGAGTCGGCAGCTATAGAAAATTACAGTTATACCTTTTCAACCGGAACCTTTCTTGATTCGAACCGGATTCAAGGAACTGTGCTCAATGCCTTCAATAATAAATTTGAAAAAGGGATTGTAGTTGGAATTTATCCTGAAGAATTTTTTACTGACAGTACCTTAGCAAAAATATATCCTACGTATTTTGCCAAAACTAATGCAAAAGGTGAATTTAAAATAGAAAATCTTCCGGGCAAGAAGTATTATTTATTTGCATTTAAAGATGATAATTCGGACATTAAATACACTAAAAATGAACCTGTTTCATTTGTAAAAGAATCCATTACTGCAACAGTGAATACTGATGCTAAGAAACTTTTTATATACAAGCCCCTTGAATTCAACCCCAATAAGATGATTGATAGTTTAGCGAAACAAAAAGGCAAGTTTCAGTTTGTTTTTTATATGCCCAAAGAGATTAGCATAACTCCACATACAAAATTAAAATATTATATTCATGCCGATGCCGGAAGAGATTTCAGGGATACCTTTTCAATTTTTATTCCCGGCCATATTGATTCTGTTCCGCTTTTATTCACAATTATTACAAAAGATACAACCTTTCAAACCCACCTTAAAACCAGGAACCGGGCTAAATTACCAGAATTCAGCCTATCTTCTTCTTCATCCATAAGCCTCACCGACAGTATTAAAATACTAAGTTCAACACCTATTGACAGTTTAACGCCAAAGCATATTTTGTTTGTTGAAGACACACTGATTGTAATTCCAAAATACTTTAAAGAAATTAATAAGATGGAGTGGGTTTTATACCATCCGTTTAAAGAATTAACCAATTATACAGTGCACATTAAAGACTCGGTGATAAAAGATGTTTTTGGTCGGTTTAACAAAGAACTCAAACAATCAATCAGCACCAAATCCTCCAAGGATTATGGGAACCTCATACTCACTGTTAAATTAACATTACCCGGCAATTATTTGGTTCAACTGGTTGAAGATAATGATGCAGAAAGGGTACTTTATACAAAAAGTATTACAGAGAGTACAGATATTTTATTTAAAAATATAAGCCCGGTTGTAGTGAAAGTAAAAGTAATTTCCGATACCAACAAAAACGGAAAATGGGATGAAGGTGACTTGAAACTTAAAATTTATCCTGAACGGGTTTATTACCACAATCAGCCCATAACCATAAAAGCTTACTGGGACATTGAACATATGCTTGATTTAGATAAATTATTAATTAATTGATTTACAGTGCATAAACAGGAACTAACAATTGCGACAAAATCCCATTTTTGTTCAAAAGCAGGTGTACAAGACCTTTGTGAAATGTATATAACTTTATTTTAAAAAAAGGATGTGGAAGCGCGTAGATAAGTTTAGGATTTACCAACGTTTCATTCACATAAAAACAGATGTTAACTTATCATCAATCAACTGTTAATTTAATTATACCATACTGTTTAAATTTAAGTTAATCCGCTGTAATATAAAAAAGTAAGCTGTTAAATATTTGTTGGTATTAATGTAAAACTTAAAATACAAGAAAAATATAAATCATTTTTACACCAAATTCACATCTCTATTACTAAAACATATTTAAAAGGTATATATCTAATAATACATAGTGTTTGTTTAAAACATTTGGTTTGAACCTTATTGAACGACTACCTTTGAATTTGAAAAATGGAAAAGGATTTACTTAAAGTTTTGCGATCATGAGGGAAGATTTAGAAAAAATTAAACATCAAATCGAATCATTTGAAATCATCAGACCTGAACAGGTTGAAGAGTTCAGACTGAAATATTTATCCAAAAAAGGGGAACTGAATGCGTTGATAGAAAAATTTAAGTTGGTTCCCGGAGAAATGAAAAGGGAAATTGGTCAGTTATTGAACCTGGTAAAAGATAAAGCAAAAACAAAATTAACCGAAGCACAAAGCCATTTTGAAAGTAAAATAAAAGAAAACAAAAGCGAACAAACAGACCTGACCCTTCCTGCTGAAAAAGAGTTTAGTGGCTCGCGGCACCCGTTGTCGATTGTAGAAAATGAGGTAATTGAAATATTTAAAAAAATTGGTTTTGTGTATGCCGAAGGTCCTGAAATTGAAGACGACTGGCATAATTTTTCAGCTTTAAATTTCCCTAAAAATCACCCGGCACGTGACATGCAGGACACTTTTTTTATTGATGAAGAAATTGCTTTACGAACACATACTTCATCGGTTCAGGTAAGGCTTATGGAAAAACAAAAACCGCCCATCAGAGCCATTATGCCGGGAAGAGTATACAGAAATGAGGCCATCTCGGCACGTGCCAACTGTTTCTTTCATCAGGTAGAAGGAATTTATATTGATAAAAACGTAAGTTTTGCCGACCTGAAACAAACCTTATTTTATTTTGTAAAAGCACTTTTCGGTCAGGATATAAAAATAAGGTTCAGACCCAGTTATTTTCCGTTTACCGAACCCAGCGCCGAAATGGATATTAGTTGCCTGCTTTGTAAAGGAAAGGGTTGTAATGTATGTAAATATACAGGCTGGCTTGAGATTTTAGGCTGCGGCATGATTGACCCTAATGTATTAAAAAATTGTGGAATTGACCCGGAAGAATATAGCGGGTTTGCTTTTGGAATGGGCATAGAGAGACTGGCTATGCTTAAGTACGAAGTGAAAGATTTAAGAACGTATTTTAATAATGATGTTCGGTTTTTAAATCAGTTTGAAGGATTATAATTTAATATAGAATAAAACCTAGTTCCTTTGTTGCTTTGTAGCAATTGTAATTATAGCTACAAAGCAACTAAAAAAACGTGTAATAATATGACTAAAGGACCCATATCACAATTTATCGAAAAGCATTATAAGCACTTTAATGCTGCTGCATTGGTTGATGCGGCAAAAGGATATGAAACCCACTTAACAGAAGGCGGCAAGATGATGATAACCCTGGCAGGAGCCATGAGCACTGCTGAACTGGGAAAATCGCTTGCAGAAATGATCAGGCAGGGGAAAGTGGATATTATTTCATGCACGGGAGCCAACCTGGAAGAAGATATTATGAACCTGGTGGCCCATTCGCATTACAAAAGAGTTCCCAATTACCGCGATTTATCGCCGCAGGATGAATGGGATTTATTGGAAAATCACTATAACCGCGTTACCGATACCTGCATTCCCGAAGAAGAAGCATTCAGAAGATTGCAGAAACATATTCATAAAATTTGGAAGGATGCAGAAACAGCTGGCGAAAGATACTTTCCGCATGAATATATGTATAAAATTTTATTAAGCGGAGAACTGGAGCAATACTACGAAATAGACCCAAAGGATTCGTGGATGCTGGCTGCAGCACAAGCCAATTTACCCATAGTGGTTCCAGGTTGGGAAGATTCAACCATGGGAAATATTTTTGCCAGTTATGTAATCAAAAAGGAACTGAAGGCCTCAACCATGAAATCGGGGATAGAGTATATGGCCTGGCTGGCCGATTGGTATATTCAGAATTCGGGCGGAAAAGGATTAGGATTTTTCCAGATTGGCGGCGGAATTGCCGGCGATTTCCCGATTTGTGTGGTGCCCATGCTTTACCAGGACCTGGAAATGACCAACATTCCTTTCTGGAGCTATTTTTGCCAAATCAGCGATTCAACCACTTCATATGGATCTTATAGCGGAGCCGTGCCCAACGAAAAAATAACCTGGGGCAAACTGGATATTCACACCCCAAAATATATAGTGGAAAGCGATGCTACCATTGTGGCACCATTGATATTTGCCTGGATATTGGGATGGTAAGCAGAAGAAAGAGAAAGAGAATGAGAGTGGGGAAATCATTGTAATGGAACCGGTAGGGGCAAATTGCATTTGCCCTGATTCCAATTTAACCAATGTTTATAACAAAGAGACCCCGGGTTTTAACTTATAAAAATCCCGCCATTTCAACCTGAATTTTCAGGGCTTCATGGGCTGCAGCATCTGCAAAATCAAAACCGGAAGAGGCATAAATAATGCTTCTGGAGGCGTTGATAAGCAACCCAACATCTGCTGTTTTGCCGTATTTAACCACCTCGGCCAAACTCCCGCCCTGTGCGCCAATACCGGGAACTAAAAGGAAATTATGTGGTGCATGTTTGCGCACAATTTCAAACTCCTGCGCTTTGGTAGCACCCACAACAAACATTAGGTTTTCGGGATTTCCGAGCTTGCAGGTGTTTTTTAAAACCACTTCATACAAAAACTCTGAACCCACTTTTTGTTGTTCATAATCGGCAGAGCCGGGATTTGAAGTAAGGGCAAGCACGATGCCCCAATGGCCGGGATATTCAAAAAAAGGGGCCAGGGAATCGTTGCCCATATAAGGCGCCAAAGTAATGGCATCGGCTCCGAGTGTATCAAAAAAAGCTTTGGCATACTGGTGGCTGGTATTGCCAATATCACCTCTTTTGGCATCGGCAATTTTCAAAATACCTTCTGGTATATAATCGAATACCTTTTGCATGCTTTGCCAACCCATCCATCCATCGGCTTCAAAAAAAGCGGTATTTATTTTATACGAAACGCAATAGTCGCGGGTGGCATCAATAATGGCTTTATTAAACGCAAAAACCGGATCCGGTTCCGATAATAAATGCTTGGGAATTTTTGTTTTATCGGAATCCAATCCAACACATAAAAAACTCCTTTTTTTATGTATTTCTGATATCAGTTGGGCACGGTTCAGCATATTAAAAAATCAAAGTCATTTCGAAGGCAAAGTTATGGATGCTGCCGAAATTATTAAACGGTTTTGCATTATCGGGCCAGGGTTTATTCCGGTTTAAATTGGCGAAGCCATACTTTGCAGCCAGCTGAAATCCAAAATAAGAATAGTGATGCTGATAGGCAACAATCCCGGCATAATCAAACCGCTTAAGGGAAGGGGAAGAAGAGGTTGGGTAGGTAATTTTGCCCAGATACATGGCTGCATTCAACAAGGTTGAATACTGGATCCCAAGACCCACGCGGTTCACATTTTTCTTGTCCAGTGCCTTGAATAAAATAACCGGAACATCAATATAAAGCAAGCGGATAGCAGAATAGTTATTCGGATCATACGTAAAATTGCTGCCCCTGAATGAAATTTGGGTTTCGGCCTGAACACTTATCCCCTTTGAAAAATTATAGCGGATATAACCCCCTCCAATGAGTCCAAAAGTGAGTTTGGCGGTTTTCATTTCTGAACCCAGCAATGTGCAACCCTGCATACCCATTTTAATGCCCAGCTTTAACTGGTGATCAACATCCGGTTCAGGCCTTGCAGGCCGCCATTCCGGCTCCTCTGTTTCATTGCTGTCAATTTGGGTGGAATCAGCTTGAGCCAAAACAGGGTTGAGCCCAAAAAGCAACAACGCGATTACAAAAAAGATTTGTTTTAAACCCATAGATGCAAAACTATGAGATTGAAACGAGTTTTGTGAAAGAATATTCTACACAGGCAGAAAAAGCATAAGGAAGGGGGCATGGGGCAGAGAGCATAGGGCAGAGCAATGTAAGGAGATGAGAAGACGTATTTGCTTAAGTTAGGGTGTTATCATGTGTCGGATCCTTACAACTTGATACGTTGCAAAATAACCTAAAGCACCACCTGTTATATTGGTTGGGAGATTTGCCGGTGGCACCTGAAACGGACCCGGCGCGCCAGACGATTGCATATTGTATGCCTCGATAAAATCATACATGTTTTTATCAACGGACCTGAAAATGCAGGTATATATATCGCCTACATCAAACCGTGTAAACGGAATCTCAAACTGATAATCCCGATTGACTGGGGTTTGGGCGCTGTTAAACAGAATTTTATTTTTGTCGAAGGAATCAACATGGTTCACGAAATCGTATTTACCGCCAACAAAATAAGTGTATTTTGTGCCGGGCCTGTCGTCATAACCTACATAGCTTACAGAATAACCCGCTGGCAAAAAACCTTCTTTGGGTTTATAGGTATTAAAAAATGATTTAACAGAGAACATCGGTTCTAATTTAGCCTGTGATGTATATGTTTTACCCTCATAGTTTATCTGTAAATTGTAAACGGAATCGGGCTTTCCATCAAAACCAGAATCAGGCCGGTACAAGTTTTGAATGGGATCAAAATCAAAAGAAATTCCATTTACACGAACTTGTGCTGTTTTAACTACAGGATAAGCGGCAGCACTAAAATAATCGCTGCTTAAATGAAGTTTAACATATGAACTATCCGTTTCGGTTGTTACCTCTGCCTCTACAACCAGAAGCGGAGCGGCACTGGGGATTTCAAGTTCGATTTTTTCTTTACATGCAACCGATAACGTAAGACCGGCAGCAAAGAGGTAAATATATTTTTTAATAATTCGCATGCAATTTAAAATTTGAAGTTATATGTAAATGAAGGAACAAAAGTGAAGAGGTAATATTTGTAAATTACCGCGACATTGCTTGTTAAATCGTTTTCGTAGTCTAAAGAAAAAGCATTTTTTCGTCCGTATACATTGTAAAGGGAAAACACCCACTCACTGTTGTTTTTATACACTTTTCCGGGCACCTTCTTCCTGCTTAGGGTTACCGATACATCCATGCGATGATATGCAGGGAAACGGGCACTGTTTCTTTCGGCATAATAAATGGAAGGATTTTGGGAGCCAAATAGAGGATAACGTTGAGAAACCAGGGTAAAAGCTTCACCGGTAGCATATACAAAGTTGCCCGATACGCTGATTCTTTGCGTGAGTTCCCGGCTCAATACCACAGTTAAATAATTTCTCCTGTCGAAGCGGAAAGGATACCATTGGTTGTTGTTTACATTATTGGCCTGGCGTTCGCTCTTTGCCAGCGTATAACCCAGCCAACCTGTAGTTTTACCCAGCTGTTTTCTTACAAACAATTCAATGCCATAAGCTCTTCCCTGGCCGGCCACCAATTGCCCTTCAATGGCTTCGTTTAATTGTATATTGGCGCCATCGCGCAACTCCGGGGTGTTTTCCATTTTTTTGTAATAAATTTCTGCCGAAACTTCAATGGTATTTTCTTTAAAGTTTTTAAAATAACCCATTGCTATCTGATCGCTCATTTGTGGTTTGATGTATTTATCGGCTGGTGTCCAGAATTCCTGTCCGGTTGATGCTGTGATGTTTTGAATTAAATTCATATACTGGAACATGCGGTTATACGAAGCCTTTAGAGAGCTGTTTGAATTTAAAAGATAGGTAATATTTGCTCTGGGTTCAAAGCCCACATACGTTTTATAAATTTCTCCGCTTTTGTAGTTGGTATATGGGTTTTTGGGATCAATCGGACTTTCACGCACATTTCCACTATTATCAATATATGTTGGATTTCCCCCCAGATAGTTTATGCTGCGACCACTTCCTATATTTGAAAAAACAGAAACTCTTGCCCCGTATTCTGTGGTTAATCTTAATCCGAATTTATGCGAGTGGCTGACGTAAATATCTTGTTCGATGGCATGTTTTTTGGGTAAAGAGGCATTTTCAATGATTGATGTTTCGGTAATTTTACTCGTTTTACCCGGCATAAAAACGTAATTGTTCAGCTTTATTCCGAATTTCACAGCACTTTTATTATTTATAAAGTATGAGCCGTCAACCTTAAGGTTCAGGTCATCAATAAAATTGCTGCGTGTAAAGTTTAAATTATCCGAAAGGTTAATATCGAAACTGTAATGGTACCGGCTATAAACCAGGCTGGTGTTTACAAAAAGCCTGCTGTTTACAATATGGTTCCAGCGCAGGGTACCGGTATAATTGCCCCAGCCAAAACCAAACAATTTACTAAAACCAATTTTATCCCGACCCCAATATCCGGAAATAAATATTTTATCCTTATCGCTGAATGCATAGTTGGCCTTCAGGTTTAAATCGCCAAAATAAGAGGTTACGTCTTTGAGCTGGGACGATAAGGGGAAGAACAAATCAAAATAACTTCTGCGCCCGGAAATTAAAAACGAAGATTTGCCTTTCATTATCGGCCCTTCAAAGGTTAAGCGCGATGAAAGCAGACCGATGCCACCGGTAGTTTCAAAATTTTTAGCGTTGCCGTCTTTCATATGCACATCTAAAACACTTGCCAGCCGGCCCCCATAAATTGAGGGAATCCCACCCTTGTATATTTCAAAGTCCTTGATGGCATCTCCGTTAAATACCGAAAAGAAACCCAAAACATGGGTGGGATTGTAAACAATGGCTTCATCCAGCTGAACGAGGTTATGGTCGATATTTCCCCCGCGCACCACAAAATTTGTGCTGCCGTCGCCCGCAGCCTGCACCCCGGGCAATAGTTGAATGGCTTTTACAATATCAACCTCACCCAATAAAATCGGTATTTTTTTTACCTGGCGGATATCAATTTTTATCACACTGGTTTTATTGTTGGTCACATTCGAATTGTTTTCCTTATCGGTTTTAACCAATATCTCATTTAAAACCCTCTTTAATTCAGCCAACTCAATATTGAGCCTGATGTTTTTATCCAAAACAAGATCCCGGGTTTGGGTTTGATAACCGATATAAGAAAATTCAAGGGTATATGAACCTTCGGGTAATGTGAGTGAGTAAAACCCATAAGCATTTGTGTTCACACCCAATTTAAGTGCAGGCACAGCAATGCTGGCACCGATTAGTTCTTCGCCATTTTTGGCATCAGTAATGTTTCCGCTTATGGTAAATTTTTTTTGCTGTGCAAAAGTATTTTGAACCAAAAGGCATATGCAAAGGACCATCAGGTATTTTCTTGTTTTCATATAAATTGGGGCAAAACTAAGGGTTTATGGAGTTTTGGAAAGTATATAAGCGTTAAACGGTATAAAAAGTTTGGTGAAAGTTTAAATTTTATCGCTGAGAGGAAGTGATGCATTGATATTGAACACGATTTAATGCAGGACGAACCCGGAAATTAAATTAATTAACAACTACATTTGCGTTCTATGTACAGGCAGTTAACTGTTTCTGTTATCTTATTACTTTTTGCGATTGGAGCATTCGCACAGCAAAACAATTCTTCGGATTCCATTGAAGATAAAAGTAAAATATTCAGTATTGGTCTTCGGGGTCAATACAGTTATCTGTGGCTCCATTCTCAGGATATTGCGCCCATCGGGCAGGCCTATCCATGGGGGCTGCAGGCAGAATTTAACTGGCACCTGGTAGGAGAAAAAACCTGGCAGCAATGTAATTGTTATCCAAGAACCGGGCTCATTGTTTCCTGGTTCAACTTTGATAATCCCAAAGTACTCGGTCATGGATTCAGCGGGGTATATTATATTGAACCCTTCTTTACATTCGATAAAAAAGTAAATATCTCGCTGCGGGGTGCTGCTGGTTTTTCATATCTCACACGCCCTTACGATTCTTTGACCAATCCTTTAAACTATTCATACAGCATGCCCCTGGGAGGTTTTTTGATGATTCACCTTGCCCTGAATTACCGGCTTAATAAAAGAACAAACGTAAGTTTCAGCGCGAACATCAATCATGTTTCAAATGGAGGAATCCGGGAGCCCAATAAAGGAATTAATTTTCCGTCGGCGAGCATCGGTGTGGATTATTCACTGCAGGATGCTCGGTTTAAAAAAAGGGAACGAAGTCGTTTTATACCGAAAGCAGGCCATAAATATCACAAGGAATTCATTGCATTTGTATCGAGTAAAGTGATTATGCATGGGGAGAAAAAAAGGCATTTAATATACGGAATGGGATTTTCGTTTAGCAGGGAAGTGGGGAAGCTGAATGCGTTAAATGCGGGTGCAGAATGGAAGCAGGATTTTGCACTTAAAGAAAAACTGCGTAGGGAAGGAGTTACCGGCATGAGTAACTATAGGGCAGGTATACTTTTGGGGCATGAATTTTTAATGGGGCGATTCTCGCTTTCACAGCAAATTGGAATTTACATTTACGATCCTTCTCATTATAACGACATGGTTTACCAGCGTTATGGGCTCAACTACCGCCTGGGCAAATTATTGCTGATTGGAATAAACGTAAAGGCACACCGTCAGGTTGCAGATTTTCTTGATTTCAGGGCAGGAATTGGTTTTTAAGTGCTGAGGGAGAATTGAGTTACGGAATCATATTTATTCAACATATTCACAAAAAACAAATGAATTGCTAAGAGAATCAAATACCGACACCGTTTGTTTATAACCAAAATAGGGCAATTCGGCATTAACCGAAAGGATATACCGATTTTGGTATGTTTTAAATTTAACAACATACATTTTGTAAGCTTTTTTAGGAAAAAAAAACTTTTTGTTATTTAAAGTTACAATATAATTGGGCCGGCTGGTAAAATCTGAACCCATATAGCAAATGTTGTTTAATATCGTAATTGCAGTGTAGCCTGCCAGTTTTTTTCTCAGTCTTTTTTTGAACACAACATTCTTCTCATGGGTACACCATAAATCGAGATATTTTCCCGCATCTCCGGTTGTAATTAAAAGCTCACCTTCATTAATATTGTTATTTACTGCATGGATGTGCCTTACGGCTTTATTATTTGAATAAAAATCTGAAACCTTACAAGAGGATTGATTCACATAAAAAATTCTTTTATTTGATACCCCATATTCACCAATTACAAGCGCACCTTTGCTTTGTAATACTGACTCCGGTCTTGCTCCGGCAAAGTCATCAGGCAGCAGGTTAACTGCATAATTTTTCCCATATATTAATATCAGGGTTTTTCTGCTTAAATAATCTTCTGCAGAGATGAAGTTTTTATGCTCCTCAAGCATTTTGCTGATAAGCCGTTTTGAATGAAACTTCACGGTTGAAGGCTTGTGAAAAACGAAATTATAAAAACCAAAAAGGAGTTCACCGATACGATTCCGTTTAATTATTAAATACACAGCTTTAAACAGGTAACCCGGATGCTTGGACTTAAACAACAGAGAAATATTAAACGAAATGGAATCGGTTGATACGTTCATTTAATTCCGGGCTAAATTATTGGATGCATATTGGTTTCTGTTTTTGATCATGGCATATTTTAATCCCAAAGCCAGCACTTCCAACTTGAATTTCCAGGTTGATTGATAACTCAGCGACATATCTACCCCATGGTGACAGTGACATTTTGTTTCTACAATTTTGTTTCTGATTCTTTTAGCGGGTGAAGACTTTAACAAACGATGGATGTTATGATTAAAGTGCCGAATATTACCCATATACCAATCATTTTGCTTATTCCCTTCCGGATAGCCCAGATTTTCGCAGGGAAAAATATCACCTTCAGGCGACATCACAACCCTTAGTTTACCCGATTGACAGGGAACATAATATTTTGGATTTAGATAATACCGGGCAATTTTTTTCCTGATGATTTCACGATATGCACGAATAAAAGGACCCTGTTTTCGGGAATTATAATGAACCTTATGATTTTCTTTTTCAAACTTTTCTATATCCAGCTCCGGGTGATAATTTTTATGCGGCCTTACCAGCGCAAAACTAAAATCATCCGGCTCAATTTCATCATTAACATACTTTGTTAGCTCCTCAATTTTAGCCTGATTGAAATCATTAAAAGTAGTAAGAACAGTGAGCGATATATTGTTAAGTTTTTTGGTTATTTCTTTAACCCGTTTAATCGTTTTGTCCCAGAGGTTAAATGCATTTTTATGCTCAGAGAATTCATCCATTTCTTTTCCTATCATGTTCAATGAAAAATGAAATCTTAAGTATTTGTCAGATTTTCTTCCAAACAATTCAGCGGTTTTTACGGCGTTTTTTTGCATCGAACCATTGGTTGGTAAACAAATGGTTTGGGTGTTCCATTCATTTGCAATAGCCACGGTAATTTCATCGATATCATTTCGGATCAGGGGCTCTCCACCACCAATATGAACACGTTGCATTGAATGGATGTGCTTGCCCATCTCCTGCACTTCTTCAAGCGACAGAAACCGGGTTTTCTTAAGGTTCAACTGATCCAGCATAAAACAATGCTTACATTTAAAATTGCATTTGTCGGTCACGAAATAGGTCATTTCGGTTAAACGGTTTTTAAAAATGAGCGGAATAATATTCTTAAAAATATTGTAACCCGATTTCACAGCTTTAATGGGTGTGTTCAATTCTTTATTTAATATACCAGAAACGAACTCAGACAATTCATTTTTGAATTCAAAATCAGGATTGAAACTTTTTACCGCTTTTATTTTTATTTCGAGATCTTCAATTTCATACAGGCCAATCACCCGATTGTTTCTTTCAAGATATTGTACCAATTCCAGCTGACCCAAACCCGCATCAAGAGCTTCCACTAGTTCTCTTTTCCTGGGAACGGCAATGATTTTCTTTTTCTCCAGTAAACAATCATAAATACTACCATATCCACCCTGAACAATCAGAAAATCTGCCTGTTTTATTAATATAATAATTTCGTCATGGGGTTTAAAAAAAAAGAATTCTGCATGTTTTGGTTTGTGCTTAGAGAAACCAAGTTGAAAAACAACTTTTTCTTTTGTTTTGGCAGCATACAAATCAACCGCTTCAATTAGCCGCACAAAAGAATAAGGATTTGTTCCCAGGAGGACAAGTATCATTATAATCCGGTTATTAATATGGCCTTTGGAAAATAGGGTTTCAGTAATGCAGACTGGATGATGAAGTGATTTGAGAAACGATACAACAATCTTCCCGTTTTAGATGGGTAATTAATTCTTGAACCACTTTCTATATATATGGTTTTTGACCCCATCATTTTTCCAAGTATAAACATTGATATTGCAATACCCGAGCCGGTAGTGAGAATTATCTCAGGCCGGTATTTGTTGTAAATAGATATGGATTGCAATAAATTTCTGAAGTAGCTCAACACATTAGTATGTGGATTCTTGATAAAAACCAAATTAATATTATCGAGATTTTGAAGGTGCGGCAGAGAATTACAAACAAAAAGCAGGTTTTCCTTATTAAAACACTCAAGGGCAATCATGGCTTCTCTTAAATGACCACCCCCTGACGAAATAATCATTATTTTGGGTTTCATATTGTTTCGGCTTATTTTCAAAATGTTTGCGTTATAGAAAATTACAGACAATGTTTGTTGGGTAGAGACACTTTTCGCAAATCGAAAATAACAAATATTATTTACTTTTATATAACAAACGGTAAGCGAACAGTTACAATCATCAATAACCCAATCCAAAACCCAGACTTAATCCTAAATTAAACGACGAGAAAATCACAGGAGGCGATAATTTCAGGTTTGAGTTTGTAATGTTTTGATGTTCTGTAATAAAAGGCATGTTATAATCATATCCCATATAGAAGTTAAACATTGGTCCGGCCATTAAGCCAAGCTTTAACCCGAATGAGTGGATACTACAGGCTGATTCGTACGAAAGACCCGATGCTATTTGTTTGTAAAAAGGATATGCACTTCCATTATTCATGCCAGGCTCATCAGAAATAACAAGTATTGTATTTGTGGAGTTAAAAAAACCATATTTATAACTTGAAGCGATATAAACTCCAACCGGGACTTCATCAAAATCATTCAGGAAATACCGGGATTCAAATGACAGACTTTTATATTTTGAGATTGCGTTTTGAAAGCGGATATAAACACCGGGCTCTGCCTTCACCTCAATTTCATTATGTCCAATGAGGTCGGCGTTTAATGATGTATTAAATACAACACCCAAACAAATCTTGCTAAGAATGGATTGTTGATAGCCAACGGAGTATGTCCACGTAACAGGGTTATTGTAACTACCATCATACAACCAAAGCCATTGTGTACCCCCGGTAACGCCTGCAGTTTGCGCAAATATGCCGAACCTGCCCATTGACAGGAATAAAGCAAGTGTTAGGATGTACTTATTTTTCATTGATTATGATATTTAGTTTTTCCAAAGCAACCAGAATTGGAATACCAAAAGCAATTCCCTCTACGCCTTTACCTATTATTTTACGGGAAACAATTCCAACCACCTCACCCCGTTGATTGATAAGCGGTCCGCCACTGTTGCCGGAATTTACGCTCACATCGGTTTGAATATAAACCTGACCCTCAATTTTTCGTTTACCACTTACAATTCCTTTGCTAACCGATTGTCCCAACGAAATATCTTCGGGAGTGCCGATAGCAATTACCTCTTCACCAATCTCCAGGCTGTCGGAATTACCCAGTTTAACAGGCAATAAATCTTCAGCATTCACTTTAAGCAGCACCAGGTCAAACTCCGGATTGCTTCTAACAATTTCTGCTTTCAAAGTGATACTTTCATTGAGCCGGATATTTATACTTTTATTGCCATGTATTACATGGTAGTTACTGAGAATATACCCGTCATTTGAAATAATAAATCCACTGCCATGACCATTTTTGTGTTCAACCGTAACAACAGATTTTACGAGCTGACGGATGTTGGCGTTTAGGGATTTTGCTGTGCCTGGTACGTCAATTTGTTTTATATAAATAGGACTGTTTGCCGGCTTTTCAGAAAACGTTTTGTTTTTATTGGTTGTGCTTATTAACTCAAACGTTTTGTCGTCATCCAGCATTTTGTATAACGAGAGTTCTATGAGGGCGCTGATACTTTTCCTTTTTTCTGAAGTACTGATAACGCAGCTAACATTATCCGGAAAAATGGTCACTGTATCATTGTTTACTGTAGTAAAAATCCAGTCAACAAGCAAGCTTCCTGCAATGAAGTACTGGTCTTTATTTTTAATGCTTTTTAGAGAAAGGGCCCTTACATACGGATGTAGTTTCAAACTTGAAAATCTTTTTGGGTTATAACGGTCGCCCTCTTTTTCTTCACCGCACATTTCACTTTCAAGGCGTGTTTCTTTCAGTTCTGTGCAAATCATTTCGGTATACTGCCGGCTGTCTATATTATTCTTTTTAAAGTAAAGCTGTTCTTTTTCAATTTTGCCAATTTCCTCGCCTTCTCTGATGCCCCATTGAACTTCTCCAACAATTACCTTTAAGGGCTCTTTGTCTTTTTCACGGATTCTTTTCATGGGAATATAAACACTATCCGATTCAAAACGGTTAAAAGCACCAGTCAATATATCAGGTATACAAGGAATGCAAATAAGCATCGCGTCAAGAAACAGAAAGATGCCTCCTACTTCAACCGACTCCACTTTACGTTGTACCGGGGCATAATTCTCTTTCTCCAGCAGAATGGTTATGGGTTCTGAGGCGTTTTTTGCAGTAACCCTTATCGGGCTTGTTCCATACTCTTTTCGACCATTGATATTGTATACGTTCGCCCCTTCAACATTTGAAGCCACGTAAAAATGCTTCGGTTTTACACCTCCGTTAAAAATAAGAGCACAACCCGAAAAAATGAGAAATGAAAAGAATGCCAGGGCATAGGGGATTTTATTTTTCAGCATTTTTTTTCCGGCTTTCTACACCGCCTGTTCCGGCGTTGTTGTCAAAAGTTAAAAATCCCAATTGATATTTTTTGCCGTAATGTGCCTGCACAAGCAACTTATCATTCATATACCTTGAAAGCTTTGGTACAAACAAGGGAAGCCCTCTTTTTACCTTAAGGTCTTTGTTGCTTTTTTGCAATACCGACCGGGTAACATAACCCTCATAATCCACAACTGCCATACCTATTACAGACTTATGAAGTGAAGGCATGGGACTCACATTTATTTTAAGTCTTTTGTTTGTTCTTTTGTTGGTATTGTTGTTATAGTTATCCGGGTTATCGTAAAAGATAAAATACATTTTATCATCCTTTACATGGAATGCATACGACGACATGTAACCTCCATCATTTATGCTGTGTTGAACTTTTGGAATGGTTAATGACCAGCCTATTTTGCCATCGCTGTTGATATTTACAACAATGATATCATTGTAATGATAATGATAGGTAGTAGTGGTAGTGGTTCTGCCATTAACCGTGTTTGATGAGGTGGTTACAACCACATAATATTGTTCGGCTACCAGTGTAAGGCCTCCGTCATCTCTTTTAATCAGCTCGCGGATATCATAGCTATGAAGTTCCTTGTTCTTATCCACTTTTTTTTCAGTCATGTGGTCCATCATAAAATCTCTTTCAAATTCTTTGGTTTGTTCTATGTCCACTTTTTTGGTTGAAATATCAATGCGCTGGTAAAAGGTACCGGTTAAATTTCCGGGTCCTTTATTTGAGTAAAAACCGGCAAGCATCAGTTTATTGTTTTTGTTGTCAATAGTATATGAAATTTCGGTTATATACATTTTACCCAGTGAAATCTGGAATTCTTCGAGCTGGTCTTTTTGATTGTCGTAGAGGTATAAGAGGTACTTATAGGACGGCATTTTCTTTACTTTTTCTTTTTTGGTAAGATCCCGCCTGCCCAGCAATATTACCTGTCCATCATTGGTAACCGAATACCGGAGAATATCATATTTCTTTTCATCCACATCAAACTCCAGTTTCTTTTCCCAAAGCTGTTTGAATTTATTATCATACATTTTGTAGGTTACCGATTCCTTTTTTGAAGTTTTGGTAACGGGATTATTTCGGTATAAGAGTATTTTAGAGTCATCCTCCGACCTCATAAAATCAAAGTTTCGGGCATCATTTGAGTTTTTGGCATACATCTCATCAAACTCTTCCCAATCACTTTCTTCTGAAAGATCGCCGTTAAGGGTTTTTTTATAAATAATATTTTTATCTATGGAGGTATTGTATTTTGAAGCAAAAATATGAAAGGTATTGTCCAGGTATATGATATCTCCCGAAAGCACGAGGTTTACTTTGCCTCTTTTATTTGAAAACTCACGTACGGTAACAGGAGTATGCCGGTTGTCGTTTTGTGTAATGGCAGGCATATAGCTTCCAAAAATCCACCAACCATGCTTTATGGTTCCCAGTGTATAATAATTGACATCGTTAAAGCCAATCAGCGAGTTACCACCGCTTAACATTGATTGTTTTTGGTAAAGGCGACCCCATTTAAATACCGGCTTTTGTGCAAAACCAGGTAAAATCAGGCAGGTAATTAAAATTACCAGACCTATGCGTAGTTTGTTTTTCATGAAGTTTTATAGGTTAAATGAATTTGTATGCAATGAATATAATTTTATTCAGAATAAAAAAGAGAAAATGCAGCAAACTAAATTTAACCTAAACTTTAACTACTTTTAAATAATGAACGTGTAAGTCGTTTAACTTTAAAACTACCCAGTAAAAACCGGAGGCCAGATTGCTTTGAGGTTTCCAGATTGCTTTGTACTTCTGTGCTTCCATTCTTTCTTCATTTAGTATTGCAACCAGAACACCATTAATGTCAAATACCTGAATACTGACTTTGGCTGCCTGATATACCCCATAGTTTATTTCAACTTCATCGGTAAACGGATTTGGCGAAACCGAATAAATAATTCCCTTGTCTAAATGAATATCTGTTACACCTAAAACCCCATTCCCGTCAATTACGATGTCCCAGGTACCCTCATATTTTCCCTGAGCATTGAGTGTTATCGGAATTATCCGGTTGGTTGCATTGTAGGTTCCTGATGTTATGGAGGCCGCCGCATCGCCTGGGATATCGGTGTCGCCTTGAAAATAGAGTTGCGTAATAATCGTTGGAAAACCGGCAGGAGTAAGTTTAAAATGCAAATGCCTTGGACGGTAGGAAGCACCATTCAGATATTTTCCTGGGAGTATGGTTTCAATCAGATAAAATCCCTGTGCATTCGGATAAGTAACACCCCTCAGATTATATCCGGTATTGTCATATGCACCTGCATGATTGGCATGCCAAACATCTATTTTAGTATTTGGAATTACTCGAGAACAATCAAGAGTCTGGATAAGTCCGCTTAAAATCAAACGGGTTCCCGGTTCGGTTGGTGATGCCAGTTGATTTGCGGCAATAGCGGGTGCGTTGGCCGTGTAAAACGGGCCTTGTCCGTAATAGTCGAGAGTAGTTGGATTACAGGCAGCAGTGCTTTCCGGCAGCACACTTGTGTTTGACTTTGCAATACCCGGCAGCAATCCAACGGATAAGGTTGTTAATGCGGTATTTCGCAAAAACTGTCTGCGTGAGTTTTGTTTGTTTGCCAATGACATAAATTTTTCTGTTTAGAATTTGTGCTCACCTGTGCCAATAATGATTTTACTAACTCACCTGGCCAACATAAAAGTGTGATTTTAAGGACAAAAGTAGTTTTCGCCGTCAAATTAAGCAAGCAAAATAATAAGGGAGCAGTATTCAATAATAAGTGCCATTATTAAATTAACGGTTACTCCAAACAGAATGTATTTACAAGATTGGCTATTTGAATCAAAATATGTTCAACCGGTTTTTGTTTGCCGTTTACATTATTGAAAATAGGTATTATAGGTATTAAGATAAGTTTGAATTTCGCTTACCGTTTCGGTTTTTTGATGTTCTTTTAACTGTTCAATCTTATCTTTTAAGGGAAGCAAAAAATTATGCAATTGATTGTGTGCTTCACCGGTCATGGTGCATTTTTGAAGAATGTCTGTAAATTCTTTTTCCAAATTCTGACCCAATGCTTTGATGTCTGAGTTTTCATTGTTTAAATATCCGGTTACCAATGCCAGCATTTTATTGATACCCGCTGTAGTTTCGGCGTTGGCCTGCCATTTGGCCCCATTGTTCAAAATTATATTTCCCGCAGCTTCTGCTTTTTCTCCGGCATTTTCTTCCTGGTGTTTTTGTTGAAGCGTATCCATTGCTGAATTGTTCTGTTCCGTATTTTGTTTAACATTCCCTCCGCATCCTGCCGATAAAATAATCAGGGATAATAGCGGTATCATTAGCTTTTTCATATTTAATATTTTTTGATAAAAGTAATCAGACACAAAAAGCAAAAAAATGATATTAATCATTAAGGGGTTTGTTTTTTACCCCCTTTATTAGAAGCCACAGCATTATTAAAATTTCTCCTAAAGTCCAAATGGGTGTAGCAATTTTGAACACAAGAGCCTGGTAGTTGGGAAGAAGTATATGGGTAAAACAATGTATGACGTAAGATATTTAATTTGTTACAGAATTTTTAAGCTAATAATATAAAAATGTTTAATTTTATATTTTGAATACCAATCTTCAATTGGGGATCCATCCAAAATGCAATATTCCTTCGCGCCGGCCCCAAATTCATATGGGGGAGTATAAGTCAGTATTGGTGTTACAGTATTCAGTCGTACTTTCATTTCATTATCCTCTGAATTATGTATGGTTCTTAATGAATAATCACTGTTTCCTTTAAGTTGTTTACTCAGTTCAAAACCAGGAACCCAGGCAATCAATAATTTAAAATTAACACCTTGTAGTTTTCCGGCGAACTTTATTCTATAAACAGAATCATCGGGCTGAAAAGTTGAACCACTACATGTATTGTAAAAATAATACATGGTATCTGTCCCAATAAACATGGGTATATTTCTGTCTTCACAAATAAGTCGAGAGGTATCGTCCACAATTAATTTGCCATTTTCATATTCCCTGAATGTTAATAGAAATTTTTTCCCTTTCATTTTTCGATCCGAACATTTTAAACCGATAAACTGAATCTCATTTAATTCATTTATTAAAGTCATGTCGGCATCTAAATATTCTATTTTGATACTTGTACTATCGTATTGAGCCATTAGCTTGATTGAAAATAAGAGGAAGATTATTAAACACCGGTTTTTCATGATTTTGGAATTTTATTTTGCAGAATTCATTTATTTATAATATCATCTGAATACGGATTACCATGTTAAACAAGCGCATTATGACAACAAAACATGTCATCCCGGCATAGTCGAAATGACCTTTTCCCCACGTAACTTGCTATGTTTATGCCCAAAGGTGAAATACACGCCAAGGCCCAATAGTAACCACAGGATAAAGCCAATCCAGTTGCTCAAACCCAGTTCGGTCATAAGATAAAAATTGCTGCTTAAACCCAATACGGGGATGAGTGAATAGTTGCGGAAATAACTTAAAACGGATACGAGCGTTGCTACAATAACAAATGCAAGCATGGGCAGTTGTTGCCAAAAATCGGGGAAACTAAAAAACCGGAGGAAGGATTCTGTTTTGGTAAAATAGAGTGTAAGCATTGCAGTGATATAAATTGCGGGCACAATATATTTTCCGTTGATAAAGGGTACCCGAAATCCGGTATGGTATTCGCTTTTATGACTCTCCATTCTGATTACCCCGGCATTTACCAATACAAAGGCAAAGAGGGTTCCTATACTCGAAAAATCGGTTACGTCTTTCAGGTTCATGAAAAAGGTGGGAATGGCCACAAAAAAGCCGGTAATAATGGTGGCAAACCAGGGTGTTTTAAATTTTGGGTGAATGCTGCTGAAAGCCTTAGGTAATAAACCATCCCTGCTCATGCTCATCCAGATGCGGGGCTGGCCGTTTTGAAATACCAACAGCACACTTGCCATGGCAATAACAGCGCTAACCGCCACAATGCCATGCATCCATTTTAGGTTTATCTTTTCAAAAACAAAAGCCAGAGGGTCGCCAACGCCTAATTCGGTGTATGAAACCATTCCGGTTAATACCAGTGCAATAAGTATATATAAAACGGTACAAATGATAAGCGAGGCAATCATGCTTTTGGGAAGATCCTTGCGTGGATTTTTACACTCTTCGGCAGTGGTTGCCAATGCATCAAAACCAATATAGGCAAAAAACACCGATGAAACCCCCATCAATACGCCTTTCATTCCGTTGGGCGCAAACGGACTCCAATTACCCGAATCTACATAAAATGAACCTACAATGATTACCAGAATCACTACAGTAAGCTTTATAGCAACCATGGTATTGCTGGCTATCCGCGTTTCTCTTACACCCCGGTATATTAATGCGGTAATGGCAATGATGATGCCCAGGGCGGGCAAGTCGAAGATCATTTTAAATCCCATTATTTCGGGAGCCAAACTCCAGGCCGACATGGATTCTTTCAAGGTTGTGCTGATGGTAAGTCCGTTGCTTAGTGCCCTTGTGCCCTCTTCAAAACCCCGCTTTGCCGTTAAGTAATCCATGGAAAAATAATCCGGAATTTGCCAACCCAACCCAGCCATTAAACCGCTGAAATAGTCGCTCCAGCTAATGGCTACCACAATGTTTCCAATCGCGTATTCAACAATTAATGCCCAGCCAATTATCCATGCAATAATTTCGCCAAAGGCCGCATAGGCGTACGTATAAGCGCTGCCGCTAATGGGTATAACCGATGCAAATTCGGCATAGCACAAAGCTGAAAAACCACATGCAATTGCTGTAAAAACAAATAGCAATACCACTGCCGGCCCGCCGTTAAAACTGGCATTGCCAATGGTGCTAAAAACTCCGGCGCCAATAATAGCAGCAATACCCATTGCGGTAAGGTCTCTAAAACCTAAGGTTTTGTGTAATTGATTGCCACTGGCTTCGGCCAATTTGTGATCAGCTAAAATATTGTGGATGGTTTTTTTACGAAACAGCTCTGTTATGCTCAAGGGGATTTTGTATTTAAGTCAAACATATTCATTTGACACGGGATAAACAACTCCTTCGTTCCTTTGTTTCTTTGTAGCAACTGGAATCATTCATGGGCTACAAAGAAACAAAGGAACAAAGTTTTTAATCGAGCAAACCCCAAAGGGTTTCCATATAGGCGGGGTCTTTTATTTTTTCTTCGGCACCTTCGGCGATGATGCGTTCCAGTAATATATTGTTTTTTATGCCCTGATCCAAAGCATATTTATAGGGCGTGGTGCTAAAGGTGGTTAACTCGTATTGCGATTTAAATTTATCAGGATACAAATCACACAATTCATGTTCGATATGTTTTTTATGCAGAAAATGTTTGTCGCCCACTTTATCGGCCATTTCGTAATAGTTTTGTATAGCCAGATCGGCAATGGCATCGGCATTGGGTTTGCGTAAGCTCTGGTATTCTTCAAAAGTTTTTATCCAGTTTAAACCGTTTTTTTCAATGCAATCATCCATTACAATTACATCTTCAAAACTGCAATTCATGCCTTGTCCGTAGAACGGAACTACAGCATGGGCAGCATCACCCATTAACGCAATTTTATCGGTTTTTATCCAGGGGAAACAACGCACAGTAACCAAACTGGAAGTCGGGTTTTTAAAGAAATCATGTGTCAATGTGGGCATCATAGAAACGGCATCCGGGTATTCCTGTTTAAAGAAAGCCTCAACATCTTCATTTGTTTTGAGCCGGTCAAATATATCGAAGGGCATAAAAAGGGTACAGGTAAAATCGCCGCTTGGGTTGGGTAGAGCTATCATCATAAACGCACCCCGGGGCCAAATGTGCAGCGCATTTTTCTCCATTAAAAAACTACCTGCTTCACCGGCGGGTATCTCCAGTTCTTTGTATCCTACATGCAAATAACTCTGCGAATAATTAAAGCGATCGCTGATTTGTAATTTACCACGGGTGGCTGCAAAGGCCCCATCGGTTCCCAAAATCCGGTCCGATTGAACCGTTTTATGCGAGCCATCTTCGAGCTCAAATGTAGAGATGCTTTTTTCAACATCTACATCAATGCATCGGGTATTAAAATGCAGGGTAATATTTTCAAATTCATCAGCCAGTTCGAGCAGGCGTGTATTCAATCTTCCGCGTGATACCGAATTAATTGCCTGTCCTTCT
Source organism: Bacteroidota bacterium (assembly GCA_030680835.1). Lineage (GTDB taxonomy): Bacteria > Bacteroidota > Bacteroidia > UKL13-3 > UKL13-3 > B1. The sequence continues at coordinate 158,431 of JAUXUD010000062.1, forward strand.
TTTCCATAAGGCTGATAGCTCAGCTCACTTATTTTGCTATGGATCATGCGGCCGTACATGGGAATGGCATCGGCCAGAATTTCTTTGTCCAAACCCACCTTTTCCAAAGCCCTTAAACCCCGGGTTGAAAGTGCCAGGTTAATGGACTTACCTGCCGAAATTTTATTCTTGCGCATATCGGGCCTGCGTTCAAACAGGTTAATGTCAAAACCACGCTTTGCCAGGTAAATGGACATTAATGTGCCACATAATCCACCGCCTATAATTGTTATTTTATCTGCCATTGTTTTATAATTTTTATTTGTTGGGGTATCATTGGTTTATATGGGTTCATCCCTGAGACGCGATGAATCGCGTCTCTACGTGCGTTTCATTGTGGCATTGTGTTTCATTGGTTCATTTCTGAAACGCGATGAATCGCGTCTCTACATGTTGTCAATTGAAAAATATTGTTTCATGGATTCACCAATTTTATAAACATCTTCAAAACTATTATACATAGGTACGGGGCTCATTCTTATTACATCGGGTTCTCGCCAATCGGGTAAAATTCCTTGTGATTGTAAATAATCAAACAATTTGCGGCCATCTTTTTTAACGATGATGGATAACTGGCAACCCCGTTCTGCTGGGTTTGATGGGGTGATGATGGTGAATGGAAGGTCCATTTTCACCAATTTATTTGTTGCATCCCTGGAGATGCGATGAATCGCGTCTCTACCAGTGGAAGGGTCTGGAATTGTGGATTCGCCATGAATAACATCCATTAACAAATATTCCAGATAACCGGTTAACAATTCGCTTTTTTTTCGCAGGTTGGCCATGCCGGCTTCTTCAAATAAATCGAGGGATGCTTTGTGAATGGCCATTGGGAAAATCTGTGCATTGCTTAGCTGCCAGCCGGCTGCGCCCTGCATGGGTTTAAATCCCTTTTTCATTTTGAAGCGTTCTTTTTCGTCATGACCCCACCAGCCTGCAAAACGGGGCAGATCTTGGTTATTGCCATGGCGTTCGTTTACAAATACCCCACTGGTTCCACCCGGGCCCGAGTTTAAATATTTATAGCTGCACCAAACGGCAAAATCCACATCCCAGTTATGCAGTTGCAAATGCAAATTTCCGGCGGCATGGGCCAGGTCGAAACCGGCGATGGCACCAACGGCATGTGCTGCTTCGGTGATAGTTTTCATATCAAATGCCTGGCCGGTATAATAATTAACCCCGCCCATCATAACAAGGGCCAGGTCGTTTTTGTGCGCGTTTATTTTGGCCAGAATATCTTCTGTACGTAAGGTGTATTCACCTTCCCGCGGTATTAATTCAATAATAGCATCATCGGGGTTGAACCCATGAAAGCGGGCCTGTGTTTCCATGGCATATTGGTCGGAGGGAAAGGCCGATGCTTCCATTAATATTTTGTAACGGGCAGGAGTGGGCCGGTAAAAGCTCACCATCATCAGGTGTAAATTGGTGGTAAGATTATTCATGATCACAACTTCCGATGGATTTGCTCCCACCACATGCGCAGCTTTTTCGTTCAAAAAGTGGTGGTAATACATCCAGGGATTCTTGCCATCAAAATGACCATCAACGCCCAATCTGGCCCAGTCGTTAAGCTCCTGCTCAATGGCGGCACGCGCATTTTTGGGTTGCAAACCCAGAGAGTTTCCACACAGGTAAACAAGTGTTTTGCCATCCTTTTGCGGCAAATAATATTGGTTTCTAAAAGAGGCCAAAGGGTCTTCCTTGTCTAATTGTTGGGCAAATGCAAGCGTATTCTGGTACTCCATGCTATGGGTTAAGCGGGCAATATAAAACAATTCTTAATTTGTTTCAATCCAAAATTTGATGCAAATTTGTTGTTGATGAACGCAACTACCGTAAAAATTATTCCTGCTGCATGGAAACATTATGCGTTACTGGCCGAACTGGGCAGCACTACTTTTTATGAAACCTTTGCAGAGGATAACAGCGAAGCGGATATGAGGTACTATATATCCAAAACCTACAGCAAGGAAAAAATGCTTGAGAACATAAGAAATCCTGCAATTAAATACTTTGTGGCTTATGGTGAAAACAACGATTTGGGGTATATCAAATTAATTCATGATGCAAATATTGACGGCCTCAGCGGAAGAGTAATGGAGCTTGAAAAAATATATGTACGCAAAGATGCGATTGGAACAAAAATAGGTTCAGCATTAATGGAACAAGCGATTAATTACGCAAAAGAAAACGGCTACAATTATTTGTTCCTGGGTGTATGGCAGGATAACGAAAGAGCCATTTCGTTTTATCAAAAATATGGGTTCAAAACATTTGCAACCCGAAAATTTACCCTGGGTAAAAGGGTTTGTGATGATTATTTGATGGCGTTGGAATTATAGGTTTGGCTGTTATTTTATATAACAACAATACTAAATACGAAGCAAACACAAATCTCTTAAAATTCTCTTAATAAGTGTTTTGGAGTTCAGGTTACTAACAAATTACTTTCATAAACGAGCATTTAATACTTGCTTTGTATTTAATAAAATGAAAGGAAATTACTATGGTAAAAATTTACAAAACAATTTTTCTAAAAAAGGTATTATTATCATTGGCTTTTACAATTGCCATTTATACGGGCATGGCTCAAACGGTAATACCCTTACCTGCTCATGCATCTTCCTATTCGGGCAATACAAGAGGCATGTGGTTTACAGCACCGGTTAGTTTTACAATAACCGGTTTACGCGTTCCTACAGATGTAGGAACGGGGGCGCAATCCCTTCACCTGGTAAGATTCCCAACAGTACCCCCTACCTACAGTGCAACCACCACCACTTTCACAACTTTGTACTATGGGGCCAACATTGCCACTACTACATTTATTCCGGTAAACATTACCGTAAATGCGGGCGATGTAATTGGTGTGCTGGGAGCAAGAAACAATGGGAGTGGAACCGGATTAACATCTTATGGAGCAGCAGCCTCCGCAACAACCATTGCAGGAGCCTCTGCAACATTGTACCGCTTAGGATGGCAGGGAAGTATTTTATCAGGCCCTGCTGCCAATTTTTGGTATGAAGCCTCTTCTATAGGCAGAGTTGAAATTCAGTATGTAACCACAAGTGGAACCAATAATGCAGGCATATCCGGTCTTATATCGCCGATTTCATTTTGTGCCGGAACCCATCAAATCAAAATAAAAATTGCCGATAAAGGCACCAATCGCCTGGATAGTGTTCGGGTAAACTGGCAGATGGATGGAGTTCCCCAACCCACTATATATTGGACATCGCCTCTTGATACTTTGGGGAGTCCCTCTTTCCCCAATGATACAATTATTACTCTGGGGAGTATGACGTTTGTTTCGGGTATTGCCCGAACATTAAAGGCATGGACATCTATGCCGAATGGGGTGGCGGATACATCAAATAATGACGACACCTTAAATGTAGTTTTAAAGTCTTCTTTGAACGGAATCTATACCATTGGCGGCTCAAGTCCGGATTACCCAACACTTGCGGCAGCAGCAGCAGATTTAAACAGCTATGGCATTTGTAGTCCGGTTGTGCTTAACATACGATCGGGAACATACAGCGGACAAGCAAATTTTGGAAACATTTCAGGTGTTTCTGCTACAAATACAATACTTATTCAATCACAGACCAATCATCGGGATTCAGTGACTTTAACGTATTCAGCTACCGCAACAACAGATAATTATACTTTAAAAATTACGAATTCAAATTATATCAAAATTAAAGATATTACGATTGTAGCAACGGGCACAACATATGCCAGAGCCCTTGAAATTGCAGGTACTTCTTCGTTTGATACCATTCAGAATTGTTCCCTAATAACCATTGCGAGCACTGCATCTTCTGCAAATATTGCTGCACTGTTTGCAGATCCGCTTACAGGGGGTAATAATGTGATTAAAAACAATGGCATAAGCGGGGGTTCATATGGTTTGTTTTATTCGGGAACTTCTACCTCGGTTCAAACTTCAAATAATGTTATTGAAGGCAATACCATTACAGGGGCAGGCTATTATTCTGCATATATTTATTATACCCTCAATACCATATTCCGTAATAATACGGTTAGTGTAACTGCACCTTCTTACACCACCCATTATGCGGTTACAATTGGTTATTCTGATGGCCCCATTGAAGTTACAGGTAACAAGGTTACCGCAACAGGTCTTTCTGCAACCCTTCATGGCTTGAGAATTTATTATTGTGATGCATCGGCCACACAAAAGGGATTAGTAGCCAATAATGTAATCACTGTGCAATCATCAGGAACTACGTATGGATTTTATTGTTATAATTCAAGTTATCAGAATTATTACCATAACAGCGTAAATTCTATTAGCACAGGTGCAACCAACTATGCAGCATACCTGTATAATTCATCAGCATCTTATGATTTCAATACATTTAGAAATAATATATATGCCAATACCGGTACAACAGGCTATGCCATGTATGTTTATAATCCCCTATACATAAGTGGCGATTACAATCTGTTATATTCTACCGGTGTGGGTATGGTTTACAAAGGAGTAGCTACCGCAACGGCATATACTACATTGAATGCGTACAGGGCTGCGTTTCCAACCCAGGAAACAAACTCCATCGTTTATTTTCCAGCCTTTACAAGTTCCTCAAACCATCAACCCAATACAGCTGATACAGCTTCATGGGCCATGAACGGAAGAGGTATTCAAAACACTTTGGTAACAACCGACATTAATGGAACTCCACGGCCAACAACCCTGGCAACGGGAGTACCCGATTTGGGTGCTTATGAGTTTACACCCAATTCAATTCCACCGTTGGCTACCATGGTTGCCGGACCTGCCATAACAGGTTATGTAAACCAAATATACCTGTTTGGTGGAGATACCATTGCTCGGCTTGCTTTTGACAGTGTTTACGGTGCACCGGCATTCGTACATGTGCGTAGAAGTACCGGAACAGTACCACCCAATATGGGCGCATCACCGAGTAATTATATGTTTTTTTACGACAGCATTTATGCGCCATCGGGAACCTATAGTTATGATATGGAAATGTTTTACAAAAATGCCTGGTTGGGAACCATGAGCAATGAAGGCAATATGACAATCATAAAAAGTATTAACCCGCCTTCGGCTCCATGGGTATTAACAGGATTTACGCCAACAGTAGATTCAACAAACAATAAAATTACAGCCACGTCACTTACAAGTTTTGGCGTATATGCCGGAACCGATGTAAGTTCTCCTTTACCGGTTAAACTACTCAGCTTAAATGCAAATGCAACAGCAAAAAGCATTCATGTTAGTTGGATTACTGCAAGTGAAATAAACAGCAATTATTTTAGTTTAGAGCGCTCATCAGATGGTAAACTTTTTGAATCCATTACAAGCATTAAAGCATCAGGCAACAGCAAATCATACCGCAAATATTCATTTGATGATGTACAGGGCAAATCACTACTCAGCAAAGGAATGCTGTATTATCGATTGGCCATTTTTGATAGGGATGGAAAAATGGAATATTCAAAAACAGTGGCGGTAAAAGAAAACAATAAGCTTTGTTTAAATACAGAAATTTTCCCGAATCCTTTTAGTGATCAGCTCGTATTAAATGTCGATAATTTTGATGAAGCTGAGATCAAAGTAGAAATTATGGACATCTATGGCAAATTGCGATACAGCGGCAGTTTTACAGGCAACAGCCATATCATCAACAATATGGATGTATTGCCGGCAGGAATATATTTTGCGAAATTGAGCAGCAATTTAGAAATTAAAGTAGTAGCTTTGATTAAGCGGTAAGATTTCTAAATAAGCAATTATATCGCTGCTACATTCGACCCCGATGGGGTCGTAGGTTTATAGATACATGCACCCTGCTATAAACCTGCGACCCCATCGGGGTCGAACAAAACATTAATGTCGACATTGATTCATTAACTATTTTAAACGTACATAATAAACAAAATGATAAGACACTTTTTAAACATAAATTTAAAAAAATGTCATTCAATAATTATTATATTATTCCTATCGGGGTTCATACATACCCGTGCCCAAACTGTAATCCCAATACTACCGGATGCTTATTCTTATGTAGGCAATACCCAGGGCTTTTGGTTTACCTCTCCAACAAGCATTATCATAACCGGGCTGCGGGTTCCGGATGATGGGATAATTGGAGACCAATCCCTTCAATTGATTAAACTCAATGCGCCGCCTCCGGTTTACACTTCATATACATCCACATTTACAACCTTACACTATTCTCAAAACATTTCTGGGTTCAATTTCATTCCAGTAAATATTCCGGTAAATGCTGGTGAACGAATTGGAATTCTTGGATGCAGAAGCAGTGGTACCGGCCAAAGCATTAGCTCATTGTCTGAAGACTCAATATATGTTTCCAATATTGCAGGTATTCCGGTTACATTAACAAGAGCCGGTTGTCAGAGCAACATCATAAACGGAGCGGCTACCAGTTTTTGGCAGGCACCTTCAAGCCATCAGATTGGCCGGGTAGAAATTATGTATATTGTACCCAGAGGAAAAAATAATGCGGGCATTACCGGACTTGTTTCGCCGGGTTTATTTTGCGGAGGTCCGCAAACCATTAAAATAAGGTTGGCCGATAAAGGGGCAAACCGTTTGGATAGTGTGCGGATTAACTGGAAGCTTGATGGAATTTCACAATCCACCATATACTGGACTTCGCCCCTTGATACCCTGGGAAGTTCTGCCCATGCAAATGATACCGTTATCACTTTAGGGAATGCTCCTTTTACATTTGGTGTGGGACGAACGCTCAAAGCCTGGACATCGATGCCCAATGGCGTTGCAGATACTATGAATGCGGATGATACCCTGAACATTGTATTAAAAACAGGCTTAAGCGGGAATTATACCGTTGGAGGCAACAGCCCCGATTATCCAAATATTCTTTATGCCGTTGCCGAATTAAACAGCTTTGGTGTTTGCGGTCCGGTTGATTTTACCATACGGTCGGGAGCCTATAATGGCCGGCTCTCTATCGGAAACGTTGGGGGAACATCTGCAGGTAATCCGGTTGTATTCAGGTCATCGGCCAATCACCCCGACTCTGTAATGATTAATTATGCTTCCCCAAATGTTACAACCGGGGTTTTAAATTTAAATGGCAGCTCCTGTTTGAAATTTAAATCCTTAACATTTAATCAAACCTATTATGGTGCCAGCAGTTGTATTTATATTAACGGATCTGCTTCCAACGACACTTTTGAAAACTGTAATATTAACTCAATAACTACGCCAACCGCCATCAGCTATGCCGTTTATGATCCCTCATCAGGGTACACAAATGGACTGGTTCTAAAAAACAACCGGATTAGCGGCGGATACCACAATATTTACCTGGAAGGAACCAGCAATTGTGTAATTGATGGCAATATTTTACAAGGCTCTTTTTCGGGCTCATACTCCCTTTATAATAATAACCGGATTAAGTTTAAAAACAATACCTTAAATCCGCTTATCACCAATGCCATTCAGGATTTTGATTTCTGGTATGCAGATTCCTCAGCAGACTTTACCGGGAATAAAATCAATCTGCAAAACCCGGCATGCAATATGTATTTTTACTATTGGAGAAATGGCAATAATGACCGCAGTTTAATTGCGAATAATGTTTTTACAGGTAGTGTTGCCGCAACAACAATAAATATTTATATGGGTTATAGTTCAACCCATTTGGGCATCTATCACAACTCATTTAACTTAAATTATATCAGCGGAGTGGGTCCAACCATTTTTAATGACGGCGCGAACGGAATTGACGTAAAAAACAATGTGTTTGCAAACAATGCAAGCGGCTGTGCGGCGAGTTTTTATTATCCACCCTCTGTTTATGCGGTAACGAGTGATTATAATAACTTTTATACCAATGGTCCGGTTTTAATACGTGTTGTAAATCCGCCTGCCAATTCTGCCAATCTTCCGCTCTGGAGAGCAGCAAATCCGGGTGTGGAGAATAATTCCATGAATTACCGTCCGGGTTTTACCTCTGGCATAAACCTGATGCCGAATGCATTTGACTCCGCTTCCTGGTGTCTTAATGGAAGAGGGGATCATATAGTTGCCGTTACGGATGATATCAATGGAATATCCCGCCCGGTAAATAAAACATCAGGGGTGCCCGATATTGGTGCCTATGAATTTACCCCACAGGTGCTTCCTCCTGTTGCTACTATGGTTTCGGGACCTGCCATAAGCGGTTATACAGGTCAGGTATATTCATTTGGCAGCGAAATAATTGCTAGAATTTCCTGGAATAACACATATGAAATTCCGCCTTTTGTGCATATTCGTCGGCGAACCGGAATTCCACCGGCTCATATCATACCCGCTTCAACTCCAAACTATATGTTTTTTTATGATAGTATTTATGTGCCACCGGGCAATTACTCATATTTACTCGACCTTGAATATAAAGATCCCTGGCTGGGAAAGATAAACAACGAAGCAAATTTAGCGGTCATAAAAAACACAAACCCACCTCTTACTCAATGGGCACTCACTTCGTCCACACCCACGGTAGATGTAACTTTTAACAAAATAAGTACCCCGGTACTCACCAGTTTTGGTTTATTTACAGGTACCGATGTGAGCAATCCCTTACCCGTTCATCTGCTGAATTTATATGCCGCTTCAACAGCAAAAAACATACATGTAAGCTGGATTACTGCATCTGAAATCAACAGCAGTTATTTTAACCTGGAGCGCTCAACAGATGGAAAACAATTTGAGGTTATTACACAGCTAAAAGCATCCGGCAACAGCAAAACATACCGCGAATATGCCTACGATGATATCGCCGGAAAATCATTACTTTCAAAGGGAATGGTTTACTACCGCCTGGCGATAATAGATATCGATGGTGCTTCGGATTATTCAAAAATTGTGGCTGTTAAGGAAAATCATATAACAGAATTAATTGTGGAAGTTTTTCCGAATCCGTTTAGCGATCAGCTCTTATTAAAAGCAGATAATTTTGAAGATACCGAAATGCAAATTGAAATACTTGATTTGAACGGAAAGCAGGTTTATACAAATAGTTTTACAGGCAGTAGTCATATTGTTAATAATTTGGAATCTTTACCGGCCGGAATCTATTTTGCGAAATTAAGCAGTAATGCAGAAACCAAAGTTGTGAAGCTGGTGAAGAGGTAATTTATAACACCAATTTACAACAATGAACCTACAATAAAATTAATCGAGCGATTTCTTAAATTGCACTTAAGAATTCGTCTGTTTCAATTTTTGCTTGTTTTAAAATACCCCTTAATGTTCCTTCGGCTATTACTTTATGTAATGGTACTACAGTTCCAATTTCACCATCTTTGGTTTTCTTTTTTAAAATCACATGACTTCCTTTTTGTCGGATGGCCCCAAATCCAAATTGTGCTAATATTTTTATTAATTCTTTACCGGAAAGTTGGGGCATTTTAGGCATACAATTCTGTTGAAAAAGTAGTAATGAAAGTTGGAGAAAAATCGCCCTGTGGAAATTCTTCCAAATAAAGCTCGGTTGCCTCCTTAAGATTCAGCAGTGCTTCTTCAATACTATAACCCTGACTTATAGTTCCAACTTCAACGCATGTTGCAACATATATTTCGCCCTCTTTGTGTATACTGGCTGTGTATGTTTTCTGTTTGGTCATTGTATAACAAAAGTAAGAAATTAATTTCACAAACCAATTTACATTTTAATAATTTTCCCGTCTTCAATTTCAATGATACGGCTTGAACGCGAAGCAAATTCGGTATCGTGGGTTACAATTAAAAGCGATTGATTATAAACTTCTGCGAGCTCCTGAAAAATATGAAACACGTTTTCGCTGTTCATTTTATCAAGGTTTCCTGTAGGTTCATCTCCCATAATAATAAGCGGATCATTGATTAAAGAACGGGCTATGGCAACCCGCTGTTTTTCTCCGCCCGAAAGTTGGTTGGGCTTTTTTAAAGCTTCGTTTTCTATACCCAGAATTTTCAGTTTATCGTAGGCTCTTTGTTCCACTTCATGCTCGGGATATTTGCCTAATTTTAAACCGGGCAACATCACATTTTTTAAAACCGAAAATTCATTCAGCAAATAATGAAACTGAAATACAAATCCAATTTTTTCATTCCGGACCCGGGCCAGTTCCCCTTCCTTTTTGCCTCGGGTAGAAATGCCATCAATCCATACATCTCCTTCATAATCGGTATCCATGGTAGAGAGGATATAAAGCAAGGTTGATTTGCCACAACCCGATTTGCCAATCACGGCAACCAGTTCACCTTTATTTACCGAAAAATTCATCTCTTTCAATACCTGAAACTTTACAGGATCATAAAAATATTTAGAAAGGTTTTTGGCTTCCAGAATTACTTTACTCATATTACTTTCCCCTGATTATAACCACCGGATCAACCTTACTTGCCTTGCGGGCTGGAAAATAACCTGCGAAATACGTGGTAAGCAACGAAAAAATACTGCCAATCAAATAAAACTTTATATTGTAATTGATCGGATAAGTTTTAATGGTTGGCAATGCCGTTGTATTAAACGGAACCTGATCTATTAATGCCGACAAACCAAACCCAAACACCAGACCCAGCAAACCTCCAAAAATTCCAATGCTTAGTGCAATAAAAATAAAAATCCGGTTCACATCCCTTCCCGAAAAACCGGTGGCTTTTAGTATTGCAATGGAATCCAGTTTTTGATAAATCATCATGTTTAAAATATTATAGATTCCAAAACCGGCAACAATCAATAAAGTAATTCCCACTGCATACGAAATTAAAGTCCGGATAAAAGTACCGGTTTCAAATTGTGAATTGGCGGTCTTGATGTCAATGGCTTCCACCTCAAATAATTCCTTATATTCTTTGGCCATCTGAGGTGCCAGTAAAATGTTTTTTAGTTTTATCTGCAGGTCGGTAATATAGTTATTCGATTCGCCCAATAATTTTTGGGTAGTATTTAAGGAGGCATAACTTTGTACCTTGTCGATATCCGAAATCCCCGATTGAAAATAACCCACCACCTTTAAAGGCATGCGTTCCCCTTTGCTGGTTATAACCTGAATAACATCGCCAATTTTGGCCATCATTTTTTCGGCAGCACCTTTGCCCAAAATGATGCTGTTGGGCGTGTTTTTCAAGGCAATATAATTGCCGGATGTTACGTAATCTTTAAAGTAATAATATCTGTTTTCAGCCTCTACATCAATTCCATTTATTACCCCGGTTAAATCAACAGCACCTACAGTATAAAAAACCTGGGTGGTAATTTTGGGTGCAATACCCAATACCCGATCATCTTTTTTCAGGGCATTTATAATGGCACCAATATTGTGAATCTGAAGGAGCTCATTTTTGGGTTTAATAGAGCTTATAAAATTATAGTGATCCTTGTATTGAACCGAGCCCTCAATAGGTTGCCGGGTAGAAGGCAGAATCTCATTATACAAACGGATATGGGGCGTACGGTTTAATATCAGGTTATCGAGCATATCATTTAAGCCCGACATAAAACTCAGCAACGCAATAAACATGGTAATGCTAAAGGTTACTCCTATGGCTGCCACCAGGGTTTGTTTCCAGTTTGCCAACAGCAATGAACGGGCGATATTTGCAATCAGTTTATACTTCATTCTACCGGCAATATCAGTTCATCTGCTGCAGTAATTCCCGAAACGATTTCAATTTTCTGATAATCTTTCAAGCCGGTTTTTACAACAACCTTTTCTCCATTACTTTTCATTACCATCGAATCGTTTATCAGGTATATTCTGGGTATTAACAAGGCATTATTTTTTGTTTGCAAAACAATATTGGCTTCTATGGTTGTATTCGGATAAAGCACGGCAGGAGGCCTTGTAAACGCTGCTTCTACCAGAAAGGTTTTGCTTCGTTCATTCATGTATGGTGTAATGCGGGTAATTGTTGCTTCAAATACTTTTCCTTTATAACTGTCGAGCGTAACCAAAACGTTTAAGCCGGATTTGATCCGTGTAATATCATACTCATCAACCTGCATTTCCAAAATAAAATTGGAGCCATCACCAATCACAGCCAGCGGGGTTTGTATACCCACCAAATCTCCTTTTGATTTGTGAATGCGGTAAACAATTCCGTCAATTTCACTCTTTAAGGTATAATCCCTTTCCAGTTTGCCCGATATCAGCAGGTTTTTTCTGGATTGTGATGCGGTAAAATCCAACTGGCGTTTTAAATCATTGAATTTTATTATTGCAGAATAATAATTGGTTTTGGAGTTTTGGTAAGCGAGTTCACGTTGATCCAACTCCACTTCGGTACCCACCTGTTGTTGCCATAAAGCCTTTTGTTTAAAGTATAAAGCCGAATCATTTTTCATTTTATTAAGGGCAAGCTCAATTATAAGCCGGGCTTCATTGAGCTTGCCCTGATTGGCATTAATATCTGAAAAATCAGCAGCAAGTTCTGCATTCTCCTTGTTTAAACGCTGCAACTCGTTCGCAATCGATAAAATAGGTGTACCCTTTTTAACAGAATCGCCTTCCCTTAAAAAAACAGTTTCAATAATTCCGTTAACCGTTGCGAAAGCCTGGTATTGATTTTTGCTCTTTACAATCCCCGAGGCATAAATGGATTCGGTAATGGGTTGAACCGAAGGTTTTATTTTTTCGACATTACTTTTGCAGGAAACAAAAAACAAAACGAAAACGAAAATGATAATTGGTTTGATGGTCATAACCCGGCAAATCTATTCATAAAAATGAACCTACACAATGAGCCCGTTATTTGTTATTAAAACAAACTTGCCTAACTTCGTATTTACCAAAAGTATAGAATGAACAAGAAGATTTTACTATTAACCATCACTGTTTTAATGAGCATGTGTGCTTTTGCCCAACGCTACTACTCAAAAGTGTTCGACAGTGTGATGGTTGATTCATGGATTCAATACGGTTTTAATTTCGATTGTAATGGCGACAGTACGAATTTGTTTCTGGATATTTACAAACCCTGGGGAGATACCGCTATCAATGTACCTCTGGTAGTTTTGGCGCATGGTGGCTCTTTTATTCAGGGTAACCGGTCGAGTACGGATATGATTGCACTTTGCAAAGAGTTAGCCAAAAGAGGGTATACAGTATGTACCATTGACTATCGTCTTAAAATTAATTTAACAAGCGGCAATACCTTAAGCAAAGAGTTTTCGCAGGCCGTATGGAGAGCTACCCAAGACCTGAGAGCAGCGATCAGATATTTCAGAAAAAGTATCGCTACAGGAAATGTTTATCACCTCGATTCAAATAATATTTTTACCGGCGGAGTTTCATCGGGAGGAATTATGGGCCTGCATTTGGCATTTTTAGACACTTACAGCGAGTTTAACACCATTGGACTGGATACTGCAGTGATTGGCGACATTGAAGGCAAAAGCGGCAATCCCGGGTATAGCTGGCGGGTTAAAGGTGTGATTAGTTTATCAGGTGCTTTGGGCAATACTTCATGGATCAATAATAATAAAAATATGAGCCTGTGTTTTATGCATGGTGATAATGATCAAACGGTTCCATATAAGTCGGCATACTATAAATTGTTCGGACAAAATGTTGCATTCCTGCAAGGCGGATTTAGCATGGACAGTGCAGCCACCAAACAAAATATGAATACCCGCCTATACACCTTTAATGGAGCCGATCATGTGCCTTTTGTGGGCAACGCAGCATATATGGACACCACGGTAAAATACATTGCTGGTTATTTGTATAAACAGGTAACAGGTTTAACGCCCGATGCAATAGCGGAAGTGGCAGCTGATAAAGAGCGATTCCAATTGTTTCCCAATCCCGCAACAAACAGCGTAACGATAAATTTCGGAACGGTTAATTACCGAGATTTAAAGGTTGAATTCATGGATATGACCGGTAAAGTTTTGTTTGGTAAATTAGCAGATGAAAATGCAATGCAGATAAGTATCGAAAATTTAAATCCGGGAATTTATTTGGTTCGTGTGAGCAATCAAACGCAATCCACTTTTCAACGCTTAGTGATTCACTAATGCCCTTAAAATTTCACAAGGTTTACGACTTCAAAAAAGATGGAGCCGAGCCTCAGGCAATCAATACCATTCGTACGCTAAACATTGAAGGAACTTATATCACATTCATACATATTTCGGAGGGTTATTTTGCCATGGCCGATAAATGTCCACATGCCGGAGGCCGCCTGGGCCAGGGCAAGTGCACACCCGAAGGCCGCGTTATGTGTCCGGTTCACCGATACCAATACGATATAAAAACGGGCAAAGGCCTACCCCAGCAAGGCGATTATGTAGATACGTTTCCAACCGAAACCAGAAGCGACGGAATTTATGTGGGATTGAAGACCAAGTGGTGGAAAGTATTCGACCCCGATGGGGTCGCATGATTATAGCGTGCGGCATATGTCTATAATCATGCGACCCCATCGGGGTCGAACCTTGTTTCAGAATAAGCTATGCGAATATGTGTTTCAGAACGAGAATATTTGTTTTTAATTGAGATATATCTGCAAGTTGAAATAGTCTTTTACCACAGAGGAACAGGAGTTAAAACACACGGAGGAAGATGAGTTTGTGTTGTACGAATGTTTTCGTTTTATAGGATGTTTTTCAGCATTTATTTGCGGGGTATTTTACCCAATCATTTTTAAAAACCAATTTTATTCTTAACATTGAACAAAGCTTCTACCTTTAAAATGTAAGAATATGAAAAAAACAATACTATTATTTGCTGCAATTTTATTTTACACTTTTTCATACGCCGGAAGTATCTCCAAACCAAAATCTGCGCAATATGGTTTCATCGAAAACAAGGGACAAATTATTGACCAAAACAATCAACCCAACAAAGAGGTTTTGTATTTATACAGTTCAAACGGTTTGCAAGTGCAGTTAAGAAAAGGCGGCTTCAGCTATGAGATGATAAAAGCTGCTTCTGGCTCCTGGCCTCTGGGTTCTGGCATTACACAACAAAATCCAAAAGATAAATTCCAAGAACCCAAAACAGATACTATTTACACTCACAGAATAGATATTTCATTTTTGAACGCAAACACAAATTCAAACATCACAGCCTTCGATCCCGCTAAAGATTATCTAAATTATTATACCACCGGTACCCATGTTTCCGATGTGCCTGTTGAGCAAGCGGGTGTAACCCATGTACAGCATTATAAAAAAGTACTATACCAAAACATTTACCCAAATATAGATATAGAGTTTGTATTAAATGATGGAAAGCAAAAGGGTGCGTTTAAATATAATTTCATCATTCATCCGGGCGGCAATATCAATGATATTAAACTAAAGTTTGATGGGGCAAACAATACTTCATTAACTGATGATGGAAACATATTAATTGAAACTGTTAATGGCAATATTGAGGAAAGTATTCCGTCGAGTTATCAAATAAATGAAATAAGTAAACAACAAAGTGTATTAGTAGCTTATACCAGGTTAAGTGAAAATACTTATGGCTTCAATGCAAAGAATATCAACCCAAATTTAATTTTAGTGGTTGATCCAATGGGATGGGCTACCTATTGTGGAAGTAATGGAGGCAGTGATGCAGGGAATAGTGTTGCAACAGATTGGCTTGGAAATGTATATATAACGGGGAATACCTATTCTACCTCAAATATTGCAACAACCGGAACACATCAAACAAGTTTGAATAGTAGTGTTGACGCTTTTGTTGTTAAGTTTAATTCAGATGGTGTGCTACAATGGGGCACCTATTATGGGGGTTCATGGCAGGAGGATGGTTTAGGAATCAACATTGACACAAACTTAAACATTTTAATATGCGGTACCACATACTCTAGTACCGGAATTGCAACAAGCGGTGCTCATCAAACCACTTTTGGTGGCGGCACGGGGGATGCTTTCATTGCAAAATTTGGGCCTTTTGGAACCTTGTATTGGGCAACTTACTATGGAGGAAGTTTGTCTGATTATGCATGGAGTATAACAAGTGATAAGCCCTATGGTTATGTTATGGTAGCTGGAAATACTTATTCAACCAGTGGTATTTCTACTTCAGGGGCTTTTCAAACTATCAAGAGTGGTTCAGAGGATGCCTTTATCGTAAAATTTGATCCTTATGGAGTAATTGTTTGGGGAACATATTTTGGAGGGAGTAGCCCTGATCGTGGATATAGCATAGCGACCGATTCATACGGGAATGTTATCGCTGCAGGTTATACGGGATCTGCAACAGGAATAGCAAGCACAGGAGCTTACCAAACCACTATTGGAAGTAATCCTGATGGATTTATTGTAAAGTTTAACTCGTCTGGTTTCAGACTATGGTCAACCTATGTTGGAGGTAATGGAGGTGATTATTTGTATGGTTTGACTTCAAATACTAGTGGAGATATTTTCATAACAGGATATACTGGATCAACTTCAGGTATCTCTACTTCAGGGGCGTTTCAGACAACACTAACTGGAACTGGATCTGACGCATTCATTGTTAAATTCAACGCCTCCGGGGCCCGTCTGTGGGGTACTTATTATGGGGGAAATCTGGGAGACTATGCAAATGGAATTGCTATAGATGTATTAGGAAATGTATATATAACAGGTTACACTTTTTCTACATCCGGTATTGTTACATCCGGGGCATACAAGACTATATATGGTGGAGGTACAAATGATGCATTTGTCGCAAAATTTAATTCAACCGGAACATCTCGCCTTTGGGGCACCTATTTTGGCGGAAGTGGTGATGATATTGCTTATGGAATAGCGAGAGGCGTGCTTGGAAATGTTTTTATCGTCGGTAAAACTGCTTCAACTTCTAATATTGCAACAACAGGATCATATCAAACCACCTATGGAGGTGGGGCGTATGATATTTTTCTTGCATCATTTACCCCAAGCGGCGCCTTACCCGTAAAATTAATTTCATTTGATGCCAAAGCCATCAAAGAAAACGAAGCTATAAAAGTTAAATGCAACTGGAGCACAGCATCCGAAATAAACAATAATAATTTTACCATTGAACGCAGCAATGATTTGGAAAACTTTGAAGATATTGGCATTGTTAAAGGTGCCGGAAATAGTGTGAATACCCATTATTATGAGTTTACAGATCAAACTCCTTTTGGTTCGGCAACAATACCTGTTAAACCCAAAACCCTGTTCTACCGCCTGCGCCAAACCGATTTTGATGGAACAAATACTTTGAGTGAAATAAAAGCAGTTGAATTTGGAGACCTGGCTAATGACCAAATAAAATTGGTTTACGACAAAGAGCAATCTGTTTTACAAATCAATTCAGCATCGGCTCAAAAAATCGCCATCCAATTATATAGTTTAAGTGGCTCATTGCTGGCCTCATTCACCGAAAATATCAAAGAAGGAAGCCATATGATACCCATTCAGGCAAATGTTGCAGCCGGGTTTTATTTGTTAAAAACCCAGGTTGGAGATGAGGTTCAGTATTTTAAGGTTTGGATGAAATAAAGAAACAGAGCGGAGAAACAGAGCGTTAAGACAACAATTAATTCATACCTTTTCATCAAGTGAAAACTACTTCCTGAATTTCATAATCTTTACCGGCAAAGTTTTTTAAGGTTTCCTCTCTTTGAACCTCCAGATAAAGTGTTAAAGCATCAAGAACGTTTTCGCGAAGTTCATCTATTGTTTTACCCTGCGATATCACAGACGGAATTTCTTCCAGTTGTCCTACCAACCAATTATTTTCGCCTTTTTCAACAATCATATTGAATTTCATTTCATTTAAAATTATTATAAACGAATTTAACGATTTTTTGTATAATTATTATTATTTTTTCAATATCCACCTGCAAACAAAGGTCAATGCACCCCTATATAGAAAACAGGAGGTTTGGATGAGCGTAGTAATTTTTATCCAAATTCACATAGTGTATGCCCTGAAAGGGCGATAATCATCAGCACGTTTATTCTAAAAAATAAATGAACCTATACAACGATGGGTATGGTCATTCTAAAAAATAAATGAACCTATACAACGATGGGTACGGTCATTCTAAAAAATAAATGAACCTATACAACGTTGGGTACGGTCATTCTAAAAAATAAATGGACCTATACAACGATGGGTACGGTCATTCTAAAAAATAAATGAACCTATACAACGATGGGTACGGTCATTCTAAAAAATAAATGAACCTATACAACGTTGGGTACGGTCATTCTAAAAAATAAATGAACCTTGTGTACTCCCGGGGAGGATTGATTTTATTGAAAATGAGCGTAGAAACAGAGCGTAGAAACAGGATTTTTAGCACTGTTTCAGCGCACTGTTTCTGTTTCTATGCTTCTTTCCCCTATCTCATAGTCAACCATTTAACCCACAATCTTCACCAGCATCTTCAAACATTCCGCATTCACTTCATGCTTGCCTTCAAAGCTGTAAAAGGGAGTACTTGAGCCAAACAAGAGTTTCATGGCTTCAACCTTTTCAATCGCAATAATGCTGTCGTTATCTCCAATTAAATAGGCTTTGGGCAAGACTTTTATTTTATCAGGCAAATGCACGTGCATCTCATTGGCAATATCGCCTGCAATCATCAGATAAAAATCTATTTTATGTTGTGTGTACTGCGCCCAGCGACTCGATGTGGCAACACCCTGCGAAAACCCAAGGAGCACAATTTTTGCCTTTGGATATTTTTGCAATTGCAGGTGTTCATACAAACCATCGAGGTAATTGACATAATCTTTTATCTCCGATTCGCGCTCCAAACTGGTCATCCAGTTTGCCACAGGTGTTCCCCCAAAACCTCTACTGTAAAACCGGTTTAATCCTTCGGGTGCAATTACAAAATAATTTTCGGGCAAACTGCTAAATGTTTCTATAAAATGTTCAGCGGTTTGGGCATAACCATGTATCGCTATAATAATGGTTTCGGTTTGATCCGACAACATATTATGGGTAAAATACCTGGCTGTTTTTTTGGTTTCAAAATAATGTTTATCCATTGTAGTTTCCCAAATTGAACCGAATTTGTTTCATGATGTGAAAATGTCGCACTCGCATCAATCTATAATCATACCACCCCTTCGGGGTTTAAATAAAAGCCTGCAATTTAATACGATGCTTTTGGGTTGTATGTTTTTATTGATAATATTCTTCTTCTGTACTATTGCAAATCCGTGTTCAGGCGATACCGGCAAATTCGGTTATTTCCTTTGTCACATACCAATACGGTTCGGTTATAATAACATACCCCGCTTGGGTCAATAAAATTAAACGGACCACTGCCTTTTCCATCAGCACCGCTGCCGCCAAATGAAACAATAATCTGTTTTTTAAAATTGCTGTTTGCCGGCGGATTTACGCCTTCAAAACCCACATTGGTAAATATGTATAATGAATCGCTTTCACTGTCGGTAACAAAAATATATGCATTTACATCAGGCGCAACAAATATGTCTTCAGGCTTTTTAAAACGAAAACTTTCATACATAAAACGACTGGCTTTGCTTTGATCAAAATTCAGGAAGCTGGTGTTCTCTCCATATACCATGCCCTGGTCGGGGTCATTAATAGCCACTATACCCAAGGCCCGGTATTCAAGGTTTTTTGTTTGATCGTCCAATGTGATATAAAAATTGGGAGAGGTGCTGATGCCCGACAAACGCTGTGGGGGTGCAGCTAAGGTGGCAAGACCGCTTATCCCTACCGAAGATTTTAAGCTCGATTCGTTGGGGTTTAATCCACTTGTATAACCAATATTGATTCCTTTATCATCATATACCAATACCCCGTTATCGGGACGTGCAATTCCTGTTTGGTCGTTGCGGGGTCCCGTACGGGCAATATACAAAGTGTTATCAAATAGGCAGGCCAGTCCGGTAAACTTTACGGCAATATCATCTGCGCCTCTAAAGGAAGTATTTCTCCGGCTTTCATCACAATCAAAATGTTTAAGCGTATCCATATAAACCGGATTGCCGGTTCCAATATTGGCAATCTGATACACTGCCGCAAGATGAACGGTTTTGTTTGCATCGGTATAATACCTGCCTGCAATAAAAGTATGCAATCTGCGGTCCTGCGTAACATCTGTGGCGCCCGGAATATTCAAACTATAGCTTAATTGTGCCTTTTGATCATAAACCAAAACCTGGTTATCATCAATGGTATTTTCGTCGTTTTCAACTACCACATATAACAACTCATCATAGCCCATATACAAATCCAGGGGCTTTCTTATATTATTAATAAACGGGTAAACCGGCACATAGCTAACATTATTGGGCACCAGATTCGGGTCAATATTACCCTGTTTGAACACATCATCAACCGTATTGTTTTTTTTGTTTCCCAATAAAGAGCATGAACCGATTGCTGTTGAGAGCAAGGCAAGAATCAAACCTAATTTTACAATATATTTTGCGTGTTTCATTTTATGCAAAGGGCCAGGGTTAATCGATGCAAGTTACCCAATCGGGCTTTATTCGACAAGCTGTAATCAAACTTTAAATTTCCAAAATTTCGGGGCAGGCGCAAACCAAATCCCATGGTTGGAAAACTGAAAGGTTCATCACTCCCAAATTCATAACCGCTTCTGGCAAACAACAAACTCCGGTATCCGTATTCAGCCCCAAAGGCAAAGGTTTCGTTGTTGTCGGTAGGGTGGTTTAATTGTCCGGCTAAAGTTAAAACATGACCCCTGTTATGCACAGGATCAAACGCGCCCCCTATTCTAAAAACACTGGGTACCGATACTTCCGAAAAATTACTCACGGTTTTTTCTCCATTCAGTTTTAAAATTTTTACCTCACCACTTGGTGAAACATTTAAACCAAAATTGCTGAATGTAACCCCAAAGCGGCTGTACTTTAAACCAATATTATACGTGAGGCCCAGGTCGAACAAAAAATTATTTACATACACATCGGCAATTCCCTCATGCGCCCATTTTCCGGTAAGGCCAAAGCTGAAATTATCGGTTAATATTTTTGCGTAAGTTAAGCCCACCAGCACATTGCTTAAATTTACATTTCTACCGGTACCATAAGGTTGAAACTCGGTGGTTTCTTCCATGTCGCCATAGTTTAATGCAATTACCTGCAAGCCCACATAACTCAGGTGGCTTGCCTTAAGAACCACCCCCATATAATTTGCCTGTGTATTTGCATAATAACGGGTATGTGATAACATCAGGTTAAATTTTCCGGTATCGGTTTTGGTAATGCCTGCAGGATTCCAGAAAAGAGCAGAAACATCTGTTGCAATTCCAACGGCAGCTCCTCCCATTGCGGTTGAACGGGCATCGTGCTGAATTTTTAAAAACTGCATCCCACTGCCACCCGTACGCGAATTGCCAAAAGTAGGCAGCAATTGCGCCTGAACCGATTGGTTCAGCAAATAACAAATAACAAGCAGTAAGCGTCTTCGCATGATGCCGCAAAATAATAATTTAGGTTCAACTTAAAGTTTATTTTTAATAAAACGATTTAGGAGGTATTAGGTATGAGGTATTAGGTATGAGGTATTAGGTATGAGGTATTAGGTATGAGTTAAAGGCAGCTTTACTCATACCTCATACCTCATACCTCATAACTCATACCTCAAAACGCTTTCCACCCTTGGGCTTTCAGGGCATGTTTGTTTCCGCCTTTACTCATTAAATTCATGCCTTCGGCTTTTTCGGTTACAAAACCTATGATGGTAAAATCGGGATGGTTGTTGATTTTTTCATAATCCGACTGTTTGATGGTAAACAACAATTCATAATCTTCACCACCGCTGAGTGCACATAAGGTCGGGTCCAGGTCGAGTTCGCGGGCAAAACTGTATGTGGTTGGGTCAATCGGAATTTTATCCTCATACAAAGTAATTCCCACATCCGAATGTTTGGCCAGATGAAAACATTCCGAGGCCAATCCATCGCTGATATCAATCATGGATGTTGGTTTTATATCAAGGGTTTTAAACAGTTCAATAATATCCTTGCGTGCTTCCGGTTTTAACTGGCGTTCAATAATATAATCATGTCCGGCCAGGTCGGGCTGAACCGAAGGATTATCGATATAAACTCTTTTTTCGCGTTCAAGTATTTGAAAGCCGCAATACGCTCCGCCTAAATCGCCGGTAACTACTATCAAATCATTTACCTGAGCGCCTTTCCGGTAAACTATATCTTTTTCGGCAGCCTCACCTAAGGCAGCTACACTAATTACCAAACCCTGTTTTGAAGTGGAGGTATCTCCTCCCACCAAATCAACATGATAATGCGTGCATGCCAAATGAATTCCTTCATAAATTTCCTCAATGGCCTCAAGTGAAAACCGGCTCGAAACCGCAATGGAAACCGTTACCTGTTTAGGCGTTGCGTTCATCGCACAGATATCGCTCAGGTTTACGGTAATGGCTTTATATCCGAGATGTTTTAATGGAAAATAACTCAGGTCGAAGTGTACGCCCTCCAGCAACATATCTGTTGATACAAGTGTACAGGTTCCTGCTGTTGATTTGATAACTGCCGCATCATCACCAACTCCGGCAAGGGTATTGTTTGCAATGCTAAAGTTTTTGGTGATATGGTCAATAAGTCCAAACTCCCCAAGGGTGCTCAGTTCCGTGCGTTGTTCGTTTTCAAACATGGCGGCGAAGTTAGGGATTTTTGTCTGAACTTTGATTTTTGTGGTAATTATAAATGGGGGTGATTTTTAATATTACTCTTTACTGTCTTCATTATCTTTTTTTGGAGGCAATGCCGATTTGGCATTCAATGCGGTAACTACTTTTTTACCTGTTCTCGATTCTAATTCTTTCCGTGCTACTTTGGCTACCATACCCCCTTGCCGTGCAACTTTTTTGCTGTCATTAAATGTTTCTGGTTTTACTGCTTGCGAAATATCTTTAGTAGAAGCCTCAGCAAGCATATTCAAAATCAATTCAGTATTGGTCATATTATCTCTTAGGTTTTCCTTTTTTAAACCTTTCAATATTTTATATTCTTTAGTTGTCTTGTCAGACCATGTTTGGGAAATAATATCGGTTAGGGTTGCAAACTGAACGCCCTCTTTTAATCCCCTTTTTTTCCATTCATCTGTAAGTTCCTTTCTAATTTCAATGCTCTTCAGGCGCTGGTTAATCCAGTTTTCCGAATAACCCAATTGCAAATATTGTTCTAGTGCCCTGTCAATGGTAAGTTCAGGGTCTTGCATTTCATCCAAACGTTCGGCCGCAATTTGAGCCAGCCAAAGCTTAAATGGCTCAGCCTTTGGTGATGGAATAGATTGTATAAGCCTGAAAATTTGTTTGATATCTGCAATATCTGTTAAACGCATTTTACCGTCTTCGGCGGCCAGTTTCAACTGTCCGATTTTTTCGGACAGTTCACTTCCTTCTTTTTTGAGTTTGGTTTTCAAGTCGCTCCAATACTTTCTTGGTCTATCACTATTGGTTAAAATTTCAATTATATCAATCACAGAAAAATACCATTTTTCCTTCTCATCATCCCATACAGTTCTTACCTTTTTATCTTCAAATAATTTTATAGCTTCATGTTTTTTCATCCTTATGTTTATTATTCGTTATGTTCATTCCCAAAATGTTTTACAATATAGAAAAAGTATGAGACATGCTATATGAAACTAATAAAGTTTTACTGAATAAGCTATTTATATAACAATGAGGTTGAGTAAAATAACATTTCCAGCTTCTGACATTGTCGTATAAAAAATTTAAAATATAAATTAATTAAAACAATTTCTCATTTTTGAATCTTTAACAGAAATATGAAAATTGGAATAGTATGTTATCCAACATTCGGAGGGAGCGGGGTTGTAGCTACCGAATTGGGTAAAGCATTGGCATTACGCGGACATAAAGTACATTTTATAACCTATAAACAACCTGAACGTTTGGATTTTTTTTCGGGAAATACTTTTTACCATGAGGTATATGTTTCCAATTACCCTTTGTTTGATTTTCCACCTTACGAAACGGCACTCACCGGGCATCTGGTAAATGTTATAAAATTCGAAAAACTCGATTTATTACATGTGCACTATGCCATTCCACATGCCTCTGCCGCTGTTATGGCTAAGCAAATACTTGCCAGTGAAGGCATTCACATTCCCATCATTACCACGCTCCATGGCACCGATATAACATTGGTTGGCAAGGATGCCAGTTTTGAGCCGGTAGTGCGTTTTAGTATCGATCAATCGGATGGAGTTACCTCGGTGTCTGAATCTTTAAAACAGGATACCTATACGCATATTCAAACCAAGAGGGAAATTGAAGTAATTCCGAATTTTATAGATATTCAAAGATTCAGTAAACAAAACCGGGAGCATTTTAAAAAGGCCATCGCACCCAATAACGAAAGACTGATAGTGCATACTTCCAATTTCAGGAAAGTAAAACGGATTGATGATGTAGTAAAAGTATTTGCTGAAATTCTCAAACAAATGCCTGCAAAATTGTTATTGGTAGGAGATGGTCCGGAGCGCATTCATATTGAAATGCTATGCCGTGAATTGCACTTAAACGAAGCCGTTACCTTTTTAGGAAAACAAAGTCCGGTTGAAGAACTTTTATCGGTATGTGATTTGTTTTTAATGCCCAGCGAAACAGAAAGTTTTGGTTTGGCCGCTTTGGAAGCAATGGCTTGTGAGTTGCCTATTATTTCAAGTAATGCCGGAGGTATTCCCGAATTAAATGTGGATGGCGTTACGGGTTATTTATGCAATGTAGGAGATGTTGCCACCATGGCACAAAAAGCCATTTATATTTTAAGCGATCAGGAACGTTTAATGAAATTTAAACATGCTGCCAAAGCCAGGGCACACGAATTTGATATCAATAATATTGTGCCCCTTTACGAACGCTTTTACGAAAAAATATTAAACAAAAACAAATAAATGGGTGTTCATCAAGTAAAGACGCGATTTATCGTGTCTCTATACGATAACTGATTACTAATAACCGATCACCGTCCTCCCTAAGGAACAATAGATTCCATATACGCAACCAAATCATTCACAGTACTTAAATTTTCAATATCGGCCGGACTAACAGTGGTTCCAAATTCAGCATTTAATGCATCTGCCAGGGGCTGATAATTTCCTATAGAAAATCCAAGCGTTTGCTGCATGGATAAGCTGTCTCCCGATGGGGCTTTGTCGATAAGAATTATTTTAACTCTTCCTTTTGTTGTTGTCATAATATTTTTGTTTTAGAGTAAAGTCAAATGTAATGAACAATTAGTTTTTCAGGAAAATTTATATTTTAAATTTAAGGGGGAATTAAACACATAGGACGA
This sequence comes from Bacteroidota bacterium, assembly GCA_030680835.1. GTDB lineage: Bacteria > Bacteroidota > Bacteroidia > UKL13-3 > UKL13-3 > B1. The sequence goes on from JAUXUD010000062.1 coordinate 183,776, forward strand.
TAGGAAAACCATAGGCACATAGAATTTATCTATGTGCCTATGGTTTTATCTATGTATCTATGTGTTTCAAACTGAAATCTCCAATGCATAACCAATCCTAAAATTGCAGATAAATCGGCATCATAACCTCTGCTGTTTTTATCTGTATCAGCAGCCAGATAAAAGCACTTAGCAAAAGGGCATAATATACCGGACTTAATTTTGATAGATAAGGATTTACCCTGCTTTCTATGGTATCGGGAACAAAGTGAAGCACATAGCCCAAAGCCATCATCCAAAGCACATATTTATAGTTTTGATAAATCAATCCGATGGATCCAAAATCGAAATTGGTTGCGATTTGTGTAATCATTTTAAAGGCATCATCAAAAGTATTTGCCTTGAAAAATATCCAGCCAAAACAAACAAAATGAAAGGTTAATAAAGTATTGAACCATTTGGAATGAATCCATTTGACATTCGGGAAATTCCAAGTATTACGAATATGATCTTTCTTGAATTTATGAAATGCCAAAGCAAGCCCGTGCAAGCCACCCCAAACAATAAAAGTCCAGTTGGCGCCATGCCACAAACCCCCAATCAGCATCGTAATCATCAGATTTGCGTATTGATGCGCTTTACCCTTGCGGTTGCCCCCTAAAGGAATGTATAAATAATCGCGCAACCAACTCGATAAAGAGATATGCCACCTGCGCCAAAACTCTGTTATGGATGCACTTTGGTATGGAGACAGGAAATTGATGTTAATCTCAAACCCCATCCATTTTGCAAGTCCGATGGCCATTTCACTATAGCCCGAAAAATCGCAATAAATAACCATGGCATAGCCATATACCGCCAATAAACATTCCAGTCCGGTATGCCTGCCCGGATCATCAAAAATATACTGGACAAAATTTACATAAATAAAATCGGAGATAACTACTTTTTTAAACAGCCCTCCCACAATTAAAAAAAATCCTTTGGCAAAATCGCTGGCTGTAATTTTATAAGTTTTACTTATCTGAGGTATGAAATCGGAAGCCCGCACAATGGGACCCATCACCAGTTTTGGGAAAAACGAAAGGAAAAACAAATAATCCCAAAAGCTTTTTACGGGTTTAAACTGACCCCGGTAAACATCAATGGTATAGCTTAAATTTTCGAAGGTGTAAAAGGATATACCAATCGGGAGTAATAGGTTTAAAGGTTCTATTTCACCATCGTTTATATTATTAATAATTTCAATAAAAAAATCGGTGTACTTAAAATAAAAAAGTAAGCCCAGATTAATACAAATACTTAAAATAAGAAGCAACTTTTTTTTAGCTGCGTTGCGTTCAAGATAAATTTTATTGGAGATGGTAAAATCAACGATTGCTGAAATAATTACCAGGAAAACATAAACTCCGCAGGCCTTATAAAAAAAGAAGAGTGAAAAAAAGGTAAATAGTAAAACCCGGTGTAATTTGTTCTTATAAACCAACTGATAACACAAAACAAATACGCCCAAAAAGTACAGAAAAAAAGCACTGTTAAAAAGTATTGGGTCCTTTGGATTGTATTTTAATATCTCAAATAAATTCTCAAACATATTTTTATTTGCTAATATGTTTTAAATAAGCCGCACTCAAAGCATCATAGAATAATTTCCCCTGTACAACATAGCCCCCCTTGCTAAAATGCAAGTAATCTTTTGCCCCTTTTCCGGCATCAACCCAGGCTTTCATTGAATAATCACCACCCATCACCTCGTATAAATCCCAGCAGGCAATTTGTCTTGAATCGCAATAGGCCAGAATATTATCCTTAATTAATTTTACGATTTCGTTGTGCTCATAAACCTTTAGGGTTACTCTTCTTTTTTTGCCTTTTCTTTTTATATATTTATAGGTTTTGTGGGGCAAAAAATTATTGGCCGGGGTGGTAATTAATACGTTTGAACCCAATGATTGAATATATTGAACCAAACTGTCGATGGTTTGTATAAATAATAGTGAATCATAATCTCCTGCACTTTCATTCGTACCCAAAGAAATTACAACCAGATCAGGGCGCAGCATATCGAGCTCTTCAAAAAATTTAGGAGCCTGATTATACTGACAAAACTTAGCACCGTTTACACCTACCGCGTGATATATCACACCTTTTTCGCCATTGGAAAGGATGATCCCATCAAGCATTACAGGCTCCTGATCTACCCGGTGAATATTAATGTCAATTTGTTTAATGGGTTCACTAAAAACAAAAGAATCTTTAATTAAGCCATTTACTTTTTTACGGTTTAGCAATTTGGCATAGCTCAGACTTACGGCATCATACGCGCTTATTTCAGGCTCCTCTCCGGCAGCTTCATATAAAAACTGTATTGTTTTTGTATGATTATTAATAAAATTCGAATCCTCTTTAAAGGTAAAATCAAGAAACCAGTTTCTTTTGTTCGGATCCAGCAAAAAAGAATAACCGGCCAGTCCGCAAGAAGCGGTACTGTTCGATTTAATGAGTTTTTTTGTATCCCAGCTTTGCTTCGATTTAAACGCATAATCTTTAGGTCCATTGGTTGATATTAACTGATAGGGAAAAACCAAACCACGCCCGGCATTGCCAAACTGTAACTGCATTTGCTTTCGTATTTCTCCTGTAAAAAAATCGGCCTGTATATGTGAATCTCCAAAATGAAAAATGGAAACAATCGAATCTTGGCTCTTGCTTAAGCGCTCAAAAAAAGGGTTTAAAGATGCAGCATTTTTGATAATATTGGCTTCAGCATTTATGGGTAACAATTCCTCCTGAGCAAAGGAAATTATTGGAATCATGAGCATAAAAAACAAGGTATTAATTTTCTTTCTCATATTCATTAAAATTTTGCAGAATCGATTCAAACAAATAGTTTCCAACTTTTTGGGCACCTTTATAATTAAAATGGGTATAATCTTTGTTTGCCAGAACCGGTTTTTTATCGGCCCATTCCACCATCGAATTTTTACCTCCCATCATTTCATATAAATTCCAAAAAGCACAATGATATTTTTTAGCAATGCGTTGCTGCGAGTGAATGAGAGGAACCACTCCCAGTGCGGTTTGCCAGTTCCCTAAAACGCGAGAAGCCTTATCTGCTGAACCAATAATCAGGATGCTGCTTTTGGGAAGGTTCTTTTTCAAATGTGCCATGGTCTTTTCCATTTTCCGTTCAAACCAGCTAAAATCAACCAGTTCGGGTTTAAACAAAAGATTCGGACCATAATGCAGGATTATCAAATCGTAAGGATATTTTTCGTTAATGGATTTAAAATAAGCACCTGGAATCTCTGAAAGTTCAATGCCAGAAATACCTCTAAACGAATAGTTATCCAGGGTAATGCCCAGTTCACTTTCTATGCTTGCACCATATACAGGTAAATCAAGACTTGAACCCATATTAAAAATTACTTTGTTTTGGGGGATATTAAATTTTATGGTTTCAATATTATATGATTGGGTATAATCTAATACCACCGGAGTATCATTTACCAAAATAGTTTGACCCGAATCGGCTTTCCCATAAAAAAATTTCACGGCTAAAAAATCTTTTAAACGTTCTTCTTTTACGCCTTTTAATTTAAACCAGCAGTTTTGCGCTTTGGGATAAAAAACATGACCAGAAAATCCAAAAGGGTAGGCACCCCATTTGCTGTTTTGAAAACTTGCATCTTTCCAGTTGGGTGAATAGGTATGTTGAACCGAACCCCTGTTGGATGCGGAGATTGAGGTTACCGGCACAAAACCCACACCCTTTCCACCAAATTGTTTCTGCAGTTTTTTTCTCAAATCCTGTGAAATCAGATCGCCTTCAATCATTGAATCTCCAAAATAGGCAATCCTTAATTTTTTGCGCTTTCCCCTTTTTAAATCATACAGTGCTTTCATAAAAATTTTCAGACCACTGTTTTCATTGCTATCCGAATATTGAACAATGGCTCCCGGATCTTTGGAACCTGCTGAAGAGGTAATTGATTTGTCCGTACTTTCAAATGAATCTATTTCTGCTACAATGAAAGGTTTTGATTTCAACTCAGAAAACATATCCACTTTTCGCAAAGACCAGTCGCCCAGTTTAAAATCTGTTTTAATAAGTGAAAGCATTGACAACAGGATTATTGTGTATACCAATACAGAGACAGGATACTTAATTTTATTTGGGTCCATTTAAATGGCTAAGCTGATTTATCAAGGTCCTTTTTCATAATCACCATGCCCCGGTATTCAACTTTCATGTGTTCAAACGGAAGGGTAAGTGTGCCACATATTTCGTATCCCAGTTTATTATAAAAGGCTATGGGGTCGGTACTACTGTCCATTGCTTTCAAAAAAACAATATCTTTCTTTAAATCCAAAGCCAAATCATCGGCAATTTGCATCAGCATTTTACCCAAACCAACGCCTTTGAATGCATTTAAAATATAAATGCGTTCCACTTCCAGGCAATTTTTAGACTCAAAATTAATGAGGCTTTCATTAAGCCTGATTTTTAAATAGGCAACAGGTTGTTCGTTATCATAAGCAATATAATGAAGGTTATTGGGGTCGATGAGCTCTTCCGCCACCACCTCAGGTGCATACGATTTTTTCATATACCATTCAGCGCCGCCATCATACCAAAGATGCAAAAAGTTTTCCTTATATATTTTGATGGCAAGTTCTGATAATTCATGCGCACGCGTTGAATCGATTTTAACAGTTTTGATTTTCACCATTCAAAGGTACGCATGTTTTGTTTTTTATTTTTGAGAAAGGGTTCTGTGTAATTCACATTTCTATAAACACCAAAAGAGCTACCCTGAATGAGTAGCTCTTTTTAAAATGAATAAATACCGTATCGGATTAATGTGCTACCATCAGCTTTTGCTGATGTAATTTTAATCCGTTATTTTCAACACATAAAACATACATTCCGTTACTTAATCCGGAAGTATTCAGTGTTGATTGGTTTTCAGAAATGTTTGTGTGAAGCACCTCTTTTCCATCAAGTGAATATAATTTAACAACAGCATTGTTAAGGGTTGCGTTGTTTATTTGAATTGTTAAAGCATCGCTGGCCGGAATTGGATAAACTGAAATCATTTCATTTCCTGTAAGCTCATTGTTTCCGGTAGTTCCGCTGGTAAAAGAGATATTGAGACTATTTTCCCAGATACTTGCGCTTTCTTTCCATTTCAATTGCTGAAATGATGCTGTTTTATTATTGGCATCTGAAGTAATAATAAAACGATATTTTAAACTGGTTATGCCGGTACTTTGATCTTTACTCCATTCCTGCATACTATCCATCTTATTGCCGGTATAATAATATTGTATATAGCCGTTATCTTTCCAGGTTAATGCAACATTATCCCAGTTGAAGTTGTTTATTCTGTCTTTTTTACCACTAATATAGGTAACATCATTTTTACTAAGGTTCACCCAAGCCGAAGTAGACGAGCTCCATGAATATCCAATCATCGTTGTTATTAAACCAGAACTGTAAGTTAATGTTTGCTTTGAGTTGCTTTTCCAGGTACTTGAAACGGTATCATAATCTTCCCACATAATCAGGGTATCATTGGTGCCGTCACTTTGCCAGGTGTCTCTTCGCCAGTTGCTAAAGGCACCTCCATTTTGGTTTTTTTGGGAAGTAGCCGTATACACATTACCGGTTTTACTGCCTGTACATTTAAATTGGCTTGCACTTAAAGGGGGTGGTGTTGATGAGGTCATATTTGTGATATAGTTATTCCCATCCCTTGTAATATCGATACTATAATAGGTATAAACGCCTATTGACCACACTTCTTTGGTATGATTGGCAGGAGCGTTGTAAAATTGGGTCATGGACCAAACAGAAGCCGGATGAATTTGTGCCTCTGCGCATAATCCAATGCTTAATGAGGCTGCAAAAAGTAAGTGTTTAAGTTTCATTTTATTTTAGATTAATAAAACGAATATAACCTTTCAAAAATAAAATACAAGCACCAAAATCTACATAGGATGTTGCTGCTTACCGGCTTACATTAATTAAAAGCCACAAACCGGAGTCATTACTTGTGCACTTTTTTAATAAAATCTTCAACCTCGGGAACGCCTCCCTGTAAAACCAGATATCCGTTATAGGGCTCTCTTTCGGTAATATCGGAACAGATCGGTGTGAGCATCATTTTTTTTATTTCTACCGGATCTTCGGTTTGTCCAAGTACCCAGCCCAATTTAATATATGCGGTCTCCGGTAACATATTGGCTAAAGGTACCACTCCCTTTGCCATCATATCCCTGCCCGTATCATAAACAAACATGTGCACATAACCCCAAATGGTTTGAACCACCATAAAAACACAAACGCCTTCTTCTTTGGCTTTCACAATAGCAGGATACAATTCTTTGTTTACATGACCCAAACCGGTTCCCACAATAATAATTCCTTTATATCCGGCATCAATCATGGCAAACATTACATCAGGTTTCATACCCGGATAATAATAGAGCATGGTAGCCTTTTCACTGAAAAAAGGATAGATTTCAACCTTATTGTCTTTTCTGCGGTGGTTGTATTCCTCTTTTAAGGGAGTAATACTTTTTCTTGTTACCATAGCAACCGGAGTATCGCCAATGGTTCTGAATGTTGAACGATAAGAAGAATGCATTTTTCGAACCCGGGTTCCTCTATGCAGCAAACCATATTCATCAGATGTGGGTCCAAACATGCACACCAAAACCTCTGCAATATCCGATGTGCCGGCAGTAAACATGGCATGCATCAGGTTGAGTGCAGCATCCGAACTCGGCCGGTCGGATGAACGTTGAGAACCTACAAGTATGATAGGAACGGGTGAATTTCGAACCATATACGTTAATACGGCAGCCGTATGTTGTAAGGTATCGGTACCGTGACCTACAACAATTCCATCAACCCCTTTTCTTATTTCATTTACAATCGCGTGCGCAAGTGCGATGTATTGTTTAGGTCCCATATTTTCACTGAAAACGGCAAAAATCTTTTCAGTATCCAGGTTACAGATATCAGCCAGTTCGGGGACGGCTCCATAAAGCTCTCCGGGTGAAAAAGCAGGAATTACGGCTCCCGTGCGGTAATCAAGCCGTGAAGCAATCGTTCCTCCGGTTCCAAACAATTTAACATAAGGCAATCCTTTTGTTATGGGAAATTGCTTTTCCGGAATCTGATAATTGGCCTTTTTATAACCAGTCTCACGAATTTCTGATATGGTATTCACATCCACTCCAATATTATACCCGGTAATTATTTTTAATACGATATGTTCTTCATCGGTATTTTCTGCCCGTGGTAAAATGGTCCCCTGAAAAAGTCCGCGCGTGGTATCAATATCCACTGCAGCCCAAACCCTTGCCGTATATTTTTTTAATACACTTAGTGCTTGTCCTTTATAACCCTGAAAAGTATTTTCGTCCATGTAATTTTTTATTCAACCGGTGAAGAAGCAGTGGCAACTACTTCTGTACTTAATTCTGCCAGACTCATATTCCCCAATGCCAGGTTCCGCACCTGTCCCATAATCCATTTGCCATCGGCTTCCTTTGTTTTCGAAAACTTTATTTGTGCAAACTGTTCCTGATAAATGGGTATGATATCGGTGATTTCTTTTTTAGATGCAGGCCTGAAATTGATCATTGTCAGAATCGTTTCAAAATCTGATTTTGGATTTTTAAAGCATTCAATCAGCATCTTTTCAGCGATGTTTACATTCAGATTTTTATCTGTCAAAAATTTAAAAAGATCAAATATTTTGGCATAACTAAAATTGTCTGAACCTTTGTAATTGTTTTCTATAAACTTTAAAGTATGTCCAAAAAAGGTTCCTAAAAATCGGGGAGAAATATTGAACGCAAGGCTTATCTTTTCAAGAAGGGATACCAGGTTCTTTTTCAAAATATAGGTATAGGTATCCTCTGGAATATTCCATGATTTTAATTGTTGAATCCGGTCAAAAACATCAATGGGAATTCCTTTACGGATTTCTTCTATATGTTCGTCTTTTAAAGGAATGGGCGCCGAGTCGGTATCCGGATACATGCGGTCGGCACCGGGCAATACCCGCTCGAAAATTGTTGTACCATCAGCAAACGATTTGCGGGTTTCATTGGGTATACAAACAAAGGCCATTCTGCATCTTTCTTCTACTGTTTCCAGGGCTGTAGGAATATCTTCTTCCAGTCCCCATAAAACAATCCATGCATCATCTTCAGAACAGGAAATTGTTTTGCGAATCTTTTCTGCTTCTGTTTCTGTAACTAAAGCTTGCAGATTTTCCGAATGAATCATATTGGGCTTTTCAATACAGGCAATTACTTTCAGTCGGCCCGAAATTTCATCCGCAAACATTTGATCGGGTTGGGTAAAATGCGATAAAATTCCCCTGAATCCGGGCAAGTGTATGGCCACAATTTTCAGCCCGTTATTTTTAGCATTTTGTAAGGGCTCATAACCGAAATCAAAATCATCGGCATTTAATGGAATGGCATTTAATTTCCATTGTTTAACATCCCCAACTTTTTCTTCGAGCAACGCAATAATATGAACCAATGCCCATTGTCTGAAACACTCGTTATGGGTAAGCTCTGGCATCCATTTGGTATGTGCAACTCCTTTTATTTCTACCCGCGTACCTCCACGGCAGCTCACATTTACATCGGCACGGGTTGAACCCATTCCGGTTCTTACTTTGGCCGTGCTTCTGTTGAGGAAACGGATATAATCGGCACCTTCTTTAACTTCTTCCGGGTTTTTAAATTCGGGATGTGTAACTGTTTCAATTAGCGGCATTCCCAGCCGGTCGGTTTTATAAATCCGCAAATGACCCACATCCGAAATTTCGCGGCACGAATCTTCTTCAATACTTAATTGGATCAGATTAATAATTTTATTTTTTAGCTGAATCTTACCACCAACCCCAATAATCGCAGTTCGTTGAAATCCGCCCGGAATGCTTCCGTCGAGATATTGTTTGCGGGTTATATGTACTTCACCCACAATATTCATTTTGTTCAGTATCGAAACCTCCAGAGCAATATCAAGTGCCACGGGATCTATCGGAAATGGCGGCGTATCATCAATTTCATAGGTACAGGCCGTTTCGTTTTTGATCCGGTATATAATATTTTTACGGGTTTTAAATTCCATTAATGCCGTGCCATCATATTCGCCGAGCTCACTTAAGGTGGGGCGCATATGCCTCACAATTTCTGCATCAAAATCGGTATGGGAATTAAATTTACCTGCCGGACATCGGCAAAAGAGTTTGCGGCGCGTTAACAATTGCTGGTGCACTTCCAATCCCGACATAAAACCGATACGGTCGTAATCAGCTTGTGTAGCTTCTTTTCTGCTTTTATATCCGATGGCAATTTTACTCAGCTCGTAATTCTGCTCCGGATCAAACAACTGGCTCATTTATTATTATAGTTTGATATGAAAAAATTGATTTTTTACCAGATCAAACATAATAAATTTTGACGTTTTCCTCAGTAAAATATATTGAGGATAAAATTACCTGATCAGGACAAACAATACTATGATATTAGTCACCCAATTACAGCTTAAATTCCTTTGCTTACCTAATCTCCATATATCCCACTATTTCAAACACTCTGCCTTCTCTTCTTTCAAGCGGACGATATAAAATTCCGTTTACTTCAAATAATATTTCTCCGTTTCGCATCACCTCATTATAGTCGTCATTTAAAAAAGGTACGGTTGAACCGATTGGCGGTCTGACTACTTCATACTCTATGGAATGCGGGATTTGCCTGTAGTAAGTACCCCCGTAATAATAGTACATTACCGGTCCTACCGACCAACTAAAGTAACCCATTGGTAAAACACGAATGCGAATGCCAAGCGGAGGTCCGATAATCCTGTAAGAGTTCCCCCAGGGCCTGTAATAATAGCCGTTGTGGTAATGATAATTGTAATTGCGATGTCTGATAACTACAGCCTCCCGCGGAACCACTACGGTTCGAATATGGGGCGCCCCGTGCCGGTATACAATTTTGGGAGGTGCGGGTTTTCGAACCACTACTACTTTATCGTGTTTGTGGCTATGACCTTTTTTTTGTGCATGCACGTTCAGACCTGTAAATAATAAAAGGCCTAAAATAAAAATTGAAGTTTTCATTTTTGCTTTATTTAATAGTAACAAAAATTACGTTGCAAATATGATGCCTTTCATAACAAAAGGTTTAAATATTTAGTTCTGGTTCGGACTAAATCAGTAGTATGCCTGAATCCTTACTTTTTTTGTGCTTCAATCAAAGGGCCATTTATAATTTCCTTAACCTGGCTTTGAAGTTGCTCTATATGTTCTTTGCCCATTCCGCGTGTAATAACAGGTTTATGTATGATTACATCGGCGATACCAGGCCCGGCACTTCCTTTCCAGGGACTGCCGCCCTGCAGAATTTTCCAGTTGTTCACAAAAGTTATGGGAATGATGGGCACTTGTTTTTGAATGGCAATGGCAAATGCACCCGATTTAAAGGGCGCCATAAGAGGAACTTGTTTAGAGATGGTACCTTCGGGAAAAATAACCAGCGGATTGCCTTTATCCAATTCCTGCGACATCCTTTTAATTGCCTTAAATGACCCGATTGCATTATCCCGGTCAACCAGAATATTCATGCCTGAAGTGTAATAAATATGAAATAATGGCCACTTTTCAATTTCCTTTTTACCGGTAAATACAAAGTATTGTTTGAAAATAGTATAAATGCAAAAAATATCAAGAAAAGAGGTATGATTCGGACAAATGATATAGGCCCCTTTTTCTGGAATATTTTCAGCACCTTTTACCCTTAAATGTGCACCTGCAAACACCAGCAGCAAAAATCCATGCAGCCTGATCATTTTAAATGCCATGGGAAAGCGCCTGGGATCAGCAAGCAGATAATACATAATGGGATACGCCAGAATAACAGACAGCGAAAAAACGATAAGGTAATAGATTTTATATAAGAACCGGAACGGTAACAGCAGATATTGCATAATTCAAAGGGGACGAAGAAAGCTTATTTTTTAACATTAAAATGTGATGTGTATCAGGTTTTGAATACCAGATATTTTATAACAAATATTTGAACCCAATAAAGTCAGGTTCGCGAAGCTTTCAGGCAACTGTAAAAGCTAAGGTTTTAACACGATTATTCATATTCTGGATTTATATGTTTCGTAAAAAGTTGATTTTGAATAAAAACAAAAACTTGATTTGCTCTCGGGGATATTGTTATTTTGATTTAAATTATCTGATTGAAACCAAAAGGCACATATAAAACCGATGATGAACTGGTTTTGGCATTAAAAGCCAAAGACCGCAATGCATTTGGTTACCTGTACGATCATTATTGCAAAGCCTTGTTTGGTGTTATTGACCGGATTGTACAATCGGAAGAAATTGCCAACGATGTATTACAGGAATCTTTTGTTAAAATCTGGAAGAATATAGATTCTTATTCAAATGAAAAGGGCTCAATTTATACCTGGATGCTGAATGTGTGCCGCAATATGGCCATTGATGCCATACGTTCAAAGAATTATAAAAACGAATCTCAAAACCAGAGCATTGATGATTACGTAAATACAATTAACAAAACAGAACAGGTTCAAACCAAAGTGGATCATATAGGCTTAAAAGAAGTAATCGCTAAACTTAAACCCGAATACAAAGTGTTAATTGATAAAATATATTTTGAAGGCTATACGCATGAAGAAACTTCGGAAGAACTGAATATACCCCTGGGAACGGTTAAAACACGCATACGTGCAGCCATCAAACAATTGAGAGAAATCGTATAAATGGATATCAAGTCATATATAGAATCCGGAATTTTAGAAAGCTATGTGCTTGGGCTTTGCAATGAAAAGGAGAGAAGCGAAGTAGAATTGCTATGTGCGAAGCATGCTGAATTGAAGGCTGAACTTGATCATATTCAGGAATCGATAAATAATTATGCTACAATGCATGGCAAAACACCTAAGCCAATAGTAAAGCAGCAAATATTTGATGAAATAGATAAACTGGAGCAAAAAACAGATGCCAAAACCATTCCTTTGCCAGTTCAGAATTACCGCATTGCAATAGCGGCTACGATTACTTTGTTTGCATTAAGTTTTGTTGCAAACATTATCATTTACAGTAAATATAAATTGGCCAGTGAACAATTACTTACCTTAAATGAAGAGAAAAGGCAGTTGGCAGAAAATGTAAATACCACCCGCTTGAAGATGGAAAGCCTCTATAATGATAAGGCAGTGATTGCAGATCCGATGGTGCAAAAAATTATGATGAAAGGGGTCGCTAAATCTCCGGAAAGTTTAACCATGGCTTATTGGAACAAAGTTTCCAAAGAGGTTTTTATAGAGATAAAAAATTTACCAACACCCGAGGCCGGCAAACAATACCAGCTTTGGGCAATTGTAGATGGAAAGCCGGTAGATGCTGGGATGATTACATTAACTGCAGGTGATTCTTCATTGCATAAAATGAAACCCTTTGAGGCTCCTCAGGCCTTTGCCATAACGCTTGAAAAACAAGGTGGCAGTGCAAATCCTACACTTACCGAAATGTACGTGATGGGAGCGGTGGGTTTATAAGAGCGCATCTGAAAAAAACTTTAATCGCACTTGCAGCAGTCTTAATGATGCTGGGAGTAAACACCTCCAAACCCCTTTGCCATTCTTCTAAGGTAACCATCGCCAGCGCAAAGGGAGACTTTATGAAATCAAAAGAGGGAACCTGGGCCGGTATGAAAGAGGGAAAAATGTACTGCTACAAAATCGACAAAAGTGCAAAATTATGGTGGAGCGCTGATGGGAAAAACTGGGCAGCCGTAAGTGATGGAATGTGGGCCGACAAAGAGGGAAGATGGCTCAAAAATGGAAAAAACAAACTCTGGTGGAGCGCAGATATGGGCAAAAACTGGAGCGAAGTTCCCGAGAGGAAATGGGAAGGCCCTAATGGAGAATGGTACAAATTTGATAAAGACTGGTCCTTGTGGGTTCATAAGAAATAGTTTTTATATTTCGTATCCTTTATTTCAACAAAACAGCCCGAAGCAATCAGGGCTGTTTTGTTTTGAGAAGCATCACCAGCAATTTAATAAAAATATACTTTATGAATGGGTAAGGGTTTATATTGTGAAAATACAAAAGTTTATATTGTGAATATATAAAAGTTTATACTGTGAATGTAAACTATTGCTATCAAAGTATATTGGTGGCTTTTATTTTGAATATAGTTTAAAACAAAAAAACGATACTCATTCCAATATTCATCACTAACCAATTATCCAGAAAGCCTAATTTTCTTACCCTGTAGCCGGTTCCACCCCAAATTCCATTTCGCCGGCATCATCCATTTCCTTCAGTCTCATAATCTGATCCAGGGCATCCGGAACCACATCGGAACAGATGGTGATGAAGCTGTGTTTGGTGGCATTTTTGATGGCGAAATCGATGGCTTCGGTTTCCTTTTTAAATACGGTGACTTTTTTATTGGGATCAACCTGCAGAATACCCTGCATAATTAAATCAATGATTTGCTGTTCGGTTTTGCCTCGTAAATTCCGATCCTGGCGAATGATAATCTCATCAAATATTTTAGCGGCGATGGCCCCCAATGCAATGGTATCTTCATTCCTTCTGTCGCCTACTCCGGCTATTACGCCAACATGCCGGGTTTCAATTTTTGCAAGCAGTTCGGCAATGGCTTCAAATCCTGCGGTATTGTGCGCATAGTCAACCATCACTTCAAAGTTTCTGAAACGAAATATATTCATACGTCCCGGGGTTTGTGCCGGTCCGGGAATAAAGGTTGCCAAGGCAGTACGCATGTCCTCAATTTTAAAATTGCGGATAAAACCTGCCAATACCGTAGGTAAAATATTTTCAATATTATAAGCAGCCCTTCCCCCAAAAGTTAAGGGAATATTGATGGACTTTTCAACCCGTATTTTCCAGGTTCCCTTGCATATGGTAACATATCCGTTTTCGTGAATGGCTGCCAAACCACCGGCTTTCATGTGCTCAACAATCAGTGGATTATCCTCATGCATGCTAAAATAGGCTACCTTACAGCTCAGGCCCTGTGCCATGCCAACCGTCCATTTATTATCTGCATTTAAAATAGCATAACCACCGGGCAAAACACTTTCGGGAACCACCCCTTTTACACGGGCAAGTTGCTCCATGGTGTCTATATCCTGTATGCCCAGATGATCTTCGGCCACGTTGGTAACAATGGCCATATCGCAATTGTGAAAACCCAAACCCGAACGTAAAATACCCCCGCGTGCACACTCCAGAACGGCAAAATCAACAGTCGGGTCTTTCAACACATATTCGGCACTTACGGGTCCTGTGCAGTCACCACGCATCATGAGCTGATTTTGGATATAAATACCATCGGTGGTAGTAAATCCCACCTTATAACCCATGGTTTTTACCATATGCGCCATTAAGCGGGTTGTGGTAGTTTTGCCGTTTGTGCCTGCAACAGCTATAATCGGAATCCGTGCGCTGGTTCCCGGAGGATACAGCATATCAATTACCGGTTCGGCTACATTGCGGGGCAAGCCTTCGGCAGGATCAATATGCATGCGAAACCCCGGAGCTGCATTTACTTCGAGCACAGCACCTCCGTTTTTATTTACTGGTTCACTTAAACTTTCAGCCATAATATCAATGCCGCAAATATCCAAACCGATAATCCGTGCGATGCGCTCACACATAAAAATATTATCGGGATGAACACGGTCTGTGATATCTGTGGCCGTGCCTCCGGTGCTTAAATTCGCCGTAGGCTTTAACCACAACTCTTCACCTGCAGGTAAAATGCTGCCGAGGGTTAAATTATTTTTTACCAGTATGTCTTCGGTAAATACATCAATTTTTATGCTTGTTAACGTTTTCTCATGTCCAAAACCACGCCTTGGGTCTTTATTGGTAATGTCTATAAGCTCCTGAATGGTATGTATTCCATCGCCGGTTACCGAAGCTGGCTTGCGGATTGCCGCGGCCACAAATTTGTAATTGATGACTAAAATTCGGTGATCCAATCCGGTTATAAAGCGTTCAACAATAATTGCACGGCCATATTTTTTTGCGGCTTCAAAACCTTTTAAAGCTTCTTCCCAATTGGTAATATTTGTGGTTGCTCCTTTGCCATGGTTGCCATCAACCGGCTTGGTAACAAGCGGATATTTTACTGCATCAATCGCATCCTTTAGCCCCTCTTCGGTATATACAATTCTACCTTTAGGCACAGGGATTTCTGCGGCTTCCAGTAAATTTTTGGTTTCTTCTTTATTGCAGGCAATATCAACCGCAATACAGCTTGTTGTACTTGCAATGGTTGCCCGTATGCGGTGTTGGTTCATGCCGTAGCCCAATTGAACCAATGAACTCCGGTTTAAACGGATATACGGGATGCCTCTCGAAACGGCCTCTTCAACAATGCTTCCGGTGCTGGGTCCAAGGCGCTCATCTTCCCTTATTTCACGAAGGGTTTGAATATCATCCGTTAAATCATACGGAGTTCCTGCAATCAATGCTTCAGCAATTTTAACCGAGGCTTTAGCAGTGTACACACCTGCTTTTTCTTCCATATAGCTGAACACTACATTGTAAATACCTGTTTTCCCGGTTGTACGCGTTCTCCCAAAACCACATTCCATACCCGCTAAAGTTTGTAGTTCCAATGCTATATGTTCAATTACATGTCCCATCCAGGTTCCTTCTTCAACCCTCGAAAAAAAGCCTCCCGGTGTGCCCACCGAGCAACGGTGACTATACATACTTGGAAACAAGGCTTCGAGTCGTTTGCCAAAGCCGGGTATTTTATTGGTTGGGTTGGCTTCCATTTCTTCGAGATCCAGCCGCATATGGATGAGTTTATGACGACGAACCGACCAGTAATTGGGTCCGCGCATCACTTTGATATCAAGTATTTTCATGTTTTATCTCCTTTAATTACTGCTGTTATGGGTTGATTACTATTCAATTGAGTACACCGGGATTTATTTCGTGTAAATCTTTTCTTGGTTCAAAATGTGCTAATTTTATATTTGTCCCTTCAAGAACAATAATAACTAAACAAAATTGGAAAAACCAAAAGGAAAACTCATCTCCATTGGTGGAGCTGAGGATAAGGGTACAGATTTGGAGCAGGGCTTTGTTCAGCGCAATCGTTTGAATTTTTTTGAACTAGGTATTTTACGACGAATCATTAATGAGGTAGGAGGGCTTGCAAAACGAATTGAAGTGATTACCACCGCATCATCAATACCTGAGGAAGTAGGTATAAATTACATGAATGCATTTGGTAAAATTGGCTGTAATAATGTTGGCATTTTACCCATTCGCAACCGACAGGATGTGGCCGACCCGGAATATATAGAACGCATTAAAAATTGTGACGGGGTTTTATTTAGCGGGGGGGATCAGTTGCGTTTAACGAGCATCTTTGGCGGAACCGAAATTTACCAGATATTACACGAACGATTAATACTTGAAGAAGGTTTTGTTGTAGCAGGAACCAGTGCCGGTGCAATGGCCATGAGCAATACCATGATTTACCATGGAAAAAGCGATCTGGCCCATTTAAAAGGCGAGGTAAAAATAACCACGGGTTTGGCCTTTGTTGCCAATGTAATTATCGATTCACATTTCGATAAACGCGGCCGTTTTAACCGTTTGGCTCAGGCTGTAGCCAGCAACCCGCAGTGCACAGGCATTGGATTGGGCGAAGACACCGGCGTGATTATTACCGAAGGAAACATCATGGAAGTGATTGGCAGCGGGGCAGTAGTTATTGTGGATGGAAAAGACATCAGACATTCAAACATTTCAGATATATCCGAAGGCTCACCCATTTCCATTGAAGACTTACGCGTAAATATTCTGGTTCAGGGCAATGGTTATTTGCTCAGAGAAAGAAAATTTTTACAAATGGTTCTCAGCAAAATTCCATTATAATTTCCTTTCATCCACCGTAGCTTTAGCGAAGGTGGAACGCCCCCTGACTTCGCTAACCACGTGCGCTAAAGCTATAGCGGTGGAGCAAGCTATGGCAGGCAAGCATGCCATCTGCTACTCATAAATACGCAACTTCGTTTCTTCCCCACTGTTTTTCCAGGCACGATACATTCCCGGTGTATTAAAAGGGAGCTCAATATTTCCATAGGCATCAATGGCAATTAAGCCACCTTCTGCACCCATTTTTACCAGTTTATCTTTTACCACAAAATCGCAGGCTTCTTTTAAACTGAGTCCTTTGTATTCAATTAAACAACTGATATCATAGGCAACAACGGCACGGATAAAAAACTCTCCATGTCCGGTACAACTGATGGCACAGGTTTTATTGTTGGCATAAGTTCCGGCACCAATCATGGGGCTGTCTCCCACACGTCCGAAACGTTTGTTGGTCATGCCTCCGGTTGAGGTGGCGGCAGCCAGGTTTCCGTGTTGATCCAATGCCACACAGCCCACAGTACCAAATTTTTTTTCGCCGGTTTCTTTTTTATCGCTATGATCCAATTGGTACGTATCACTGTCTTTAACTTCCTGCCATTGATCGAAGCGTTCCTGCGTATAAAAATATTCATCACCTGCCAGCTCAATACCCATTTGATAAGCAAAATCTTCAGCATCAAGTCCGCTTAAAAAAACATGACCGGATTTCTCTTTGATAATGCGGGCCAGATGTATAGGATTTTTAACATGACTCACACAACTTACCGCACCGGCTTCAAGTGTTAAACCATCCATAATAGAGGCATCCATTTCATGCATCCCTTTGTGCGTAAAAACCGAACCTTTACCGGCATTAAACAATGAGAAATTTTCAAGACTTATTACCGCAGCTTCAACGGCATCGAGACTGCTTCCACCCTTGTTTAAAATCAATTCTCCTGCTGTAATTGCATCCAACAAACCCTGATGGTACTGCATTTCTTTCTCCGCTGTCATCAAATGTCGCAGTATAGTTCCGGCCCCGCCATGTATAGCAATTGCGTATTTTTTCATTTTGTGTTTATTGATTTTTGGTTCAATTTATTTCCCAAAACAGGAAAATTATTTGATTGAATACTTTTAAGAAAATTAAAGTTATCCGGACTAAATAGAATTCGTACATTGTATATTTTGTATGTAAAGGGATAAATTAACATGACCGCCCAAAAAGCATTAAAATTTCCATTATACCGGAAAAATTAATACTAAATTTTCTATTAGGAGAATAAAAACGTTCAACCGATTTCAGTCATTGTCAACTCATACCTCATACCTCATACCTCATACCTCATACCTCATACCTCATATCTTTACTTTACCAATTTGCAGTAGGATCATACCGGAACACCTCACTCATTTCTTCAACCAATGGTGCCAGATGCGCGGTATGTTCACATTTTCTGCCACCCAAAACGGGCTTCCAGGTTTTGGGTTCAGGGATGCTTAAACCTGCTTTTAGTAAGATAGGTGTAATATTGGCAAGCCATTTTTCCTGTAAAGATTTTTCACCCTCAAAAATAGCTTCCGACTTTAACAGCTCTTCAAAAGGTCCTTCTTCAAACATACCCAACGCGTAGTTCCATGCCAGGTTCAGGGCAGCTTGCATTTTGTTATGACTCATTTCGTTGGCTGAGCCCAATTTTACCACCCAGATATTTCCATGAAACACATGGTATTTCAATTCGCCTTTTACTTTGCGGGCAACTTTGGCCAAGGGCTCATAACGGCAATGGGCAAGCATCTCAAAACGCAACTGATCGGCATGGTCGTATAAAAAGTGACGCATCAAACTAAAGTCATAATCATTGTTTGGTAACTCAACAAATTGTGCGTTATGAAACAAATTGGCATTTCGCATAAAAGCAATGGTATCCGGTTCCTGTTCTCCTAGTTCATGCAATAAATTATACAAGGTTTGTGCCTGCCCGATCTTATCCTGAGCCATACTCGAAAAAGAAATATCTTCTTCCAGTATCGGACCCAAACCTGTCCACTCACTATTGCGGTGACCAATAATCAAAAGGTCATCAGCCATTTTATAAAGCAACTCTTTAATGGCTGCTATTGTATTTTCATTCATTTATTTTCAATTAATTTTTTAAACTCATACCTCCTACCTTGAAATTCATCATTCAAACATTGAAAGGGCAAATGCAATTTGCCCCTACACGGTGCCTGACCAATTTTTTACTCATACCTCATACCTCATACCTCATATCTCATCATTCATATCTTAATTCCCTTTTTTATATTTATTTATTTTCTCCATCACTTTATATCCACCAGCTTCGCGGTATTGCTTTTCGGGAACGGTATCAAAAATATCGGAATCGTCGTAATCGGAGGTAAATACATCGCGGGTTTTCACTACCCAGATGTTTACACTCATTCCCCGTCGGCCAAACTGTTCTTTTCCAAAAATAAAGGCCATTTCGGCGTTGGGAGCGTGCACAATTCCTACATGCATGTGTTGGTCGCCGCGTTTCTTTTGGTGAAACACTTCATAGGTTTCCCACTGATCCAAATCTTTCAAAGGATCAATTGGGTTTTCGAGTTCTATTTCGGCTCGCGTTATTCTTGGGTCTAATGATTTGATCATGCCAATGGGATTATATATTTTGATTCTGCGGTATTCAGGGCTTCACGTACCCAGCGGCCGCGTTCTTCTGCCATTCTTCTTACAGCCAAACGTTCGGCATTGCACGGTCCTCCACCATTAATTACACGTTTAAATTCTTCCCAGTCGGGTTCTGTGTATTCCCAGGTTCCTGCTGCATTTTTCTTTAAATTTTTATCGGGTAGGGTCAGACCCAAATCCCATATTTTAGGCACATACATATTTAAAAACTGTTGGCGCATATCATCATTTGTTGCCATCTTCACTTTCCAGCGCATGAGTATTTCGGTATGATTTGAAATTTTATCAGAGGGGCCAAAAAAGTGCATAATCGGCGGCCACCAGCGGGTTAATGCGGCCTGAACCATTTCGCGTTGTTTAAGAGTTCCTGTTGCAAGGGTTACCACATTATCATGACCGTATTTTAAATGAAACGATTCCTCAGTGCAAATTCTGTCCAATGCCCTGCCGTAAGGGCCGTAACTGCCTTTTGCATTGGCAACCTGATTGATGATTGCCCCGGCATCAATGAGCCACGCAATAATGCAGGCATCGGCCCAGGTATACGCAGGGTAATTAAACACATTCGAATACTTCGATTTACCCGTAATTAAATCGTTAATCATGGCCTCTCGACTTTTACCCAACGTTTCGGCGGCACTGTATAACAACTGCGCGTGGCCCACCTCATCCTGAACTTTTGCCATTAAAGCCAGTTTACGCCTAAAACCGGGTGCTCTTGTAATCCACGTTCCTTCGGGCAAAGCTCCGATTATTTCACTATGGGCATGTTGTTCAATCATCCGGATTAGCTGCTTACGATATTCTGCAGGCATCCAATCTTTGGGTTCAACTTTTTCACCCCGCGAAATGCGGTCTTCAAATTCAGCCAATTTCTGCGGATCTTCTCCGGCAATAATTGCATGTGATTTGTCATTTGGGTCGATGTAAGCGTTTCCGTACATATTATAAGATTTGTGGTTAGTTAATTAATGGGCGGGAAAGCGTGGGGTATGGGGTATAGGGCATAGGAAGGCATAGGGCATGGGGAAATATAAGTGTTTCTGTACATTATGTAATACCTGTTGTTTTGTTATTATTGTCATTTATCTCTTATTCTCTCTGCCCCTTCGCGCTGCCACATGCTTCAGGGTTTGTAATTGGGGTCTGTTACAAACTTTTTGCGCAGCCCTCCTAAAATGAAATCGCCGATTTTGAGAGATATTTCTTCCGAATTCATTTTGCCGGCCGGATTATACCATTGGTTAATCCAGTTTAAACTGCCCAAAATACTGAGTGCAGCAAACTTATGATCTACTGCTTCAAAAACATTTTCATTGATTCCACTTTTGATAATATGGGTAAATTCATTTTCATAATGGTTCCGTAATTCTTTAAAATCGGTAAGAGCAGGTTCAGCCAAATAACGCCATTCATTTAAAAAAACAGCACTTTGCTCCTGGTTGCTGGTAATGTTATAAACGTGGTTTTTGATGGCCATTCTCAGCTTTTCTTCAGCATTAAAATAAATGTCATTTACTTCGGCAATTGGATTTAAAAATTTCTGAGCCATACCAAAGCAAATAATTTCCAGAATTTCTTCCTTTGATTTAATATGGTGGTACAAACTGGCTGCCTCCATATTAAGCCCGGCAGCAATATCACGCATAGATGTTGAAGCATAACCCCTTTCTTTGAAAAGTATCGAAGCGGTATTTAAAATCTGCTCTTTTCGTTTGATATTCAGTGTTTCCGACATAAATCTAACAATTGTTAGACAAATTTATTAAATGCTGATAATTATACAAGAAATATTTTTAAATCTCAACTTTATTGCATTTTGCCAGCCTTGTTGCCCGGGTATAAATCTATTTTTTCCCAAACATAAAATGGCTAAAACTTTTTACAGTTTAAATATACATTTTCACAAGTTAGGATTTAGTTCTTTTATATCCGACATTTGGAAAACAAAAGCAGAATTCGAAATGAATATTTTGCTCGTATACCCGAAAATGCCGGACACCTTTTATGCCATGAAACATTTTATTCATGTTATTGGTAAAAAAGCATCCTATCCGCCTTTGGGTTTATTAACCGTTGCCTCTTTATTACCTACCGATTGGAATAAAAGATTGCTGGACATAAATGTGGTTGATTTAAGTGAAAAGGATTTAAAGTGGGCAGATTATGTATTTCTTTCAGCAATGAATGTTCAGGATGAATCGGTAAAGGAAATAATAAAAATGTGTAATCGGGCAGGAACTCCCATTGTGGCAGGAGGGCCATTGTTTACCCATGAGTACGAACGCTTCCCTGGGATCAGTTATTTTGTACTTAACGAAGCCGAAATCACACTTCCCGTGTTTCTGAATGATTTAAAAAAAGGAAATCCCAAACCTGTATACAAAAGCAACGATTTTGCAGATGTTACCCATACGCCCCTGCCGGCTTTTGAACTGGCAGATATGAAGAATTACATTTATTCCATCATTCAATATTCAAGGGGTTGCCCCTATATGTGCGACTTTTGCGATGTGACCGCGCTTTATGGCAGACGTCCGCGTACGAAAAGCAGTAGTCAGATAATTCGTGAATTGGAAGCGATTGCAACCAATAAGGAAGTGAAACTTATTTTATTTGCGGATGACAATTTAATCGGGAATAAAAAAACACTGAAGAGCGATCTTTTACCAGCACTGATAGAATGGAGGATAAAAAACAATCCGGGTTTCTTTTTTGCCACACAATTAACCATCAATCTGGCCGATGATGATGAGTTGATGAATCTGTTGCTTAAGGCGGGTTTCAGACATATTTTTATTGGCGTGGAAACCCCCGATGAAGAAGGACTGAAAGCCTCATCCAAAAATCAAAATTTAAAACGTGATCAATTCACAAATATCCGTAAACTGCATGGTGCAGGTTTTATGATTGCCGGTGGTTTTATTGTTGGATTTGATACCGATACCCAAACTATTTTTAACAAGCAGGTTGATTTCATTCAGGAGAGTGGTATTCCGCTACCCATCGTAAATATTTTGAAAGCCCCTCCCGGTACTGAATTATATGAAAGAATAAAAAAAGAAGGGCGCCTGAGCAAACCATTTGCATTTACAGAAGGAGAAACCAATATTGTTCCGGTAATGGATGAGAAAATTCTTTACGATGGATTTCTTGAGTTAATTGCAAACATATACAGTCCTGAAAAATCATACGAACGGATTATTACTTTTTTTAATACCTATAAGTTTCCGAAAACAGGGATTAAAATTCCAGAAAAATATAGCCTCAATGAAATGCTCATGGTTTTACGCGCATTATATCTGGTTGGGATTCGTTACCCTTCCCGCAAATACTTCTGGAAATTAATTTATTGGACAATCAAACACAATAGAAAATATATCGATAAGGCATTATTTTATGGCGTGATGATATATCAAATGCATCAGACCTATTTGCACATCAAACAATCTGTATTGCTGCAAAACAGGCACCTGTACAAAGATCCCGATGCAGGTAATAAAACTCCACCAATATCGGTTCCTGACCTTATTGCCCAATTATAAAAATGCAGGGTTTTTTGTGAATATCGGGTTTTTCATTTTTCCAGGCTGCCATTGTTTTTGTTTTGACCCAACCGCTCGGACTACTTACTGAACAGGCAATACAAAGTTTGGTTTGTGCGGTACAGCTTTGAAGGATGTCTTCAAACACATGCATATTACGGTAAGGTGTTTCCATAAAAAGCTGCGTACTGCCCCGGTACATCTGGGCTTCCAGCTCTTTAATTCTTCTGATGCGTAACGGTTTTTCGACCGGTAAATACCCGCTAAAACAAAACTGCTGACCGTTAAAGCCACTTCCCATAAGTGCCATCATCATGCTGGATGCTCCCGGCAGGGGAATTATTTCAATATTTTTCATCTGAGCCAATGAAACCAGTTCCGACCCCGGGTCAGCAACACAGGGTAAGCCGGCATCACTTATTATGCCCGCATCTTCATTTTCGAGCGCTTTAAGCAAATCCGGAATTTCTGATTTTGGCGTATGTTCGTTTAAAAGCCAGATGTGCAATTCCTGTTGTGAATGTTTTAAATGCAACCTTTTTATTAATGCGCGGGCTTGCTTTTCGTTTTCAACTACAAAATTTTTCAAAGAATATACCATTTTTCTAACCATTTCTGCGATAAATTCATCGGGATTATCATCACTTAAAAAGTTGGGAATCAGGTAAAGCTTGCCGTATGAGTTTGACATAATTTTATATATTATTGATTATTAAATATTTGGGTCAGGAAAAATAATTTGAATATTTGTAAAATACCCCCTTATTTTTGCGCTTCGTAAAATTTTATAGATGGCAATATTAACAAAAATTAGAAACAGGTCGGGATTAGCTATTGGAGCAGTCGGTTTAGCCTTAGGTTTATTTGTGGTTTCTGATGCACTGAATTCAAATTCTGCATTGTTTGGTTCAGGTAACAGATCCAATGATGTGGGTGAAATAGATGGAGAAAGTATTGGAATAAAGCAGTTTGAAGAAAAGCTGGAAATTAATACTGCTAATTTCAAAAAAAGAACCCAACAGGAAAATTTGGATGAAGCAACCCGCGGACAAGTGCGTGAAACGACCTGGAATCAGTTTTTAAACGACTATATGTTGTTGAAAGAATACAAAGATCTGGGCATTGAAATGAGTGAGGAAGAGCTGGCGGATATCATATACGGCAGCAATATTCATCCACAAATTAAGCAGTCTTTTACGGATCCGGCCACCAATACTTTTGATGTAAATAATGTAAAACGTTATTTAAAACAAATGTCGGAAGGTACCGATGAAACCACTAAAGCCCAGTGGAAAGAGTTTGAAGATTATCTGGTAACAGAAACTTTGCAGAAAAAGTATTCAACACTCCTGAAGAAAGGAGTTTATGCCACAACGTTTGAAGCCAAATCGGCTCATCATGCGCGAGAAAAAAGCGCAGAATTAAATTTCGTAGCCCTGGCTTATACTACTATTGCCGACTCAACCATTGCAGCTGACGAAGGAGAATTAAAGTCCTATTTCAAAAAGAATATGGACAGGTACAAAGAGCGTGAAAACAGCCGTAAACTTGAATTTGTAGTTTGGGATTTTGCACCTACATCGGAGGACAGCGCTGCCATACAAAAATGGGCTTACGATCAGGTTGAACAATTTAGGGCATCTGACAATGATACTGCTTATGTAGATTTAAACGGAGATTCCAAGTTTGATCCCACTCCAAAGCCACGCAGTTTATATCCTCCCGAAATTCAGGATCGTTTATTTAACGATTCGGTAGGTTCGGTTATAGGCCCCATTTTTAAAGACGGGAAATACCAGATTTACAAGGTGTCGGGAATTAAAATGGATACAGCGTATTCTATGCGTGCAAGCCATATTTTAATAAAGGTTGAAGGCCCTACCATGGCAGATACATTAATTGCCAAAAAGAAAGCGAATGATATCTTAAACCGGGTTAAAGGCGGAGAAAGTTTTGAAGTATTAGCCAGTCAGTTTGGTACCGACGGAACGAAAGACAAAGGAGGAGATTTGGGTTGGTTTCCGGAAGGCCAAATGGTGAAAGAATTTAATGACGCAGTTAAAAGGGGCAAAAAAGGCGACCAGTTTGTGTTAAAAACACAATTTGGGTTTCATGTAATTAAAATAACTGAAGACAAAACCAAAAAGCAGGTTTGTGCAGGTGTTTTGGAGCGCGTTATTGAACCCAGCGAAAAAACAAGTTCCATTGCCTATAATGAAGCCAGCCAGTTTGCCGCTACCAGTCAGAATGCCGAAGATTTTAACAAAAACTGTGATGAAAAGAAAATGACCAAAAGAATTGCAGAGTTTGTGCGTGAAACAGATAACTTTTTACCCGGATACAGTGAAGCACGCGAGGCAGTTAAATGGGCGTTCAATGCCAAAGTTGGAGATGTAAGTGAGGTGATGACAATAGGAAACGATAAATATGTAATTGCAACCTTAACCCTGATTCGTGAAAAAGGGAAAGCAAATTTTGAATCATCAAAAGAGCGGGTTACCAATGATTACAGGAAAGATAAAAAGGCAGAGCAATTGCAGGAAAAGTTAAAAGTTGCCATGGAAGGTGCTCCCAATCTGGATGCAGTAAGCCGCAAGATGAACCAATCGGTAACGCCTGTTGCTTCGCAAACATTTGAAAATGCAAGCGTACCTTATGTGGGATATGATGTAAGTTTTGCAGGTATTGTTGCAGGCACTTCTTCACTCAATAAATTAATCGGACCTGTAAAAGGAGATGCTGCAGTTTACGCATTTCAGATTTCCAAAATTACGCCACCTGCTGAAATCAAAGATTTCTCGGCTCAAAAAAATGAGTTGATGAATGCATTACAGCAAAAGCTGGAATATGGATATTTTGAAGTAGTGAAGGAGTTAAGAAACGTTAAAGATAAACGTTATATGTTTTACTAATTTAAATAGGATGTTAAAATATTTTTGTCAGGGATCTGGCGGGCAAACGCTTGTATTGATTCATGGCTATTGCGAAAACAATACCTGCTTCAACAAGCAGGTATTGTTTTTTAAAGACAGCCACAAGGTGATTACGCTTGATTTGCCGGGCTTTGGATCAAGTGAAGTAATTACTGATGTAAGCATGGATCAGATGGCAACGGAGGTGAAAGCCGTATTGGATCATCTTGATATCAGGCAATGCATAATGATGGGGCATAGCATGGGCGGCTATGTGGTGATGGCTTTTGCTGAATTGTATCCACAGATGCTTACTAGTTTTGGTTTGATACATTCGGTTGCCACAGCTGATAATGAAGAGCGGAAAGAAAAGCGCAAACAGGTAATTGCCCTGCTTGAAAAGACCGGCAAGGAACCTTATATCAAAAGTTTTATTCCCACCCTGTTTGCAACCCCAAACCAAAGTGAACCTTATGTAAATGATTTTATACTTCAGGGCTTATCGGGTCCAAAGGAAGGAATTATTGAAGCGGCTAAAGCCATGATGAACCGGCCCGACAGATTGCATGTGTTGGAACAGACACAGGTTCCGGTGTTTTTTGCAATTGGGAAACAGGATCCATTAATCCCCGAAGAAGCCATGTTTAAGCAAGCTGCATTATGTAAGGTATCGCAGATTTGCTACTTGCAAAATGCCGGACATGTTGGAATGGTGGAAGAACCTGACATGCTCAATAAAGGGATGATGGAATTTATTAATTCCCGCAGTTTCTGATGGAACGCATGACAATAAGCAGGTCCTTTTCTACCGAGTAATCTTTGGCATACAGAAAGTTTAATTTTTGTATGGTTACCGGGTTATAGATTCTGCCACGGGAAGCATCCAGCGGACTTACAACACCACTTTTAATAGAAGGCAATAGTTTAATATTATCGGCCATGGCATAACTTACCCATGTTTTTTGTCCGCTCATTACCTGAAAAATATTGTTAAAGAAATTTATTTTATTTTTTACAAACAAAATGAGTATCGGGGAAATCAACAGCATTAAAAAACTGGCCGCAATATCAAAAACTCTTTTCTTTTGCTGCTCGAAAGCCTTTGCAAGTTTCAGGTTGATTTCGATGGTATAAAAATCTCCGGGTGTGTTTTTGTTATTGCTTCCGATAATAAATAGACTCTCTTCAGGAACAATTTTGTACATGATATCTTTTTGGGTTATGGTACCCATCCACTCAATGATTCGGCTGGCTGCCAAATCTTTGCTGCAAAATATTATTTCTTCAACCCCAAACAGCGAAACAATTTCTGTTAACTGGTTTACCTGACCCAAATAATGACTGTCTTCGCTGTTGGGTTCAACAGAAACATAACCCAGATAATCGCTTTTTGATTTTGATTTCACTAATAAATCCTGCACCCGTTCCACCTCTGATTTATTGCCTACGATAATTGTTTTTAGATGGCTTCCCATATTTAAACTCAATCGGCCATACTTGAACCAATATAGGATCACCCGTATAAAATAGGCATCGATAATAGCTGCTACGGCACCTAAAAGAATGATGGCACGCGAAAAGCGATATTGTTCATCGATAAATGCATAAAAAACCGCAATGGCCAGTGTACCAAATGCAATGCCTTTGGCTACACTTAAAAATGTTTTGCGTTTGTTGTATGATCCGGCCAAATATAAACCCAGTAGCCAAAGCACGGTATATATCAAACTGTTTGAATAAACCACCTGCGAAGGATAAGCAAGCGGAGTGGCATACTTTAAATTCGACCAAAAACTTACCAATAAAGTTAAGCTGGTAAAAATAACTGTGAAATCGAGCAGAGGTATAAAAATACGTGAAGTAATGCGGGTTAATAAGGCTGCAAATGCTCTTAAATAAATTGCGATATGAATAACCGCACTAAAATTACGGGCAAGCTTTTGTGAATAATGCTTTTTGGCAAAAATTACCATGGCATTATAAAAAGTAAAGACAAAGTTTACACTTGTTTTTTTAGTGCTTTCGCCTTTATAATGAATAATGGTGGTTTCGGGGAAATAATAATTTTTATAACCGGCTTTATTGATGCAAAAACTCAGGTCGATATCCTCGCCATACATAAAGTAATCTTCATCCAGCAGGCCCACTTGTTTTAATACATCATGCCGAATCATCATAAAGGCTCCGGCAAGTACATCAACCGGATTTATTTCATCCTGTTTTAAATAACCCAGATGGTATTTTCCAAAGCGGCGCGATTTGGGGAAAATTGCAGCCAGACCGCTAATTTTAAAAAAGGCAACTTCAGGGGTGGGTAGTCCGCGCTTCGACTCCGGTAAAAACTTCCCTGAACCGTCTATCATTTTTACCCCCACTGCACCTGCATCCGGAGTGCTTTCCATAAAGGCAATTACTTTGGTAAAACAGTCCTCTTCAATAACCGTATCGGGGTTCAGCAATAAAATATATTTGCCCTTTGCAATTTTTATGGCCTGATTATTTGCCTTTGCAAAGCCATAATTTATCTTGTTCTCAATTAAAATTACTTCGGGAAAGAGGTTCTTAACCATTTCGCAACTGCCATCTACCGAATGGTTATCAACCACAAAAACTTCGGCGCTTATGTCCCTGCACGCTTTACGCACTGCGTGCAGCGCCTGCTCCAGGAAATACTTAACATTATAATTTACAATTACTACTGAGAGCTGCATAGACAGATTAAGCAACGAAAATACGCATTTATGTATTGTGTTAAAACCCAAACTTTATTTTAGCAGGGATTTTACTTTATTAAAACAAACCTACATAATATAAATATTTTCTTAATCAACCTTTTATCAATTCAATTATTCATTTCATCCCTTAAAATATTCATTTCATCTAAAAAATATTTTGGGTGCCTGTAACTAATACAATCTTTGTATCGTCTTATCACTGAAAACATATAAAACACAATCATGAAATTATTAAACATCGCAGCATTAAACATTTTGTTATTAGGAGGTTTGATCCTTTCAACATGTAACAAAACCACAGCAACCGAACGTCCGGAAGCTAAAAAAATGAAAGCCATCAGTACTGAAATAAGAGGAAAAGTTGCGTTTCCTGAAGAACTGATTGACCAAAACGTTAACGAGAAAGTAACGGTAGAATTCAAAATTAAAGAGGACAAAACAATTGAAGTTATTTCGGTTGAAACCTTTAATGAATATTTGAAAACTTACGTTAAAAAGCAAATCGAAGCCATTTCACTGAGCAACTACGAAGGCTTTGAAGGAAAGGTGCTTCAGTTAACGCTTCTGTTTATGAACTAAAACTTAAGGGGTTTTAGGCTTGTTTAGTGTGTTGATCCAATCTTGCTTAGGTTGGATCAACCTTTTTGAATTTTGTATTGACTCATAAATAATAAAAATACTAGAGTGCCAGGGTACATTCTATTTCTCATAAGCATTTTACATTTACAACCTACCTTAGAAAGCCTTTCCCAACGGAGAGGCTTTCGCTTTTGAAGGGGCAGAGATGGGAGATGAGAAGTAAAAATCTCATTTCTCATCTCTGATCCCTAATGCCGGTAAGGTATCCGTCCAATAATAGACCTACCGAGCGTAATCTCATCTGCGTATTCCAATTCGCCACCTATGGCAATTCCTCTTGATATGGTACTGATGTTGATGGCCAGCGGAGTCAGTTTTTTTGAGAGGTAAAAAACAGTGGTATCGCCTTCCATAGTTGCACTTAAAGCCATGATAATTTCTTTGGCTTCCATTTCTTTGGCGCGTTTGATCAGGCTGTTTATCTGCAATTGATCGGGTCCGATTCCGTTAATCGGGTTAATCAATCCCCCCAGTATATGATAGGTACCCTTATACTGATTGGTATTTTCAATGGCCATTACATCCCTTAAATCTTCAACCACACAAATTAATTGCTGATCGCGTTTTGGGTTTCCACAAATATTACACAGTTCCAGGTCGCTTACATTATGACAGCGTTTACAAAATTTTATTTCTTTACGCAGTTTAATTATGGATTCACCCATTTTACCTGCCACCGATTCGTCTTGTTTAAGCAAGTATAATACCATTCGCAAGGCCGATTTTTTGCCTATGCCCGGGAATTTGGACAATTCGTTTACAGCATCTTCAATTAATGCGGAAGGATAATTCATGTTTGCAAATTAAGGCGAAATTTGCTTTTGATTGAAATAGTTTTTTTTTGCTACGAAGGAACAAAGAAACAAAGAGTACCTTAAGATAATTCAAATGTTATTGCAATTATAAAAATCAAATTTTGTTTCTTAGTTTCTTAGTAGCCAAACCCAATAAATACATTAATTTCGCTACATGAATTTAGAACAAATTTGCATTGAAGCTTGTGCCTGCGCCAAAGAGGCGGGAGATTTTATTAGAAAAGAAAGAATAAACTTTAACCGGGATACCGTTGAGGTTAAAAGTTTTAACCAGTTGGTAAGTTATGTAGATAAAAATGCCGAAGAATTATTGGTAAAACGACTCCATACTATTTTTCCGGAAGCAGGATTTATTACCGAAGAAGATACCATTGCCAAAGAAGTGAAAGAATGGATGTGGGTAATAGATCCTTTGGATGGTACAACCAATTTTATTCACGATTTGCCGGTTTATAGTGTAAGTATTGGGTTGATTCAAAACAACAAACCGATGTTGGGTGTGGTATATGAAATTAACCGTGATGAATTATTTTATGCCTGGAAAAATGGCGGGGCTTATTTAAATGGCAGCCGGATACATGTTAAAGAAAACAATGATCTTGGAAAGGCATTATTGGCAACCGGTTTCCCTTATTACGATTTTAAAATAATGGATCAATACTTAAGTGCTTTGAAGCATTTAATGACGCATACACAAGGCATGCGCCGCATGGGAAGTGCGGCGGTTGATCTGGCCTATACCGCCTGCGGCCGATTTGATGGTTTTTTTGAATATGGATTAAGTCCCTGGGATGTGGCAGGTGGCATTTGCCTGATTGAAGAAGCCGGTGGAATTGTGAAGGATTTTAATGGGGGAGATGATGTTATTTTTGGGAGAGCTATATTGGGCTCATCCAAAGCCCTGTATCCGGGTTTTGCAAAAGTAATCAGCGAACATTTTAGAAGTTGAAGTGCTTATTAATTAAAATCTGTACCTAAAGCAAGAGTCCGTTTATAACACCACCAGAGTACATTATAGACCTACTCTAATTACAAAATAACATTTTTGTTTGCTTGGCTTCTTTAACCTTAAATTTAACTGCCATGTTCATGTCGTTACAACCGCTATCTTTTAGTCCGGCATTAAATTTAGCAATGCCCCGGTTATAATAGGCTTCACCATAATCCGTCTTCAATTCAATGGCTGATGTATAATCGGATATTGCACCCAAATTGTCCTTTAACTGTGCTTTTACCACGCCTCTAAAATAATAAGCCTCTGCAAATTTTGGATCGAGTTCTATTGCTTGTGTATAATCAGCTATTGCCCCCTTGTTATCTTTAATTTTCTGCTTCGCCCATGCCCTGTAATAATATGCTTGCGTATCACGGGGATTCAAATCAATGGACTCAGTAAACTCGGTAATTGCCTTTTGATAATTCCTTGCATGATAGCTTGCCAGACCGCTTTTAAAATAGGTTTCGGCATTTTGGGCTTTTAAGTTTGATAAGAGTCCTATCGAAAGTAAAATAATAAATAATTTTTTCATAATGGTTGTGATTTATGAACTAGTTCTCCAGAAAGTGTCGAATTGCCACAAAACATTCCCCTAAAGTTCGTCTCGTTTTCATTCGTCAATTTCTTTGACCTAAACGTAAAAGACGAATTGAAAATAAAATCATCCATGCCATTGCCATAAGTCCACCCGGCATAGCAAGAGCGGTTGCCATATTTTTTGTTGATGGTGCAAATGTTACCAGAACAAGATAAACCAATATTAAGGAACTTCCTGCAATCCCTAAATAAGAATTTACCTTACTGAATATTTTTCCGCTTAACATCACTAAAGATATTAATATACCCGCAATGTTTGGCAATATAAAACCAATAAAAACTCCCAGACTTCCATGAGCACCTCTTGCAAGCATTGCCTCTCCTGCCGCTGCAAGAAATGATTTTTGTGTTTCCGAAGTAGCAGCAAAATACTTATTGCTAAGTTCAAGCATTGGCAAAGCTGTATTGGTTGCAACAAATATTATTGTGCCCACAAGAAAAATAATCAGAGCAAATGCAGCATAAGCGTTGTTTACTTTTCGGTGTGCTGCATAAAGTGCAAAATATGCGGGTATGAAAATAATTTGATTAACGATGTTCAATAAGTCAAGATTGTAAAGGCCCAGTAAGGAGTTGTCATGAAGCTGAGCGAACCTATCAATTGCGGT
Organism: Bacteroidota bacterium; assembly: GCA_030680835.1. Classification (GTDB taxonomy): domain Bacteria; phylum Bacteroidota; class Bacteroidia; order UKL13-3; family UKL13-3; genus B1. The sequence continues at coordinate 216,291 of JAUXUD010000062.1, forward strand.
TTGTGGTAATGCAGATAAATTACCTCCTTTCACATTGCCCATTACTACATCAAGCAAAATTCCAACTAAGCCAATGATAGTCATAACTCCGCCCAAAATGTAAATGCTTCTCCATTGCTTTTCGGTGGTCTCAATTTCACTTGTTAATATTGGGTTTGTCATTTTTATGTTTTATTTACGTGATAGTTTAAATAGTCTGGCTCCAATTAATGGAAACCATAATAGATAGATAGGACCTGCAACAGCCATGAGAATTACTCCAACTGACGGGAGAACAAATCCAATTACTATGTGTGCCAAATCCAGTCCATGAGTTACAATTCCGGTGTAAGAAGTAAGGCGATTAAATGTATTGTCTTTTAACATGACAAATGAAATCAGCAATGCTCCTGTTTGCATCAGCAATCCACCGATTAAAGCACCTGTTCCGTGCCACATATCTGAAGCCAGTATTGCATTTCCGGCTGCCAGCAACTGATTTCTCTGAATATCTGTTGTTGCCACTGCATATTTATTACTAAGATGGAGATAGGAGAATACCGAAGGTGTTGCAAGAAAAAGTGTTACCCCTGCAAATACCAAAATGATTGAAACGGTCATCAACCCCTTATTTTTCTTTCGCAGAGCTAAATAAATACTATAGAAAAGTAAATAATAAAGAGGTATAATGAATACAGTCAATATATCAAGCCGTAACAGTCCGTGCAATTTATTTTCATTGAGCATATAAAAACACTCTTCAATTGTCACAGGTGGACCGCCAATGAATGAAACAATCAGTATTGTAATTAAAGAATAAATAATCAATATCAGGCTGGTTAAACCGCCAAGCCGGTAAACTTTCTTATAAGAAGGATCAATGTTAATTGAACGATCCTCATTTTGCTGGTATGTCATAATCATAATTGACAAATGTCTTAAAACAATAATTCAGGAAAAATGATTTTCGGCATAATTAATATTAATAAATCTTAGTTATTTCTTGCTCCGGGTTTCAGGTTAGTTCTGCGGCTAAGAGTTAGGTGTATCATTTCTTTATACCAGTCACAAACTTCGCTCCAATCCTGCACGCTATAAGTTGGGTTGGAGTTATATCCCGACTGTTATTTCTAATTCAAACCTAAGCATTTTTAATTAATTCCTGTTGGGTTCATTAATTCCTATTCATCCCTACATTCAAACAAAAAAAGCTGCACTGCTCTTGCTGTTAAAGGGATGAGAATTAAAAAAAAGTTGTGGAGCTGAGGCAAGGCCCAAATGGCACTGATCAATTTGATATCGGCAACTGATGATAATAGCCAAAGATGTCCCGTTGGAAAAACTGAAAAGATTTACTACAACTTGGTCGGGATGCAAGAAGTTTAATTTTAGTTGTTACAAAATGCAGTCAGTTTATTTGTTACAAAAATTTAAGAGGTAGTTGTATTCTTGAATTCTTGAATCTCCCTTTTTAACAAATTTACCTTCCAGGATTGTCCGATTGTAGAAACAATGAATCCTATAATTACAATGGCATTTCCCTTCAGTATTGGTAGAGTGTGAAACATTATCAAAATAGCACCAATTATTACAAGTATAGTTCCTGTCACATGAATTAAGGTTGCATTTTTCATAAATAGATTATTTAAGTTAATATAAATTTCTTATTCAGCACTTAACGGTAACGGTTTCTTGCTAAAAGCAGTTGGGAATTCGAAGCCACAAAACTTTCATGCGAAACGAATTACAAATAGAAAGAAAAAATTTCACTTTTCCACGTCAACCCCAATTGATTTTAGCAAGTGTTATAACCTGATAGGTTGTGCAAACCTTAAGCAGACTTCAAAACTTGGAATTCGCGAAATGGTCCTCAAGAAAAGTCAAGTTTGGAGTAATGATTGTCAGTTTCAGATTGACATTTCTGCAGTTAAACTTACTCAAATGTTGGTCAAGGTTGACTTACAATTTGGCCAAACCCTTGCTTAATATTCACAATACAATTGAGTAAAACATTTGATGACTGAATTTCGAAAAAACACATCGTTGCTCATGGTCAGATTACCAGAATTATTTTTGACCTTTAATGAATAAAAGCATCGCTCACAGAAGACTTTGTAATACCTTTCCGATTGAGTTCTTTTATTATAAATTTCTACACTGGTTAATACAAACACATGGCCATTCCAAACCTTTGTAGGTTTGTTAATTTCTGTCAACTTTACTAACTCATCATTTGATGTAAAAAATAAGGAAGAATCAACTTGGTATTGGTAAACGCCTACCTTTAATAAATATTTAGCGTTAAGTAAACCGCTTTCAATCAAAGTTGCAATTGAGTCATCATTTTCATAGAGAATTCTGAACGACTCCTCCCCAATACAGTTTATGGTGTCAGTTGGTTGGTCACCTACTTGTATTAATATTTTACCAACTTTACCTTTTATTTTAATTTCTGTGGGGTTGCAGTCAACAACCTTGGTAGTGTCGTTACCCTGGAATGCAACTTGTCCGTATGAGGTGAAGCTGATAATTAATAATAAAGATAGGATTTTTGATTTCGGCATTTTAATTTATATTATCGTTAAACTGAGTCGGTGCCATAGAGATCTATCTAAAACGGATTTTGCATTGTGTGTTATGTGAAATTTATATTTTCCTTCGTTCAAGATTTTTCATTGCATTTGTTTGTAGTTAAACGAAATTGTCCTACTTATATTCTTAAACCTACTTGGTTATAACGATTTGGGGGTTTGCGATGGCAGGGAGTTTTAGCAATATACTTCATTCGGAGAACTGAAGTTCCACCTTGCACAAATGTGTCTGCGAAGCACATCACCCCCGCTAACGCAAACCCCTTGTTATGCGGTCGTGCATTCATTGTCAAGCTACTATTTAGCAAAATATCTGTCCCCATTCGAAAACTCAAAGCCAACGACCCCTTTCGGTATTATATAGTAAACGCCATAAGGGTGTGTTTCAGGTCTAAGATAAGAAAGACCAGTTGTGTCATAGTAAGTATAAATCACATTGGCGTAAAATTTGTTTCCTAACGTCACAGTATCAAAATACTTATATCTTGCGGTTACCCATCTGTCTTTAGGATAAATGGAAAAATTATAATTATTTAGATTTACTTCCAACCCATCTTGTGTTTTATCTTTATTTTGTGGGCTATTAACCAGAGCATTTAAATCCCAATAGTATTTAGTCCTTCGGATCGTGATTGTTATAAGATTGCCTTTAAAAATTTTGTCTTGAATTGGATAGCTATAATAGTCTTGGTTACTATGGCTCTCACATTCACCATCGGCAACTGAATAGCCAAATCCAATATTCTGTTTTTCAATGGAATTTATAAGGCCATTTGAAGTAAATGTAATAATATTGTTTATTTGGTTTGAAAAAACTAAGGCTTGGTCTATAGAATCAACCCAATATTGAGTAGAGTCATTCAAAAGCAAATCACCCTTTTTAATATTTTGAGTCGGCCCTGGCATTCCCGAACCGCTACCACATTTACTGCAGCTATTAGTGGATAGGATAACTATTCCAGAGAGAAATACCCCAAAAATGTTAGAAATATTCATAGTATCTATTCATTAGTCATAATGGTTTTCGTTGTCGAAGGTTTGTCGTTCTGCATGCCGCATAACGATTTGCAGATTTGCGATGGGCGGGCTTTCCACCACAAATGTTGATGCGGAGCACTGAACTTTCTGTAACCACAAATCTGTCTGCGGAGCATAAAACCCCGCCTATTGCAAATGTGCTGTTAGCGGTTCGTTGT